>NZ_JBIVXA010000018.1:184833-187639 GCF_044768965.1 Streptomyces sp. NPDC090798
GGAGCCGCCGCCCTGGGTGCCGCCCTGGGTGTTGCCACCCCTGCCACCTTGGGTGCCGCCCTGGGTGTTGCCGGAGCCGCCGCCCTGGGTGCCGCCTTGGGTGTTGCCGGAGCCGCCGCCCTGGGTGCCGCCCTGGGTGTTGCCACCCCTGCCACCTTGGGTGCCGCCCTGGGTGTTGCCGGAGCCGCCGCCCTGGGTGCCGCCCTGGGTGTTGCCGGAGCCGCCGCCCTGGGTGCCGCCCTGGGTGTTGCCACCCCTGCCGCTCCGCGACCCCTGATTGTTGCCGGTATTGCAGTGTTTCTGCTTGCACGGCTTTTCCGGCAGCAGGGTCTGAGCCTGCGATGTACCTTTACTGGCAAGTGTCTGGACGTGGGAAACTGCGCCGGTCACCGCCGGCGCCGCTGAGGCAGGGGCCCCTATGGCAGCCATTCCTCCAGCCATTGCCGCCGACACTATTGCTGTCGCCATCTTCTGCTTCCGAGTGTGCCGCACGCGCGTGCTCCTCTCTTCCGTATTAAGCACTATTCGCTTCGGCGTCTGGTCATGCGATGCGCAGAGCGTGGTCCGATCCGATCGTGGTGTTGTCGGCCACTCAGAAGACACGTCCGGCCAATTGAAGGCCCAGCGCATTAACCGTGAATTTCCTTCATCCCACACCTGAAAGGTGCTGGATCCGCCGGGTACTTCAGTCCGCTGCCGGGCTGAGTGCCAGTGCAGCCCCTGGAGGCCGGTGTGCAGGAAGAGAAGCACCGCGCGTTGTAATCCCGGGCGCCTGGATACCTGCACAGCGGCGAAGTTACAATCCCGATACTGGTCTCACGCGTCGGCTGAGTCAACTCGAATCGTGAGCTATAAGGGGCCTAACCACACCGCTTGTCACTAGAAAGACCCACACTTTAGATCCGAACGACCTCAGGGCCTCCGTTGAGCCCGTTACCGTCAATTTACTTCGACGGCAAACGATCGCCGCAATCCACATATAGACTCGGGCGGCCCTGTAGCTGGAATTAGCTACACGTACGTCCCGGCTCGGCTCCAGCCCGGTGACTTGGCCGCCGACTGGGAGCCGATCGAGAACAGGGTCAGCACGACAATCGCCTTACGTCCCCCAGGCTTCCAAGCAGGGGGCCGTGTCCGTCCGGCCGTGCTGGACCAGGGCGGGGGCGGGTACCTCCTCACCCGGCGGCGCTCTGTCTTGTCCTTCGTCCGTGCTCCAGCGGCCTACCGGTCCGTCGGGGCCACGGACACCGGCCCGAATCTCCGGCGCGAACATGCGGGTGTGCCACCTCGGTGTGTCACCTGGGTGGCCGGCGCGAGCGTAGAGACGAAGGCTTCCGCGACGGCGACAGGACGCTGGCCGCACACCGTCTGTAACAGCACCCAGCTCCTGGTCGCTGACGACGGGGACAGAGGTGGTGTCGCAGGTTCCGCACACGGTTCGCTGCTCGCTGGCCAGCCGCTCCTGGGCGAAGCGGGCGGGGACAAGCAGCCTGCCGGCGGCGTGGCAGCCTGACGGTGCTGGGTCAGGTGGTCGGCCACAGTTGGGTTCTTGGGATCGCGGTGACCGCGAAAGTCGCGCTGCTCGGGCTGTGGCTGGCAGGCCGAAGTCGATGAACAGGCCGAATTTCCAGAGGGTCACGGCGATACCGAGGGCTGAGGACCGTGATGCTCCACGCGTCACCCGGCATCCCGGCCTCGCCCAGGACGCCGAACACGTGGACGTTCACTGCCGGGGGCGAAGAACCTCTCTACCGAACCTGTCGTGGGCGTCCGTCGAATAATACTTCTGTCTCTTCTGTCTCTTCTGGTCGACGGCCTGGCGGCGGGAGTGCAGCGGTAATGCGGCATGCGCGGGCGGTCACGGAGGAACGTCTTGTGAACGCAACGCATCGACGTGCTGCATTCTTTTTTGCTTGTCGGGGCGTCGTTGATCGCGACGGCCTCACCGTTCTGGAGCGGGGCAGGCGGCGTTCGCGAGCAGGTCGACCGAGCTGCCAAGCAGGTCTAGCCCAGCAGCAGTTGGAGCGGCTGGAGAAAAAGTCGACCGGTCGAGCAGAACATGTTCGACGCGCTATTCGGACCTCCCGACCGCGTGGTGGCGGCTGTGCGCGACAAGCTCGAATACGTCGCCGAGCCCGATGAGTCCGGCCGGTCCACCGCAGGAGCGTCGGTCTGGCCCCGGTGGGCCATGGGGGTCCCGCACGCAGAAAATCCCACATCACGGTGCAGTCTGCTTAACACTCTGTATGGGTGACATTGCCGTGTCGCTGTAGTTATGGAGTGATGTGTTGCGACAGTTTAGTCCACAAAGATTCCTATCTCTATCTACAACAAGAAAGGGGTCCTGTGAAAAGGTTTGGCATCTACGCAACCCTGCCCTTTGTCGCTGCCGTGGCACTGACAGGCACAACAGCGGGCCAGGCTTCCGCGGAACTCCGCAATGATCCTGAAACCCCCGCAGGAGTTACCGTTGTTTTCAACAACGGCGGGTCTTACGGAAATGTTTTTAATGAGGTGAACGGCAACAGTAATAGCACGCAGGGTGGGACCGGGAACACGCAGGGCGGTACGCAGGGTGGGACCGGGAACACGCAGGGCGGTACGCAGGGTGGGACCGGGAACACGCAGGGCGGTACGCAGGGTGGGACCGGGAACACGCAGGGCGGTACGCAGGGTGGGACCGGGAACACCCAGGGCGGCACGCAGGGCGGGACCGGGAACACCCAGGGCGGCACGCAGGGCGGGACCGGGAACACCCAGGGCGGCACGCAGGGCGGGACCGGGAACACCCAGGGCGGCACGCAGG
>NZ_JBIVXA010000018.1:187730-188841 GCF_044768965.1 Streptomyces sp. NPDC090798
GTACGCAGGGTGTCCGGAATTCGGCAGCAGGGCGCATCATCACCGCGCCGCTCCCATCTCCTTCTGCTTCACCCATGGCGTTCACAACGAGTCTTCTGAAGTTGATCACTGATCGGGCGAGGCCACTGTCGTGACGGCGAGGCCCCCGAACACTGTTGAGCGAGATGTCCGACGTCTCCGCACCACAGCCCCGGGGGCCTCGTTGGTTTCTCCACGTGCTGGAGGAGTGAGGTGACGATGCTCATCGTCACCCGTCAGCACGACCGACGGTGCAAGCTGCCACCCGCAGCCAGTGTCCGATCTGTCAGAGGCAGGAGTCATCCACGCCTTCTGCAGGCAGCTGCCGCCGTAATCTGCCCGCAGAAGCAAGCCGGGTTCGGCCCACTCAACGGAGCTGTCTCAAGTCGGCTGAGGCACCGGGATCGCACCAGTCACACGGAGATCATCCCGATGGTGCCCCGACGCCCGCGGACAGGCTCGGGCTGCGGCATGCCTACGCGTTCTGGACGTGAAGGCCTTCCCTCGTAGTGGAGCCGGTGCCCCAAACCCCCATCAGCGGTCTGTCGATGACCGCTCCATTGCGGGTCAACGAAGACGGCAACGGGGTCCATCAAGACCTACTGCCTGCAGCATCAGCCAAGCCTCTTTCCTCGGCCGACGAACACATCAACCTGTTGCTCCTCCAATCAGGGGACGCACAGCAGAGGCCAGACGGGTTGAAATGAATCTACGAAAGTTCGTCCACCTAGAAATACGAGGTTTCCTCATGTTCAACGCTCGACGTCACATGGCCCGCATCGCAGGGATTTCCTGCATCGCCGCACTGGCCGCAGGAACCGTCGGTGTGGCCAGCGCCGAGGCCGCTCCCATGCACCATGCTGCGCATTCGGCCAGCAACCACCAGCACAACACCCAGGGTGGCACGCAGGGTAACGGTAACGGCAACACCCAGGGCGGTACCCAGGGCAACGGAAACGGCAACACCCAGGGTGGCACGCAGGGTGGCGGCCGCGGCAACACCCAGGGTGGCACGCAGGGTAACGGTAACGGCAACACCCAGGGCGGTACCCAGGGCAACGGAAACGGCAACACCCAGGGTGGCACGCAGGGA
>NZ_JBIVXA010000018.1:188932-197427 GCF_044768965.1 Streptomyces sp. NPDC090798
ACGCAGGGTGGCGGCCGCGGCAACACCCAGGGCGGTACGCAGGGTGGTGGCATGGGCAACACCCAGGGCGGCACCCAGGGCAACGGCAACGGCAACACTCAGGGTGGCACGCAGGGTGGTGGCAACGGCAACACCCAGGGCGGCACCCAGGGCAACGGAAACGGCAACACTCAGGGTGGCACGCAGGGTGGTGGCAACGGCAACACCCAGGGCGGTACGCAGGGTGGTGGCAACGGCAACACCCAGGGCGGCACTCAGGGCTGATCGTTGAAGAGTCCCCAGAACTCGGCACCTCGCGGGAGAAACCTTCCGCGAGGTGCCGAGTCCAGTGCTGATAGGACAGCTCAGTTCACTCGCTGCTTTCGGAGCGATGGGAATTGCAGCGAGTGACATTCGCGCAAACGCAGGCCCAAGTAACTCGCCCCGAGGCAGG
Source organism: Streptomyces sp. NPDC090798 (assembly GCF_044768965.1). Lineage (NCBI taxonomy): Bacteria > Bacillati > Actinomycetota > Actinomycetes > Kitasatosporales > Streptomycetaceae > Streptomyces > Streptomyces sp. NPDC090798. The sequence goes on from NZ_JBIVXA010000018.1 coordinate 189,366, forward strand.
CTGTCTTTCTCTTGACTTCTCCCCCTCCTGAAGGAGGGGGATTCTTACGGCTCGTGCCGTGAGGGTTTCTGCTTCGTCGCCGACTGCCCGTCCGGAGTACTCCGTCGAGGTCTTGCACCAGCTCCACAGACGGGGATCAGATAAACCTGTGTTGACTCTAAGGACACAGGTAGCCTGCGCTCGCCCACAAGAACGGGCGCGCCTCGGCGGGTCAGGGGGTGTGGGGACCGGGGCGGTGGACTGGGCCGTGGATGTCTTCCTCTTGCGGCGGCTCCCCGCCGTCCTTGGCGCTGCCGTCCGGGCGGGTGGTGATGTGCAGGAGAGGGTCGGTGCCGGTGCGGTCTTCGCCGAGGTGGTCGACCTGCAAGGTGGCATGGCTGATGCCGTATGCCTCGCGCAGGTGCAGCTGAAGGGCTCGGCGTACGGCGTGGCAGTCACCGCCTGGGGTGACCAGGACGTGCGCGGAGAGAGCGGCCTGACCGGAGGTGATCTCCCAGATGTGCAGGTCGTGGATCTCGACGACTTGTTCAGTGGCGGCCATGCGGCCGCCGAGGATGTCAGGGTCGAGGCCGGCCGGGGCGGCCTCCAGGAAGATTCGCCCGGATTGGCGGACCAGGCTGATCCCGGCCTTGAGCATCAGCACCACGACGAACAGCGAGGCGATCGCGTCCGCGCGGAAGAATCCCGTCAGCAGTACGACGGCGCCGGCAATGGCGGTGGCGATGAACCCGTACAGGTCGGTCAGGATGTGCTGGTAGGCACCTTCGATGTTCAGCGAGGAACGGTTGGCCTTGGCGATCGCCCAGCCCGCTGCGATGTTGACCACGATTCCGATGAGTGCCGTGATCACGACCAGGCCGCCGGTGACCTCGGGCGGGGCGATCAGCCGGCGCACCGCTTCATACGCGAGCCAGGCTGACAGCACCAGCAGGGTGACGCCGTTGGCCTGCGCTGAGAGGATCTCCGCTCGCTTGAGGCCGTAGGTGTAGCCGCCGCGCGCGGGGCGGCTGGCCAACCGCATCGCCACAAGGGCCAACACGATGGAAGCCGCATCGGTGAGCATGTGCGCGGCGTCTGAGATCAGCGCCAGCGAGTGCGCCAGGACACCCACGACTACCTCGCCGCACATGTAGGCCACGATCAGGGTCAGCGCAAGGCTCAGCCATCGCCGGTCCGCGTCCGCGGTCACGCCATGCCTGTGCCCGTCGTGGGTTTCGCCGTCTCTGGCGTGGCCGTGCCGGTGCTCGTGGTCCTTCATGCAAGGTCCCCGTGGCTGTTGTGCCGACGGCCTGGCGGCGGCCGGCCCCCAGGCCAGTGGACCACGCCCCTGCCGGAAATTCCAAAGGTCGCAACGGTGACGGTGGCTGGCCCCGATACGGCTGACCTGCGGGTTTCCTGGCGGGGGAGTGCGCCCACCAGCCCGGATCATCCACCGCCGGCGGATCCGGATATCAGTCAGCCGTCCCGGCCGAGGCGGGGGCGCCTAACAGGCCTGTTTGTCCGGTGCGGCGGAGTATGGCGACATGAGGATGGAGAGTCCGTCGTTCCGCGACGGTGACTGGATCCCCGTCGAGTATTCAGTGGACGGTGGTGAGTCCCAGGTGCCGCTGGAGTTCGATGCGGTGCCCGTCGGGGCCGCGAGTCTGGCGCTGGTGGTGCATGATCCCGATGTGCCGCGGGACCGGCGGCCGGACGGGAATTTCGATCACTGGGTGGTGTGGAACATCCCGGCGGGGCAGCGCGGGATCTCCGAGGGCGACGGGCAGGTGGGGGTGGTGGGGGTCACCACGAGGGGGACCAACACCTGGATCGGTCCGGCACCGCCGCCGGGTGACGGCCCGCACCGGTACTTCTTCACCCTCTACGCGCTGGACACCGTCCTGGACCTGCCGCCCTCCGCCGGGCGGCCTGAGGTGGAGGAGGCGATGGAGGGTCATGTCGTGGAGCGGGCGGTGCTGATGGGCCGGTTCCAGCGGGATTGACCGGCCACAGGAGCTGGGCCCGTCTGTTCGAGCCGGTCCCGGGCAGCAGGCCTGCGGCCCTCGCCGGACTGACCAACGGGGTGGCCGTCGGCTTGCCCTTGCTGGTGGGTGTGGCGGCCGGTGATCCTGCGGCGGGCGCGCTGGCGTGCCTGGGCGCGTATGTGGCGGCGTTCACCAACAAGGGCGGCCCCCGCGGGCAGCGGACCGCGGGTCTGGCTGTGGCCGGCGCCGTCAACGCGCTCGCTTTCTGGGCCGGGGAACTGGTGACCGGTCTGTTCCCGCTTGCCCTGGCCCTGCTCATGGCGCTGGTCTTCCTCGCCGCGATGGGGCAGGCGGTGCATGGGACGGTGGCCCGCCTGGGCACGATGCCCGCAACCGCCCTGCTGGCAGGCGCCGGACAGACCGGTTCGGACGCGGTGGGAACCGTGCGTGCCGTCCTCCTCGTGCTGGCCGGAGGGCTCTGGTACGCCGCTGCCACCGGTCTGCTCACCCCTGCGCCCCGTCTGCGAAGTGTGCTGGCCGCTGTCGCCCAGCCTTTTCGGGAGACCGGCCGACACCTCGATCGGATCGCCGCCACCTCCCACCAGCCGGGCGGCGACCACGCACGCGCAATGGCCGCACTGCGGCGAGCGGAACAAGCAGCGCAGGGACTGCACGGCCCGGACGGCGACGAGTATCTGGCCCTTCTCGTCGCCCCGCTGCTGCGCCAGGCATCCGTGCTGGTCGACCTCACCGCGGCGCTCGCGGAGACCGGCACCCCGCCCCAGGCCGTTCTCCAGCCGTTCACCGCCGCCAGCCGGGCGCTGGCCGACCAGATCGCCCAGGTGGCCGGCCTGCTCACCCGCCGCCCGGGCCACGAAACCTCCCTGAAGGACATGGCCGACGCGATGGCGACGCTCACCCTCGCCTGCGACAGGCTGCGTTCGCGCACGGCCACCGGGCAGGAGCCCTACCCCGCGATGGCCAAGGCCGGGCGCCAGCGCCGGCTGCTGGCCCGCATCCGCACCGCGACCGGTACCGCGCACCATCACGCCCGCACCCTTCGAGGCGCGGCCGGCACGCGCATCCACCCGGCTCCAGCCCCGCAGGCTCCCTTCGACGCGGCACGCCTGCGCGCGGCCATGACATTCAGCTCCTCCGCCTACCGCCACGCCCTACGCGTCACAGCCGTCGCCGCCGCCGTGTTCACCCTGGTATGGGGGGCTCGCCTTCCGCACGGCGAATGGGCGACCCTGGCCGTCCTGAGAGTCCTGCGCCCCCAGTACGGCGCCACCCTCGAACGCGCCGGCCAGCGCATCACCGGCAACCTGGTCGGCGGCACTTGCGCCGCCCTGATCATCGCCGGAGTCAAGGAGCCCGCCCTCCTCGCGGTCATGCTGTTCGCCGTCATCAGCGCCGGCTTTGCCCTGCGGCCCGTCAACTACGCCTTCTGGGTCGTCTTCGGCACCCCGCTGGTGCTGCTGATCGGCGACGTGACCCAGCCAGGCGACTGGGGCTCCGCCCTCGAGCGAATCGCCATGACCGTTCTCGGCAGCGCCGCCGCACTCCTCGGCGGCTACCTGCTGTGGCCCATCTGGGACCACGACCGCCTCACCGAACAGACCACCGAAGCGACCCGGGCAGTCGCCGCCTACCTGGACGCGGCGCTGAACCGGCTGACCCACCCCCGCAGCCCCTCGACGGACCGGACCCGCCGCAGAGCCGAAAGCATCCTGGCCAAGGCCCAGACCTCACAGCAGCACGCGCGCCGGGAGCCCGGCCACGACCCCAGGGCCGTCTCGGATGCCTCCACCACCCTCGCCGCCCTGGCCACGCTCATGGAACATCTCACCGCCCTGACCGCTCACTCCACACAGCAGGCAGCCCTCATCCCAGGGCTTTCTGACTACGGCACACACGCTCCCGCAGCCCTGAGCGCGCCACAGGCCGACGAACGGACCGCCCACGCAACAGCCCTGGCCGACGCCCTCGACGACATGCGTCTGTACCTCGAGGGGCTCTACACCCAGCGTCTGCGCGAACTGGCAACACGCCAGAACGGTGACACCCACGTGCGGAGGACGATCCGCGACAACGAACCCGTCATCGGACTCCTCACCAAGATCCAATCGTGCATCGAGCGCCTCCTCCATCAGCCCGCCTGACCGGGCACCCGCCACGGGTGGCGGGACCCTCCGGGCGCTCTTCCCGCTGTCTTCTGCGTCACTCGTTCACGAAAGGCGACCTTGTGACCCGTACTGATGCACCATGGGAACGATTATGAAGATTTCGTTCATTAGACGGATGGATCGGGTGATTCCTACAGTCAAAGCATGTCTCCCACCGATTCCGAGGTGTCCACCGCCGCATCCGATTCCCGGATGGCGCCGGGTGGTCCCGGCTACCGCCGGATGAACCTCGCCCTCTTCCTCGCGGGTGCCGCGACCTTCGTCCTGCTGTACTCCACGCAGGCGCTGCTGCCCCTGATCTCCGGGGAGTTCCGGGCGACGGCGAGCGAGGCGAGTTGGACGGTGGCGGCCGCGACGGGCGGGCTGGCGGTGTTCGTCGTGCCGATGAGCGCTCTGTCGGAGCGGTTCGGGCGGCGCACGGTGATGACGGCATCGCTGGCGGTCGCGGTGATGGTCGGCCTGCTGGTGCCGTTCGCGCCGTCGCTGGGCGCGCTGATCGTGCTGCGGGCGCTGCAGGGCGCCGCGTTGGCCGGCCTGCCGGCGTCGGCACAGGCCTACCTCGCGGAGGAGGTCCGCCCCAAGGCCCTGGTCACGGCGATCGGCCTGTTCGTGGCCGGCAACAGCGTGGGCGGCATGAGCGGCCGGGTCGTCACCGGCTGGGTCGCCCAGGAGTGGGGCTGGCGGGTGGCCGTCGGGGTGATCGGCGTGATCGCGGTGGCATGTGCGGTGGCCTTCCGACTGCTGCTGCCGGCACCGAAGCACTTCAAGGCGGGCTCCCTGCACCCCCGCACGCTTGCCCGCACGGTCCGCGACCACCTCACCGACCCACTGCTGGGCCGCCTCTATGCGATCGGCGCACTGTTCATGACGGTGTTCGGCGGTGTCTACACGGTCATCGGCTACCGCCTGACCGACGCCCCCTTCTCGCTTCCCCAGGGCATCGTCGGCTCGGTCTTCCTGGTGTACCTGGTGGGTACGGTCTCGGCGTCGGCAGCGGGCCGGCTGGTGAACCGCCTGGGCCGCCGGGGCGCCCTCTGCCTGGCGGCCGCCACGACGACGGCGGGTCTGCTGATCTCCCTCCGTGGCACTCTCCCGTTGGTCCTGCTGGGCATGGTCCTGATCACGGCGGGCTTCTTCGCCGGCCACGCGGTCGCCGCCTCGACGGTCAGCAGGACCGCCACCCACGGTCGCGCCCAGGCCTCCGGCCTCTACCAGTCCGCCTACTACATCGGCTCCAGCGTCGGCAGCACGGTGGGTGCCACTGCCTTCCATGTGGCCGGCTGGTCCGGAACGGCAGGGGTCGGTCTGCTGGCGATGCTGGGCGTCGTGACGATCACGATGTTCGGTTCCACGGCGGCCCGGGCCACCGCACGGCGGGAGACGGTCGCCGCCCGCTGAGGACCCGGCGGTGACCCCCTCATGTCTCCCTGCATTACGGCAACGAGCCACGCATGGCCCGGCAGCAGGGGCTCATATACCTTAGTAAGAGTCATCGAAAACTTGCCGGCGATCGTAAAGCAGTAAAAGCGCAGACGAAAGGTCGGGATTGCCGTGGCAACGCCAAGCCCTCCTCGCATCCGAGTGGTAATTTCCGATGATCACCCCCTGTTTCGCGAGGGCATCTCACGCGCGCTGCAACTAAGTGGGTTCATTGATGTCGTGGCCGAGGCGGAGAACGGCCGGGATGCGCTGGAGATCATTCGCCGAGAAATTCCACAAGTCGCCGTGCTGGATTTGCGCATGCCTGAACTCGACGGAATCGCAGTGCTTCACGCCCTGGTCCGGGACCGAGTCGACACACGAGTTCTCATGCTCTCCGCTTTCACCGACAGCTCCTCTGTCTACCGTGCATTGGAAGAAGGAGCTGCGGGGTTCCTGACCAAAGACAGCAAACGCTCGGAAGTCGTGGAAGCGGTACGAGCGATCTCACAGGGTAAGACTGTCGTGCCACCCGAAGTGACAGGAGGGCTGGCCGACGAAATCCGCATGAGGCGATCCCAGAATTCTCCGACCCTCAGTGAGCGGGAAAGTCAGGTCCTGAACGGTATGGCCCGGGGACTCAGCATTCCGCAGATCGCCAAAGAGCTGATCCTCGGTACGAGCACGGTCAAGACGCACGCTCAGCACCTCTACGAGAAACTACAGGTGTCGGATCGCGCCGCAGCGGTTGCGGAAGCCATGCGCCGAGGCCTGCTGGAATGATCGCTACGTCACCCTGCAGACTGCGATGCAAGAAACCGTCGCTCATTCCACTGGTACAACGGCTTCGGCCGTCGTACCGCCGGATGCATTTCTTCGGAGGGTGAAAACACCCCCCAAGCCCTCGATTCGCGCACGGTGCGAAGCGATCCCGATATGGCCTGACGAGAGACTCCTGGCCAAGCATTCGCGAGATATACCTACACCGTCATCAGAAATCGAGAGTTCAACACTCGCTGAATCATGCTGCTGCAAGGTTACAATGACATTATTTGCCTGCGCATGCTTCACGGCATTCTCCAGGATTTCGCGAGCCAGCCAGTAGAGTGGCCGATCTGCAGAACCTGCGGACGTTATGCTGGACCGAACCTCTCCGTGAAATCTCCCGCGCTCGGAAGCCTGTTGAGTCAGATGCTGCAGAGCGGGCACCAGGCCTCCTGACACGAGGACTTCAGGATGCAGGGTTCGTACCGACGAGCGGAGCTGCTTGCTTGCTGCGGCAAGAGCCTGATCGGCACGTTGCAGCGCATCGGTCGCCCCGGGGCTGCATGCTGCTTCGTCGATGGAGTGCCTGGCCGCCAGAACGTTCTGCAATGCGCCGTCGTGCAGCACTTCCGCAATTTTGCGCTGTTCCCTCTCCTCCGTCGCCATGATCCGGTCCAGCAGCCACAGGCGATGTTCCGCCAAATCTCTTATCGCCCTCACCCTGTGCTGTTGGACATCCGACAGAAGCACACAGCCTGCGCACACCACAAGAATGAACAGGGTGTGCATGAGTATGAAATTCCAGTACGGCTGATGTAGATGGCCGACGGCAGTACCGACGGCGTAGCTCGCCGCTGCGAGCACTCCAGATGCCGCAGTAAGAACCGGCCTCATCTGGAATGAGGCGAGGACGGGTATGAAGAGAAAAATGTCAGCAGATACCGGCGAGCTCCAGTTCGGGTCAGAAAAATCGCCGGAAATTGCTATCAATGCGGTGAGTAAAGCCAGGTCGACCAGTGGATATACCCAAGACGGATATGGCCTGCGCGATCTCCACGACGCCCAGAGCATTCCAAAGGTCCATAGAGCGTAGACGGCAGCCAGAGTCACCGAAATCTGCATCTGCTCGGACGGCGGAAACACTGCCAAGTCTGCCGTGAGTGCAATAACGATGGCGATTCGAAGTATTGCCTGCCACCTAAAAGCCCTTTGCAGGTGCAGGGCAGGTACTTCAGCCATGTCCCTTCGATCTGGTCGGCCACTTTCTCGAGCGGTCGGGAATGAGTCCGGAAGTGTCATGTCATCCTCTTACCGGGTGTCGCCACGTCTGCCTCGGTATGCAGAGAGCTGTGCCTTCCTTACAACGCCATCGCAACCGGATCGACTCCGGCTCGCCTGCACGGACCAGTGCGCCCGCGCGGATACACCACGGCCGGCTGGCTCCCGCCTTTCTCCGAGAAGCCGATGTCTCCGTGAACTTCGCTGTGGCGGCAGTTAGAACCGCTTCGCCGTTGTGGTGACTATTTTATGGCACAGACGGTGCATGGAGCGGTTTGCGTCCGACTCCGGAGAGGAATGAACGCGCCTTGGCCAGTCGATACCCTCTCACCCACTGATCCAGGGCTTCGGCGTAAGTCGGATGACGTCCGGTTTGTGATCATCCGAGGCCGAGGAGTTCGAGTGGGCGGTGGGGGTCGCGGGCGTTGCGGCGGAGGCCGGCGGCGATGC
>NZ_JBIVXA010000019.1:0-194267 GCF_044768965.1 Streptomyces sp. NPDC090798
TCACCCGCCGCATCCTGCTCCAGCTCCCCCCGGGCTACGACCTCCTCTTCGGCCGTCCCGAGCACGCCTGAACCCAGGCACGCGTGACCCGCTCATCAATTCGGCAGGGCCGGCCGGCACTCACCCCCACCGGCGCAAACACCCTTGTACGAGAAAGGCAACCACTCCCGATGCTTCCGCTGCGTGAACCGGCGACTGCCCGACCCGGCATGACGTTTCACCAGATGCTGGAAAGAATCCGGTACGAAGGCGCGTATCCGACCCGGGAGCGCGCCGAGGACGTCACACGCGCCGTGCTGGGGGCCCTCGGCCGTCAGCTCACCGGAGACGAACGCGTCGACCTCGCCGCCTGCCTCCCCTCCGAGGCCGCCCTCGTGTTCACCAGCCAGATCCCCGACCTTCAACCGCTCACCGGCTGGGGCTTCGTCAAGGACCTGGCCACCCGCACGGGTGCCACCCCCGCGGTCGCGCGCTGGGACACCGGCGCCGTCCTCGCCGTCGTCGGCCGCCTGACCGGCCCCGGCCTCCTGGACCGCATCCTCACCCAGCTCCCGTCCGGATACGCGCTCCTGTTCGGCCGCGCCGAACTCACCCAGGCCGCCTGACCGTTCCGGGTGGGAACAAGCGGGGACAGCAGCCGTGGCTGAGGGCGTGGCTTACGGCGGAAGGGCTCCGGCGATGTCGCCGCCGGAGCCCTGTGCGGGCGCCAACAGCCGTGTGAAGTCATGGGAAAACCTGCCGCCAGCTGCCATGGCCTGCGGGTCAGGCGTCCGCCGTGCGGCGCGGTTCAACACCGGCCCGGTGTTCTTCGTTGATGCGCCGGGCCTCTTCGAGCTGGTCTTCGAGGATGACGATGCGGCAGGCAGCCTCGACCGGAGTGCCCTGGTCGACGAGCTCCCGGGCGCGAGCGGCGATCTTCAACTGGTAGCGGGAGTAGCGGCGGTGGCCACCCTCCGAGCGCAGGGGCGTGATGAGGCGGGCTTCACCGATCGCCCGCAGGAAGGCGGGTGTGGTGCCGAGTCCGGGGCCCGCGGTACCCGGGCCGACTACGTCCCTGCCCGGGCGATCCTGATGGCGTCTGCCTCCTTCTCCTCTTTCTGATCCATCTCTTGTACCTACGTACTGCCGGCGGCCCCTGTGAGCCGCCCAGCCCGGCAGTCAGCGAGAGGACCCCGCTACCAGTGAGGCGGTGATCCGCTGGTAGATGATCACGCGGATGAGCCGGCGTCTGACACGGCCACGGGCCGCCGGCCGGCACTGATGGATAGCCGCGTGGTCACACCGGGGCACGTGGTGGATAGCATCGTGGCCTTCCCGGCGCTGCACCGCGCGGCGGCCGGGTGAGGCGCTACGTCAGGCGGCGTGCGAATTGCGCTGGTGTCGCATGGTATTGCTTCTTGAAAGCGCGGATGAAGTGGCTGCTGTCGGTGAAATGCCAGAGTGCGGCAGCCTCGGAGACGCTGAGCCGTGATCCGGAGGCGGTGAGCGCCTCGGCCGCTTCCTCCAGGCGTCGGCGGCGGATATAGGCGCTGAACGACTCGTCCAGACTCGCGAAGGCCCGCTGCAAGGTGCGTACGGAGACGTGCAGTTGCGCGGCTATCGCGGCCGGCGATAACTCGGCGTCGGTGAGTCGGGCATCGGCGAGGTCCTTGGCCGCTTGTGCCAGCGCCGGGGTGAAGGTGGGTTCGCGGTCGTCGAAATGGTCGAGGATCAGCCCTTTGGTGAGTTCGAGCAGGGCGTTGCGGGACGCGTGCGCCCCCGCCGGGCTGAGGTCGCTCACGGTCCGCTGCACCATGCTGGTGTGTGCCATGAGGATCTGCGCCGCGGGCGAGGTGGCCTGGCCGGTGCGCGGTTTCCCGGCGACCAGGGGCCGCAGGGCGTCACCGGGAAAGATGAAGATGCGCGTGCCGATCACGGGGGTGGTGTGGAAGTGATTCTCCGTCACGACGTGGTGCATGAAGTAGGTGCCGGCCGAAACGTACGCGTCACCGCCCTGATCGTGCGGATCTTGCAGGGCCACAGCGCCGCGCAGCCCGACGTACAACCTGATCTGATCGTGCTCGTACGTCCCGACTGCCCGGGTGCTCACGGATGAGGATGCCCAGAGCTCGTTGACGGCGGTGTCTTCCAAGGCCACCGAGCGCATCGTTCCCTGGAAGCCGTCGACCGTGGAAGCGCTGAATTCCGGCAGCGGGTACAGATCTCCCATACGGTCGTTCCAGGTGTCGATGAACGGCTCCCACGTTCCCCGACCGGTGCCTGTGGAGTCGGCGTCGACGACGAACGTGCCCACCTTGCTGCCCGGGCCACGGAAACGCGGCCTGCTCTTCATGTGCCCCCCGCCTCGATGAGGATGTCGCCGGAATCCCATTCCGTGTCGCGAAAGTACACCCGTTCTACGTACGCCTGTTCCTACGCTTGGTGGCGCTTCGACCTCCACAACGATCTACCGCCTGCCGGCCGCGCCCGGCGCCGCAGCCACCGTGTCTTGCTGCGCGCGCGGCGCAAGGTGACCGCGACCCCGCGGGCGAAAGTGAGAAGAACTATGAAGGCAGTGCGCTTCCACCAGTACGGCGACCCCGACGTCCTGCGTTACGAGGATGCCGAGCAGCCGGTTCCGAGCGCCGGGCAGGTGCGGGTCCGTGTTGCGGCGACGTCGTTCAACCCGGTCGACGCCAACATCCGCGCCGGTTTCATGCAGGGGCCGATCCCTGTGACGCTGCCGCACACACCCGGCATCGACGTCGCCGGCACGGTCGACGCGCTCGGCGAGGGCGTGACCGGCATCCAGGTCGGGGACCAGGTCATCGGCTTCCTGCCGATGGCGGGACCCGGCGCCGCCGCGGAGTATGTCCTGGCACCGGCCGAGGTCCTGACGCCGGCGCCCAAGAACGTCGCGCTGTCCGACGCGGCCGCGCTGCCGTTGGTGGGCCTGACCGCGTGGCAGGCGCTGTTCGAACACGCCAAGCTGACCGCCGGGCAGCGCGTGCTGATCAACGGCGCGGGCGGAGCGGTCGGCGGCTACGCCGTGCAGTTGGCCAAGCAGGCCGGCGCCCACGTGATCGCCACGGCCGGCCCGCACAGCAACCGGCGCGTCACGGCCGCGGGTGCGGACGAGGTCATCGACCACACGACCGCCGACGTCGTCGCGGCGGTGAGCCGGCCGGTCGACGTCGTACTCAACCTCGCGCCGGTCGAACCGGCACAACTGGATGCGCTCCCCGGTCTGATCCGCCCCGGCGGTGTCCTGGTGAACACCACCGTGTGGATGCCCGCGCCCACCGACGAGGAACGCGGCGTACGCGGCGTCGACCTGTTCGTCCGCAGCGACGCGGAGCAGCTGTCGCACCTGGTGGAGCTGATCGACGGCGGCGAGCTGCGCGTCGAGGTCGCCCGGCGGGTGCCGCTGGCCGAGCTGCCGGCCCTGCACGCCGACGCCGCCGCGGGCGCACTGCCCAGCGGCAAGGTCGTCGTCACACCCGGCGCCTGACGCCCACCCGACTCACCCGTCAAGGAGACGACCACGATGATCCCCGACGACGATCCCTCCCGCTCGCTGACCGTGGCGAACCCCGACGACCCCGGCACGACGTACATCTCACTGGTGGGCAACACCTACGGCATGCTGGTCACCGGCGAGCAGACCAACGGCCGGTACTGCCTGATCGACATGCACGTCCCCGACGGCGGCGGCCCGCCGCCGCACCGGCACGACTTCGAGGAGATGTTCACCATCCTCGAAGGCGAGATCGAGTTCACCTTCCGCGGCGAGAAGCACACCGTACAGGCCGGGTCCACGATCAACATCCCGGCCAACGCACCGCACAACTTCCGCAACGCTTCGGGCGCGCCGGCCCGCATGCTGTGCATGTGCACCCCCGCCGGCCAGGACGAGTACTTCACGCGCATCGGCGATATCGTCGCGGGCAAGGACGCCCCGCCGCCGCAGCTGTCGGAGAACGAGCTCGCGGAACGCCGCCGCCGTGCGGCCGAGTTGGCCTCGACCTACCGAAGCGAGTTCCTGTAGCTCGCAGCCCCGGCAAGCCCGGCACCGGTCCGCCGTGGGCAAACTCGCCCTGGCCTTGGAGATCGTCAAGCGCACCGACGACATGACCGGGTTCGTGGTGCTCCCCAGACGCTGGGTGTCAGCGGACACGGGGCTCAACCCCCTTCTTCGGCTCGTCGGAGTAGTCGACGAGGATGGCCTGGACCGGGCATGCCGCCGCAGCCTGTTCCACCTGGTCACGCTGTGCCTCGTCGAAACGGGAACAGAACATCAGCGCCTCATCGCCGTGCAAGGTGAAGACGTCCGGGGCGAGAAAAGCGCACTGCGCGGACCGCGGCAACCGCGGGCTCTGCGGCCCTGCGCGCTCGGTTCACACGATCGGATCGGCATGCTTCTCCCTCAGAGTCCCGGCTGCTAAGCCGCCCAAAGCGGGAGCAAACCGCGAAGCCGCGCACTCAAGGCCGCCGCTACGGCGAGCGCTCAAGCGGCGGCCGCGGCCGGTGGGGTTACGGAAGCACAGGAGGACAGCCGCGCCGGGCCCCCTGGCCAGGGGCCTGGCCTGGTGTGCACCGATGACGGATGCTGCGCCCGGTGAGCGAGACCCGTATGGCCCTCATACAGTGAAGAGGTGGGCAGTTCGGCGGCTGGAACAGTGCGGGCGGCCACAGCGGAGGTCGACTACGCCGCGCTTTTCGCTGCCACCCCCAGCCCGTGCCTGGTGCTCCTTCCGAATTTGAAGATCACCGCCGTGAACAGGGCGTACTGCCAGGCAACGGGGCGCACCCGCGAGGATCTGATCGGGAAGCCCTTCTTCGACGCCCTCTTGGTGAACCCCGCGGACCCCGAGGCGGATCACGTGCGCGCCCTGGTGGCGGCCTCGCTGGAGCGGGCGCTCTCCACCCGGGAGCCGGACACGACGGCGTTGCTGAGGTACGACATCCCTGTCGCGGACCCACCTGGCGAGTTCGAGGAGCGGTGGTGGTCCCTGATCAACACGCCGGTATTGGGACCAGAGGGGCAGGTGAGCTGGATTCTCCTCCATGTGGAAGACGTAACCGCCTTCACCCGCGAAGGGCGCCTCCCCGACGAGCCCGGGGCCGGGCAGCGGACGGAGGCCGAACTGTACGAGCGCGCCCGGAAAGTGCAGCGTCTCAACGAAGATCTGCGCCGGGCCAACACCCGCGAGCGGCAGGTCGCCATCACCTTGCAGGAGGCGATGCTCCAGTCGCCCGACCTGGCCCGGCACCAGGATGTCGCGGTGCGCTACCTGCCCGCGGTCGGCTCTTTGAATGTGTGCGGCGACTGGTACGACGCTGTGGATCTGCCGGACGGCCGGTTCTGGGTGGCCGTCGGGGACGTGGTCGGTCATGGGCTGCAGGCCGCGACCGTCATGGGCAGGCTGCGCAGCGCACTGTCCGCCGCCAGCCGGGCCGCGGCCGGGCCCGCCCAGGCTCTGGAGCTCCTGGGCGTGTATGCGCGCTCGATCGAAGGGGCCCTGGCAACCACGGTCGTCACCGCGCTGATCGACCCGCGCTCCCGACTGGTCATGTACAGCAGCGCCGGCCATCCCCCTCCGGTCCTACTGCACCCTGATGGGCGCTACGCGCTGCTGGACCGGGCCACAGACCCACCGCTGGGAGCCCGCCCGGAGCATGTCCCCCGCCCTCAGATCGGTATCGAGTACGGCCGGGGCTCGACCCTTGTGCTCTACACCGACGGCCTGACCGAGCGCCGTGACGAGGACATCGACACCGGCATTCACCGACTGACCGACGCTCTCGTGGAAAGGTGTGTCGGGCTCGCCCCGGAAGACATCGCCGACACTCTCCTGACCCACCTCGGCGTCAGCAAGGGAGCCAGTGACGACATTGCCCTCGTCGTCGTCCGTCTCTGAGAAGCGAGTCCGAACATCACTTCGCTGCTCGTAACCCGTCGGCCCTCATCGGCGAACAGGTCACCGTGGCGGTTCCTCCCGTTCCCGGACGGGTTCGACTTCGGCGGGCGCGGGTGGCCAGGCATGCGGTGAGAGCACCCCGACCTGGTGCCCGGCGGCCGGCGCGGAACGACGCGGCGAGCTGACCATCGACGTGATCGGCACCGCGCCCGACGGTCCCCTCCACCTCGACCGGATACCGCGCCCTGCGGCGCAGCCGTAGCGCTTCCGAGAGGGGATCGAGCCGCCGCTCCGGATGGTTCGCAGCTTGGCTCCATGCACCCAGCGATCTCTGTGGCGGGGTCCGCCGTATCTGCGTCGGGGCCGACGAGCTCGCGGCGAGCGGCTGACCGGGCCCCACACCAGATTTTCGCACCGGAGGACGTGCCGGGCGCCTGCACTCCGTCGTGCTTGCGCAGGCGGCGGCGGTTGCAGAAGGTCTCGATGAAGTTGAAAACCTCGGCGCGGGCGGTGGCCCGGTCGAGCCAGGTTCGGGTGCCGATAGGCGGTCGGTGCGGCCATCGACGCCATGACGGCCACCATCGCGGACGACCGCCGCGAGTTCAGCGCCCGGCTCCGCCCGGTCGTTGCCGGCAACAGCGAACTGCGGGAGCGCGCCGGTCTCGCCGGAGCCATGTCAGACACACTCCACCAGCGCGGCGTACAGGAACCGACCGTGAGCCTCGCCACCGAACTCGGCATCCGCGTCTTCTACCGCGCCTTCGACCAGTGGGCCGATCCGACCAACCAGCAGACCTTCACCGAACTCACACGCCACGCGTACCAGGCAGATGTCGGCAATTCGAGAAACCTTGTGGTCACACCAAAGCCGCGCTGGGTTGGCAGCTCGGGTCCTTCAGGACAGTGCCCTCTCGGGCGTCCTCCCTCTTGGCTGCTCTGCCCAGACGGTCTTTCCCTGATCGCAGTATCGGGTACCCCACTGGTCCGCGAGGGTGGCGACGATGAACAGTCCTCGGCCTGTCTCGTCGATGGTGCGGGCGTGTTTCACGTGCGGAGCGCAGGTCGAGGCGTCGCTGACCTCGCTGGTCAGCATCTCGTCAAGGATCAGGCGTAGTTGCAGGGGCGGAGCGCCGTAGCGGACCGCGTTGCCTACGAGTTCGCTGACGATGAGCTCATTGGTGAACGCAATCTCCTCGTCCACACCCCAGGCATCCAGTTGGCACCGGGCAGCCGCACGGGCGATCGGGGCGGCCTCGGGACCCGGCGGCAGGGAGAGGGCCAGTACCTGATCCGAGGGCAGCGCTTTCGTACGGGCGAGCAGCATCAGTGTCTCGTCGGACGGGTGGCCGTGTGTGAGCGCATGCGTGATGTCGTCGCGCAGCTCGGGAAGACTCCGCTTGCTGCCGCGGTCCAGGAGCGGGCGCAGTGGACCTGCCAGGACCTTGTCTGCGAGTGGGGCCGTGGCCATGGCCAGGGTGGTGCCTTCGGGGAGGCTGACCGTGGTCGCGGGAAACGGGGCGCTGCCCGCTCCGGCGAGCAGGGGGCCTGGAGGCACGGCCACGGTGGATGAACTGCCGTCGGGGAAGAGAACGACTGGCTCCGGGAGACCGGCACGGGCGAGGGTGCATGTGAGAGTGACCGGGTCGTAGATCGCGATGGCGCAGCTGGCAGTGAGCGGCTCATGGCGCAGGGGATCCCCAGGGGGCAGTGCGGCACGTTCAGCTGCGAGACGGATCGCGGTGTCGCTCAACCGGGCCAGTAGCTCGTCGGGCCCCAGGTCCAGCGGGGCCAGTGAGTGGAGGGCCGTCCGAAGCTGTCCCATGGTGGCCGCCGCGGCGACGCCTCGTCCGGCGACGTCGCCGACGACCAGCGCGGTCCGTGCGCCGGGCAGCGCGATCGCGTCGAACCATACGCCGCCACCCTCCGGACCGGGAAAGTGCAGTTGGCAGACCTCCACGGAGCTTGGCGTGGCTGGATGCTGGGGCAGAAGCCTGCGCTGGAGAGTCGCTGCGATGGTCCGCTCGCGGGTGTACCGACGGGCGTTGTCGATGCAGAGAGCGGCGTGCGCGCATACGTCGGACGCGAGCTGAAGGTCCTCCTCCTCGAAGGGATCTTCTCGTTGGTGGCGGTAGAAGCTGACTGCGCCCAGGGCATGACCGCGCAATGCCAGCGGTGCCACGATCAGAGAGTGGACATCGGACCGCCTGATGGAGTCCGCTCGGGCTGGGTCGGCGGCGAGCCACGCGCTGTCGGCGTCGATCGGGACGAGCCGCGGGCGGAGGTCGGACAGTACGCGCGAGTAGGGGGTGCCGGACGGCAGCGGGCGCACGTCTCCCACCGGGTATGCCGAGATCCGTCCCCGGAAGGCTGTTCGGCGTAGGGGAACGTCCTGGTGGACGGGGACCGGTGGAGGGTCCTCACCACGGACGACGGCGTCGATGACTTCGACGACGGCGATGCCGGTGAAGGCAGGCACTACTGCGTCCACCAGTTCTCGGCACACAGCCAGCACGTCCAGCCGCCGCCCCACCCGTGCGCGGACCGCGTCCAGGAGGGCCAGGCGTTTCAGCGCGTTCTCCCGCTCGGTGACGTCGACCGCGGACGCCACCAGACCGAGCACGTCCCCGCGGCCGCCCTCCAAGCGGGCGAAGGAGACGGAGTAGATGCGGCGTCTGTGCAGGCCAGACGCCTCGCCAGCCCGGACGAGCAGGTTCAGTACCGGCACTCCGCTCTCCAAGACCCTGCGAGCCACCGCCAGCACTTCGTCAGGGTCTTCGAGTTCGAACGCCTCGGTGAACTGCTTGCCGACCAGGTCTGCCACTGGCGTGTCGCGCAGCCAACGGGTGCCGGTGTTCATGCGGACCACGCGGAGTTGGTTGTCCAGGACGTGCAGTCCCACCGGAGACTGGTTGAACATGGCCTTCAATACCGCCACGTCCTGCTGTGAGACGGCGTCCGCTGCAGCACGTACCTGCCAAACCACGGAAGTGCCGCGCAGCTCCGGCGTGACCAGTACCGGGGCTCCGTCAGAGAGGCTGCCTCGGCGCCCTCCGTCCCCCGCGTTGATCTCACGCATCAGCGCGAGGACGGACTGGCCAACGGCCTCCTCGGCGGACCACCCGAACAGCTCCTCAGCAAGACGCTGCCACTCGATCACCCGCCCATCCTCAGCGATGATCATGAGCACGTCGCGGTCGGGCACTGAAAACACCTCCCGCTCTCATCCCCGGGTCCATGCACCTCCCGATCTGCGCAGTGCACCCCTCCACCAGTTCAAGCGCGTGGCGGTCCCCCGGCAACCCGGCCCGGGTGTTTCAAGCTGTCACGGCAGGCTGATCGAACTCCTGAAGAGGATGCCGCGAAAGCCGCCCTCCCCTGCTCCGACGGCGGCCTGGATCGAGGGGGCCACCGAGCAGACCGCGGCCCGGGACGTCAGCGCCGTCCTCAGCACCGCCGCCGATGCGGCCGGTGACGACCTGCTGGGGCAGATCCTGCTCCAGCTCCCCGCGGGCTACGACCTCCTCTTCGGACACCCCCAGCCCGCCTGATCAACCACCCACCCGGTGACCACCATCCCGCCGGCAGAAAGGCAACCACAGCATGTGTTCCCCGACCCGCGCCGTCCCGCTGCAGCCTGCGCCCGCGACGTCCCACGAACAAATGGTGGAGAAGGTCCGCTACGAAGGCGCCTACCCCACCCGCGAGCGGGCCGAGGAGGCCATACGTCTGACCGGCTGGGTTCTTCGTCAAGGACCTGAGACTACTTCCCGCTCCAGGAGACGCGGCGCTCCCCGTCGCCGGAGCCGTCACCCACCCCGGTGCGCGGGTCCTGATCCGTCGCCTTCCGCCGCCACGGCAGCCCACCGCTGCTCCTCGCGAGCGGAGCCGACGTCCCGTTCCAGGGGGGTGCGGCTCACGGCTGTCGCGAGGTCCTCCAAGGCTTGCTTCTGCAGTTCCGCCCCGCGCCGCACCACCGGGCTCCGGTCCCCGGCGGCGGCGCCCTCCCACGCGTGGAGCGCCTCCTCCACGCGCCCCCAGTCCGGATTCCTGTGCTCGCGCACGTCGACTGCCGCCTGCGCGGTGTCCGCCTCCAGGGCCTCGGCGAACCGCTCCGCCTCGCGGACGAAACGGCTGTCGGCCTGCGGGACGTGGCTCTCCATGAGCATCGCCGCCCGGCCGAACCCCTTGAGCGCCTCCTGCGCCTCCTGCGCCTCGCGCGACGTCAGACCCCTGGGGGGGACCGGTTCCTGCCTTGCCCGGTCGTATGCCTCCTGCCAGGCGGCACGTGCCTCCCTGCTCGCCAGCAGCGCCCTGCGCATGTCGGCGTGATGCTCCCGGGTCGGTTCGGCGTAGTTGCGGAGCACAGCGGCCGCGTAGCGGCCGTTGGCGGCGAGCCAGTCCGCAAGCCGGCCCGGCAGTCGGGGCGTCTCCCATGCGGGGAACACCACGTACGCCAGCATCGCCAGGGCCCCGCCGAGCAGGGTGAGCACCACCCGCTCCGGGACCGTCTGCTGCCATGCCTGGCCGCCCATGCCGAGCAGGAAGACTACGTACGCGGCAGTGAAGCACTGGGAGTAGGCGTAGCCGGTACGGATCAGCGTGTACGACAGACCTGCCGAGACCACCGCCAGCGCGCCGAACACATGGGCGTCCGGGCCCAGGGCCCGCACCATCCCGGTGGCGAGCGCGACCCCGGCCAGGGTCCCGGCGAGACGGGCCACCGCACGCGCGTACGTCCGGTGGAAGTCCGGCCGCATCACCATCACCGAGGCGATGGGCGCCCAGTAGCCGTGGCCCAGAGGCAGCCGGGCAGCGATCAGATAGCCCAGCGTGGCCACCGCCGCAAGGCGGACGGCGTGCCGGAACACGGGCGAGTCCCGCCGGAACTCGCGGCGGACCGCCCGGAGGACGACCGGGACCAGCCGGAACATTGTCGGGCGCACCAGGAACTGGGCGCCCGCCGAGCCGGGCGGCGTGGGCGTCCTCCCGAGCGCGCCGCCGCTCCCGGCGATCTCCAACGCCTCGCCGAGCAGTTCCACGAGCCGCTCGGCGGCCTGCCGCGCGGGGCCCTCCAGCACCTCGTGCTCCTCGTCGACGCGCAGGGCGTCCGTGCTCCCGGGCCGCACCTCGGCGGGAGTGCCGCGGCGGATCGAACGGGCGGCCGCATCCAGGACGTCGGCGGCCGCGTCGAGCAACTCCCGCGCGCGGTCACGCCCGGGGCCCTCCGCCGGGGCGCCGACGTCCGGGTCGGCGAGCGCGGCGACGACCGGCCGAATACGCTCGGCGAGTCCCCGGGGGCCGTGCAGAACGGGGGGACGGGTGCGGGCCTGTGACGGCGTCACGGCGGCCGCGTCCCGGGCCGTCATCAACGGCTCCGGGTCGAACGGGGCGGTCGGGTCGTGCCGCAGCCGGCGGGCGTAGTCCGCCACGGCGGCCAGGGCGTCGGCGAGCGCGTCACGATGCGCCCCCCAACGGCGGATCGGGAACAGCAAGATCAGCACGGCCTGCACCACGCCTCCGAGCGCGATGACCCCGGCGTGCTCCAGGGCTCGCCCGACGCTCGTGGGAAGGGTGATGGTCACCAGCATGCTGCCGACCGTCGTCGCTGCGACGATCCCAGCGGTCGATCCGACGGCCCACGCCATCCCCGCCACAAAGGCCCATACGGCCAGCAGGGGGAGGAACGTCACGAGTCGCCCCGCCGCCAGGTAGCCCACGAAGGTGCTGATCGCCAGACCCGCGCCCGCGCCGAGCGCGATCACCTTGCGTGGACGCCAGGTGCGCTGGAAGGTTGCCCCACCCGCGGAGTAGGCACCGAGGGCGGCGGACGCGGCATACGCAGGAGAGACCAGCCACAGAGTCGGCCCGACGACCATCGCCACCCCAGCGGCCGTGCGCAGCGCGAGCAGGGGCTCCAGCCGCGTCTCCTCGATCGTGAGCCCGGATCGCACGACCTCTCCGAAGGCCCGCAGCCACGTCACGGGTGCGAGCCTAGCCGGAACGCCCTGCCGGGTCGCGTCGGCCTGGTTGGGGTGCGGCAACCGTCGGGCAGGGAACCGTCCGGCAGGGAAGGCTCCCACACGCCCCGCGAACAGGCCGGGGGCCGCAGCCGCTGGACGGGGTGCAGCCACTGCGGACCCTGTTGAGCTCCGCCGTCCGTCCTACCGGGCCGGAGCGCGGGCAATCGCCGTTGGTTCAGCTCCGACCGGAGCGCGGGCAATTGCCCCCGGCCCCGGCCGGAGGACGGGCGGGACGGCGGCCCCGGGTCTCTTACCGCTTGTGGCCGTTCCCGTGTCCGTTCGGATGCAGGACCACCTTGGTCCAGCCCTCGTCACGGGCGTCGAAGTGCTCGTAGGCGGTGGGGGCCTCGTCCAGGCTGAGTTCGTGGGAGACGACGAAGCTCGGCTTCGCCTTCCCGCCGGCGATCAGATCCCGCAGCGCCCGGTTGTACCTCTTCACCGGCGCCTGACCGGTGCCCATGTGCTGGCCCTTGAACCACATCATGCCGAAGTCGATCGGGACCTTGCCCTGAGCCTCCAGCTCCCCCTGGGCCTCCGCGCCGCCGGGGTCCTGGGGCAGGAACACGCCCACCACGCCGATGTCGCCCGTGAACCTGACCGAGTCGATCAGTCCGTTGAGCGTGAGGCTGGCGTCCTCGTGTCCCTCGGGGTCGTGTGCCTGGTAGCCGACGCACTCACAACCGTTGTCGGCGCCCAGACCGAGGGTCGCCTCCTTGACGACCTCCGCCGGCTTCTGTTCGGCGGTGTTGATCGGGATGGCCCCGATCTCCTCCGCCTTGCGCAGCCGGTCGGGCTGGTAGTCGGCCACCCAGACGCGGCCGGCGCCCTTGAGGAGGGCCGAGTAGGCCGCCATCAGCCCGACGGGACCGGCTCCGAAGACGATCGTCTGGTCGCCCGGCTTGACGTGGGCCATCTCGGTGGCGTGATAGCCGGTGGGGAAGATGTCGGAGAGCATCACGTAGTCGGTCTGCCGCTCGGCGGCGTCCTCACCCAGACGCAGCGCGTTGAAGTCGCCGTAGGGCACGCGCAGCAGTTCCGCCTGGCCGCCCCCGTAGGGGCCCATGTCGGCGAATCCGTAGGCGGCTCCGGCGAGGGCCGGTTCTGGCTGCATGGTCAGGCAGTAGTTGGTCAGACCCCGCTCGCACTGCTTGCAGAAGCCGCAGGCGATGTTGAAGGGCAGGACCACATACTGGCCGACCTGGACCTTGCGGACGGCCGAGCCGACCTCCACGACCTGGCCCATGTTCTCGTGTCCCAGGGTGCGGCCAGGCTCGAACGAGGTGCGGCCCTCGTACATGTGCAGGTCCGACCCGCAGATGTTGGTAGTGGTGATCTTGACGATGATGTCGCAGGGATGTTCGATCTTCGCGTCCGGTACGTCCTTCACGGTGACCGTTCGCGGGCCTTCATATACCGCTGCCTTCATGATCGCTTCCTTCGGTGCCGCGGCATGACCGCAGCACGGGTGCGATGGAGACGGCGTACCGAGCCTGACTCCCGGGAGTTGGTGCGACGGGGTCGATGGCTCCGGTATGCCTCTGAGGGCCGTTCACCCGGTTCAGGTGGAACGACGGTGCCGCCGTGGGCCTGCCCGGTGGAGCTTCGGCGCTCCGGCGGTGTGCCTTCCGAGTCCCCGTCGGCCCTTGACGCGAAACAACCACGCACCCATCGATCAGCGGAATCTTCGTACACGGACGACCACCAACCACCAACCACCGACGACCACCAGCCACCAGCCACCAGCCACCAGGGAATCTCCGACTCGGGTCACCAGCTAGTCGCCGTCGTCGTCTTGGAGTATTCGGCGGCGCTCCTGTTCGCGCTTGGAGTAGGCGGCTGCCCGGATCGCCTCGTCGCTCTCCAAGCCTGATCCCAGCGCCCCGCCCACCGTGGCGACCGAAGCGACGAACCAGGACAACGTCCAGTATTCCGCGGCGTGAAGCGGGGTTCGTGTCGTGGAGGCGAACACTTGGTCGTTGAGGATGAACAGGGCCCACACCAAGTTGATGACGATCAAACCCACGTAGCAGACGAGCACCCCGATGCCCACGGTCACGACCGTCGAGGCGTTGTAGAGCCTCGCCCTCTGCCTCGCCTCCCGCGAGACCTCCGCTGATCGATGCCACAGCTGCGCGTCCACGATCAGCCAGCCGATCATGAGCGCGACGGACCCGACCGTGGCGATCACGAGGCGTGGCGCGCTCAGGGACTCGGCCAGGTTCCAGATGGTGGAGTTCACGGTGGCGACTGCTCCCGTGGCGAGCGCGGCCGCCAGGGCTTTCGACAAGCCCGGCACCAAGCGCCACGGCCGGTTGGCGCGGACCATACCGACGAGCACCCTCAGGTAACCGCGCGGTCCGCTGACGACGTACCGAAGATCAGCGGTCTCCTCCTCACCGACCTGGCCCGGGTGAATAGGCGCGAGGCGACTGACGAAGGGCCCCAGAAGCGGCTGACCCCGCGGAGGTCCCTCAGCCCCGGTGGCCCGCGGGCCCGCCAAGCTGAGCACGGCTTCTTCCACGGCCCGCCGGGCTCTCGTCTGCAGACGCAAGCCCCCCAGCGGAGGAAGAGACAGCAGGGCCAAGCCGTGTTCGTGACTCAGATCCACGACGAGCTTGCGCCCGTGTGAGTGCAGCGGAAGGTCGGTGAGGGCCACGACGATGTCCCAACTCTCCGCTCTTCCGCGGTCCATGATCCGGCGCATCAAGGTGGGCGGGTCCTCGGTCCTTGCGGTGAAGGGCTCACTGACCACCTGGACGTCGAACCGTCGTCCCTGGCCTGACTTGTCGGCGAGCCGAGCAGGAAGTATCCGGGCCATGCGGTGCGCGATCTCCGTGGGCGCGTCCGGATCCGCCAGGAGAGCCACGACCGTAACGCCCTGAGACGACACCCGCATGACTCCTTCTCGTCGGCTGCCCCCGCGATCGCCCGTGCCCACAGGATGCCCCCGAGGTATCGCCGACGCCGCGTGACACGCTGGCCCCTGCCAGCAGGTGCGTATGCGCCACCTGGGCTTATATAGGCCGTGTATCGAAAATGGATCCGGGATACCCCGGACGCTCGTGTGAGCGGGACCCGGTGACGGCGCCTGTCGCGCGGTTCCCGGTGCTATCAGGTAATCAGGAACGGTGAACAAGGACGCGACCGACCCCTTCGTGCATGTCCGGGGCGCCAGTGAGAACAACCTGCGGAACATCGATGTCGACGTTCCGCGGGACGCGATGGTCGCCTTCACCGGCGTCTCCGGTTCGGGCAAGTCCTCGCTGGCGTTCGGCACGCTCTACGCGGAGGCCCAGCGGCGCTACTTCGAGTCCGTAGCACCGTACGCCCGAAGGCTGTTGCAACAGGTCGGCGCACCGCACGTGCAGGAAATCACCGGACTGCCACCCGCCGTGGCCCTGCAGCAGCGACGCGGGTCGCCCAGCTCGCGCTCTACGGTCGGCACCATCACCACGCTGTCCAATCTGCTGCGCATGCTGTACTCCCGCGCCGGCACCTATCCGCCCGGGGCCGCCCGGCTGGAAGCCGAGTCGTTCTCACCCAACACCGCGGCCGGCGCCTGCCCGAACTGCCACGGACTGGGTGTCGTGCACGACGTCGCCGAGGACCTGCTCGTCCCGGACCCCTCGCTGAGCATCCGCGAGGGGGCGATCGCCGCCTGGCCGGGCGCCTGGCAGGGCGCCAACCTGCGCAGTGTCGTGAACGGCCTGGGGATCGACATCGACCGGCCGTGGCGCAGGCTCCGGAAGAAGGACCGGGACTGGCTGCTGTACACGGACGAGCAGCCCTCCGTGTACATCGAGCCGGAGGAGGACCGCGTCGACTACGGCTACCAGGGCAAGTTCTGGAGCGCCCGCAAGCACGTCATGCACGTCCTCGCCGACTCCAAGAGCGAGAAGATGCGCGAACGGGCGCTCCGGTTCGTCAGGAGTGTGCCCTGCCCCGAGTGTCACGGCAGCGGACTGCGGCCCGAGGCGCTCGCCGTGACCTTCGCCGGACGTTCCATCGCCGAGATCAACGCGATGCCGCTCACCGAGGTCGTGGCGCTGCTGCGGCCCGTCGCGGGGCGGTCCGAGGCCGACGCCACCACGTCGACCGCCCGATCCGGGGAGACGACCGAGGTCGCGGTCCGGATCTGCGGCGATCTGGTCGCGCGGGTCGACGTACTGCTCGACCTGGGCCTCGGATATCTCAGCCTCGGACGCCGCTCGACGACCCTGTCGCCCGGCGAGGCGCAGCGCCTGCGGATCGCCACCCAGCTGCGCTCGGGGCTGTTCGGCGTCGTCTACGTCCTCGACGAACCCTCCGCGGGCCTGCACCCGGCTGACGCGGAACCGCTGCTGGACGTGCTGGACCGCCTCAAGGCGGCGGGCAACTCGCTGTTCGTCGTGGAGCACGACATGGACGTCGTACGGCGGGCGGACTGGGTGGTCGACATCGGCCCCGGCGCGGGCGAGGGCGGCGGACGCGTGCTGTACAGCGGCCCGGTCGCCGGTCTTGAGCGGATCGGGGAATCGGCCACGAGCCAGTACCTGTTCGGGCGCGCCCAGCCGCTCGATCACCGCCCGCGCACACCGCACGGCTGGCTGCACCTGAGCGGCGTCTCCCGCCACAATCTGCACGACGTGTCCGTCGACGTACCGCTCTGCGTACTGACGGCGGTGACGGGCGTGTCCGGTTCCGGAAAGTCGACGCTGGTGACGCAGGTGCTCGCCGAGGTCGTCCGCGGCCACCTCGGAGTCGTACCCGAGGAGCCCGACGAGGCGCAGCTGGAGGTCGACGTCCAGGACGCGTCGGGGGTCGAGTCGTTCGACCGGCTGGTCCGGGTCGACCAACGGCCCATCGGCCGAACTCCCCGGTCCAACCTGGCCACGTACACGGGGATGTTCGACGCGGTGCGCAAGCTGTACGCGGCGACGGACGAGGCCAGGGCGCGCGGCTACTCGGCCGGACGGTTCTCCTTCAACGTGCCCGAAGGGCGGTGCGAGACCTGCCAGGGCGAAGGATTCGTCGCGGTGGAGCTGCTGTTCCTGCCCGGCACCTACGCGCCGTGCCCGACCTGCCAGGGCGCCCGGTACAACGCCGAAACGCTGGAAGTCACCTACCGCGGCAAGAACATCGCGGAAGTGCTGGCGCTGTCCGTCGACGCCGCCGCCACGTTCCTGTCCGCCGTCCCGGCCGCCTCCCGCAGTCTGGAGACGTTGCGCGAGGTGGGATTGGGGTACCTGCGGCTGGGCCAGCCCGCGACAGAACTCAGCGGTGGTGAGGCGCAACGCATCAAACTGGCCACCGAACTGCAGCGAGCCCGCCGCGGGCACGCGCTCTACCTGCTCGACGAGCCGACGGCGGGGCTGCACCCCTCGGACATCGCGCTGCTGCTGCGACAGCTGCACCGGCTCGTCGACGCCGGCAACACGGTCGTCCTCGTCGAGCACGACCTGGACACTATCGCCACCGCCGACTGGGTCATCGACCTCGGGCCGGGCGGCGGCGACGCGGGCGGGCGGGTGGTCGCGGCGGGCCCGCCGGCCAAGGTGGCGAGGGCCCGCCGCAGCGCCACCGCGCCCTATCTCGCGGCCCGGCTCGCGCGCTCATGACGACGGCGCGAGGGGCTGAGCACCGGTCAGCCGGGTTCGGGGCGCAGGCTCGCGCGCGTCGGATGCCGCGTTCCAGCTTGTGGCGGATATCGCTCGCGAGGTGCCCCGTCTGGGCCCATTCCGCCGGGTCAGCTGGGCATGGGGTGGTACGCCCGGGCGAACTGCTCCACGACGGCGGCGCAGAAGGCGGGCAGGTCGGCCGGGCTGCGGCTGGTGACCAGCTGCCCATCGACGACCACCTCCTGGTCGACGACCTCCGCGCCGGCGTTGCGCAGGTCGGTGCGGATGCTGGGCCAGGACGTCAGGCGACGGCCGCGCACGGCGTCGGCTTCCACCAGCGTCCACGGGCCGTGGCAGATCGATGCGACCGGTTTCCCGCTGGCCATGAAGTCCTTGACGAACTGCACCGCGTCGCGGTCCATGCGCAGCTGGTCAGGGTTCATGGTGCCGCCGGGCAGGAGCAGGGCGTGGTAGTCGTCGACGGAGGCGTCGGCGACCAGGCGGTCCACGGGAAAGGTTCCGGCCGCGTTGAGGTCGAACTGGCGGGCCTGGATCTCGCCGGGGTGGAGCGAGACGATCTCGGTCTTCGCCCCCGCGCCCTGCAACGCACCGCGCGGCTGGTCAAGTTCCACGCGCTCGACGCCGTCGGTGGCCAGAATCCCCACCCGCATCCCCCGGAGTTCCTGTGTCATGGTACGGCTCCCTTCACGAGTCGCTGGTTGTACGACGCGAGCGGTAGGGACATCCAGCAGGGCCTGTCCGCA
Source organism: Streptomyces sp. NPDC090798 (assembly GCF_044768965.1). NCBI lineage: Bacteria > Bacillati > Actinomycetota > Actinomycetes > Kitasatosporales > Streptomycetaceae > Streptomyces > Streptomyces sp. NPDC090798. The sequence continues at coordinate 18,282 of NZ_JBIVXA010000019.1, forward strand.
TCTCTTTCCCGGACCGGGGACTGCGAGGCCCGGTCGAAGGTGCCCCGGGCACTGTCTGCGCGCGGTCAGTGAAAGCTGCCGTCCGAGTGGGGACGGCCTTCGTCCAGCCGTCGTCGCGGACGTCATGAGTCTTCCCTCGGCGTGTCAGAGCATCGCGGGACGCCACAGACCCTCGAAGCGACCTTCCGAGTCAGACGCCGTTACGTGAAGGCAAGGGGGTGTGATTTTCTGGCCAGGCGACCAGCCGCGCTGAAACCGCGATCGCGAATCCCCGAGCGCCTGCGGCGCCGGGGCGCGGCTGCTACAGCAGCCGGTCGAACACCGCGGTCACGCCCTCCCAGTGACTGGTCTGCGGGTTCTTCACATCCGGGTACATGATTTTGAACGTCTCGGCGAGGGCGACGCTGAGACCGCCGATGATCTCGGGGTAGCGCTCTTCGGTCTCCTGGGTGGGTGTCCTGTCAAGGGGAGGATGCGCGGCGAGCTGTTCCAGGATCGGCTTCAGCTCGACCTCCTCGTCGAGCCGCCGGAACCGGTGGATGCACTCCTGGAGGCCCTTGGTGATCGGCAGGTCCCACGGTTCGACGGTATCCCTGCCGTTGGCCTTGGCCGACGCCTGGCCGACGACCAGAAGGTCGTAGAGCTTGGCGTCGACGAAGTCGCCGTACCGCTTCAGGTCGTTCTTGTCCACGTCGAGGCTTGCGGCGGCGCGGAAGAACCTCTCGAACTTCGACACACCCATCACGGTCATGCCTCTCGCCTCCTCACCGGGAACGGACGACGTCGTTCGCTCCCGCCCACGCCGCCATCGGCTGTTACCCGGTCGAGATTCGCACAGCCCCCTGCTGAGCGCCTCCGCACCCCAGGCCGAAAAAGGGCACCCCCTCTTCCCCTGGCAGAGCAGCATGAAGCGCGCAGGCATCCCCCGGCCAGCCGTACGGCCGTCCGTCCGTCCGCAAGAAGCTGCACGGCGTTGCAACGCCTCGAACGAGAATTGCTGACCGGACGACACGACCAGCTCGGGGAAGCGGGACTGTACTAGGACACCCCGCCGAGATTGGAACAGGACCGGGCCGGCGCAGGGACCGGGCTGAAGAGTGGGCGGCGGTAGCCGTCCTTCTTCACGATCTACGCGAAGCTGGGTGAACGACCCCATGCATGAACAGACAAGGTATGGCGCCGGCCTCTCGGGGTCCGAAGCCCGAGGATGGCTGGGATGAAGGCCGTGACGACCGTGAGCGAGGCCCTGGTTGCGCACCGCACACCGGGAACGGTCACGGCGCGTCGGCCGGTCCGAAGAGGCGGCCGAACTGGCAGGGCCCTGCGGACGTGAGCCAGCGTGAGCGTGCGGGGGCGCGCCATCCCGTCAGCTTCTTCAGAGCATCTCCAGGGGCGTGGGCCCGCTGGGCGGCGGGAACGCCTCGTCGAGGGCGTCGAGCGCCTCGGTGGGAAGGTGGAGGTCCACTGCGCCGCGGTTCTCCCGAACGTGGTCGGGTGATCCGGAACGCGGGATCGCGGCCACCCCCTGTGCCAGCACCCAGGCGAGTGCCACCTGGGTCGGCGTGGCTCCGAGGGCCCGGGCCACGGCACCCAGTGCCTCGACCTTCAGCAGCCGCCCCTGCTCGATCGGGGAGTAGGCCATGAGCGTCACCCCGGCCTCGCGGCACCAGGGGAGCAGATCCCACTCGATGCCGCGCCGGGAGAGGTTGTACAGCACCTGGTCGACGGCCCCGGCGTCGCCGCCGGGGAGGGTGGTCAGCTCGATCATGTCGGCGACGTCCAGATTGCTCACGCCCCAGTAACGGATCTTCTCCGCCTCCATCAGGTCGGTGAAGCCCGCAAGGGTCTCCTCGAGTGGCCACCGTCCCCGCCAGTGCAGCAGGTAGAGGTCCAGCCGTTCCGTACGGAGCCGCCGCAGGCTGCCCTCGCAGGCGGCGACGGTGCCTTTCCGGTCCGCGTGGCCGGGCAGCACCTTGCTGACGAGGAAGACCTCCTCCCGGCGTCCCCGCAGGGCCTCCCCGACGAGCTCCTCGGCTGCGCCGTCGCCGTACATCTCCGCCGTGTCGACGACGGTCATGCCCAGGTCCACGCCCAGCCGCAGCGCGGCGATCTCCTGTTCACGCCGGGCCGGGTCCTCGCCCAGGTACCAGGTGCCCTGCCCGAGCGCCGAGATCTCCTCACCGGAGGGGAGTGTGACCGTTCTGGCCGATTCCGCAGACATCTCGTGCCTCCCGTCTGCCGCGGAGCCGTGTCACGCGCGCCCGCACCGAGTGCCCAGGTTCGCGCCTCGGCAACCGGTGTCGCATGCGCCGCAGGGATGAGGTCAGGAGGGGCGAGCGGACTGCGCCGAGAGCGCGCCGGGACCGAGTGGGCGGTCGCGCAACGCGACGGCGACCGACACAACGGCGCCGCAGGAGAGGACCGCCGCGAAGCCGATCATCGCGGTCTGCACGGCGAAATGCCGCAGGGCGATGCTGAACAGGACGGAGGGCAGGCCCATTCCCAGGTACGCGACGACGAAGAACACGGCGAGGACCCCCGCGCGTGAGGCGGGCTCGGCCACTGAAACGGCACGTTCGACGCCTCCCTTGAACAGCAGCCCGGAGCCGGCTCCCGACAGGGACACGGCGACCAGGTAGAGCCAGAGCGCCGGGTGGTAGAGGGCGACGGCGCACAGGACCAGGCCGACCGGGAAGACCACTGCCCCCACGGTCAGGACCCGGGGCAGTGGGAGGCGGCCCAGCACCAGCTGGGCGGCCGCCGCGGAACCGAACATGAGGAAGGCGGCCAGGCCGACCACGAGGTGCGAGTCGGTGTGCAGGGTGCCGTGGAGCACGCTCGCCCCGAGGGAGGAGATCAGGCCGAGGATCGCGAAGGCGAAGGCGCCCAGCGCGCCGGCCGCGCCGAACGTCCGCCGGCCGCCGGGGCGCAGGACGAACCTGCTGGGCGGTTCGGCCGCGGGCAGCTCCAGGTCCACGGTCTCCGGGGTGGACAGCACCAGCACCAGGCACACTGCCATGGCGAGCGTGAAGATCGCCTGGGTGGTGATCAGGGGCGCGGGAAGCCACTCGGCGGCGGCTCCGGCGACCAGGGGGCCTGAGGCCAGGCCGCCGAGGTTGGCGGCGGTGGCCACGATGCCGGGCAGCACCGAACCCGTCCGTTCCGGACGGGCCTCGTGGTGGAGGTCGTGCAGGTACGTCGTCGCGGTCGAGGCCATCAGCCCCAGTCCGACGCCGTTCAGGATCCTGCCCGTGATCAGCCCCGGCAGGTCCCGCCACGCGATCAGTACGACCGACGCGACGATGCCGACCAGCAGCGCCGGGACGATGATGCGCCGCCGGCCGAGCCGGTCCGACAGGTGTCCCAGTCCGAGGAAGGCGGCCGCTGCGCCCACGACCATCGAGGCGTACGCCACCGTGACCGTGGTCGCGCCGAAGTGGTCCCGGGCCTCGTACAGCGGCCACAGCGGGGTCGGCGCGGTGCCGAAGGCCATCAGCACGGTGAAGGCCACCGCCACGAACCAAAAGCCGGTCGTGTGCGAGGCACGGCGCCGGGCGGGGGCGCGGAGCGGCAGGTCGGCGGGAGCGGGTGCTGGGATCCGGTGGGTCGGGTCGTAGGGAGCGTCGGCTGTGGGACGGCTCAGCGGCGTCGGAACGGCAGGCAGGGGTACCCCTCCTCGGGCGGATGTGGATGGCACTTTCCATCTTCCTCACCAGCCGGGATCAGTGCCAACGAATGTTTTTGCTGGGCTCGAGCAATGCGAGTGATACTTCTTCTGTGGAGCTACGTCAGCTGGAGCACTTCATCGCGGTCGCCGAGGAGCTGAGTTTCACGCGTGCCGCCCGTCGGCTGCACGTGGTGCAGTCCGGGGTGTCCGCCGCGATCCGCTCCCTGGAACGCGAGCTCGGCTGCGCGCTGTTCGAGCGCACGTCGCAGCAGGTCCGGCTCACCGGGGCGGGCGCGGCGCTGCTGCCGGAGGCTCGGGCCACCCTGCACGCCGCCCAGGCGGCCCAGGACGCCGTGCGTGCCGCACAGGACACGCTGCGCGGCACGGTGAATGTGGGTGCCATGGCCTCGGTCGAGGTGGTGGACCTGCCTGCGCTTCTCGGGCAGCTGCACGCGCGGCATCCGGCGATCGACGTCCGGCTGCGGCTGGCGACGACCGGATCGGCGGGACTGGCGCACGCGCTGCTCAGCGGGGACCTGGACGTGGCCTTCCTGTCGCTGCCCGAGCACAAACCCGCCGGGATCGACGCACGGGAGCTGGCCACCGTGCCGCTCGTCCTGGTGGTGAGCGCCGCCCATCCGCTCGCGCAGCGGGGAAAGGTGGCACTTGCGGACCTCGCGGAGGAGCCCTTCGTGGACTTCCCGCCGGGCTACGGCAACCGCGAGGTGGTCGACCGGGCGTTCGCGGCGGCGGGCGTCGTACGCCGGGTGGCACTGGAAGTGCCCGACATCGACATGGGGGCGGCACTGGTCCGGCACGGTCTGGGCATCGCCTTCCTGCCCGCGTTCGCCGTTGCCCGCACCCCCGGCCTTCACGTCCTGGACGTCCACGGCACCACGCTCCGCTGGAGCATGCATCTGGGCACATCGTCGACCCGGCGGCCCAGCTCGGCCCTGCGGGCGCTGCTCGACCTGGTCGACCTCCACGTCATCGCCCTGTGACGCACGTCATCGCCCTGTGACGCCCGGGCCGCAGCCCGGGCGTCACCCGTCGGTGGTGTCCGGCCCCCTGCGTCCGCCTCGCTCCGGCCGCGACATCCGCCGCAGCATCCGCTGACGCTCACACTGCCGTCATCCACAGGCGGCGCCGGGCACCTTCTCGGCCCCTTCGAGGCTGGTGCCGAAGGCCCCGCCGATCATCGCGATGGCGGTGATGAACCAAGGCCCCCGTCTTCTGGCGCGACGTTGATCAACCGAGGAAGGGCCACCCACCCACTGCAGCTCTGTAACAGGGCAGCCCGCCCGACTGCCGCTGACACCGATCGCACGAAAGTTCTAGCGAGGCATCAGCCGGGGCCGCCCAGCACGATCTTCCACACTCGGGTCGCCACCTGGAGATTCAGCCGGTCCTCGACGTTCGCGAGGTCGTTGCCGCTGATGTCGCGGATGCGCTGGAGCCGATAGCGCAGCGTGCTGCGGTGGATCGCGAGGGAGTCCGCGGTCTCGTCGTAGTTTCCGCCGCAGTCGAAGTACCGGGACAGGGTCTCCACCATGGCCGTGTGGTGCCGGGAGTCGTAGTCGATGAGCTGCCCGAGCCACTCCTGGACGAACGTCTCCAGTTCCCGGTAGTCGTTGCCGGGCCCCAGGATGCGGTAGAGGCCGAGCTCGTCGAAGAACGTCGTGCCGTAGTGCTCGCGGGAGTGGCGGCGCACTTCCAGGGCGCGCTGCGCCTCCTGGTAGTGGTGGGGGATGTCGTCCAGGGAGTCGCAAGGGGCGCTCACCCCGATCGTCCCGGACCGTGTCCCGGTCTCCCGGGCGAGCGCCTCGTACAACGCGCGGGCGTGCGGCCTGTCGTCGGCGACCAGGACCACGTGGTCGGAACGTCGGGTCAGCAGCGAGCGCATGCCCACGGCAGAGGCCGCCCGTCCCACGGTCTGCGCGAAGGAATCGTCCGCAGTCCGGTTCGGCCACTGCACCACGACGATGTAGTGGCTGCGGTGCAGGTCGTGTCCGACTGCCTCGGACCGGGCGTAGGCGCTCCCCTCGTCCGTCCCTGCCAGGAGGTCGTCGACCAGCCCGCGGTGCAGCCTCAGCTCCACTTCGGCCAGATTGCGCAGGTGCGTCAACTCCGGGGCGAGCGACGCGGCGGCGTGTTCCAGCGCGAGCACGGTGTGCTCGTCGGCCTCGCCCCGGGCATCGACCAGGGCCAGCACGCCCAGGATCTCGCCGTGCGGGCGGACCAGGGTGATCAGCCGGTCCTTTATCCGCACCGGCCCGGCCTGACGGGCGACGGCGTGCAGCATTTCGTCCTGGCGCACGGGGTCAGGCTCCGGATAGGGGTCGGGGCGGCTGGGGCCGGTCCAGGACCTCAGCCGACCGAAGCGGTCCTCGACCAGCGCGGGGAGTCCAGTGAGCCTGTGCAGCGCGCGGGTGATGGCTTCCTCGCCGCCGCTCGAGGCAGTGACGTCGGCCATGAGCGCGTGGACGGCCCGCTGGTACCTCAGCTCGGCCACGACGGAGATCAGCTGCCGCTGGAGGGCTGTGCGTTCGTCCCTCAGTCGGAGCAGCTCAAGCGCGTCCTCGCGTTGGCGTCGGTATGCGAAGGCGACTGACAGTGCAGCGGCGGTGTGCCGGACGAGTGTGGCGAGCAGGGAGCGCTCGGCCTCGGTGGGCCGGGAGCGGGACGTCACCACGAGGTAGCCGTGGAGTCTGTCAAGTCCGCGTAGCCCCAGGGCCCGGGCCCAGGGCCTGCCGGGTACGGTCACAGGGCCGTCCTGCCCGGCCAGCTCCCGCACGCTCCGGTTCACGGCCGAGGCATGCGTCCGCCGGTTCCTCGGGCTGGGGACCAGGTCGCCGTCCACCTTGAGGTATCCGGCCTCGGCGCTGTATGGCCCTGCGGCGGCTATGTGGTCCATGGCCAGGCGCAGGATCTCGCCTTCGTCCGGGGTGTCGAACAGGGCGCGGGAGAGCACCATCAGTTCGCGCAGGGCATGATCGGCCGGGGTGGGAGCGGGTGGGCGCGGCCCTCTCCGCGCGGCCGTGGGGTGCCGCCCGGCGCTGCCCCGCAGGGGGCTGCCCTCCCGGTCGGAGCAGCGGCGGTACAGGTTGTGCGCCCGGCTGCTGGCCATGGGATCACTCCGTTCTCCCCGAGCCTACAGGCGAGCGGTGGCACCCGCTCCCGGGCCGGCTCATCCGAGATGTTCGGATTCTTCCTCTCGTACTCGTGGGGCGACCGGACCCGTTCGTACTCGTGGGGCGACCGGACCCGTGCATTCCTGACTCGCCAGGCGCAGGCGTGGAGGCACCCGGTTCGCCACCCTGGGGAGTGCTCGAGACCCTCCGTGCGCACGCGTGGGAAACCTGGTGGAGGTCCCACCCCTACCTGAACGAATGTGATCCGGAGAGTCGACGCGGGGGCGCCGCACCTGGAGGAGTTCCTCATGGCCAAGGCAGTGGGCATCGACCTGGGCACCACCAACTCGGTGATCGCCGTGTGGGAGGGTGGCGAGCCGTCCGTCGTGCCCAACGGCGAGGGCAACCGCACGACACCGTCCGTGGTGGCCTTCACCGACACCGGGGAACGCCTGGTGGGCCAGCTCGCCCGGCGCCAGGCGATCCTCAACCCCAAGGGCACCATCTACTCGGCCAAGCGGTTCATCGGCCGGCACTTCGACGAGATCTCCGACGAGGCCAAGGCGGTGGCGTACGACGTCGTCGAGGGCGACGGCGGGGCGGCCCGCTTCAAGGTGCGCGACAAGCTCTATGCGCCCGAGGAGATCAGCGCACAGGTGCTGCGCAAACTCGCCGACGACGCCGGCAAGCAGCTCGGGGAGCGGGTCACGGAGGCGGTCATCACGGTGCCCGCCTACTTCAACGACGCTCAGCGCACCGCCACCAAGGACGCCGGACGGATCGCGGGACTGGAGGTGCTGCGGATCATCAACGAGCCGACGGCGGCCGCCCTCGCGTACGGCATGGACAAGAAGCAGCACGAGACCGTCCTCGTCTTCGACCTGGGCGGCGGCACCTTCGACGTGAGCATCCTCGACGTCGGCGACGGCGTGGTGGAGGTGCGTTCCACGGCGGGTGACAGTCATCTGGGCGGCGACGACTTCGACCGGCGTCTGGTGGATTACCTCGCGGACGACTTCCAGAAGGAGAACGGCATCGACCTGCGCAAGGACCCGCAGGCGCTGCAACGCCTGTTCGAGGCGGCGGAGAAGGCCAAGACCGAGCTCAGCTCGGTGACGCAGGCGCAGGTCAGCCTGCCGTTCATCACCGCCGACGCCGCCGGACCCAAGCACCTGACCACGACGATCATGCGGTCCACCTTCGAGCAGATCACCGCCGACCTGGTGGAGCGCTGCCTGGGACCGGTCCAGCGAGCCATGGCCGACGCCAAGGCCGGCGAGAGCGACATCGACGAGGTCATCCTCGTAGGCGGATCCACCCGCATCCCCACCGTCCAGGCGCTGGTGCGACGGCTGACCGGCGGCAAGGATCCCAACATGAGCGTCAACCCCGACGAGGTCGTGGCGCTGGGCGCCGCGATCCAGGCCGGGGTCCTCAAGGGCGACGTCAAGGACGTCCTGCTGCTCGACGTCACGCCCTTGTCGCTGGGCGTGGAGACGCGCGGCGGAGTGATGACGAAGATCGTCGAGCGGAACACCACCATCCCCGTGCGCCGCAGCGAGACCTTCTCCACCGCCGAGGACAACCAGCCCGCCGTCGACATCGTCGTCCTCCAGGGCGAGCGCGAGCGGGCTGCCGACAACCGGGTGCTGGGCCGGTTCCAGCTCACCGACATCCGCCCGGCGCCGCGGGGCGAACCACAGGTCGAGGTCACCTTCGACATCGACGCCAACGGCATCCTCAACGTCAGCGCGCGCGACAAGGACACCGGCAAGGAACAGGGCATCACCATCAGCGAGAGCTCCAACCTGGACCGCAGTGAGGTCGAACGCATGGTCCAGGAGGCCGAGCGCAACCAGGGCCAGGACCATGCACTCCGCGAGGCCGTCGACGCCCGCAACGAACTCGACGCCGTCGCGTACCAGGTCGAGAAGCGCCTCGCCGAACTGGGCGACGCGGCGCCGGCGCACGAGAAGGCACGCGCCGAGATGCTCGTGTCCGACGCCCGGGCGGCGGTCAAGGAAGAGGCGGGCGTGGAGCGCGTGCGGCCCCTGACCTCCGAACTCCAGCAGGTGCTCGCCGGGCTGGCGGCCCATCGGGGCGCCGCCACCGCGGATGGCGGTCCCAGCCAGGATGCCGCCACCGGTGGTCCCACGAGCGGTGGCGGCGGTGGCGACGATGTCATCGACGCCGAGTTCGACAAGAGCTGAGGCGCGCCATGCCCACCCACCCCCAGGAAGCCGGCCGGGCCGGGTCGGATCCGGTCGGACCGGTCCCGGAAGGCGCCGTAAGCCCTCCTCGCGGGGATTTGCCGCAACCGGGCCCGCCGACCCGGCCGGAAGCGGCGAACGGCGAACCGGGGCCCGACGCCGCGGGCCCCGCGCCTGCCGAGGACGAGTACACGACCGCGATCCAGGAACTGGAGGACCGCTGGCGGCGCGCGCTCGCCGACCTCGACAACCTTCGCAAGCGTCACGCCAGGGAACTGGAGCGCGAACGGGCGGTCGAGCGGTCCCGCACGGCGGCCGCCTTCCTGCCCGTCCTCGACAACCTGGAACTCGCCCTGACCCACGCCGGCGCCGATCCGGGCGCGATCGTGGAGGGCATCCGGGCCGTACGCGACCAGGCGGTGAACGTCCTGGAACTGCTCGGCTACCCGCGGCACGCGGAGACCGGCGTCGCCTTCGACCCGGCCCGGCACGAGGTGGTCGGCGTCGTCCTGGACCCCGACGCCCCACCGGGCACGGTCGTCGAGGTGCTGCGCCCCGGCTACGGGGACGGCGAGCGGCAGCTCAGACCGGCCGCGGTGACCGTCACGAAGCGGGAGTGACCGGCGATGGCACGGGACTACTACGAGGTGCTGGGCGTGTCGCGGAGCGCGAGCCAGGACGAGATCCAGCAGGCATTTCGCAAACTCGCCCGCAGGTACCACCCCGACGTCAACAAGGACCCCGGGGCGGAGGAGCGTTTCAAGGACCTCAACGAGGCATACAGCGTCCTGTCCGATCCCAAGACCCGGGCCCGCTACGACCGCTTCGGCGAGGACTTCCGCAAGATCCCCGAGGACTTCGACGAACGGGTCGCGGCCGGAGCGGGCGGCGGCTTCCGCGGTCGGAGGACCGCGGGCGGTGGTGGTCCTCGCGTCCGGTACACCACCGGCTTCGGCGACGACTTCGGCGCGGAGGGCGTTGACATCGAGGACCTGCTCGGCTCCATGTTCGGAGCCGGCGCCGCCCGAGGCGGCGTCCCCGGAGCGGACCAGGAGGCCGAACTGCCGCTCACCGTCGAGGAGGCGTACCGAGGCGGCCGTCGCACCGTCACGCTCGCCGGCCCCACCGGGCAGCCGCGGCGGTACGAGGTCGACGTGCCGCCGGGCGTCACCGACGGGCAGCGCATCCGGCTGGCGGGCGAGGGCGGCCGGGGCAGCGGTGACGCCGCCGCGGGCGACCTGTACCTGCGGGTGCGTATCCAGCCCCACCCCCGGTTCCGGCTGGACGGCCGCGACGTGCACATCCAGGTCCCGGTCGCCCCCTGGGAGGCGGCCCTGGGCGCGACCGTGCCGGTGCCCACGCCCGGCGGCGGCACGGCCAAGGTCACGGTGCCCGCGGGTTCGTCCAGCGGCCGGCGGCTGCGGCTGCGTGGCGAGGGCATGCCGAACCCGCGCGGCGCGAACGGCGACCTGTACGCCGAACTCCGCATCGTGGTACCGCCCACCCTCGGCGACCGGGAGCGCGAGCTGTTCGAGGAGCTCGCCGCCACTTCCTCGTTCGACCCCAGGAGGACGCGATGAACGACCGACCCGCGGGAGCGGCAGGCATCGGCTGGGCCGGCGGGGGCGCCCGTCCGGTACGAACGGCCGCCGACATCACCGCCTCGACGGCTGTCCGGTACGCGCTCGTGCCCGCCCCCAGGCTCTCCCTCGACACCGTGGCCCGTCGCTCGGGCCTCCACACCGATCTGATCCGCCGGTTCGTCGCCCTCGGCCTCGTCGACGCCGAACGCGACGCCGCGGGGCACCTGGTGTTCGACCCCACGGCCCCGGCGGTTCTCGCCCGCATCCAGCGGCTGCGCACCGGACTCTGCCTCAACTACGCATCCATCGGCCTGGTGCTCGACCTGCTCGACCGCATCAGCCTGCTCGAAGCCGCCCTGCGCGGCCGCGGCATGAGGAGTGAAACACCCCCATGGACATGAACCGTCTCACCCAGAAGTCCCAGGAAGCCCTCCAGGAGGCCCAGACCGCAGCCGTCGGCATGGGGCACACCGAGGTCGACGGGGAACACCTGCTGCTCGCACTTCTCGATCAGGAGGACGGTCTGATCCCGCGGTTGCTGCAGCAGGCGGGCACCGAGCCGAAGGAACTGCGCGCGGCCGTGCGTGAGGAACTCTCCCGCCGCCCGAAGGTCACCGGCCCCGGCGCGGCACCCGGCCAGGTCTTCGTCACCCAGCGCCTCGGCCGCCTGCTCGACGCCGCCGAACGGGAGGCCAAACGCCTCAAGGACGAGTACGTGTCCGTGGAGCACCTCCTGCTCGCCCTGGCTGAGGAGAGCTCTTCGACCGCCGCCGGGCGACTGCTCAAACAGGCCGGCATCACCAGGGACTCGTTCCTGAGCGCGCTCACCCAGGTCCGCGGCAACCAGCGCGTCACCTCCGCCAACCCCGAAGTGGCCTACGAGGCTCTGGAGAAGTACGGCCGCGACCTGGTCCTCGAGGCTCGGTCCGGGCGGCTGGACCCGGTCATCGGCCGTGACGCGGAGATCCGCCGCGTCACCCAGATCCTCAGCCGCAAGACCAAGAACAACCCCGTCCTCATCGGCGACCCCGGCGTCGGCAAGACCGCCATCGTCGAGGGCCTGGCCCAGCGCATCGTTCGCGGCGACGTCCCCGAGGGCCTGCGCGACAAGACGGTGTTCGCCCTCGACATGGGCTCCCTGGTCGCCGGTGCCAAGTACCGCGGGGAGTTCGAGGAACGCCTCAAGGCCGTGCTGTCCGAGGTGAAGGCCGCCCAGGGGCGCATCCTGCTCTTCGTCGACGAACTCCACACCGTCGTAGGAGCGGGCGCCGCCGAAGGGGCCATGGACGCGGGCAACATGCTCAAGCCGATGCTCGCCCGCGGCGAACTCCACATGATCGGCGCCACCACCCTGGACGAGTACCGCAAGCACATCGAGAAGGACGCCGCCCTCGAACGCCGCTTCCAACAGGTCCTGGTCGACGAGCCGAGCGTGGAGGACACCATCTCCATCCTGCGCGGACTGCGCGAACGCCTGGAGGTGTTCCACGGCGTGAAGATCCAGGACACCGCGCTGGTCTCCGCGGCCACCCTCAGCCACCGCTACATCACCGACCGGTTCCTGCCCGACAAGGCCATCGACCTCGTCGACGAGGCGTGCGCCCGGCTGCGTACCGAGATCGACTCGATGCCCGCCGAACTCGACGAGATCACCCGCCGCGTCACCCGCTTGGAGATCGAGGAAGCGGCCCTGTCCAAGGAGACCGACACCGCCAGCAAAACCCGCCTGGAGGAGCTGCGCAGGGAACTTGCCGACCTGCGCGGCGAGGCCGACGCCAAACACGCCCAGTGGGAGGCCGAACGGCAGGCGATCCGCCGCGTGCAGGAACTGCGCCAGGAACTGGAGCAGGTCCGCCACGAGGCAGAGGAGGCCGAACGCGCCTACGACCTCAACCGCGCCGCCGAACTCCGCTACGGCCGACTCCAGGACCTGGAGCGCCGACTCGCCGCAGAAGAGGAGCAACTGGCCGCCAAACAAGGGCAGAACCGGCTGCTGCGCGAGGTCGTCACCGAGGAGGAGATCGCCGAGATCGTCGCCGCCTGGACCGGCATCCCGGTCGCCCGCCTCCAGGAGGGCGAACGCGAGAAACTGCTGCGCCTCGACGAGATCCTGCGCGAGCGCGTCATCGGCCAGGACGAAGCCGTCAAACTCGTCACCGACGCCATCATCCGCGCCCGCTCCGGCATCCGCGACCCTCGCCGTCCCATCGGCTCGTTCATCTTCCTCGGCCCCACCGGCGTCGGGAAGACCGAGCTGGCCAAGACCCTCGCCCGGACTCTGTTCGACTCCGAGGAGAACATGGTCCGCCTCGACATGAGCGAGTACCAGGAGCGGCACACTGTCAGCCGGCTCATGGGCGCGCCGCCCGGATACGTCGGCTACGAGGAAGGCGGCCAGCTCACCGAGGCCGTACGCCGCAAGCCGTACTCGGTCGTGCTGTTCGACGAAATCGAGAAGGCGCACACCGATGTCTTCAACACCCTGCTGCAGATCCTCGACGACGGCCGCATCACCGATGCGCAGGGCCGCACCGTCGACTTCCGCAACACCGTGATCATCATGACGTCCAACATCGGCTCCGAGCACCTCCTCGACGGCGCCACCGCCGAAGGTGAGATCAAGCCCTACGCCCGCGCCCTGGTGATGGGCGAGCTGCGCGGGCACTTCCGCCCGGAGTTCCTCAACCGCGTCGACGACATCGTGCTGTTCAAACCACTCGGCGAGCGGCAGATCGAGCGGATCGTGGAACTGCAGTTCGACGAACTGCGGCAGCGGCTCGCCGAACGCCGCATCACCGTCGAACTCACCGACGCGGCCCGGCAGGTAATCGCCCACCAGGGTTACGACCCGGTGTACGGGGCCCGGCCACTGCGCCGCTACATCTCCCACGAGGTCGAGACACTGGTCGGACGCGCCCTGCTGCGCGGCGACGTCCAGGACGGCGCGACGGTCCGCGTCGACGCCGAACACGCGGAGCTGGTGGTCACCTACGACCAGCCCGAGGACGTGAAGGGAGCGCGAGCGGCATGAGCACGATGCAGGCGACGACCGTCAGTTGTCCCAACTGCGGGCGCACCAACCGGGTGCCCGTGGCCGCGGAGGGCCGCCCCAAGTGCGGCCACTGCAAGCAGCCCCTACCGTGGATGGTGGACGCGGGCGACGACGACTTCACCGAGGTCGCCGAGCGGGCCGACGTCCCCGTCGTGGTCGACCTGTGGGCCACCTGGTGCGGCCCCTGCCGCATGGTCAGCCCCGCGCTGGAGAAGGTCGCCACCGATCTCGCCGGCCGAATCAAACTCGTCAAGGTCGACATCGACAAGAACCCGCGGCTGTCGCAGCGTTTCGAGGTCCAGGCGGTACCGACACTGCTCGTCCTCGACCAGGGCGAGACGGTCGCCCGGCAGACGGGGGCGGCGCCCGCCCCCGCTCTGCGCCAGTGGGTGAAACAGTCGATCACAGCCCGGGAAGGGTGATCCGGATGACCCTGCACGCAGACCCCCACCTCGCGCTTGTCCGGCCGGTCCAGCCACTGACCCCAGAAGGGTGTCAGGAGTGTCTGCTGCTCGGCTCCCCGTGGGTCCACCTGAGGCTCTGCCTGACCTGCGGGCACGTTGGCTGCTGTGACTCCTCGCCGAACAAGCACGCGCGTAGGCACGCAGCCGCCGACGCCCATCCGATCGTGCAGTCGTTCCAGCCCGGCGAGGAATGGCGCTGGTGCTACGTTCACGAGGCGTTCGTCTGATGTCCGGCGACCAGCCGCTGCCGGGCGAAGAACCGGTGCCGGAGGAAGCGGACGAGGCCGTCTTCTGGGAGACCCCGGACATCTACGGCGCGTATCCGCGCCTTACGGAGGACCAGATAGCACGCCTGGCGGAGCACGGGCAACGCCGGAGCATGGCTCCGAACGACGTGCTGCTCCAGGAGGGGGAGCGCTGCGAGACGTTCTTCGTCGTCCTCAGCGGTACCGTCGCCGTCGTCGAGGACTACGGCACTCCCAAGGAGCACGTGCTGCGCGTGCACGGCCCCGGTCGCTTCATCGGCGAACTCGGGCTGCTGTACGGACAGGTGGCCTTCTACACCGCTGTCGCCAGGGAGCCGGGCGAGGTCCTCGTCGTCTCCTTGGACCAATTGCGCCACCTGGTGTCCCAGGACTCCACCATCGGGGACCTCGTGCTGCGCGCCTGTCTGGGCCGTCGCGCGCTGCTCGTCGGACAGGGCGCCGGCTTCCGCATCATCGGCTCGCGCTACTCGCCCGACACCCGGCGGCTGCGCGAGTTCGCCATCCGCAACCGGCTGCCGCACCGCTGGATCGACCTGGAGACCGACGAGGAGGCCGAGGACCTGCTGCGCCGCTTCGGCGTCGGCCCGGAGGAGACACCGCTCGTCATCTGGCGGGACACCACCCTGTTGCGCAACCCCAGCAACGCGGAACTGGCCCGGCTCATCGGCCTGCCGTCACTGCCCGCCGGAAACCGTCACGGCGACGTCCTCATCGTCGGCTCCGGACCCGCCGGCCTCGCTGCCGCGGTGTACGCCGCCTCCGAGGGCCTGAGCACCACCGTGGTGGAGGCGATGGCCACCGGCGGCCAGGCCGCCACGTCGTCCCGCATCGAGAATCTGCTCGGCTTCCCCGCCGGCATCTCCGGCGCCGAACTCACCGAACGCGCCGTGCTCCAGGCCGACAAGTTCGGCGCCAGGTTCAGCATTCCGGTGGAGGCGACCGGTCTCCATCCCAAGGACGAGGACCACTACGTGGTGGCGTTCGCCGACGGCAGCGAGATCGCCGCCCGCGCCGTCGTCCTGGCCACGGGTGCCCGCTACCGCCGGCTCCAGGTGCCCGGCATCGAACGCCTGGAGGGAACGAGCGTCCACTACTCGGCGACCTTCTACGAGGCCCAGCAGTGCCGCACCGACCCGGTGGCCGTCGTCGGCGGAGGCAACTCGGCGGGCCAGGCGGTGCTGTTCCTCGCCGGGTTCGCGCCGAAGGTGCACCTGCTGGTCCGAGGACCCAGCCTTGAGGCCAGCATGTCCCGCTACCTGGTCGACCAGGTCGAGCGCCATCCGCGGGTGGAGGTCATGTTGCACACCGAGGTCACCGAGGTCATCGGCCAGGAGGTGCTGGAGGAGCTCGACGTGGTCGACAACCGCACGGGCGGGCACCGCCGACTCGCGGTACGGGGCCTGTTCGTCTTCACCGGCGCCGACCCCCACACCGAGTGGCTCGCCGGCATCATCGCCCTCGACTCCCGCGGCTTCGTCCTCACCGGCCCGGAGGCCCAGGAAGCCTGCGCCTACCCCGAGGTGTGGCACGGCCGCGGGCGCTCGTGCATGACCCTGGAGACCAGCCTGCCCGGGGTCTTCGCGGTAGGGGACGTCCGTAGCGGCTCGGTGAAACGGGTGGCCTCCGCGGTCGGCGAAGGCGCGATGAGCATCCACTTCGTGCACCGCTACCTGGGCCGCACGGCCGCGCACGGCGGCACCGACAGCTCACCTCACACCCGTCCGAAGGAGTCCGCTTGGCTCGCATGACGCCCAGAGATGCGGGACCTGCGGGATCTGACGCGGTCAGGGACAGCGATGACGCAGGAACGGGCTCGGATGATCCAGCGGCTGGCGAAGATGCTCCAGGACGCCGGGATCAAGCTGACATCGTGGCCTCCCAGGCGTACTCGAAGTCCGCGCGGGCGATCCTGGACGCACTGGTGGAGGGAGAGCGCGATCCAAAGGTCCTGGCCTCGCTGGTCAAGGGCCGCTTGCGGTCCAAGAGGGAGAGGCTGGAGGAGGCACTCGGGCACCGTTTCCGCCGAGCTTTCCGAGCGACCTCGATGGGACCTCCAGATGTTGAGGGAAAGCGACGGACGCCGGTGGGCTGGGGCCGCCTGAACGGGGACGATGTTCTAGCTGCTCAGGGCCTGTTGGAGCGTGGGATAGCAGGTGATCACAGTGTCGAGGCCGACGAGCTGAAGGACGCGCAGGATGTAGGGGGTGGGGCCGGCCACGCGTACCCAGCCCTGGATGGCGGTGGCGGCCTGGTGAGCTCCGATCAGGGTGTTGACGCCCGTGGAGTCCATGAAGGTCACCTGACTCAGGTCCATCACGGTGTGCCGGGTCGCTTCGCCGTCGGGGTCCAGGAGCGCGCGCTGGATCTCCGCGCCGGTGGTGAGGTCGACTTCGCCACGCAAGGCCAGCACGGCGATGCCCTCGGCGGTGGTGAACCGGGTGACCGACAGCCTTGGAGGCTCCATCGTGGTCATCCCTTCACGCCACAGGGCTCGGCCAGCGGCGTGTCGAGGCCGATGACGACGGCGGTCAGTTGCTGCTGCAGTGGTTGGGGCAGCGGCTCTCCGTGGACCGTGTCCACCAGGTTGTCCATGCGGTCGAGTTCAGTGCGCGGACTCTGCGTGGCCTCGCCGGCCGCGGTGCCCTCCCTCGGGGAGTGATGGCCTGTGGCCGACACAAGCGGGGACCTCTCACCGCTCTCGGGTTGCGCAGAAGGCGCACGCTCTGACATGGCCGCCGCTCCCTAGGCATCCACCCGACTCTGACCCCATAAGCGTCCACGCCCTACCGTTCACCCGTCAAGAGATACCGGAAAAGTTTTTCATACTTTCGTATACGTGAATACTGCGTCTATCCTGAGGTGATGCGTGGAGTACCCGAGTCACATACAGGCTGGACGTTCCTGACCAATCACGCCCGCGTGCTGGCCGCGATCGCCGAGGACCGCACCACCCGCATCCGCGACATCGCCGCGCGATGCCAGCTCACCGAGCGGGCCGTCCAGAAGATCATTTCGGATTTGGAGGAGGACGGCTATCTCACCCACACCCGCCAAGGACGCTCCAACGAGTACCGGATCGAAGAGGGGACCAACCTGCGGCACCCGGCAGACTCCGGGCCGACGGTGGCGGATCTCCTCGCCCTCCTTGCTCAGCACGACACCGAACACGGCAGCCGGAACCAGCAGTTGCAGACGCCACCCCGCACGCACGAACAAGGAAGGTGACCGGTGACGACATCGGCACGACCCCCGGGGACTGACACACCGCAGCGCCGGACCGCCTTTCGCAGCCGGCGTGACGGCGCCGAGTTCCCGGGCATGAGATGAATCGAACTGACGCCGGACTCCCGGTACCCCGGAGGCGACGTTGACGTCCGAAGCGGACACGACACTCCCCCAGCTCCCCGCACCCCCTGAGACCTCCATGGACACCGTGCTGCGACTGGAGGACGAAAACCTCCAGCTCAAGGAGGCAGTGCGCTCGCACGCCGTTGTCGATCAGGCCATCGGGGTCATCCTGGCAGTAGGACAACTGACTCCCGACGAGGGCTGGGACGTGCTGCGGAGCACCTCCCAGAACACCAACATCAAGCTGCGGCACGTGGCCGAACTCATCGTCGACTGGGCGCGAACAGGCCAGCTGCCCACCGAGATTCGCAGCCAGCTGGAGCGACAGCTCGGTCTCGGCGGACGCCGTGAGTGAACGCGAGTAGCTGCTCGTTTGCACCGTGCGGCGGTCCCGCTCGACTCACGCGGCCAGGAGGCGCCAAGCGGTGATCGTGACGCCAGGCGCTTCGGACCATGGACCACTCAAAGATGAGGAGAGCCATGTCCACCCACGCTCACGCCGCCGTAACCATCGGGCGCAGGGTCGGCAGCCCCGGCGATCTCGGCGACCCAGACGGTCCGGGGAACGTGGATGTGCGGGCCGGTGGCCTGCCCGCCCCCCCCCGGGCCGGGGCGGCCGGCCAGACGGCCGGGGAAGCGACCGCCGGGCAGCCTTGGCCGTAGCGGTTCGCCACGATGCTGGACGCCGGGAATCGGGTGGCGGGGCGCTCCAGCACGCTGAGCCTCCCCGCATCACAACCGGTAGGGGCCGAGCCGTCGTAGGCCGGGTTCGTCGGTTCTGTGCCCGCTTGCTCCCTCCGGCTGCCGGCCTTGAGCAACGTCTGCTCCCTCCGGCTGCCGGCCTTCAGCAACGTCGTTGACACCTGCGATCCGACCGCGGCGGCCCGGCGACGCCCGCTCGTTGTGTCCGGCCGCGCCTGGACATCACCGTGGCCGATGTCGCGCTCTTCGAACGAAGGCACGGTACCCGCTGCCGGGTGAGGCCGTCGTCCTCGGCGCCTGGGGCATGGCCCGCGCTGGTGGCGTACGGGGAGAGCCGGTGCGGTGGCGGTGGTCAGCCCACTGGAGGTTGAGGTGTTGCGCTGCTGCGGCCTCCGCCCCGCCGATCGTTCCGTTGTGTGTGGCCTGGTTTGTACCTGACCGCTGAGAACGAGACCCGGACCGGGGGCGGACTGTTTCGCCATCGCCCGCGCCGCCCACCCCTGGGCCCGGCAGGCCGAGCTTTGTGCCCCTCTGCTGGGCCTGGGCCTGAGGCGCGGCGAGCTGCTCGCGTCACCGTGCGGCCGCCCAGATCCGGGGGACCATGGAAGCACTGCGAGGTGCAGGGGACACAGGCCACAGCCTGAAACCGGTGCAGGGCGGCGTGTCACGCCGGCAGGCGGAAGGAGTGGTTGGATGAGGACAGCCACTCCCTTCGGTGCCGAGGGTGACCAGCCAGGTTCCGGGCCGAGACAGCCGCGTGAGTTGCTGGATCTGCTCAGTGTCGCGGCTGTGCTGCTGGATGCCGAGGGGCGGATCGTGTTGTGGAGCCCGCAGGCCGAGGAGCTGTTCGGCTACACCGCGCAGGAGGCGCTGGGCCAGTACGCGGCACGGCTGCTGGTCCATGAGCAGAACTTCGACCTGATGATCAAGCTGTTCGCAGAGGTCATGAGGACGGGCCAGGGATGGGCCGGCGCGTTCCCTGTCCAGCACAAGGACGGCAGAACCCGGCTGGTGGAGTTCCGCAACATGCGGCTGCTGGACGACCGGGGAGACTTCTATGCCCTGGGCATCGCCACCGACGAGGCGGCCCTGCGCCAGGTGGAACGGGACGTGGCCCTGTCCACGCGGCTGGTCTCGCAGTCCCCGATCGGGCTGGCCGTCCTGGACACCCACCTGCGGTACGTGGCCGTCAACCCGGCGCTGGCGCAGATCAACGGCGTCACCGCCGAAGACCACCTCGGGCGGCCCGTTCGCGAGGCCCTGCCCTTCCTGGAGGTCGACGCGATCGAGGCCGCGCTGCGGCATGTCCTCACGTCCGGAGAGCCCCTGATCGACCAGCAGAGCGTGGGGCGCACTCCCGCCGACCCCGAAAACGATCACGCCTGGTCAGTCTCCTACTACCGGCTCGATGGTCCCGGCGGGCGGGTACTCGGGGTGGCCATCGTGTTGGTCGATGTCACCGATCGCCACCGTGCCCGGCAGCGCTTGGCCCTGATCGCCGACGGCTCCGCCCGTATCGGCACCACCTTGGATGTGGAACAGACCGCCCGTGAGCTGGCCGACGTCGCCGTCCCCGAGCTCGCCGACGTGGCGGCGGTGGACGTCCTGGATTCCGTCCTGGACGACCGCCAGCCGACGGCACCCGGCGCCGGCCGGGCACTCTTCCGCGCCCTGGCCGTGAAAGCCGGGTACCCCACCGAGGCCGTCCGCGCCGCCGACCCTCCCGGCCACCTCGCCAGCTACGGCGCGGAGCGCCTGGCCACTCAATGCGTGCGGACCGGCCGCCCCATCCTGATACCCCATGTCGGCGAGCGGGACCTGGCCCGTATCGCCCGTGACGCCGAGGCCGCCGCCATCCTGGCCCGCGCCGGCGTCCACAGCTATCTCTTGACGCCCCTGATCGCGCGTGGCGAGGTGCTCGGCACCCTGGGCCTCACCCGCGCCCGCAACCCGCTGCCCTTCGACAACGACGACCTCACCCTGGCCGGTGAACTGGCCGATCGAACCGCGGTGTGCATCGACAATGCCCGTCTGTACCAAGGCGCACGCAACACCGCGGTCACCCTCCAGCGCAGCCTGCTGCCGGACCTCCCACCGCAGCAGGCGGGCCTGGAGATCGCCTCCCGATATCGGCCCGCCGGGACGACCATTGAAGTCGGTGGCGACTGGTTCGATGTCATACCCCTCGCGGAAGACAAGACCGCGCTGGTCGTCGGCGATGTGATGGGCAGCGGCATAAGCGCCGCCACCACCATGGGGCGCCTGCGCACCGCTACCTCCACCCTGGCCGACCTCGACCTCCCACCCACCGAGCTGCTGCACCACCTCGACAAGATCACCGCGGGCCTGGAGCAGTACGCCACCTGCGCCTACGCCATCTACGACCCGCGCCGCGCGCTGTGCCACATCGCTGTCGCTGGACACCTGCCCCCCGTGCTGATGCGCGCGGGTGAGCCCCCCGAACTGCTCGATCTGCCCACCGGCGCACCTCTCGGGGTCGGCGGTGTCGCCTTCGAGGTCACCACCATCGGCCTGGCCCCCGGCGACCAACTGGTCCTCTACACCGACGGCTTGGTCGAGACCCGCCACCACGCCATAGACGAGCGCCTGGACCTCCTCCTCCAACTGCTGCACAGCCCCGACCGAACCTCGGAAGAAACCTGCGACCGGCTCCTGGACACACTGCGCGATCCGGACGACCACGACGACGTCGCCATACTCATCGCCCGAGCCCGACCCTGGCCCCGGCCTTAGCTTGTCGTGCTGACAGAACCTCGGATATCGCCAGGCACCTGCGGGTGAGTGAGATCAGCGGTGGGGCAGGCTGACGGCGGTGCGTCTGCCCAGTGGCGCCGAACTGCCGCTGTACGAACCTCGCCACCCCGAGGCCCACAGTCTGTGACACTCGAGCGGCCCCGCCCGGGCTCCACCAGATGTGCTCACGGCACCGCCCCGTCACGGTGAACCAGATCTCCGGTGACAACCGTCGTAGGGCCTGGTCGCAGGGGCTGGTGGAATCATCCACCGGGCCGACCGCGTTCCCCCCACGGGAACGGGGGCGGAGGCGGCCCGGATGGTGAGAAAGGTGGCGACATGCTGGAGACGGTGGGCCTGACGGCCGACGAGAGCGAGGTGTACCGCCTTCTGGTCGCCACCGGGACGGCGTCCGCTCAGGACATCTCCGGCCGCTCGGACCTCGATGTCGTGAGCGCGCGGCTGCTGCTGCGCGCGCTGGAGCACAAGGGCCTGGCGTCGGTGGCCGAGGACAGTCCCGAATGGTTCACGGCCGTGCCGCCGCAGGTGGCCCTCATGCCCCGGCTCCAACGCCACTTCGACGCCCTGGAACAGACCCGGGCCGCCGTCCACGAACTGGCGGAGACACACCGCCGCAGCGCATGGGCCCGGAGCACGGGCGAGGCCGTCGAGATCATCACCGGTGCGGCGGCCCTGCGCCAGCATCTGCGCCAGCTCCAGCACGGCGCCGGCCGCGAGATGATGTGGTTCGTGAAGGCCCAGTACGTGGCCATGTCCCCGGAGAGCAATCAGGAGGAGTTCGACGCGCTGGACCGGGGCGTGCTCTACCGGGCCCTGTACGAGCAGGCGTACTTCGACGACCCCGACGCGGTGGACTACGTGGTCAAGGGCGTGTGCGCGGGAGAGGTCGCCCGGGCGGTGCCCCTGCTGCCGCTGCGGATGGCGATCGCCGACCGCTCGGTGGCCATCCTGCCGCTGGCCGCCTCGGGCACGTCCCGCACCCCCCGGGAACTGCAAGCCGCGGTGATCCGTGAGAGCAGCCTGCTGGACGCGCTCATCGCCCTGTTCGAACACCACTGGGAGATCGGTGCCCCGCTCCGGGTGACCGAGGAGGGCCAGATCGGCGGCGCCGGCACCACGGATGCCGCCTCGCCGGTCGGGGAGGACCGGCACCTGCTCTCCCTGATGGTCGCCGGCATGACGGACGAGGCGATAGCCGGACAGCTGCGGGTCAGCAAGCGCACCGTCCAGCGGCGCATCCAGGGCCTGATGAGCCTGGCGGGCGTCGCGACCCGTATGCAGCTGGGCTGGCACGCGGCCCGCCGCGACTGGCTCTGAGCACGGCGGACGCCGCAACGCACACGGACAGGGCCCACCGGAGGTGTCCGGCGGGCCCTGTCCGTATCCCTCCGTATTCACTCGCGGAGCCGGCTACTTGAGCAGGTAGCCCCTGATGACGGTCTCCTTGAAGGAGTTGCCAGCCGCGTCCTCGACGTGGACGCGCAGGCTGACCGAGCCGCCCGCGGCGCGGCGCGGGTGCTCCACGGTCACGGTGCGCTCCATGCCGGAGCCCTTGACCCGCACCGACTGCCAGGTCTTCCCCTCGTCGAAGGAGACCTCGGTGGTGAAGACGCGGATGGGCGACGCCGGGGCGCCGGCCGTCCGCTGGATCAGGACCGGGATGTCCAGCTTGCGGCCGGCCTCGGCCTGGTTCCACTCGTCCAGCTTCGGCGACATACGGACCGCGCACAGCGGGAGCGCCTGCCGGGTCGCCGTGGTCTGCGACCGGAACCGCCATTCCGCCCGCACACGCGTGGAGACGGAGCTGGGGGCCATGTCACGGTTGTGCTCGACCGTCAGACGGTAGTCGGCGGGGGTGGCGTCGGCCGGGACGTCGCTCATGCTCCAGTCCTGGGAGACCAGCTCGCCGTTGCGCCACAGCTTCACCTCGGGCAGGCCGGACGTGGTGTCGGCCACCAGGTCGAGGTTGCCGTTCGCGGCCGACTGGAAGGGCCGGTACATCGTGTCGCCCTCCCGGAAGGCGGCCATCTGGGACGAGAGGCCCACAGCCTGGATTCCGCCGTTCCAGCGCTCCTCGACCTGGGAGCCGGCCTTGTAGCCGTGCAGGTCGCTGAGGTAGCTCTGCCCGTGCGCGTTCGGGTCGAGGAAGCTGTTCTGGTCGAAGGCCGTCTGCCAGCGCAGGCCGGCGGCCGCCGAGAAGTAGTCGATACGCCGGGCCGGGACCGGGATCCCCTCCATCGCCCGTCCGCTGAAGCGGACATTGCCGACGTACGTCCACACGATGCGCGTGGCCGTGGTGCCGGGCGTGGTGGCGGCGAACGTGGTGTTCACCCTGGCCAGCTCCGACTTGCGGGGGTTGTAGGCGGGATCCGCCGGGATGCCGCCGTGCACCGGTCGCGTGAGGTAGTAGACCGAGGCGGGGTTCCCGTCCGCGCCGGCCGGGTCGCCCCAGACACTGGTGACGAGGTAGGTGAACTTCGAGTCCTTGTACTGGGCCGTCGGCACCGCGTACACGCCGTCGATGTGATCCGTGCCGATCGCGTTGTACATGGTGACCGAGAGAAGTTGGTCGGCCATGCTGATCGTGCCGATCTCGGCCGACATGATGCGCGCGGAGCGGCTCGGTGCCGACACCGTGACGGGCTTCGCCTTGCGGGCGTCGATGGTCACCTGCCGGTCGGCGCTCATCACGACCTTCGGCACGCCGACGATGGTGCCCTCGGTGAAGGAGGCGTCGAAGTAGAAGCCGTTCACCGAGTAGGTGTCCTTCGGCAGTCGCACCACCGTGCTGCTCTTGCCGAGCGCCTCGACTTCGTACGCCTTGCCGTCGGCCGAGTTGACCAGCAGGTAGGCGTTGTCGGGGGCGGCGCCCGTGCGGTTCTTCATGCCGATGCGCAGGTCGTAGGACGGCTGCTCGACGTCCATGCCGAACGGGACGCGCACCGACATCTGGTTGTCCGAAGTGCTCGCGGTCACCACACCGCTGTAGGCGGCGTACGTCGTGGTGGCTTCCGGGGTCGCGGTGAGGGTGACGGCCGCGGTTCCGTGCGCGGGCACGGTGACCGTGTCGGCGCTGAGCCGGAACACCCCGGCGGGAGCGGGCACGTCCTTCTTCCCGCTGCTCGGGTTGTCCCTCAGCTGAAGGGTGACCGGCGCGGCGCCCGGGTTGCGGTAGGTGATGGTCTTGGTCACCGGGGGACGCTTGCCGTCCGTCCAGCGGATCAGCCCGAAGTCCAGTGCGGTGGTGTCTGCGGTGACGTCCTGGTCGACCGCCCTGGCGACGTCGACCCGTCCGGCGCCCTGGAAGTAGGCGCCGTGCTCCTTGGCGCCGGTCGCCGACTGCATCAGCTGGCGCTTGACCTGCTCCGCCGTCCAGTCGGGGTGCTGCTGGAACAGGATGGCGGCGGCTCCGGTCACATGGGGCGTGGCCATGGACGTGCCGCTCATCGCGACATAGCCGTCGTCGGCGGTGGTGCCGCCCGCCCTCGCGGCGACGACGTTGACGCCGGGGGCGATGATGTCCGGCTTGAGGCCGGAGTCGCCCACCCGCGGGCCGACCGAGCTGAAGACGGCGAGGTCGTCGTCGTCCTCGGCCGCGCCGACGGCCAGCGCCCGGTCGTCGGAGGCGGGCGAGGAGACCTTGTCGGGACCGCTGTTGCCGGCCGCGGCCACGACCAGCGTGCCGTAGTCACGGGTCACGGTGTCGACCATGGCCTCGAGGGCGTCGGTCTGCGGTGTGTCCGTGTCGCCCAGGCTGAGGTTGATCACCTTGGCGCCGTGCTGGGCGGCCCAGGCCAGGCCCTCGACGATGTCGGAGTTGTCGCAGTTGCCGTCCGCGGTGCACACCTTGCCGGACAGGATCTGCACACCGGGCGCCACACCCTTGTAGCGGCCGTCGGAGGCCGCACCGGAACCGGCCACCGTGGAGGTCACGTGGGTGCCGTGACCGTTCAGGTCGTCGGTGTTCGGCTCGCTGGTGAAGTTCGCGGACTCGGTGACGAGGCCCTTGAGGTCCGGGTGGTTGGGGTCGTAACCGGTGTCGAGCACGGCGACCTTGACGCCGGTGCCGGTGTAGCCCTTCTCCCAGGCGTGCGGGGCCCCGATGCGCGGCACCGTCCTGTCGAGCTGGATCCTGGAGTGGCCGTCCAGCCAGACCCGGCGCACACCGGCTCCGAAGGAGGTGGCGTCCGCGCGGCCGGGGGCGATGCCCTTCCAGAACCCGGCGGCGTCCGCGCGGTGTTCGCCGAGGGTCGCGAAGGGTGTCCCTCCGATGGGGCGGACGGTGTCGGCACCGGCGGCGGTCAGCTGTCGCCGGGCGGTGCCCGCGTCCCCGGCGTACTCGACGATCAGCGGCAGGCTCGACCGCTGCGCGTACTTGCCCCGGACCAGGGCGGAGACGTTGAACAGCCCCTTGTCGAGGCGGCCCGCCGCGAGCAGCGGAAGCGTGTCGGCGGGTATGACCGTCCAGTCGCGACCGGACTGGCGCTTGATGAACGCGACTCGTTCGCGGCCCTTGCCGGGCTCGACCGACACACTCTGCTTGCCCGAGGTGTCCGTCTCCAGCGTGACGCGGTCACCGGTGATCAGGGTGAGCCGCTGCCGGGAGATGATCGGCGACCGGGCCGCGCCGGTCTGCGCGGCGACTTCCGTTCGCCCGGTGTGCGGGCCGAGGTCCTGAGCGGCGCCGGGGGCGGCGGTCAGACCGGCCACGAGCGCCACGAGGGCGGCGGCGGCCGCCGTATGCCGAGGCCGGGGAGGGCGGATCCCGCGGCGCCACCTGTTGTTCATGTCTCTCATGGGAGGACAGCGTGGTGCCGTCAAGTGCCGAGGTCAGCAGTTTGCCCTGTCCACCAGGCGTCAAGTCACCTTTACGCCAACCCCTATACTTCACAAAGAGGGCAAAGTGGCCAGGTTGGCGGCTCATGGACGAACCCAGCGAGCCGCTCCCCGGGTGGTGTCAAGCCGGCCGCCGAAGATCACGCACAATCTTCTCTTCCCGGCTCGACCGGAAGCCATTCGGCTGCCCTCGGCGGCCTGACGTGGGGAGTTCTCGCGGACAGCGGCACCGGCCGTCCTCCATGCTGCGAAGTGTCGAGCAACACTGCACGGAGGAACGGCCGCTGATGACGCGTCTTCCCGATGCCACCGACGGCGTCGAGGCGCTTGGGGTGCTGTCCCGCTTGCGGATGGAGCTCCATGACTGCCTGTACGCCCGCTCCCGACGCGCTCTTCGAGCTGACCGACGCGGGCACGGGGCGTTGTACGCCGCGCTGGACCGCGGCTGATACGAGCCCGCGCGGCCGCGCCGCGTGCAGAGCCGCCAGTGCGGGTGATCAGACTTCCGGGACACCGTACGGCGCCCCCCGGCGCCCCGAGCACCGCGGAGACGCCACAGCGGCGCCTGAAAGGCAGGAGAAGTCTCAGGGGCGTGGCGCGAAGTGGACCAGGATCCGGCCCGTGTTGGCCGTGTCGATCTCCACGCGGTCGTACAGCTTCCTGATGTGATTCTGGCCGAGGAACGCGAGGACGCGCCCCTTGAGCTGCCCAGTACCCTTTCCGTGAATGATCTGCACGACGGGCTCCCCCGTGCGTTTCGCCTGGAAGACGATCTGCCGCAGCGAGAGTTCGATGTCGCGGTTGTTCCGGAAGATCGGGTGCAAATCCAATGTCAGCAAGGTGCTACCTCCCGCTGCCGCCACCTGCGACGACCCGGTCCGAGTGTGTCATGCGACCCCCTGCAAGGACCCCGACCTGGGCAGGTCCGAACGGATCGCACCGAGTTCGGACCGAGTTCGGGGCGCTCGAAGACAACGCAGGCATACCGGTGCAGGACCTGACGCAACGCAACGTGACGTCGACCTGGAGCGCGGGCATGGAGTGCTGGACGGTGGACAACCAACACTTCTTGACCGTCGCGAACACATTGACGGGACGGCACAAGATGATCATGGTGGGCAAAAACCATGGCGGAGGAGGATGGATGACCGGCTGGTCGGTGGCCGGCGAGTTCGGGTCCATGGTCAAGGGCAACCCTTGGCACTGGTTCGTGGCCAGTACGGCTTGAACCGCGCCGGTCGGGCAGGTGGGCACCGTCACGGTGATCGTCTCGCACATGAACAACCGGTTTCTTCTGCCCTGGCGTCCCTGGTACCCACACACTCACATTGACCGCAGGCTCCGTCGTACGCCAGTCCGGCAGGACGCGCGAGAGCTGTTCGCCGCCCGGGACGCCGGACGGGCGAGCAGCAGATGCGCCTTGGGATCGCCTTCACCGACGTGGAGTTCGCCGACTTCTCCATCGACCGAACGAGGGCCCTGTCGGCCGCAGCAAGCAGCGGAGCACTGTCAGTGGTGAGTGGCAGCATCGAGCACATGACGGACACCACGGCATTCGACTGGCGGACCTTCCTCCTCAAGTGGAGCGGGGAGTGGGCGGATTCCCTGCCGGACGGCGAGACGCAGAGCGAGGACGACGAGACCGCGCGGCGGGAGTCGTGGCTGGGGTTCCCAGCCGCGTCGGAGCAGCGGATCGCAGCCTTGGAGGAGCGCCTCGGCCGGCGGATGCCGCCTTCGTACCGGGAGTTCCTCAAGGTCAGCGACGGGTGGCGGCACGCGGGCGGGTTCGTGTGGCTGCTGGCGGGGACCGATGACGCGCACTGGCACAACAATGAGTCAGGGCTCGCGGACATTTTCGAGGAGTACCTGGACGACGACGCCGGGCCCGAGGAGCGGCGGGAGGCGGACATCTGGCGGCGCGGGCTGCAGCTCGACGTCGAGTCCGACATCACCCACATCCTCATGGACCCCAAGGACGTCGATGAGGAAGGCGAGTGGGCCGTCTACTCATGGGCGAGCTGGCGAGCCGCGCCACCCGAGCGGCACGCGAACTTCCTTGAGTTCATGAGGGACATGTACCGGGAGTTCCACAGCCTGCGAGCGCACCGGAGCGAGGGGGAGCCCGTGTTCGCCAACGACACGACACGAAAGCTCGACGCCCAGGTGGAGGAGGCCCGGCTGGAGGCGCTGCGCGGCGACTGGGAGCGGGCCGAGAAGACGCTGGACGAGGCCAAGGAGTACGGCCGACCGCGGGCCGCCGGGCTGGGTGACCAGATACGCCGCCTGCTCGGACGGACCTACATGGTGTACTTCGACGGACTGGTGACGGACCCGCAGTACGCTCCCGAGCTGCTGCCACCTCTGGTCGCCGAGCACGCGGCGCACTCGTACCGGGACGACTCCACGCTGACGTTCCATCTGCGGGGCGCCGACGACGACCTGATGTCACTGGCTTACGCGACGCTGGATCAGGTGAGGAGCGGCACGTACCGGTACACGGCGGCCGGACCGTTCGGGGAAGCGGTCGAGCGGGCGCGGGAGCTGGCGCGGTGGGGAGTCACCGACGAGGCGTGGCGGACACTGGTAAATGCTCTGCCCCTGTGGGAGCCGCTGGGACCGGACCACCTGGCGCCTCTGGGGTGGGTGGCCGACCCCGTGCTCGGGCCGCTGCTGACTCCAGAGCGGGGCCGGGAGCTGCTGTCCACGCCGAGGGGCGGGCAGGCGGGTGAGACACCGAGCCCGACGGCCGGGCTCGACCCGAGCGACCTGGCGTGGCTCGCGGAACCGGACCCGGGCAACAACCGCACGTCCTACCGGTTCGTCCTGGTGGAGGGGGTCGAGCCGGAGGAGTTGCCCGGACGTCTCGCGGACGGGGACGGGGACGGCACCGTGCTGAACGAACCCATGACCCTCTGGGAGGCGCGCCACAGATCGCCGCACAACCAGAGGGAGTTCTCGTCCTACGACGACAGGGCTCTCATGGCGGTCGGCCGGACCGGCAACGGTTGGAGCTTCGCCTTCGACGGCGACCCCGCCCCGTTCGACCAGCGTCGGTTCGTCTCCCCGGCCGCGGCCGCCAGCGCGGGCACCCGTGCGGTGGTGGTGTGGAGCGGCCTGAGGACATGGCACGGGGAACCGTTCTTCCACCTTTCGGTGGCGCAAGACGGAGCCGAGCAGTACGCATTCACGTACGCGGACGGAGAGATCCGGCCAAGCGGGGAGATACCGCGGGCGCTGGACCCGAGCCGGTTCTTCAGTGATCTGGAGGACAGCGCCGGGGCGGAACGGTCGCTGCTGGAAGCGGTGGCCGGGGAGTTCGGTGCCTGTCTGCCGCGTCATGCCCTCGTGAACGGGCGGCTGCACACATTCACCACCCGTTCATGGACACGGCCGCCGAGGGACGGCGAGACGTACATGGTGATCCGCATGCACCGGCCCGCCGCGCGCCCGGCGGACGGCGAACGGGCGGGAGAGGACGGGCCGGGGAGCAGGTAGAGACCGGCCAGGCTGCGCATATTCTCAACACGGTGAGAGTCGAGAGCACGTAGTCCTGGGATGTCGGAGAAAGATCACCGGCTACCGGATCGACCGCCCGACCGGGATGCTCTCCGTCATCGGCCACAGCGGCCAGGGCGTGAGCGGTCCGACCAACTTCGTCATCGACCCCAGTGGACGATGGCTCTACGTCAACAACAGCACAGCCGGCAGCGTCGCCCCGTCCGCCGTCGGGCCCGAGACGGGCGAGCGACGCCCGCCGGCGGGGCCGGGGCCGTAGCAGTCGGCACCCCGGCCGCCGCAGCGGAGTCTTGCCGCCCGGCAAAGACCCCTTCGCTGCATGGGCTGCCCACCGTGAACACCCTGTCCGTCCGGCCCGAAGACGGCCGGATACAGTGCGCGCGACGGCAGCCCGGTTGCTCAAGGAGGGGAAGCGTGACCGACACCAGCGAAACCCGATCCGCCGACAGTGCAGCGCACGAGACCCAGCGGAGCCGACTGCAGCGCCTGATGCGCTACCTCCCTCTGATCGCCCCCGTCCTGCTGTGGACCGTGCCCTGCTGGCTGCTGCTGTACGCCGGCCAGCACTGGCCGCTCCCTGTCACTCTGGCCGGCACCGCCCTGTTCGCCCTCGGCCTGATCGGTATGCCGCTCGCGATGGTGCGCGGCCACGGCCGACGGCAGCAGGACTGGGCGGCGATCGTCGGGGACACCCTGCTGGGCACCATCTGGGTCCTGTTCACCTGGTCCGTTCTGCTGGGCGTCCTGCTGCGGCTCGCCCTGACCGTGAGTGGCGTCGGCGACGGCCAGGACCGGGCCCGGATCGTCACCTGGGCGGTCCTCGGCGCAGCCGCCGTGCTGCTCGCCTGGGGGTACGCCGAGGCCCGCCGGGTACCACGGGTACGCCGCCTGGACGTGCAACTTCCGCGCCTGGGGGCCGGGTTGGACGGCACGCGCGTCGTCCTCATCACCGACACCCACTACGGCCCGCTCGACCGCGCCCGCTGGTCGGCGCGGGTCTGCGAGACGGTGAACACTCTGCAGGCCGACCTGGTCTGCCACACCGGAGACATCGCGGACGGCACGGCCGAACGCCGCCGCGCCCAGGCCGCCCCACTCGGCACCGTGCAGGCCACCCGGGCCCGGGTCTACGTCACGGGCAACCACGAGTACTACAGCGAGGCCCAGGGCTGGGTCGACCTCATGGACGAGTTGGGCTGGGAGCCGCTGCGCAATCGCCATCTGCTGCTCGAACGCGGTGGTGACACCCTCGTGGTCGCCGGCGTGGACGACGTCACCGCCGAGTCCTCCGGCCTCGCCGGCCACCGCGCCCACCTCGCCGGAGCCCTGCACGGCGCCGACCCCGACCACCCCGTCCTGCTCCTGGCCCACCAGCCCAAGTTCGTCGACCGGGCGGCAGCCGACGGCGTCGACCTCCAACTCTCCGGCCACACCCACGGCGGCCAGATCTGGCCCTTCCACCACCTGGTCCGCATCGACCAGCCCGCCCTCGCCGGCCTCAGCCGCCACGGCACCCGCACCCTCCTCTACACCAGCCGCGGCACCGGCTTCTGGGGCCCGCCGTTCCGCGTCTTCGCCCCCAGCGAGATCACCCTGCTGGTGCTCCGCTCCCCGCAGCGGCCCCCCTCGCCGTAGCGCTGGGCGGGCCGGCAGTTCCGCCCGGAGATGCTGCCCCTCGACAGCCTCGCTCCGCTCACGCGACGGAGACCGTGCCGGACGACCGGGTCTCGGAAGTGACCCGGACGAGCACTGACGTGGCCCCCGCCAGCGACTCCTGGCCCGGCGCCGTGGGACGGCATCGTCGAGCCGGTGCGGCGCGGCTTGCCACCCCATGGCCGGACGAACCGCGCGGGCGCGCAATCCGTGAGGTGAGGTTCGGGCCACAGGCCGGCCTGCCGCACACACCGTGCAGGTTCCGTCCCGAGGCTCCGCGCGATGGGACGAGACGGGTTGGTTGCGGCTGCACGCGTTCACTGTCTGGTGAGCGGGAGACTGAGGACTCCGCGGTCGTGGCCGACGATCAGGTCCGGACCCGCGGTGGCCAGACAGGTGAGTGCCACATCCAGGGCGATGTGCCCCACCGCGCCGGTCTCCGGTTCCCATGCCCGCAGTCGGTGACCGTGATGGGTGCCGGTGACCAGGACCGTGCGTCCGCCGTGCAGGGTGGTGGCAGTGATGACCGGCAGGCCGGCGGTGCCTGTGCCGACGGGCAGACCGTCGCCGATCGGCGCACCGGTGGCAAGGTCCCACAGCATGACCACGCCGCGGTTGTCTCCCGTAGCCAGCAGGGTTCGGTCGGGTGTGGGGACAGCCGTCACAGCTGCCACACGGTGGTCGGCATCGGCGAGCGCACGCGCGCTCGGTTGCACGGCCGCGCCTGGTTCCCAGGGGTCGTCGACGGCTGGATCCCACACGTGAAGGCGGCCCGCGGTGTCCGAGGCCGCGATCAGCGTGTGGCCTGCGGAGATCGGGACGGCGGCGATCGACTGGATCGGACTGCCATAGGGGTTGAGGCGCCCGACGCACTGACCGGTGTCCGGATCCCACAGCCGGACCGCGCCTCGGGGGGTGGCGGTGACGAGCAGGGTGCGGCCGTCGGGGAGGGTCGCGGTACACATTCCGGTCACCCCGCCGGGCCAGTCGCCGGCCGGTTCGCGAACCGGCCGCCCGGTGACAGGGTTCCACAGGGCGATCGTCCCGCTGTCGCCTCCGCTCGCCAGAAGGACGCGGCCGTCGGGCAGGGGCAGGGCCGTCATCGAGCGGATACGGTCACGATGTCCTGGCAGCGGATCATGGACGAGTCGGCCGTCGGCCACGTCCCACAGGCACACCACGCCCCTGTCCCCTCCGCCGGCCACGAGCGTTGGCCGACCGGGACGGGACACCACCGTCAGTGAGTTGACACCCCCGAGTGAACCGGGCGCGGAATCCGAGAACACTGATATACGGCCCCAGGGCGTGCCGTCGGCCGCGAGCACCGCGTTCTCGTCCCGCCGGAACCGGGTCGCCGCTTCACCTGTTCGTCCGGCCGCCGCTGACTCCACCATGGCAGCCGACCCGTCAAAGACCACGGCAGCCGACCCGTCGGAGTCCGTCCACGCCTCCGTCGGATGGTGCTGGGGGCTCGCACCGTCCGGGTTCTCCGCCAGGCCGTCGGCGATCGTCCACGTCTGCTCGCAGTCCCAGCAGCGGAAGTATCCGGTGAGCGACATCAGTTGGCGGGCCAATTCCCTCGCGGCCCGTTGCGGGGTGCCCCTGACCGCGACCAGGCCGGCGACCAGGCACAGGACGGCCTGCCCTGGTGTTTCGGGGGGTATCCCTGCCACCGCGACTTCGCGTGCCACCCGAAGGAAGGTCTCCCACCCCTCCCCCAGCGCCTCCTCCGGCAATGCCGCGGCGACCTCGCCCCAGGGATGCCCTCCCTGCCGGACATGGGCGGGATCAGGCAGCCCCGGAGCCTCGAGAGGCGGACGCGCCGGGTCCGCGAAGAACTCGGGGATCTCGGTATCGCTCCCGCACCCGGGACACACCAGCAGGAGGCCACTTTCCTGGGGGTCGAGGAACCTCCCCAGCGCTTCGCCCGTGTGGTGGCCGGCGAAGGCCACACAGGAGAGCGCGAGGAGGGCGCAGACCTGCGCGGGAGTACCGGCGGTAAGGAGGCTTCGGGTGGCCGCCCGCTCGGCCAGACGCAGTGCGGCGCCGAACCCCGCCTCGAGATCGGCCGGGACGGGGGGCCTGTGATCGGCGGTCATGATGAATCCCATGTCCACCCAGAAGTCCACGGTCTGCCCCGGAGGCAAGGCCGCTGCCGCCTCCACGAGATGCGGCAGGGCCGCATAGGCTCCGTCGGAGACGATTCCATCGTCCAGCAGGCCGCCGGTCAGGTACGTCCAGGTCTGCCTCCATTCATCGCCGCTCCCGGTGGCGGCCTCGGAGGCCAACTGCTCCAGGAGTGCTTCCACCTCCTCGGCTTTCACACCGTCGAGGTCACGCCAACGAGGGCTGCGCAAGGGCAGCTTCGGAATCATGGAACGAGTCTCGCAGTCAGCGGTGACAGTCAGGGGCTTGGTGTCCGGCAGCCTTTTGCCCCCGGCAATGCGACCGGTGCGTGTGTCGAGATGCCGTGGCCTGGCAGACGAGGTGCGGACGAGGTGACGTGCGGCTCAGTTGGATGTCGTCCCTCGCCACGGATCAGCTCATCATCCGATCGGCGACCACTACCACTGAACGGGGCACGATCCGCTCCAGGACCGGCAGAACAGGGGCCCAGCCGCCGAGAACCACGGCCTGCGCAGCGAGCCTGCGGGCGTGGGACGGCTCGGACAGCTCCACGAGCGCGGCCAGTGCGCGGGCTCGTGTCGCGCGGCAGGCGATCGAGCGGATGAGGGTCTCGGCCCGGCCCGGATCGCCGCGCCGGGCCGTCTCCCGGGCGACCGCGACCAGCGCCCTGTCCTGTGCCCAGCGGTCGTTGATCGAGTGGGCGAGAGCCTCGGCCCGGCCCGGATCGCCGGAGCGGGCCAGCTCCCCGACGACCTCCGCCTGCCGCGCCACGGACAGATCGGGGTCGAGCCGGTCGGCGAGGGCCACGGCCCGCTCGACCTGCCCATGCCGGGCCAGCAGGAGTGTCACGGACCTCAGCAGAATGTCGTGATCACGGCCGTCGCCGGTCTCAAGCAGTGTCTCGGCCCGGTCGGCCAGGGCCAGGGCCACGTCCCGGTCGGCGGTTTCGGCGACCGCGTCCAGCACACATGCCATGTCCCAGGCGTCGAGCGGCGATCCGGGGGAGAACGGGCGAGCGGCGGCGAACGGTCCGGGGTCCGGGTCTCCCTCCAGGACCATGTCCTGGTCGGCGGC
This sequence comes from Streptomyces sp. NPDC090798, assembly GCF_044768965.1. Classification (NCBI taxonomy): domain Bacteria; kingdom Bacillati; phylum Actinomycetota; class Actinomycetes; order Kitasatosporales; family Streptomycetaceae; genus Streptomyces; species Streptomyces sp. NPDC090798. The sequence goes on from NZ_JBIVXA010000019.1 coordinate 52,686, forward strand.
GCGAGAGCCATCCGCCAGTCGGTCAGGTACTGCATGGGAGTCTGGCCGAGGACATCGCGGAAGGTCCGTGCGAAGGCCGCGCGGGACAGGCCGCTGATCGCGGCGAGTTCGGGGACCGACCGGGGGTGGCCGGCGGTCTCGCGCATGCCCTGCAGCGGCGTTCAGCCGGGGATCCGCGGATGCCCGGTACCAACGGGGTGCGGTCGAGCCGCGGTGGAAGTCGTTGCGGATGGCCCGCACCGGGAGAACGCCGGGGAGCCGGTCCAGCGCGGTGGGCCGGCCGGGCTCGGGGTGAGCGATTCGGCCCCCAGCGCTCAAAGGGCCGCCGGCCGAGGCACGACGTCGGCGGTGAAGGTTCGGCAGCGCGACACCCATCCGAGTTGCACCACCACGCGTGTCCGATAAGTTCACTTTTGCGGACAGTCATGCAACTGTCGGTGCTCCAGGCGCCGGTGCGGCTGCCGTATGCGGTCATGCGCCCTTCGGCGCCGAGCCGGCTCAGGGAAACCACTCATGCCAGCGCCGTACGCCACCACCTGGTTCCTTACCCGAGGAGAACCATGACCGGGGAAGCAACTCCGAGATCAAACGCGGGGATCGGCGGAGGATGCCCAATGGGCGCCTTCGCTCGGCGGGCGCTCCTTCAGGGCGCGGCTGCGGGCCTGGCCACAGCCGCGGGCGGGACCGTCCTCGGCGACGGTGTGGCGCTCGCCGCCCCGGTGCGCAACGGTCAGGGGCGTGTGATTCCCCTGTACGGCCCTCACCAGGCCGGCATCCTCACTCCGCCCCAACAGAACGCGATTTTCCTCTCGTGCGACGTGACCGCCTCCGACCGTGCAGGGCTCACGGAGTTGTTCCGCACGCTGACTTCGCGGGCCCGCTTCCTCACGGCGGGCGGCAGGCCCCCGAAGGAGTCCCCGTCCTCTACGCCATCGGACAGCGGCATCCTGGGACCCACGGTCGTCTCGGACGGTCTCACCCTGACCGTCGGAGTGGGCGCATCCCTGTTCGACGACCGCTACGGGCTGAGCGGGCGCAAGCCGGTCCAGCTCGTGCCCATGAAGGCCTTCCTCCACGATGACCTGGATCCCGCCCTGAGTCAGGGGGACCTGCTGATCCAGATCTGTGCCGATCACCGCGACACGACGGTGCACGCACTGATCGACATCCTGACCCACACCAAGTCCGCGATGAAGCTGCGCTGGCGCATCGACGGTCAGCGCAACCCGGAACGCCCCGTGGGTGTCCGGCGTGACTGGTTCGGCTTCAAGGACGGCATCTCCAATCCGGACACCACCGACCCCGCGCAGATGAACCAGTGGGTCTGGGCCCAGCCGAAGTCCGGCGAACCGGACTGGGCCGCAGGCGGCACGTACCACGCGGTGCGTATCGTGCACTTCCACATCGAGGCGTGGCAGAAGGTGTCCGTCGCCGAGCAGGAGCGGATCTTCGGCCGCCGCAAGGCGAGCGGTGCTCCCATGTACGCCGTGGGCGAGAACGCCTCGGACGTCCTCGACCCCATCTACACCAATGACCCGCAGGGCCTGATCACCCCGCTGAACTGTCACATCCGCCGTGCCAATCCCCAGACCCCCGACACCGCGGCGACCAGCACCATCCTGCGCCGCAGTTACGACTACGACCGAAGCCCCAATGTGCCGGAACTCGACATGGGCCATGCGTTCGTCTGCTTCCAGCGAGAACTCGAGACCTACATCGCCATGCAGACCCGGCTGGAGGAAGAGGCGCTGGTGCCCTACATCACGCCGAAGGGCGGGGGCTACTTCTTCGCACTTCCTGGAGTCCGGGACGAGAAGGACTACTACGCCCGCGGGCTGTTGACCTGATCCCGCCCCCGACCCTTGTCACCCGGCGGCCGTCGGCACGATGCCGGCCGGTCCCGGACCAAGCCTTGTGATGCGCACAGGAGGCAAGATGTTCTCTGCCCTGCGGACCCGAGCCGGGAGCGGCCGCCGACGCCCCAGGACACTCCGACCCGCCCTCGCCGCGGCCATCGGCATCCTGTTGACCTCCTGCACCTCCGCCGGGTCGGCCGAAACGCCTGCCGCGGCCAGGATGCCCGCGCCCTCCGACGGCCCCGGCTCCAGCGGCCGCGTGTATGTCACCAACCAGCAGGACAACACGCTCTCGGTCATCGACGCCCACACCTACAAGGTCCTCGCCACCGTAAAGACCGGGACAGCACCCGAAGGTGTCGCGGTCACCCCGGACGGCGGAAACGTCTACATCGCCGAGAACGGTTCGGCCCAGGTAGCCGTGCTCGACACCCGCAACAACAAAATCACCACGACCGTGTCGGTGGAGAAGAGCCCCACGGGTGTCAGCGTCACGCCCGACGGCAGCTCGATTTACGTCGCCAACGGCGGCTCCAACACCGTCTCGGTGATCGACACCGGAACCAACCAGGTCACCGCGCGCATCCCGGTCGGCACATCCCCGGTGAACGTGGCCTTCAGCCATGACGGCAGTACCGCCTACGTCGCGAATTCCGGGTCGGGCACCCTGTCGGTCATCGACACCCGTACACGCCGGGTCACCGGGAACCTCCCTGCGGGGCGTTCTCCTGTGGGCGTCGCCGTCACCCCCGATGGCAAGTCGGCCTACGTCGCCGACGAGGTCGCAGCACGTGTTTTGGCCGTTGATACCCGCACCCGCAAGACGACTGAGGTGCCCGTCGGCGAAGGCCCCTTCGACGTGGCGATCGGGCCGGACGCCAGATCGGTCTACTCCGCCGTTCTCGGCCCGGGCAAGGTGTCCGTGATCGACACCGGCAGCAACCGCGTCTCGTCGGCCATCTCCGTGGGCCCTCCCGGCACGGACCCGTTCAACCTTGAGGTCACCAGCCACGGCATCTACGTCACGGAACAGGCCGCGGGCACCCTCACGGTCATCGACCCCAAGTCCCACAAGGTCCTCGCCACGGTCACCGTCGGCAACAGCCCCTACGGCGTGGCGGTGAGTTGAGCTCGTCCTGCCTGCCAAGCGCGGGTCGTGCGATCCGCAGGCCATGGGCGGTGCCGGTTTCCTCGCGTGGTGCGAGGCGGGCGGCCTGGCCTCGCGCTTTCACGTGGGGCAGCGTCCGAGGTGTGATCGAAAATGAGAGCAGCGCTCCTGACCTGCAACGACAGGGCTTGTCGAAGGTCTCGACCAGCAAGCACACGGCGAGTGGAAGGACGTAGGGCAGTGCCACCTGCTGTGAAGGGAGAGTGCGCAGATCCACCGCACTGAGTTCGCCCAGGGGCGCACGCCGTACCGAGGACCGCCCTGCTTTGCCCACTGCCGATGCGGCATGTGCGCGCACGGTGGGCGGAGCGATGTCGGCGTGGGGGCCGTTGCGGTAACGGCACGACGATGCCGTCGACGATCCCTGTCGATTCCCCGTCCGGGCGGCATCGGTGAGGCGCCCTGTCGAGTCGCGGTGGGGGGGGGGGGGGGGGGGGCCCCCCCCCCCCCCCCCCCCCCCGGGGGGCGGGGGGGGGGGGGGGGGGGGGGGGGGGGGGGGGGGGGGGGCCGCGCCCCCCCCCCCCCCCCCCCCCCCCCGCCCCCACCCCCCACGTACCCGACTCCGAGGGACCGCAGGCCGTGCCTCACACCACCTCCCCCACCTCCTCCGACGCCGCCCATGACGTTTCCCCCGCCAGGAACGGCGAGTTCGCCCCGTACGCCACCGCGGTCTGGCCCCGTCTGGTCCGCACCGCGCACCTGCTCACCGGCGACCTCCACGAGGCCGAGGATCTCGTCCGGACCACGCTGGCCCGGGTCCGTTCCCGCTGGCGGCGCATCCCGCGCGACGACGTCGACTTCTACGTACGGCGCTCGCTGGTCGGAACCCACCTCCGCCGGACGCGCAGGGGACGCGCCGCCCGTCTGCTGACGCCGTTCCTGCCCGAGCGGGCGCGCCGGGCCGTACCCGTTCCCGCGGCGGCCGTCGGCCGGCGGGACGCGCTCGGCCGGGCGCTGGCCGCGCTGCCCGCGCGGCGGCGGGCCGTGGTGGTGCTGCGCCACTGGGAGGGACTGGGCGAGGCCGAGATCGCGCAGCTGCTCGGCTGCTCGGCCGGCACGGTCAAGGCGCATACCCGGCGCGGTCTTGCGGCCCTGCGCGCCCATCCCTCCCTCGCCGTGCGCCTCGCCGCCCCCTGCGCCGCCCCGTCCCCCGCCCGCCGACACCCCGTCTCCGGAGCCCGCTCATGAAACGTCACCGCAAGTTCCCGCGCCCGTCGGCCGAGTCCGGCCGGCTGCGCGAGGTGTTCGCCGAAGCCGCCTACGACGTCACCCCCTCGGCCGTGCCGCTGGCCGCCATCGAGCGCGCGGGCCGGCAGCGCAGGCGGCGCCGCAGGGCCGCGGTGGCGGGGTCCGCGTGCGCGCTGCTCGTGGTCCCGCTGGCCGTGGTCGCCCTGCGCGAGGCCGTGTCCCCGGAATCGGGCGACGAGCGGGTGACGTCCCCCTCCGGTCTGCCCATGGCCACGGTGCGGGTCGTGACCGCCGGCGAACGGGTCGAGGTCGCGCACGGCATCAAGATCTGGCTCACCGAGGACGGCGCGCACTGGTCCTCGCCCGCCGGCTCGGGGCCACGGTTCAGCAGCGTGAAGGACGGCGCCGACGAGCCCGGCGTCAGTGTCCGGCAGGAGGGCGCGGGCGACCTGGGGTACTTCCTCTCCGGCATCTACCGCGGCAGGGGCGAGGCGGCGCGGGTCGAGATAGAAACCACCGCGGGCCAGGTCGCGGGCACGGCCCTCACCCTCGCGGGCGGACCGCACTGGGGAGTCTGGTACGCGATGGTGAGCACACCGAAGTCGGTCGCCCCCGACAGGTCCGTCGATGTGACCAGGAGAGTCACGGTGTACGACTCGGCGGGCGGGGTGACAGCGAGCACGGGGACCGGCCGGTGAACGCCGTGGACGTGGACACGGGCGGAGGCGTCGGCGGCACCGGCGTCGCTGTGACCGCCGAGGACCACGGCAGCGGCGGCAGCCCCGGCCGCGGGTCCGGGAACGGGCGCCACAGCGCCGGTGGGCGCGGCCGGCTCATGGCGGGCCTGCGACGCAGGCTCGTCAAGCGGCGGATCCGTATCCGTCGCACCCGGGGGCGCCGGCTGCGCCGCGCGCTCGTCGTGCTGCTCGCGCTCCTCGCGAACCTCGTCGGCGCGGCCGTGGTGGCGTACCACCTGACGAAGATCCCCGAGCCGCACCCGGAGACGGCCATGCAGAGCACGGTCTTCGTCGACGACCACGGCGACTACCTGGGCCGGCGCGGCCCCGTGGACCGGCAGGAGATCCCGCTCTCGCAGGTCCCCCGCTATGTGCAGGAGGCGGTGATCGCGGCGGAGAACCGGTCCTTCCGCACGGACACCGGGATCTCCCCGAAGGCGATCGCCCGGGCCGCCTGGTCGACGGTGAGCGGCGGCGGCCGGCAGGGCGGCTCCACGATCACCCAGCAGTACGTGAAGAACGCGCTGCTCAGCCCGCAGCAGTCGCTGTCCCGCAAGGCGCGCGAGGCCCTGATCTCGATCAAGCTTGACCGCACCCGTTCGAAGGACGAGATCCTGCGGGGCTACCTCAACACGGTGTACTTCGGCCGGGGCGCGGCCGGCATCCAGTCCGCCGCCCGGAACTACTTCGGCGTCGACGCCAAGGACCTCACGGTGAGCCAGGGCGCGGCGCTCGCGTCCGTCATCAACATTCCCTCGTACTACGAGAAGGCCGGCTCCGACCCGAAGGTGACGGCCAAGCTGGTGGACCGCTGGGAGTGGGTGCTGGACGCGATGGCGCACAGCGGCGCGATCACGTCCGCGCAGCGGGCCGCGGCCCGTTTCCCGGCCTTCCGTTTCTATCCGCCGGGCGACACGGACGGCCAGCGCCAGTACCTCATCGACGCGGCCGCCTCGGAGGCCGCCGACCGGCTCGGCATCACCGAGGACCAGCTCGCCCGCGGTGGCTACACGGTCCGTACGACGTTCGACCTGACGGCGCAGGACGCGACGGCGGAGCTGGCGGCCGACGGCGCCGACAAGAAGACCGGGGAGAAGACCGGAGAGAGGACGGCCGAGGAGAAAGCGGCCGAGGAGAAGGCAGGGGGAGGAAAGAGGGCCGAGGTGAAGACGACCGGGGACGTCCGGGTCCACACGGCCGTGGTCGCGCTGGTCCCCGGCGACGGCGCGGTCCGCGTGCTGTACGGCGGGGCGGACTACGCCGGTCAGCCCTTCAACGACGCGCGGGACGGAGCCGTGGAGGCGGGCACCGCGCTCGAGCCGTTCTCCGGCATGCGGCTGCTCGCCCCCCTCACGGACCTCACCCGCACCGCGGCCCCGACCCCGCTCCGGCTCGCCTCCGCGTACGCCACGGCGGCGGCGCACGGCGTCTACGCCACGCCGTACACGGTTGCGAAGATCACCCGCGCGGGCCGCACCCTCTACGAGGCCCGCCCCCGCACCCGTACGGCCATGACACGCGCCGACGCGGGGATGATCACCAAGCTCCTGTACAGCGGGGCCGACGCTCTCCCGGCCATCCACACCGGCGCCGCGGGCCTGCGCACGCTCTGGCAGACGGCCTACGACGAACACCTCACCCTCACCGTTGCTCTCTTCGCGGAACACCCGGCCAAGGGCAAGAAGGCGGCGCTGCCCGCGCCCCTCCCGTACACGGCGGGGAACCGTTCACTGTCCGTCTCCGAAGGCGTCTGGTCCAAGATCGTCGGCAGCGCCGAAGGCCACGATCCGGCTGCGGAACCAAATCCGGGGCTTCCAACGGGCCAAACAAAGCCCATACTGGCTACACGATGACGAAACCCTCCGCGCCCCGGCGCCACCTGCCCACCAGCCCCTTCGCCGCCCCGGTCGTCCCCGTGGCCAAGGAATTCAGCCTCGGAGACCGGGTCTCCCACGACCAGTTCGGCCTGGGCACGATCATCGGCGTCGAAGAGGGCATCGCCATGCTCGTCGACTTCGGTTCCCGCCAGGCCCGCATCCTCAGCCCCTACACCCGGATGGACCGGCTCTGACGCACGTCACGAGCCCACACCTCGCGACCGCGTACGTCACGAACGGCCCACTCCACTAGCCGCTCACCGCTCGTCGGCAGAGGCTGGACGTATGACCGTCCCGGCGCGTGATGACCTTCCCTTCGACGATCTCACGGACTTCGAGAACGCCGATCGGGGGTTCATCGCGGCGTTGGACCCGCCCGTGATCACCGACAGCGAGGCACAGATCGTCTACGACGGGAACGCGTACGCGTTCCTGGACGAGGAGTGCCCCGACACCGCGCACCCCAGCCTGTGGCGGCAGTCACAGCTGTGCGCGCGCCACGGCCTGTACGAGGTCACCGAGGGTGTGTACCAGGTGCGCGGCCTCGATCTCTCGAACATGACCCTCGTCGAGGGCAAGCACGGTGTGATCGTGATCGACCCGCTGATCTCGGCGGAGTGCGCCGCGGCGGCCCTCGGGCTCTACCACGAGCACCGGGGCGCACGTCCCGTGACCGGGCTCATCTACACCCATTCCCACGTCGACCACTTCGGCGGCGCCCGCGGGGTGGTGGCGCACGGCAGCGAGCGCGGGCTGCCCGTCCTCGCGCCCGAGGGATTCCTGAAGCACGCGGTCAGCGAGAGCGTCTTCGCGGGCAACGCGATGCTGCGCCGGTCGGCGTTCATGTACGGCTCCCGGCTGCCGAGGGCGCCGCGCGGCCAGATCGGTACCGGGCTCGGCACCATCACCTCCACCGGCACCGTCACACTCATCGCCCCGAACGTGGACATCACCCGGACGGGGCAGGAGGAGACCGTCGACGGTGTGCGGTTCGTCTTTCAGCTCACGCCCGGGACCGAGGCGCCCGCCGAGATGAACTTCCTGCTCCCCGAGCAGCGCGCCCTGTGCGTGGCCGAGAACGCCAGCCACACCCTGCACAACGTGCTCACGCTGCGCGGGGCCCCGGTCCGCGACGCGCACGTGTGGGCCCGCTATCTCGACGAGACGATCGACGTGTTCGGTGACACCTACGACGTGGCCTTCGCCTCCCACCACTGGCCGATCTGGGGCCGGGCGAACGTCGTCAGGTTCCTCGGCGAACAGCGGGACCTGTACGCCTACCTGCACGACCAGACCCTGCGCATGCTCAACCGGGGCCTGACCGGCACCGAGATCGCCGAGGAACTGCTGCTGCCGCCCGCTCTGGAGAACGCCTGGCACGCCCGCGGCTACTACGGCTCGGTCAGCCACAACGTCAAGGCCGTCTACCAGCGGTACATGGGCTGGTACGACGGCAACCCCGCCCACCTCTGGGAGCATCCGCCGGTCGAACTCGGGCGGCGGTACGTGGATGTGGCGGGCGGCCAGGCGCAGACCCTGGTCAAGGCACGGGCGTACATCGACGCCGGCGACCTGCGGTTCGCCGCCACCCTCCTCAACCACCTGGTGTTCGCCGACCCGTCGAACAACGCCGCGAAGGACACCCTCGCGGGCGTCTACGAACGGCTCGGGTACGGCGCGGAGAACGGGACCTGGCGCAACGCCTACCTCACGGCCGCCCTGGAGCTGCGCGCGGGCACCGCCGACATCCCCGTCGACACCACGAGCCCCGAACTGACGTCCGCGCTCACCGTGAGCATGCTCCTCGACTCGCTCGCCGTCCGTATCGAGGGCCCCCGCGCCTGGAACGAACACCTCACCCTCGACCTCGTCGTCATCGACGAGCAGCGCCGCCACCGCGTCAACCTCCACAACGGCGCCCTCACCCACCGCGCCATGCCGGTCCACCACACCCCTAAGCCGCACGCGGACCTGACCCTGACCCTCACCCGCCCGGAACTGCTCGGGGTCGTGACGGGCCGGGGCCTCGCGGGCATCGAGTCGGACGGCGACACCACCGTGCTGGACCGGCTGCTGTCGTACGTCTCCGAGCCGGACAAGGCGTTCCCGATCGTGACACCGTAAAGGCCCTCGGAGGGCGTACGGGGGAAAACCGTTCGACAGATCCGGCTCCCCCGATGAGGATCCGCGCTGTGACAGACAACGCAGCAAAAGACAACGTCGAGCGCCCCGCCCCGGTCCTGCCCACCAGCCCGAAGTCGGTGCGGTTCGTCGAGCTGTCGAGCAGGGCCATGACCGCCCTGCTGGACTCCGACCTCGACCGGGCCGGTGCCGAGGTGGGGGCCGAACTCACCGAGTACTTCCTCAGCGACAGCGCGCGCTGGCTCTGGCGCTACCGGCTGAACCAGCTGGCCTCGCACCCCGAGTGCGCGGGCTGGCTCGCCAAGGCCGTGGTCGCCGAACCGGAGGGTACGGTCGTGGGGCACGCCGGGTTTCACGGGCCGCCGGACGAGGCGGGCATGGTGGAGATCGGCTACTCCGTGGACCCCGGCCACCGCCGCCAGGGCTACGCACGGGCGATCCTGGCCGCGCTGATGCGCCGGGCCGCCGCCGATGCGCGGGTCCGGACCGTGCGTGTGACGATCAGCCCCGACAACACCGCGTCCCTGGCGACGATCGCCGGGTTCGGCTTCACGGAGGTCGGCGAGCAGTGGGACGAGGAGGACGGCCTCGAAACCATCTTCGAGATACCCGCCGCCGAGATTTCGGCCTGAACGGCCTCGTCCTCGAACGCCGGACGGGCTGAAAGACGCGTGCCGGAGGCCTTCAGGAGCGCGGGGAACTGCGCGACCAGCCCCCACCGGCCCGCAGGTGAGGGACCGGGGCCGTTACAGCGGGGGCTGGGCCGGGGCCGGGCCCAGGGTGGTGGTGCCGGGGGCCGTACGGTGGCCGAGACCCGTGCGGTAGGCGTCCAGCGCCGCCTCGACCCGTCCCGTACGCCGCAACAGGTCCCCGAGGAGCCGGCACAGGTCGGCGAGATCCCCCGCGGCCCCCGCCCGCTCAAGAAGACTCAGCGCCCGCACGTAGTGCTCCTCGGCGGACTCCGTCTCCCGGGCGTCCTCGGCGATGATGCCGAGCAGTCGGTGCGCGCCGGCCGAGTGCACGGCGCCGCGCTCGGGACTGAGGTCGCCGAGCACCTCGTGGAGGAGTATGGCGGCCTCGGCCGACTTCCCACGCCGGTGCAGCACGTCCGCGAGCTCCACGTTGACCTGGCTCGTGTACAGGGCGGCACGCTTCGCGGAGAGCATCGCCTGCGCCTCCCGCAACTCTCCCTCCGCCCGCTCCAGTTCGCCGTTCTGGGCGTACAAGTAGCCGCGCATCCAGTGGCAGTTGGCGAGCTCGGTACGGATCTGGAGCTGGCGGTAGAGCTCGGAGGCCTTGGCGAGGGAGGCGTCGGCCTCGGCGACCCGGCCCTCGGCGATCATCGTGCGGGCGACGGAGCGGTGCATCCGGGCGACGAGGGCCGGATCACCCACCTGGGGCGCCAGGGCGAGCGCGAACTCCGCCGCCTGGGCGGCCCGCGCATGGGCGCCCATGTCCATGTACGGGGCGATGACGCCCGTGTAGAGGAGCAGCAGCGCGTCCGGGTCGTGCATCCCCGTACGGTTGAGCTCGTCGAGCGTGGACTCGAACAGATAGCAGGCGTAGCGGAGTTCACCGGCGAGGTAGTGGGACACGGCCCGGCCGCGCAGGGCGGGCACCCGGTTCGGGAGGGGCGCGTCGCCGAGGCGCTGTTCCGATGCCTCGAAGCGTTCCCGCGCGGTCTCCAGGTTCCCGGTCTCCAGGGCGCATTCGCCGAGCCCGAGCAGCGCCGCGGCCTGCTCGGCGACGAGCCCGTGCGCGTCCGCCTCCGCGAGGAGCGCGTCGTACTGCTCCGCCGCGACCTCCGCCTCGCCGGTGGCGAGCGTGCGCTGGGCGTCGGTGAGCCGCAGCCGCAGATCGGTGGCGAGGTGGGCGGGGCGCCCGGTCACGATCTCCTCGTACGCCACCCCGAGCCGCTCGGCGATGTGCCGCAGCGCGGGCTCGGAGGCCCGCACCCGCCCGGCCTCCAGGGTGGAGATGTACGCGGGCGTGTACGCCGGTTCCGCCAACTGTTTCTGCGTCAGTCCGCGTTCCGTACGCAACTGCTGAACCCTGCGCCCGATGACCTCCGGGCCGTCACGCTCCGCCATGGATTAAGCATGCCATTAACCCGACTTACACTCGGCCAACTTTTGACTATTATCCAACTCCCCTTGCGCCCCTTGCTCTTTGATGCTTCGAGCCCCTACGTTAAGCGGCGGATTAAGCCTGCTTAATACGCCGCTGTTGTTGCGAGGTCGCCATGCTCCGACGTATTTCCGCGCGCTACTTCAGGGGATTCGGTGCGGCCGTCGTCGCCGTCGCCGCCCTGGTCCTGGCAGCGAACGCCGGCCCCGCCCGGGCGGCCGAGGCAACCACCACGCTCCAGCCCCCCACGGGCCAGACGCAGGCCCTTCGATAGACCGGCCGCCGACGGGAACTCCCCCGTCCCGTCGGCGGCCCCTACGCTGGCCCCGTGATCTCGCCTGCCGCACGCATCGCACTGGACCTCACCGCCGACCTCCCGGTCCCCGGCCTGGAGGACTTCTACCGGGACCTGCACCGGCACCCGGAGCTGTCGATGCGCGAACACCGGACGGCCGCCGCGCTCGCCGACCGGCTGCGCACGTCCGGGTTCGACACGGTCACCGGCGTCGGCGGCACCGGAGTCGTCGGCGTCCTGCGCAACGGGCCCGGGCCGACCGTGCTGCTGCGCGCGGACATGGACGCGCTGCCGGTGCAGGAGGCGACCGGACTGCCGTACGCCTCCCAGGCGCCCGGCGTGATGCACGCCTGCGGGCACGATCTGCACCTCACCTGGCTGGCGGGCGCGGCCTTGGCGCTCGCCGCCGGACGCGACACCTGGTCCGGCACGCTCCTCGTGCTCGGGCAGCCCGCCGAGGAGACCGGTGAGGGCGCGTCGGGGATGGTAGCGGACGGACTGTACGAGAGGTTCCCGCGGCCGGACGTGCTGCTCGCCCAGCACGCCGCCCCCGGGCCCGCCGGGCTCTACGCCCACTCGCCCGGACTGATCATGTCCGCCTCCACCGACGTGGACATCGTCGTGCACGGGCGGGGCGGGCACGGTTCGCGTCCGGAGTCGACGGTCGATCCGGTCGTCACCGCCGCGTACCTCGTGACCCGGCTGCAGACCGTCGTCAGCCGGGAGATCGCGGCGCGCGAGCCGGCCGTGCTGAGCGTGGGACGGATCGAGGCGGGCACCCGGCACAACATCATCCCCGCCGAGGCCCGGATCGCCCTCAACATCCGCACGCAGTCGGACGAGGTCCGTGAGCGGATGATCGCGGCGATCCGGCGGATCGCGGCGGGCGAGTGCCTGGCCGCCGGCTGCCCGCGCGAGCCCGACGTCGTCGTCGGCAACAGCTTCCCGGTCACCGTCAACGACCCGGAGACCGACCGCCGGGTCGCGGCCGTGCACGGCGAGGTCTTCGGCGCCCAGGCGATTCTCGACCCGGGGCCGGCGATGGGCAGCGAGGACTTCCCCCGGCTCGCGGACGGGAAGATCCCGTACTCCTACTGGTTCGTGACCAGCACCCCGGCCGAGGTGTGGGACGCGGCCTCGGGCGACGACCTCATGGAGAAGTTCGCGGCCGTGCCCAGCAACCACAGCCCGCAGTTCGCGCCCGACCTGGCGACGGTCGCGCCGGGCGTGCGGACGCTGGTGTCGGGGGCGCTCGCGTATCTCGTCAGCCCGGAAGAACCTTCCTGAGCTCCTTGTCCAGTTCGGCGGCCAACTCGGCGTCGCCCGGCGGGTCGTCGGTGAACAGCCTGCCCAGCTCGGTGGCGAACGTCTGGGTGAACGCGCCGTACAACGGGGTGCGGGGGCGCTGGACGGCGCGCCGGAGCGCGGGGAGCAGGATCGTCCGGGCGTACGCGGGGCGCCCGTGGTCGTCGCGCGGCATGCGGTCGGCGCTCTCGCGGGAGGGCGAGGCCGAGGGGGAGGCGGCTCCGGGTGTCCTCGCCACACCGCATGTCACGTCGTCGCTCGTGTACGCGGACTCGCGGGTGGCCGCGAACCCCGCGTCCAGCAGGCAGCGTTCGCTCTCCTTGTTGGTGAGGAACCGTATCAACTCCCGTGCCTTGTCGGCTTGTTGGGAGGATCCGGCCAGCGCCAGGTTCTGGCCGCCGAGCACCGCCCGGCCGGGCAGCGGGGCGACGCCGAGCTGTGCGTCGCTCAGGGACTGGTGCAGGGTGCGGTAGGCGTAGGGCCAGTGACGCAGGAAGGCCGTACGCCCGTCAGCGAAGTCGGTGAGCGACTCGCCCTCGTCCGAGCGGACCGCGTCCCCGAGCGTGTACGCGCCCTGGGTGCGGGCGCGCAGCTCCGCGAGGCCGTCCGTCAGCTGCTGGACGGTGGCGGTGTAGCGGCCGTCCTCGTCGGTGAGGCCGGCGCCGTCCATGGCGGACAGGAACGCCTCGATCCCGTTGACCGTGCGGCCCTCGTACGGGCCGAGCTGGGTGGTCCAGCCCTTCTCGTACCCCTTCGGCCGCGACCGGCCCGGCGCCTCGACGGCATCGATGAGGTCCCGCAGCTGCCGCCAGGCGGTCACCTTGCTCAGGTCGGTGTCCTGGACGTGCGCCTGCTTGAGGTAGTCCCGGCGGTAGTAGAGCAGGCCGACGTCGCTGTTGAAGGGGACGGCGTAGAGCTTTCCGCCCCAACGGGCCGTGCTCGCCACCGACTTGATGACGTCCGCGTCGACCAGGGTGTCCGGCAGCGGGCGGATGAGGTGCGCGGCGGCGAACTCCGGCACCCAGGTGACGTCCAGGTTGACGACGTCGTACTGGGCACTGCCGGACTGGAGCGCGCCGAGCAGCTGGCTGCGCTGCTGGTCGGCGGAGCCCGGGAGTTCGACCAGGCGGGCGTGGACGTCGCTGTGTTCCCTGTCCTGCTGGGCGTTCCACGCGTCGATGAGCTGCTGGCGGATGCCGCCCTTGCCGGTCACGTCCCGCCCGCTGGCCACGACGATGTCCCCGGAGGCGCCGGGGGAGACCGTGGCGCCGGGTCCGGCCGGCCCGCCGCCGGTGCAGGCGGTCAGCAGCAGGGCGAGGGCCAGCCCGTATCCGTGGACCCGCCCGTGGACCCGCCCGTGGACCCGCCCGTGGCCCGGCCCGTGGCCCGGCCCGTGTGCCCGCCGCCGTCGCCGCATCACTCGTCCCCCGTTCCGGTACGCGCGACCTCGTCCCGCAGGCCCGCCACGAGGTCGCCCTTGGTGTCCAGGCAGCGCCCGCCACTCGCGTCGGAGATCCGCTGGTCGGGCCTGCCCTTGGCGCAGCCGCCGCTGTCGAGGGCCGCCATGACCACCGGGACGCCCTTGGTCCGAGCCGAGGTGAGCAGCTCGTCCAAGTGGCCTTTCGCCGTGAGGTGGTTGTCGTCCTCGTCGTCCGTGAGGAAGACGATCAGCTCGGGGCGGTCGTCGTCCTTGCCCTTCTGGGCCATGGTGTCCAGCGCCGCCTTCAACGCGCCGTACGGATCCGCCTCCGCGTCCTTGACCGCCGCCCGGTCGAGGGCCCGCTCGGCGTCGCGGCGCTTGTGGGGTCCGAAGGGCAGCAGTTCGGCGTACGGGCTCCGGCCAGGAGAGGCCACGGACCAGACGCCGTACTCGTCCTGTGTGCCGAGTCCGCCGAGGGACTGCTTGAGGATGCCGGGGGCGCCGCCCGGCCCCTGCCACAGACCGGCCATCGAACCGGAGCTGTCCAGCAGGAAGAGCACCCGCCCCGGGCCCTTGGCGTTGCGGTACTGGTTCAGGGCCGTGTCCATCGCCTCGGCGCCCGCGGCCCCGGCGGGCCGGCCGGGGTCGGCGATCAGACCGGTGGCCGAGTCGTGGGCCGCGAGGAAGGCACGGGCGCCGGAAGGGGCGCGGAAGCCGTCCTGCCCGAAGACCGGGAGACCGGTGCTCGTGAGCCAGTCGTGGAAGCGCCGTACCGCGTCGTCCCGGGCCGCCTCGTCGCTGTCGCCGCCCGCCCACCGGACGCGGACGAAGGTGGGGGTCAGGCCCGGCACGTCGTCGGGGTACTCGGCCATCCGCGGGGTGCGCGTCGTCCGGTCGCAGCCGACCCCGCTCACCATCAGGAACTCCGGTACGAGGGCCGCGGTGCTCCGGTCGGTGTCCGCGTCGTCGGGCAGAGCGCACAGCAGGTCACCGGCGGTGGGCGCGGGCGGTCCGGTCTGGGCCACGCTCTTCTCCGCCCCGCCCACGTCGGCCTTGGCCGCGCCGTAGAGGCCGACCGTGGCCAGCAGCGCGGAGTCGGTGTACTCCGGGTCCGGGCGCCGCATGGAGGCGGCCTTGTCCCGTCGTGCCAGCTTCGCCCGCAGGCCCACGAGCGAGTCGCCGGTCCGCTCGCGCACCGAGTCCTCGGCGATGCCCTGCGGCAGCGACAGCACCATCGGGGAGTACGCGAACGGCGACGCGTCCGGCTCCAGCGTCACGTAGGTCCGCGCCACCCCGGAGGGGCGCGCCCTGGCCGCGGTCGCGAGCGTGGCCGGGATCCAGATGTCCGGCTGGGGCCCGATGTCGCGCTGCGGGTCGGTGTCGTCGCTCACCGGCCGTTGCCAGGGGTCCGACTGGTCGCGCAGGCCCGCCACCACGGCCGCCGAGCCCGCGCCGTACACCGTGATCCCACTGCGCCGGCAGCCGCCGCCCGTGGTGTTCGCCGACGACGTGAGATAGGTGTCGGCCGCCTTGCGCACGGTGGATTCGAGATCGGGGTCCGTGAGCAGCCGCAGCTCCACGGGCGGGCCGCAGGCGGACCGGTCGGAGGCCGCGTTGTCGACGACGAAGTGGCCGACGAGACCGAGGGCGGCGGCGAGGACGAGGAGGACGACGGCGAGGCGGCGGAGCGAGGGCCCGCCGGGGGCCTGGCCGGGCGGCCGGTTCGAGGTGGGGGCCGAGGGCCGGAGCGCGCGCGGGCCCACGACCCCGGGCCGCAACCGGGCCGCCGCCGCACGCGCCCGTTCCACGAACGCGCGCGGCCGGCGGCGACCGGACGTGGGGCGGCTCGCCGCCCCCGCTCCGACGGCCGCGGCCCTGGAGCCGACGGGCCTCCCGGCCCCCGCCCGGATCCCCAGCACCACGTCCACCGGAGGGTTCTCCGTGCGGCTCTGCGGTTCCCAGGGCTCTCCGCGTTCGGTCCGGTGGTGGGTGGACATGTAGGCCCTGAGCGCCTCCGCGAGGGCCAGGAAGTGAACCTCGTCGCCCTGCCCCTCGCCCTCCTGATCCTCGATGCCCGACGTCAGCAGCTCCACCAGCCGGGCGGTGAACGGGGTGGGGGTGTCGGCGTCGCCCGCGTCGATGCGGTTGTTGGCCTGCACGCTCATCAGTACCGAGACGCGCCGTCGGACGTCGGGGCGCTCCACGGCCTCCCACACCCGGGCGGCGTTGCCGGCGTTGCAGCAGTCGAGGACGACCACGATCCGCTCCGCGTGGCTGTTGGCGAGGATGCGCAGCACGTTGGTGAACCGGGCCGCGCCCTCGAACCCCGCCGTCTCGCCCCGGACGATCTCCGCGTCGCGCATCTGCAGCCACAGTTCGTCGCCCGCGCTGGGCACGGCGCCGTGTCCGGCGAAGTAGAGCAGGAGCAGCCCCTCGGCGGAGTCGGCGGCCGCGCGCAGCGAGTGGCGGAAGTCGGCCAGCCGCGGCGAGCGCGCGACGGTGATCTCCAGGGGCTGGAGGACTCCGCCCCTCTCCAGGGCCCGTACGAGCACGGCGAGGTTGTGGGCGACGGCGGGCAGCTGGCCCGGGACGCCGTCGCGGTGCTTCGGCCGCGTGAACTCGTACTCGGACACACCGACCAGCAGCGCCCGGTTCACCTTTCCCCGCGGGTCGAAGCGGTCCACCCGGCTACCTCTCGTCGGAGCCCAGGGGATCGACACGGGCGTCCGGCGGATCGCCGTTCTCCACGGAGCCGCGGTTGTCGCTCCAGGCCCGCACCGCGCTCTTGACCTGCGCGAGCAGTTCCTTGAAGACCGTCTCCGCGCCCGCCCCGATCAGCACCAGCACGATGTCCATGCCGACGCCCATGGGCGTGCCCTGTTCATCGGTCCCGGCGCGCTCCTCGATCCGGAGATCACCCCTCTTGACCAGCTGCTCCAGCGGCCTCTCCCGCTCCAGCCACTTCTTCAGGGCGCCGACATCGCTGTCGCTCGCCGTCCCGTCCAGACGCACGCGGATGGCCCGGGCTGCCACACCCTCCCCCTCAGCAGTCATGACTCACCATCATGGCACCGGAGTTGACGCCGGGGGAGGCTCTCGACAGGGGCAGAACAGCACACCCACGCGTTCCAGTGACCCCTGCGGCTCCCGTTGTCAGTGGCATGACTTAACCTTTGCCCACTCGCCACACACGGCTCACAGGTTCTGCACGGCTCGCAGGCCGGACAGGGCCAGGACATCACTCGACCCGTGCCGGTGGCGCCCACACTTCGCACCGGGGGGTTCGAATCAGCGTGCGTATGCGCACTCTTCCCGCCGCCACAGCGCTGGCGGTCCTCTTCAGCTCGGCCGCGCTCGCCCTGGGCGGTGCCGGGGTCGCGGCGGCCGACTCCAGCAGGTCCCTGGACGTCCAGGACCCGCGTGACACGGTGGTGGACAGCGTTCACCAGCGGCTGTTCATCAGCGACTCCGCGTCCAGCCAGATCGCCGTCACCGACTACTCGGGCAAGGTCGTCGGCAAGCTCTCCGGGCTGCCCCAGGTCACCGACCTCGAACTCAGCCCGGACTCCGGCACGTTGTACGCGGCCGTCGAAGGAGCCGACAAGATCGTGGCCTTCGACACGGCGCAGCTCACCCAGAAGGCCGAGTACGCGACCGGGGCGAAGACCGAACCCTCCCGGCTCGCGCTCGCGGACGGCAAACTGTGGTTCGCCTACGGCGACCAGTGGGACTCCGGGCTTGGCGCCGTCGATCTGACCGCCGAGACGCCCACAGTCACGCTCGACCTCGCGGCGGGCCACGACTACGCCAGCCCGCCCATGCTGTACGCCGACCCGGACAACCCGGGCATGCTGGTCGCCCTCGACGCGGGTATCAGCTCCGGCCCGGTCATCGTCTACGACATCTCCTCCGGTACGCCGGTGATCCGCGTCTCCGCCGACAAGGGCGGCTTCCCCAAGGACGCGGCCCTCACCCCGGACGGCCAGAACCTCGTCGTGGCCGGACCCGGGAACCGGGCGCTCACCGAGTACCGCCTCTCCGACCTGGAACAGGTGCGCACCTACCCCGTGGCCGACACGCCGTACGGCGTCAGCATCGCCCCGGACGGCACGGTCGCCGCGACCGTCGACGACTTCGAGGAGACCGGCGACACCTACGTCTTCACGAACGGCCCGGACCAGCCCGCGAGCGTCCGCAACCTGCAGTACAACGGGGTGTGGAACCGGCACGGCGCGGTCTGGGCACCCGACGGGAACAAGCTGTTCGTGCTGACCGAGATCTCCTACCGCACCACGTTCCACGTCATCGACGAACCCCGGAAGTACGCCGGCACTCTGACGGTCGACGCACCCGCCACCGCCACCCGGGCCAAGTCCCTCACCGTCAGCGGCAAGCTCACCTCCGGTCTGCCGCCGGCCGCCGGGACGCCGGTCACCGTCACCCGCACCGACATGGAGTCGCCGAACGGCAAGTCGCTGGGTACCAAGACCCTGGGCGCCGGCGGCAAGTTCTCCTTCAAGGACACCCCGCCGGCCGGCGGCAAGGTGAAGTACACGGTGAAGTACGCGGGCGACGCCACCCACACCCCGGCGTCCGCCTCGGACACGGTGGAGGTCTCGCGCGCCACCCCGACGCTCACCCTGAACAACAACCGCAAGGTGTACGCCTACGACACCGACGTGAAGTTCACGGCGCACCTGGGTTCGACGTACAAGAACCGCACGGTCGAGATCTGGGCCGACCCGTTCGGCTCCGACAAGCCCAACAAGCTGGTGAGGTCCGGCAAGGTGAACTCCTCGGGCAACCTCACCGTGACGCTCGACCTCAAGCGCGACGCGAAGGTCACCGCGAAGTTCGCGGGCGACTCGCGCTACAAGTCGAAGTCCGTGAGCAGCACCGTCGGCGCCAAGGTGAAGGTGTCCACGGCGATCAGCGGCCAGTACAAGAAGAAGTCGGTGTACGGCCACACGTACTACTACTTCCACAAGTCCAAGGACCCGCTGTTCACCACGACGATGACGGCGTACCCGCAGCGTCAGCAGCGGCTGGAGATGGAGCTCTACTACCAGGGCACCTGGTACGACGCGGGCACCCAGTACTTCAAGCTGAGCTCCACGGGCGTGTCCAGGGTGCAGCTCGGCGGCACCCACGAGACGGGCTACCGGATGCGCGTGCGCTCCTCGTACTACAACGGCACGTCGGGCGACAACGTGAACTCGACGACGCACGGTGACTGGAAGTACTTCATCTTCACCGGCTGATTCACCGGTTGGTTCGTCGGCTGATTCACCGGCGCCGCGACCCGGAAGCCCGCCTTCCCCGGGGAAGGCGGGCTTCCGCATGTCTCACCACGGCCATGGAGTTCCTGGGATCCGAGACGACCGGCGCGGCCGCCGGCGACTGCCCGCCGGGCCCCGACCCCGAGCGTCACACCTGCGCCTGGAGTCTGCTGAGGTGCCGCTGTACGTGGTCCAGGGCGCCCTGCCGGCGTCCGGGCACACGCAGCCTCAACCCGGCGAGCGCGGAGCCGAGTTCGACGGCCCGTGCGGAGTCCCCGATCCGCCCCCACTGGTGGTGGGCCCGGTCCACGGCCGACTCGACGGCGGGGGCGTCGGCGGCCTGGCCCGCGTCCAGCCGGTGCCCGGCGATCGCCAGCCAGATGCGGCAGCTGCCGACCGGGTCGCCCGCGAGCATCGCCAGGTCCGCGCGGACCTCCGCCCAGTGCAGGGCCTGTTCGGAGGTGACGCCCCAGGTGCGGGCCGCCTCCTGTTCCCAGCGCGCGGCCAGTGCCGCGGCCTCGTCGTGCCGGCCCGCCTGCGCGGCGGTGGTGATCGCGGCGTGCGGGTCCGGGACCACGGGTATCCGCGCGGGAGCCGCCAGCACGATCCCCGGCGGCCCGCTCTCGGCCTCGATCCGGGCCAGCGACTGCTGGTGCAGCAGCGGGAGTTCGGGCCGCCGGCCGCTGCGCAGGATCGTGGCGAGGGCCTTCATGTACGCCGGTGACGCGACCGTGCGCCGGGGCGGCGGCGGGGCGACGCGCCCGTACAGGCCGACCCCCGTGCCCGCGGTGAGGGGGCTCGACGCGAGGTACTCCCAGGTCTCCGCGTCGGCGTGCAGGTCGACCAGGAGCTCGGTGGTGCCCGGCGCGCGCAGCCGGAGCTCCTCGGTGATCCAGTGCCAGGGGAAGGCCGTGTAGCGGACCGTCGACGGGGTGGTGCGGGCCAGTGCGAGGTGCGGCAGGCGCTGGCGGCGGTCCAGTTGGAGCTGGCCCGTCACGAACATCGTCAGCGGGCCGGGGGCGGTGGCGGCCGCGCGCAGCCGGGTCAGCACGGCCTGCGGCTCCAACGGGTCGGCCAGTTCCACCACGTTCGCGGTGTCCGTGCCGGACAGCACCGCGGGGGACACCGCCGCGAGCACGGGGAGTACGGACGCCGCGTCCACCAGACACCCCTTGCCCACCGGTGAGGCCGCGAGGAGCAGCACGGTTCCGGGCATGGTTCCCTCCCTCCCCATCGATCACGTACGCCAGCACCGTAACCGCTGCGCCTGCAAAGGGGGACGTCAGCCGGGCAAACGCCCGCCTATGGCTGGCTTGTGCCCCCGCCCGTACCCTCCGGGACCACGTTCGGCGACACCACCGGCTTGGAGTCCCCCCGTCGTCGTACCGCGAAGATCGTGGTGTCGTCGGCCAGACGCCCACCGCAGTGCCGCAGGGTGCCGTCGCGGACGAGTTCGACGAGGCGCTGCGGCTCGACCGTGCGGGGGTCCTCGGTCAGGGCGCGGGTCACCCGGTCGAGGAGCGGGAAGAACACTCCGTCGGCGTCGCGGGCCTCGGTCACCCCGTCCGTGACGAGGAGCAGGGTCTCGCCGGGGACCAGTACGGCGGTCAGGACGAGCGGCTGGTCGGAGGTCAGCTCGGCGAGACCCAGCGGGAGTCCGTGGCCCGGCGGCAGGGTACGTACGCCGTCGGGCGCGACCACGAGGGGCGGCTCGTGGCCGAAGTTGACGAACTCGACGGTCTCCCGGGTGTCGTCGGGGAAGCCCACCAGGACGGCGGTGGCGAAGCGGTCGCGGTCGTCGCGGCCGACCGCCGTGCCGTAGCCGACGTGCCGGAGCATCCGCACCTCCAGACGGTCGGCGACCGTCCGCAGGAGGCATTCGTGGTAAGCCGCCTCACGGAACGTGCCGAGCAGCGCGGCCGCCGACTCCACCGCGCCCAGCCCCTTGCCCTGCACGTCGCCGAGGAGCAGCCGGGTGCCGCGGGGGCCCGGCTGGATGTCGTAGAAGTCCCCGCCGACCCTGGCCTCGCTGTCGGCGGGGAGGTACACGGCCGCGTGGTCGAGGCCTCCCCAGCCGGGCGGCAGCGGACGCAGCACGGCGCGCCGGGTGGTCTCGGCGACGTCCATCATGTGCAGCATGCGCCGCTCGCCGCGGACCCGGACCGCACAGGCCAGGACCGCGAGGACGCTGCCCATGCTGACGAGGATGAAGTCGGGAAGGCCGGTCTGGTACTGGTGCTCCCAGGACGCGTCCACCTCGGCGTAGGTGACGACCGCCAGGCAGGCGAAGACCGCCGTGGTCCACACCCCGCAGATCGCCGCCGCGATGCCGGGGACGAGGACGATCCAGGAGATGATCCGGAACTGGTCGGAGGTGTTCCAGTCGGCCAGCCCGATGCCGATGAGCAGGACCAGCGGCGCCACCCAGGCGACGCTGTGGCCGTGCAGCCGCAGCATCTTCTGCCGCTGGACGGAGTCCTCGCGCTGCTCCGGGGGCACCGGGCCGAGCAGCGGCGACAGGTCCCGGATGCGTCGCAGGGCGCCCACGTCGCCGTACCACCCGTTCCTCGTCAGTACGCCACCGACATACGGGCGCGCGGGTGGGCGGGCGTCTCCAGCTCGTCGACGACGGCGACGGCGTAGTCCTCGGCGCTGATCCGGCTGTTTCCGTGGTCGTCGGTGAGCATCCGGTCACCGCCGAGGCGGAAGACGCCGGTACGGGCGCCCGGGGCGATTTCGGCGGCGGGCGAGATGTATGTCCAGTCGAGGTCGTCGACCGTGCGGTAGAAGTCGAGGACGTCGCTGTGGGCGCGCGCCTCCGGCAGAACGGCCTCCGGGAAGCCGGGCTGGTCCGCGACCGCCTGTCCGGGCGCGACCTCCAGACTGCCCGCCCCGCCCACGACCACCAGCCGCCGCACCCCGGCCGCCCGGGCGGCGTCCACCAGCGCCGTGTTCAGCGCCAGGAACGGCCCTCGGGGTTCCGTCCCGTCCCGCGGCGGTACGCAGGCCGAAACCACCACGTCCGCGCCCGACACCAGCTCGGTCACCTTCGGCGTGTCCGAGGCGTCCGCGGCGGTCGCCGTGACCCCTGGAACCGGCGACTGCCCGGAGCGGCTCACCGCCAGGACCTGGTGCCCGCGCGCCGATGCCTCCGTTGCGATACGGCTGCCGATCATTCCGGTGGCGCCGAAGAGTACGACCTTCATGGGATTCAGCGAAACACGAGGCCAAAACCCCCGCATCCCGACTTGCCAGCCGCCCGGCCGGGGTGTGCCCTGGAAGGCGGGGCGAGGAGAGAGGAGTGCTCCCATGACTCACGCGGCACCAGTCTCGAAGGCGTCAGGGGCACGACACGCAGCGGTGACAGGACGTACGGCGGGAACGGCGGGAATCACGGGTTCGACATGGGCGGCGCGGACGCACCGCGCACCCGATGTCTTCGACGCGCGCACCCACGCCGTCGCGAAGTGGGCGGTGCCCGTCGTCGGCGGGCTTCTCTACGGTTACTGGGCGGCGGCCAACGTGCGCGACGCCGGCCTGCGCGACGGCGGACCGATCACGGGCTGGAACGTCCTGTTCGGGTTCGTGTGCGCGATCGTGTTCGCGGCCGCCTACATCGGCGTCCGCATGCTGGCGCCGGTGCTGAGGCGTGAACTGCACGCGCTGGTGTGGACCGCGTTCGCGGGCATCGCGTTCGGGTTCCTCTACAGCCTGACCGGCGCTTCCGTGCTGCGCTCCACGTTCATGGCGCTGGGGGTCTCGGTGTTCGTGCTCGCGGGGAGTTTCTACCACTACTACACGCACGAGGACGCGGCGGGCCATCCGGTGAGCTGACGCGGCGACACGACATGGTGCACGAGGCCCCGGCAGGCTGCCGGGGCCTCGTGCGCCTCCCTCACTCACCTACCCCCTGGGACCAAGTCCCAGGAGTTCTGGGAAGAGCCGCTACAACCAGGTAACACCCGTTCGGGTGAGCTCTCCACCGGAGCGGCTCGTCGTTTGCACCCATATGCAGTCACACCGCTCGCGTCCGCCGCCCACGGGGCCTTGCCTGGTGGGGTGTCCCCTCGTGTGCGCAGCACCCTGTCGGCCGTCCTGATCGCCCTCGCCTGCCTGTTCGCGCCGCTCGGCGCGCTGTCGACCTGGGCGGCGTACGGGATCGGCGACGACGAGCGCTACGCGGCCGCGATGGAGCCGCTCGCCGCCGACACGGACGTACGGGAGGCGATCGCCGCGGCCGTCACCACCGGGATCCTGCGCGAAGTCCATGTGCGGGCACCGCTCCAGGGGCCGGTGAACCACTTCGTACGGGACGCGGTGCGCTCGTTCACGCTGACACCGGCGTTCCACACGGCGTGGCAGGCGGCGAACCGGGCCGCGCACGAGGCGGTGATGCGCGCGCTGCGCAGTGACCGGGAGGAGGCCGTGACGATCGACCTCGCCCCGGTCGCCGAACAGGTCAGGAGTCAACTCGCCGACGCTCACGTGCCGTTGGCGAACCGCATCCCCCTCGAGCACACCGAGATCACGGTGTTGCCCTCGAAGGATCTGGCCGAGCTCCGGAAGGGGTTCCACGTGCTTGAAGTCGCCGGATTCTGGCTGCCCGTCACAGCGGCCGTCCTCGCCGTGACAGGCATCCTCGTCGCGGTGTGCCGCAGACAGGCGGTGCTGGCCACCGGGCTCGGCACGGCGCTGGGCGCCGCGCTGCTCGGCGTCGCGGTCGCCGTCGGCCGCCGGCTCACCCTCGCCGACCTGCCGCCCGACGTGTCCCCCACGGCGGTGGGCGCGGTCTACGACGCCCTCACCGACACCCTGCGCCTGGTCTCCTGGGCGCTGCTAGTGCTAGGCATCACGGTGGCGCTGACCGCCCTGCTCACGGCCGCGTACGCGCGACGTCGGCGAGCGTCCCGAGCGCCCGGGCCAGCTCCGACGGAGCCACCGACGCGAGTCCGAGCCTGACGGCGTCCGAAGCGCCCGCCGGGGCGGCCGGGGCGGCGGCGAAGGCCGGACCCGGGGTCACCGCGATCCCGTGCGCCGCTGCCGCCGCCGTGAACGTGTCCGCCCGCCACGGCGCCGGCAGCTCCCACCAGGCGTGGTACGCCCGCGGATCGGCCCGCACGCGGAACCCGGCGAGGTGCTCGGCGACCAGCGCCTGCCGCAGCGCCGCGTCCGCCCGCTTGGCGGTGACCAGCCGGGCGACCGTGCCGTCCCCCGTCCAGCGCACCGCGGCCTCCAGCGCGAACCGTCCCGCGCTCCAGGCACCGGAGCGCAGCGCCGCCGCCACGTCCTCGACCCGGTCCTCGGGCACGACGAGAAAGCCGACGGTCAGGCCGGGCGCGACCCGCTTGGAGAGGCCGTCGACGAGGTGGGTGCGCTCGGGGGCATGGGCGGCGAGGGGGTCGTGGCCGGTGTGGAGGAAGGACCAGATGCGGTCCTCGACGAGCGGGAGGTCCAGGTCGCGTGCGGTGTCGGCCAGTTGCCGGCGACGCGCGTCCCCCATCGTCACGCCGGTCGGATTGTGCAGGGTGGGCTGGACGTACACGGCGGACAGGGGCGCCGAGCGGTGGGCCGCGGTGACCGCCTCGGGCCGCAGCCCTTCGTCGTCCATGGCCAGCGGTACGAGGGTGACGCCGAGCCGCGTGGCGATCTCCTTGACCAGCGGGTACGTCAGTGCCTCGACGCCGACGCGGCCGCCCGGCCGGACGAGGGAGGCGAACGCGGCGGCGATGGCCTGGCGGGCGTTGCCCGCGAAGGCCAGCCGGGACGGGGCCGGGCGCCAGCCCGGGGTGGCGAGGAGGGCGGCGGCGGCCTCGCGGGCGGCGGGCGTACCGGTGGCGGGAGCGGTGCGCAGGGACTCGGTGAGGACGTCGGGGCGCAGCAGCGGGGCGAGGGCGGGGGTGAGCAGCTCCGACTGGCCCGGTATGGACGGGTAGTTGAGTTCCAGATTGACGAGCGGGGCCGGGGACTTGGGGGACGGCTCGGCGAGGGCGCGGCCCGAGGGGACCGGGGCGGTCCGGACGAAGGTGCCGCGGCCCACCTCGCCGACCACCAGTCCGCGCCGCACCAGTTCGGCGTAGACACGTCCGGCCGTCGATCCGGCGATCCCGCGCCTCCGGGCGAACGCCCGCTGCGGGGGCAGTCGTTCACCGGGTCTGAGCCGCCCGGCGGCGATGTCGTCGGCGAGCCGGTCGGCGATGCGCCGGTAGTCGTCCACCATAGGAACGTTCCCCCTTGTTCGGATCGCACGTGCGCGGTGCGCGGTGCGCGTTTCGGATCGCACATGAGCCGAAGCATGAGAGCCACCCGCGGGACCGCTTTCCACGTGGCTCGGTGTCCGCGAGACGTCGTTTGTTGGCTTGCCGGTCTGTTGGGCCGAACGGCGGTAGGGGTGCGGGCGGCGGGTCGGTTAGGTCGGGGAAGCGCCGAGGAATCTCAGGACGGCGAGAACGCGCCGGTGGTCGGCGTCGGCTGCGGGCAGGTCGAGTTTGGCGAGGATGTTGTTGATGTGCTTGGCCACTGCGCTGTCGCTGACGACCAGGGCCTCGGCGATCCTGGTGTTGGAGCGTCCCTCGGCCATCAGGGCGAGTACCTCCCGTTCGCGTGGCGTCAGCCGATCGAGCGGGTCACTGCGGCGGCGCACGAGCAGCTGGGCGACCACCTGTGGATCCAGTGCCGTGCCCCCGGCTGCAACCCGCCGAACGCAAGCCACGAACTCCTCCACGTCGGCGACGCGTTGCTTGAGCAGGTAGCCGACGCCGCTGGTGTTGGCCGTCAGCAGGTCGGCCGCATACCGCTCCTCGACGTACTGCGAGAGCAGTACCACCGCGGTCTGCGGCCACTGCTTACGGATCACCAGCGCGGCGCGTACGCCTTCGTCGGTGAAGCCGGGTGGCATGCGGACATCGACCAGGGCCAGCCCGGGCCGGTGTTCCTCGACGGCCGCAAGCAGGGCTTCGGCGTCGCCGACTTCGGCCGCGATGTCGAAGCCGGCCATTTCCAGGACCTTGACGAGCCCGACGCGCAGCAGCAGTGAGTCCTCGGCGATCACGGCTCGCATGGCAGCTCCACGGCGACGGTGGTCGGGCCCCCGACCGGGCTGCTGAGGTGGAAGGTGCCGTCGACGGAACCGACCCGTTTGGCCAGCCCGCTCAGTCCGCTGCCGGTGGAGGTGTCGGCGCCGCCGGTCCCGTCGTCGGTGATGTTCACACGCAGCATTCTCCCGATCTGTTTGACAGTGACGTCCACGCGGGTGGCGCGGGCGTGCTTGGTGACGTTGGTGAGCGCCTCGGAGACCACGAAGTAGGCGACCGACTCCACGGTGGGCGCCGCTCGCTCCTCGAGGTCGACTCGCAGCCGTACCGGGATCGGTACCCGGGCGGCCAGCCCGGACAGCGCCGCGTCCAGCCCGCGGTCTTCGAGGACGGCCGGGTGCAGGCCGCGCACCAGGTCGTTGAGTTCGGCGATGGCCTCCTTCGCCTCGCGGTGCGCCTCGTCGATCACGGTGCGGGCCTCGTCCGGCAGGTTGGTGAGGGTGGCCTTGGCCAGGCCCAGGTTGACCGCGAGGGAGACTAGGCGCTGCTGGGTGCCGTCGTGCAGGTCGCGTTCGATGCGGCGGCGTTCGGTATCGACGGCGTCGATCAGGTCGGTGCGGCTCTCGGACAGGTGCTCGACACGCTGCTGAAGCTGCTGGGAGCGGCTGGTCCCGAGCAGCGCGAGCGCGATCCGGGTCTCGGCGCGGGTCACCGGCCCGGTCAGCCAGGGTGCGGCGCACAACAGCAGCACGCCGGCCGCGGTGTAGTACACCGCTTGGGTCTCGTAGTCGACATGGTCCAGGCGAACCTGGACCGGCAACATCCAGGCCCACCCGTTGACGGTGACGCCAGCAAGGCCCGCGACCCACACAGCGAGCACCCCCAGCTCCACCACAGCCAGGAGCGGACCGACAAGCAGGTGGTATCCGGCCTGCCGCGCCACGGACAGCCACCGCAGAGCGCGCCTCAGCCACCCCTGCTCGCGCGCGGCCGGCAGCCGGAGGATCTCCACTCCCAGCAGCACCCGGTAACGGCGTCGCTGCACAGCGGTGAGCACAAGCACACCGAGCAAGATCAGCACAAACGGGAGCGGGAGCACCGGCCACGCCCTCGACTTCGCGACACTCGCCATCCAGCTCCACAACGGCACCAGCGCAAGGTGCAGCGGAATCCCGGCCGCCAAGAAACCGGTGTCCCGCCGGACCCGAACAACTCTGCGCCGCAGCGCCCGGGGAATCGTCATGGCTCGACGGTAAAACGGCAGGTGAGGGCTATGCCATGCACCGTGCATCCGGATCGATGGTGAAGCTGGCACCACCCTGAGAACGGCACCCGGCATTACTGACTGTGATCGCTGTGCGGCTCAGGCTGAAGGGCGTGCAGGAAATCATCGAACTGTTCCCGGAGCCGGACGCCGAGCGCGGCATACGCAGGCCGCACGGCCCGCGCAGGGGATCGCTCCCCAGCCCGCAGCGCCGTCGTCCGGACCGCCTTCCAGGCCGACGGCGGGGTCTTGTCCTGGCCGGCTGCGGGGTGGCGCTGCTGCCGTGGCTCGTCGTGTTGGCCACCAGCCTGCCGACCACCTTCCGTGCCTCGCACTGGTCCGCCGCCTGGGTGGGTCTGGACGCGCTGGAGGCGGTCGGCCTGATCACCACAGGTCTGCTGGCCACCCGCGGGGATCGGCGACTGGCACTGGCCGCCGCCGCGACGGCCGCCCTGCTCACCGTCGACGCATGGTTCGACACGATGACCGCGGCCAGCGGGAGCGAACTGCGCGCGGCGCTGGTCATGGCGTTGTTCGCAGAACTTCCGCTCGCAGCGGTATGCGTCCGCCTGGCGGTTCGAGCGCTGCCCCGCACCCCATGAAACCCGCCACACCGACCCGGGCTGCAACCACGGATACCACAGAACTGGAGAACACCATGGGCTCTGCTGTCCTGACCGCACCGCGCCTGCGCTGGGCCTGCGCCCTCAGTGCCGCTGCCGCCGCAGGCGCCTGGTGGTTCGGCGACAAGGCGCCGTACCCCTACGCCCAACGCGGCCTGCTGGACCTGCCGTTGCCGTTCCTCACATCCGCCCGGCTCGACGCGGTGCTCACCCCGAGCCCGGGCGAGCGGATCCTCGAAGTGGGGCCCGGCACCGGACTGCAGTCGCTGCACATCGCACCGCAACTCGGGCCCCACGGGCAGCTCGACATCCTCGACATCCAACCCGAGATGCTCCGCCACGTGATGCACCGCGCGGGACAGCGCGCAGTACCCAACATCGTGCCCACCCATGCGGATGCCCGCGAGCTGCCCTTCGACGACGACACCTTCGACGCCATGTATCTGGTGACCGCACTGGGCGAGATCCCGGAACCACAACGGGTGCTCGATGAGGCAGTACGGGTGCTCACCCCCGCAGGACGGCTGGTCGTGGGCGAGTTCTTCGACCGGCACTGGATCCCCTTCGGCCCTCTGCACCGTCTCGCCGACGCGTCCGGCCTGCATCTGAGCACCAGGAGCGGCTCGACCTTCGCCTATCTGGCACGGTTTCGACCCTGCGCCCGATCGCAGCGCTCACTTCGAGGATCTGAGAGCTGATCGGTTGCCCAGCCCAGGTGTTCCGCCTCGACGGAATCATCCCGTGCCCGGCAGCGGCAGCCGATGCGAACCCACAGCCGGCAAGCCTTCCAGGACGCGGCGAGACTGTCTCTGGGATTCTCCGACCAGTCGGGTACCGGGCTACTGGTGACAACACCCCTGCCTAGGTGACAGCTACCGTGCTTCGGCTCAGCACACAGGCGGCGCGCGTTTCGGATTGCACCGAGGGCAAAGATCTTATTGCACCGAGCAGTTGGCCGGACCTAGGGTCGCGACCATGGCACCCTTCCTCGCGTACGAGGACAAAGGGGGCGCCGCCGATGCCGCGGCGCTCCCTCTCGTCCTGATCCACGGACACCCTTTCGACCACACGATGTGGGCCCCTCAGATCGCCGCGTTCTCGTCGCGGCGGCGAGTGATCGCCCCGGACCTGCGCGGCTACGGCGCGTCTCCGGTGGTTCCCGGCGTCACCCCGCTCGCCACCTTCGCCGAGGACATCGCGGCGCTGCTGGACGACCTCGGGGTGGACCGGTTCATCCTCGCCGGACTCTCCATGGGCGGCCAGATCGCGATGGAGTGCTACCGGCTCTTCCCGGAGCGGATCCGGGCGCTGGTGCTGGCCGACACGTTCCCGTCGGCCGAGACCCCGGAGGGCAGGAAGGCGCGCGCCGCGATGGCGGACCGCCTGCTGCGCGAGGGCATGGCCGGCTACGCCGACGAGGTGCTGTACAGGATGGTCGCGCCGTACGCGGACGCCGAGGTCGCGGCGCACGTGCACCGCATGATGACCGCCACGCCGCCCGAGGGCGCGGCGGCGGCCCTGCGGGGACGGGCCGAGCGACCCGACTACCGCGACCTGCTGACCCGCGTCACCGTCCCGGCCCTCGTCGTCGTGGGCGCCGACGACGAGTACACCCCGGTCCCGGACGCGGAGGCGATGCACGCGGCGCTGCCGCACTCGATGCTCGGCGTGATCGCCTCGGCGGCCCATCTGCCGAACCTGGAGCGGCCGGAGGAGTTCAACGGGGCACTGGCGGCCTTCCTGGACGGACTCGACGCCTGAGCAGACGCCCAGCCCGTCGATGAGGGAGGATTCGGGCACTCCACGCGAACGAGCGGAAGGCAGGCCCCCACTTGGAGACTGCGGTGACTGCCCCGGCGGGGTCCGAGGACCGGCCGAAGCGGTCCAGGCCCCGGCGGGCCGGGGCCTGGGCGGCCGGCCTGCTGCTGGCCGGGGTGAGCGTGGTGGTCGGATGCCGGGCCGCGGACAGCGACGGCATCACCCCCGTGCCCCAGCTGCTCGCCTTCCTGCCGTGGCTCCTCGCGCCCACCGGCCTCGGACTCCTGCTCGCCCTGTTCGCCCGCCGGCGGGTCGCGATGGTGTGGGGTGTGCTGGTGCTGGGCGCCCTCGCCTGGTACATCGAGCCCTACGGCAAGACCGGTGAGCCGACCGGAAGTCCGGTCGCCGAGTTGCGGGTGATGACGTCGAACGTGCAGTTCGGACAGGGCGCCCGCGCACTCGTCGCCGCCGTCGAACGGCACCGGCCCGACATCGTGTTCGTGGAGGAGTGCGAGTACACGTGCTCCGCCACGCTCAAGAAAGCCTTCCAGGGCCCGGGGGGCGTCTATCCGTACCGCGTCTCCGTCGAGGGCGCCGGGTCCGACGGATCCGTGATCATCAGCCGGTTCCCGCTCGCGGTGGCGGACGGCGTACGCGGGACGATGGGGATGCCGGGGGCCGTGGCCGACGTACAGGGACACGCCGTACGGCTCCAGCTCGCGCATCCCATGCCGCCGCTGCCGGGGCAGGTCGGACTGTGGCGGCACGAACTCGGCGAACTGCGCGACTACGCCGCCGGGGGCAAGGACAGTTCCACCATCCTCGCCGGGGACTTCAACGCCTCCCAGGACCACGCCGCGTTCCGCCGCGTCCTCGACACCGGGCTGCGCGACAGCGCCCGCCTGGCCGGCTCCCCGCGCACCCCGAGCTGGCCCGCCCGCACCGCCCCTGCCCTCGGCGCCCAGATCGACCACGTCCTCGTCTCCAGGGACTTCTCCGCGAACGCGGCCACCTTCCTCGGTATCGCCGGCAGCGACCATCGCGCACTCATCGTCCATATCACCCTTCACCAGCACAAATGAGCCCGGGAGCGGTGAGGAAACAGGGGGTGCGGGCCGCCCGTGCAGGGGACGGCCCGCACCTGTGGGGGGTGGGGAACGGCGGTATACGGGTTCGGCGGCCGTGCGGCGCCCGGGCCCTGTCGGTCCAGCGGGCGCTGTCCAGCGGGCGCTGTCTAGCGGGCGTCGGTCTTGCTCAGCGCCTTGTCCAGCGCCTGCGCGAGACCGTTGGCCCAGAGCTGGTTGACACGCGAGCGCTCGGTCGCGTTGGGGATCGCGTTGGTGCAGGAAGGACCGGGGCCGCCACCCGACATCAGCTCACTGCACGGACCGGAGTAGTGGTCGGGCAGACCGAGCACATGGCCGGTCTCGTGCGCGGTGATGCGGATCGGGTCGTACTGGTCGCTCTGCGCGTAGTCGAGGAAGACGTACCCGCTGCCGTGGCCGTCCGTGGAGGCATAGGAGCCACGCGAGTCGTTGCCCTCGCGGTAGGTGAAGTCGGCGCTCGACGCCGAACCCGACTGGAGCTTGACGTTCGAGACCGCGCTGTTCCATATCTGGGTGCTGCGGGCTATCTCCGCGCTGAAGGACGGTGCGCTGGAGGCGTTGTAGACGACCGTGACGGCGGCGGCGCTGCTCGGGTTCGCGGCGCGCTTCTCGGCGACGGACCTGATGACCGCCTGGAAGAACGCCTGGTCGGCCTTGGCCTCCGCGGCCGATCCGGAATAGCCGGCGTACGGGGCGGGGGCGGGGGCCGCCGTGGCCGGGACCGCTCCGAACGTGGCGGCCGTGAGGCCCAACCCGACCGCGGCCGAGAGCATGGGCAGGGAGAGTCTCATGATGACTCCTTGTGTGGGGGGGGAAGTCGTCATCGGTGAGTGTCGATGCCTGTGCGTCCGCTGTGATGATGGCAATCGGCGATAGGACAGCCCTATCGGGGCGAGCTGCCCGCACCGTCCCGGAGCGCCCAACTCGCCTGCGTTGCAAGGGGTTTATGCGTCTGGTGCAACCCACGCTTCCGACTTAGGCTCCGACGGCATGGAGCTTGAGGTCCGGCATCTCCGCGCGCTGTGCGCCATCGCCGACACCGGCAGCCTGCACCGCGCCGCGCGCCTGCTCGGCGTTGCCCAGCCCTCGCTGAGCACCCAGCTGCGGCGGATCGAACAGGAGCTGGGAGGGGAGCTGTTCACCCGCGAACGTACCGGCTGCCGACCCACCCCCCTCGGCCGGGTCGTGCTCGGCCGGGCCCGCCCGCTGGTGGCCGAAATGCGGTCCCTGGTCGCGGAGGCCCGCGCCGCCGCCGCGGACGGCCCCCAGCTGCGCATCGGATCCACCGCGAGCCGTGCCCTCGCGGGCTGGCTGCGCCGGCTGCGCGAACGCCGCCAGGAACCGCTCCTCCAGATGGACGTGTCCGCGAACGCCCTGCTCAACCTGGTCGCCGAGGGCCGGCTCGACGTGGCCTTCGTGCACGAGGTCGAGGGCTGCCCGCTGCGCATCCCCAGCGGGCTGCGGCTGCGCGTCCTGGTCGAGCGCGAACCCCAGTTCGTGTCCCTGCCGAACGGCCACCCGGCCGCCGCACGCTCCGTCGTACGCCTCTCCGACCTGGCCGAGGACCGCTGGATGATCGACCCGACGGTCGACGGCGAGTGGGACGCGGTGCACCGGATGCTGCGCGCGGCCGGGCTCAACCCCCGTGTCCTGCACGGCGATTACCACACGACGGCGTCCCTGGTGGCGACCGGTGAGGTCGTCACGGTCTGCCAGCCGACCCGCCAGTCGGACCCCGAGACGGTGGTCCGCAGGCTGTACGGCGACCCCCTCGGCGTACGTCTGCTGCTCGCCGCCCGCACCGAGGCCGAGCTGGACGGCGTCTATCCAGACCTGGCGGAGGCGTACCGGGAGACGGCACAGCAGTCCCCGGCGTACCGGGAGTGGCTGGAACGCAGCGGCGTGGACAACCCCGTCCCAGCCCTCCCCTAGGCCCTGTCGTCACCTTCCCGTCGTCCGCCCGGGTCGCGGGGCTGGGGGCACCTCCCGGCCGAAGGCTGGGGGAGGGAATGTGACAACAGGGCCCAAGCCCCGTACGCGGCTTTCGCGACGACTCCCGCGACCTCAGACCCCGATGTCGCAGCCGTCCGTGCGCCACACCGAGACGACCGCCGGGCGCACGATCTTCCCGGGTCCGTCGGGCCAGTCGCTCGCCGGTTTCTCCACCGACGCGCCGTCGATCTCGCCCGGGTGCTGGACCGCGACGAGTACCCGCCGGTCCTGGATGATCGGCCCGCAGGTCTCCGCGCCGGTCGGCACCGTCAGGAACTGCTTCAGCTCACCGCGCCGCTCGCCCTTCGTCGCCACGCCCAGCAGGCCGTCGTGCGAGCCGAGCTGGTTGCCGTCCGTGGAGATCCACAGGTTGCCGTGCGGGTCGAACGCCACGTTGTCCGGGCAGGAGATCGGGCTGACCTTGTCCTTCGGGAAGCCCGCGAAGTAGGTGGAGGGGTCGGCCGGGTCGCCCGCGACGAGGAACAGCGACCAGCCGAAGGTGGTCGCCTCGGCGTGGCCCCGGCGCTCGGTGAGCTCCAGGATGTGCCCGTGCTTGTTGGCGTTGCGCGGATTGGCCTCGTCGGCGCCCGCGGACCCTGCCTTCCCACGGTTGGTGTTGTTGGTCAGAACCACGTAGACCTTGCCGGTGTGCGGGGAGGGCTGGATGTCCTCGGGCCGGTCCATCTTGGTCGCGCCGACCTTGTCACCGGCGAGCCGCGTGAAGACGAAGACCTCCTCGGCCGTCATCCCGTCCACGTGCGAGACGGCCCCGCGGGCGGTCGCGGTGGCCAGCGGAATCCACTCACCACCGCCGTCGAACTCACCGTCGGCCGGAAGCTTCCCGCTCCCGTCGATGTCGGCGGCGGGGGAGTCGCCGGTCAGCCGGGCCACGTAGAGCGTCCCCTCGTCGAGGAGGGAGAGATTGTGCTCCCGGACGGAGCGCGAGGAACCGTGCCGCATCCGCTTGCTGCCGACGAACTTGTAGAAGTAGTCGAAACGCTCGTCGTCGCCGGTGTAGACGACGGGCCGCCCGTCGTCCGTCAGCCGCACGGTCGCGGCCTCGTGCTTGAAGCGCCCCAGCGCGGTGTGCTTGCGGGGCGTGGAGGCCGGATCGTACGGGTCGAACTCGACGACGTATCCGAAGCGGTGCGACTCGTTGGGCTCCCGCGCCACGTCGAACCGCTTGTCGAACCGCTCCCACTTGCGCTCGGTCGCGCCCGTACCGAGCCCGTACCGCTTGTCGGTGTCACGGCTCGCGTTGGCGAAGTACTGGTTGAAGTTCTCCTCGCCGTGCAGCGTGGTGCCCCAGGGGGTGGTGCCGCCGGAGCAGTTGTTGAGCGTACCGAGCACCTTGCGGCCGGTCGGGTCCGCGGAGGTCCTGAGCAGGTCGGACCCGGCGGCGGGGCCGGTGAGCCGGAACTCGGTGGTGGCGGTGACGCGACGGTTGAGGGCGTGCCGGGTGACGGCGGTGAGCCTGCCGGTCCTGTGGTCCTCCTCGACCACGACGGCGGACAGACCGTGGGCGGCCCACGCCACCTCGACCTGCTCACGGGTGGGGTTCGCGGGGTCGTACCCGCGGAACATCAGCACCTCGTCGGTGTACTCGTGGTTCGCCACGAGCAGCTGCCGCCCGCGCTCACCGGGCAGCGGGAGGAGAGCGAGGAAGTCGTTGTTGTAACCGAACTGGCCGGCCTGGGCCTTGGCCGTCTGGTGCTCCGGGTCGAAGACGGGAGCGCCGCGCAGGATGGGCTCACCCCAACGGATGACGACATTCTGGCCATATCCGCCGGGGACGGTGACGGCGTCGGCGGTGTTCGGAGCGACGGGGCTGAACCGCAGCCCGCGCGCGGCCTTGCCGACCGTACGTCCGGTACGGGCCGCGGCACCCCCTTCCACCGCCTGAGCGGCCTGCGCGTCCTGGGCGCCGGTACCGACGACCGCCGCACCCGTCGCCGTGGCGACCGTGACGACGGCCGCGGCCCGCATCATCGAACGGCGGCTGAGCGCACCGGCGATGACATCACCGACGTACGCGTTGTCGCTGATGTTGGGCACCTCATGGAAGCAGGCGTCACCACAGCGGAACCGACAGGTCAGGGCGGATCGCCCGCCGGGATGTGAACCGGGCATTCCAATCAACGGCAGCAGTCTGCGCACTTTACTCTCCCCTTGCGAACCCTTGGTGTGAGCGTGACGCTAGGGGGGTGCGGGTGCAAGCACCCTGCGGCCGGGTGAACAGAGTGTGAACCTCCCGCTCTCGCAGGGGTCTTGATAACGCTCTTGACACCGCTACCTGTCGGTACCCGACCCTGCCCAAGATCGCCGGAGACGGCCGCTAACCTTACGTGTCCGTCCTGGCCAGGGATTGACGGCTTCAACTCATGCGAAGGGTTGCGCACATGGGCATTCTCACTCTCCTGCGGAACGCGTTCGGCCGCTCACGCCAGGGGCGTGACGCCGACGCGGAGACCTCGCCGACGGAGGCTACGGCCCCCACGGTCCCGGCCCCGGCCACCGAGCCGGAGCCCACGCCGGCTCCTGCCCAGGAGGCCGCGCCGAAGATCCCCGCACCTTCGTCGGAGCCGGAGCCGGAGCCGAAGCCGGAGCCCAAGTCGTCCGTGGTGGACGAGCTGGTGTCGGCGGCCTTCGACAACGTCACGGTCCCCAAGCCGGCGGAGCCGGCACTGGAGGAGCAGGCGACCGAGGTCGCGGCGGAGCCGGTGGCCGAGGCTGAGGTCGCGGCGGAGCCGGTGGCCGAGGCTGAGACCGAGGTCGAGGCCGAAATTCCGGCCGCGGTTCCGGCCGAGCCTGAGGTCGTGGCCGAGGCTGAGGCCGTGGTGGAGGCGCCCGCGCCCGAGCCGGAGCCCGTGGTCGAATCGGAGCCGGTCGCCGAGACCCCCGAGGTGTCCGCCGCGGAGCCCGAGCCCACGGCCGAAGAGGCCCCCGAGCCCGCGGCCGAGGAGGCCTCCGGGCCCGCCGCCGAAGAGACCCCGGAACCGGTCGCCGAGGAAGCCCCCGCGCCCGCCGTCGAAGAGACCCCGGAGCCGGTCGCCGAGGAGGCCTCCGAGCCCGCGGCCGAAGAGGCCCCCGCGCCCGCCGCCGAGGAGCCCTCGGAGCCGGTCGTCGAGGAAACCCCCGCCCCGGTCACCGCTGAGGTCACCCCCGCCGGACCCACCACGGAACCGGTCACCGAACCGGTCGCGGCCTCGGCGCCCGAGCCGAGGGACGATTCGGCGGCCGACTCCGCGCACGAGCCCGCGGCCGCCGACGGCGATCAGCCCCCGGCAGGGGCACCCGCACCCGACGACGAGAGCGTCACGGGTGGTGCGGGCGGGGAAGAGAACCCGGCCGAAGGCGAAGCCGAGGCCGGAACGACCGGCCCCCCCCCCCCCCCCCCCCCCCCCCCCCCCCCCCCCCCAACCCCCCCCCCCCCCACCCCCCCCCCGCCCCCCCCCCCCCCCGGCCCCCCCCCACGGCCATGGAGCCATGTCGCTCGACGCATCGCGCCAGTGTGGCTGACGATCCGTCAATTATGAAGAGTCGGGCAGGGGAGGTCTCAGTCGGAGATCAGGC
Source organism: Streptomyces sp. NPDC090798 (assembly GCF_044768965.1). Classification (NCBI taxonomy): domain Bacteria; kingdom Bacillati; phylum Actinomycetota; class Actinomycetes; order Kitasatosporales; family Streptomycetaceae; genus Streptomyces; species Streptomyces sp. NPDC090798. The sequence continues at coordinate 89,427 of NZ_JBIVXA010000019.1, forward strand.
CCTCGCGGAGCTGAGCCAGGGTGCGGGTGAGGAGGCGGGAGACGTGCATCTGTGAGATGCCGACCTCCTCGCCGATCTGCGACTGGGTCATGTTGGCGAAGAAGCGCAGCATGATGATCCGGCGTTCGCGAGGCGGGAGTTTGGCGAGCAGCGGCTTCAGCGACTCGCGGTACTCGACGCCCTCCAGCGCCGTGTCCTCGTAGCCGAGGCGGTCCGCGAGGGAGCCCTCGCCGCCGTCGTCCTCGGGGGCCGGGGAGTCGAGGGAGGAGGCCGTGTAGGCGTTGCCGACCGCGAGGCCGTCGACGACGTCCTCCTCCGACACGCCCAGCACCGCGGCGAGTTCGGCGACGGTCGGGGAGCGGTCGAGCTTCTGGGAGAGCTCGTCGCTGGCCTTGGTGAGGGCCAGGCGCAGCTCCTGGAGGCGCCGCGGGACGCGGACGGACCACGAGGTGTCACGGAAGAACCGCTTGATCTCGCCCACGACCGTCGGCATCGCGAACGTCGGGAACTCCACGCCGCGTTCGCAGTCGAAGCGGTCGATCGCCTTGATCAGGCCGATGGTGCCGACCTGGACGATGTCCTCCATCGGCTCGTTGCGGGAGCGGAAGCGGGCCGCCGCGTACCGCACGAGCGGGAGGTTGAGCTCGATGAGGGTGTCCCGGACGTAGGCACGCTCGGGGCTGTTCTCGCCGAGTGCGGCGAGCCGCAGGAACAGGGAGCGGGACAGGGTGCGGGTGTCGATGGCTCCCGAGGTCTCGGGGGCCGCCGGGACGGCTTCGAGGGCCGGAGCGGCATCGGGGGCCGGAAGGGCCGGGACATCGTGAAGCGCGTCGGGCGCGGATTCGCTCTTCGTGAGCGTGAGCACCTTCGAGCTGCCCTGGTCTGCGGACATGCCACCCCCTTTGGGTCGCGGACGGTCGCGGCGGACGCTCCCGTCGGAGGAACGCAGCCTCCACCTGAATACCGGAGGCGGGGCTGCGCCAAACGCTCTTCCGGCAGAATGTCACATGTCGGCAACACGCTGTAGTGACATGTCGACATGGAGGGGGTGAATAGGCCCTGGAAAAGGGGTGTCTGACGGTTTTTCAACGCTGAACTGTCGGAAAAGGAGACGTTGAGCGATTCGCTCTTGCCGGTTACGCCTCGATCCTGTTTGCGGATCGCAGCCGTGCGAAGCTCCGGGCGAGCAGCCTTGACACATGCATCTGGGAGACTCCCAGCTCGGCACTGATCTGTGACTGCGTCAGATTGCTGTAATAGCGAAGGAGAAGGATCCGCTGCTCGCGCTCGGGCAGTTGTACGAGGAGATGGCGGACGAGGTCGCGGTGTTCGACCCCGTCGAGGGCCGGGTCCTCGTAGCCGAGCCGGTCGAGCAGTCCCGGCAGCCCGTCACCCTCCTGGGCGGCTTCGAGGGAGGTCGCGTGGTACGAGCGTCCGGCCTCGATGCACGACAGCACCTCCTCCTCGGTGATGCGCAGCCGCTCGGCGATCTCGGCGGTCGAGGGGGAGCGCCCGAAGGCCGTCGTCAGGTCCTCCGTGGCGCTGTTCACCTGCACCCACAGCTCGTGCAGCCGGCGGGGCACGTGGACGGTGCGGACGTTGTCACGGAAGTACCGCTTGATCTCGCCGACGACGGTCGGCATCGCGAAGGTCGGGAACTGCACGCCCCGGTCGGGGTCGAAGCGGTCGATCGCGTTGATCAGGCCGATGGTGCCGACCTGGACCACGTCCTCCATCGGCTCGTTGCGGGAGCGGAAGCGGGCGGCCGCGTACCGCACGAGCGGCAGGTTCGCCTCGATGAGCGCCCCGCGTACGCGGTCGTGCTCCGTGGTGCCAGGCTCCAGCGCCTTGAGCTGGCCGAAGAGCAGTTGGGTGAGGGCCCGGGTGTCGGCGCCACGGCGTCGCTCAGGGGTGGCCTGCTCAGGGGTGACGCGTTCGTGGACGATGTTCTCCGGGGCGACGGGTTCCGTGGCGACGCGTTCCTGGGCGATGGGTTCCGTGGTGATGTGTTCCTTGGGGACTTCCTGTGGCGGTGCTTGAGGCGCAGTACTGGCCGGCACGGTCAACTCCACCTCTATGATCCGTCAGATCCATCAACTCATCCGTCAAAAGCGGTCATAGCATCACAAGACATGTGCACTGTGTGCAAGCACCGGATAACCCCGTGTTGAACAGGATTTAGGGAGAGTTGGGGCATAAGAAACGGAAATGCCCCCCGCCGGTTTCCGGCGAGGGGCCCAGAGCGCGTCGGCTCGGATCGGTTCAGAACGGATAGTCGGCGATCACCCATGTCGCGAACTCGCGCCACAGCGCGACGCCCGCCTGGTGCGCGGGATGCTCCAAGTACCGCTGCAGGGCGTCCGTGTCGTCGACCGCGGAGTTGATCGCGAAGTCGTACGCGACGGGCCGGTCGGTGATGTTCCAGCCGCACTCCCAGAACCGCAGCTCGGGGATCTGATCGCCGAGCGGGCGGAAGGCTGCCACGCCCTCGACGACGCGGGGGTCCTCACGCTCGACGCCTTCGTTGAGCTTGAAGAGGACCAGATGGCGGATCACGGGTACTCCCTGGTGGTACGGGCCGTGCGGGGGCGGCCGATCAGTTCTTGGCCCCGTCGGCGACCCACGTCATGAAGTCGCCGATGGACCGGGCGGCGGTCGAAATGCCCTCGAACCCTATCTGGACGTAGTCGGCCGCCTTCGCCGGATCCGTGATGATCACGTACAGCGCGAAGACCACGAGTATGTAGACGGCGATCTTCTTCGAATTCACCGCCATCGCGGCCTCCCTGTGACTGCTGCGCCCACTGGGCCCCCTGTGCCGGCGGCGAGTGTAACCTTCACCCCACTTTTTTGGACCAACGGCCCGCTGGCCGAGGTCCCTTGCCGTACGCACGAAGGGCCCCGTCTTGCGACGGGGCCCTTCTCAAGCGGTAGCGGAGGGATTTGAACCCTCGGTGACTTGCGCCACACTCGCTTTCGAGGCGAGCTCCTTCGGCCGCTCGGACACGCTACCGAGGGAGACCCTACCCCAAGGTGGGCCGTGGTCTGAAATCCGTTTCCCGTCGCCGGTCCGGCCGCCCGTGGAGTCAGCGGTCGCGGAAGAAACGGGTGAGCAGACTCGCGCACTCGTCCTCGAGTACGCCCCCGATCACCTCGGGGCGGTGGTTGAGCCGGCGGTCGCGTACGAGGTCCCAGACGGAACCGACCGCGCCCGCCTTCTCGTCCCGGGCGCCGTAGACGACCCGGTCCACCCGGGACTGGACGAGCGCGCCCGCGCACATCGTGCAGGGCTCCAGGGTGACGACGAGCGTGCAGCCGGCCAGCCGCCACTCGCCGAGCCGCTGGGCGGCCCCGCGGATCGCGAGCACCTCGGCGTGCGCCGTCGGATCGCCCGTGGCCTCGCGTTCGTTGTGTCCGGTCGCGAGCACCGTCGTACCGTCCGTGGACAGCACGACGGCGCCGACGGGAACATCCCCGCCCTGGACGGCCCGGTGGGCCTCGTCCAGGGCGAGCCGCATCGCGGCCCGCCAGCGGTCGCGTACCGGATCTGCCGGATCTGCTGGAAAGGTCTCTTTTGTCGGGCTCACCCGGGAAATCTATCGGGCTCGCCCGGAAAACCGCCTCCCCCGGAACCAGGGGAGCCGGGGCCTGCCTTCCGGATCAGGCCCTGGGACCTGTCCGGCGGATCAGGCCCTAGCGGACGGTCTCCAGGACCTCTGCCGCTCCCAGGGCTTCGGCGATCGTGCTGAGCGCGTCGCCTTCGTCCAGGGCGAGCAGTTCCTTCTCGCTCACCCCGAGGTCGGCCAGGATCTCGCGGTCCCCGACGGGGCTGTGCGAGACGATCTCGCCGGAGACGCTCTCCTCCTCCTCGTCGTCCTCGGAGTCGTTTGCGTCGTCGGGTTCACCGTCCTCGGTGCCGTCCAGGTCGAGGGAGTCCAGGTCGGTGTCGTCGTCGCCGGGCTCCCGTCCTAGTAGTTCGTCCGTGAGCAGGATCTCGCCGTACGAGCTGCGGGCAGCGGCTGCGGCGTCCGAGACGTAGATGCGAGGGTCCTCCTCACCGTCCACGCGGACGACGCCGAACCACGCGTCCTCCTGCTCGATGAGTACGAGCACCGTGTCCTCCTCCGAGGCTTCACGGGCCAGATCGGTCAGATCCGACAGGGTCTCCACATCGTCGAGCTCTGTGTCGCTCGCTTCCCACCCGTCTTCGGTGCGCGCGAGCAGTGCGGCGAAGTACACCGTGACTCTCCCACTGGTCATAGGCGTGCCGGTTGGGGGTCCCCCCGGCGGAGGTCGATTGGGCGGGGAGTGCTTCTCCGAGACCCCACCCACTCGGAATCGTGGCAGAAACAGAGCGTTCAGGGGATGTCTTCGGCCTGCTGTGTCTGCCTCTTTTGATCGCTAACAGCGGATCGTACGCGGCCCTCGGCGTCGTGTGTGCATGTCCCCGCCCTCACGGCGTGGGCCGACCACCAAGGAGCTACCAAAGCCGCCACCAATGCAGCTGTCAAAGGAGCTGTCGACGGAGCTACCAACGGAAGGTGCGCATGCGCATGGCGTGACGGAGGCGGGCGACCTTGGCGCGGCGGGGCTGGACGCGGTCGCGCAGCTCGCGCGCCTCGGTCAGGTCCCGGAGGAACTGTGCTCGGCGCCGCCGGCGCTCGGCGTCCGTCTCGGGCTGCCCGGTCCGCGCGGCCTGCTCGGCCCGTTCGGCCTGCTCGATCCGTCCGGTCCGTCCCGACCGTTCGTATTGTTCGGATTCTTCGACGCGGCGAAGTCGTCCGGGCCGTTGGGCCGGTTCGGCCCCCTCGGCTCGTCCGAGTCGCTCCAGCTGCTCCGGGGACTCCTTTTCCCGGTCCGGCATAGGCCCACCACCCCAGGTCCGTCCCTACCGCCTTCCCTCTGACGGGCGGTTTGATGCCAGCGCGAGGGACACGAGGGCACGGCTACTGTTATGGGCATGCGTCTCCACGTCGTCGACCACCCCCTGGTCGCCCATAAGCTCACCACCCTGCGCGACCGGCGCACCGACTCCGCGACCTTCCGGCGGCTCGCCGACGAGCTGGTCACCCTGCTCGCCTACGAGGCCACCAGGGACGTGCGCACCGAGCAGGTCGACATCGTGACCCCGGTCGCCTCCACCACGGGCGTCAAGCTGTCCTACCCGCGCCCGCTGGTCGTGCCGATCCTGCGTGCGGGCCTCGGCATGCTCGACGGCATGGTGCGGCTGCTGCCGACCGCCGAGGTGGGCTTCCTGGGCATGGTGCGCGACGAGGAGACGCTCCAGGCGTCCACGTACGCGACCCGCATGCCGGACGACCTCTCCGGGCGCCAGGTGTACGTCCTCGACCCGATGCTGGCCACCGGCGGCACGCTCGTCGCGGCGATCCAGGAGCTGATCAAGCGCGGCGCCGACGACGTCACCGCCGTGGTGCTGCTCGCCGCCCCGGAGGGCGTCGAGGTCATGGAGCGCGAGCTCGCGGGCACGCCGGTGACGGTCGTGACCGCGTCGGTCGACGAACGGCTCAACGAGCACGGTTACATCGTGCCGGGGCTGGGCGACGCGGGGGACCGGATGTACGGGGCGGCCGAGTAGGTTCCCGCACCTCCGCGGTACCTGCCACGGCCCTACGGGACCGCCGTGGCCCCTACGGGCCCCAGTCGTCCCTTGAGCCCCTCAGCGGCCTTGTCGGGCCGGTCCAGGGGTCCAGTGGCCGAGTAGTGGTCCAGTCGGTTCCGGACGATCAGCGGTCTCACGGGGGCTGTCGGCGGTCCTACGGGGCTGCCGACAGCCTTCGCTGTTCAGCCAGCCGTTCAGCAGCTCTTCGGAGAGGCGGAGGCGGCCGGCCGGGGCCCGGACAGGGTGGCCAGGGCCTTGTCGGCGTCCTCCTTCTTCGTGAGGCTCTTGAAGCTGGTGCCGATGATCAGGTCGACCCGGTCGGCCTGGGCGCGGCCGTCCGTCTTCACCTCGGCGCCGGACAGCTGCGTGCCCAGTACCGGCAGCGCGGCCTGTGCGGCCCCCTTGGCGCCGAGCAGTATCCCGGCGCCGTTGACCTTCTTGTCGTACGTGGCCGTCGCGTTGCCCACGTCGCCGATGCGGAACCCGCGCTTCTTCAGCTCGTCCGCGGTCTGCTTGGCGAGCCCGCTGCGCGGCGTGGCGTTGAGGACGTTGACGGTGATCTGTCCGGGCCTGGGCAGCGCCCCGGAGGCGGTGGACGTCGTGGCCGTCGTGGCCGTCGTGGTCGCCTTGGCCGACGGGCCGGCCTTGGACGTGCAGTCGTCCTTCGCGCCGGCCGCCGTGGCCTTGTCGCCCTTGCCCGTGAAGACGTCGATGAGCTGCAGGGTTCCCCACCCGATCAGCCCGAGCGCGGTGACAGAGGCGACGACCAGGAACACGAGCCTGCGACGCCCCCGGGGTCGGCGCATCCGTGGGTATTTGTCCCCCGTGATCCGGTACTGGCCGCCCATGCCAGGGGGAGTGAGCATGCTCATGGGCGCAGCGTAGTGCGCCGCGGCGGTGATTCCTACTAAATGATCATCGGTCGAGGCTCAGTCCAACCCAAAAGGGTCAACGAGCGGGGATCCCGGGCCTCGAAGAGGCTCTCGCGTCCCCGGCGCCCGGTCCCGGCCGAGTTCATCCGGAGTCGACTCGGCCGACTCGGCCAGGTCAGTCGAGTTCGAGCACGCGCGCGTGGAGCACCTGACGCTGTTGCAGCGCGGCGCGTACGGCGCGGTGCAGGCCGTCCTCGAGGTACAGGTCGCCCTGCCACTTCACTACGTGCGCGAACAGGTCGCCGTAGAACGTGGAGTCCTCGGCGAGGAGGGTCTCCAGGTCCAGCTGGCCCTTGGTCGTCACGAGCTGATCGAGGCGGACCGGGCGCGGCGCGACGTCCGCCCACTGCCGGGTGCTTTCCCGGCCGTGGTCGGGGTACGGCCGTCCGTTTCCGATGCGCTTGAAGATCACACGGAAAGCCTACCGGCCCAGACCTTCCGGGCGCAGCCATGGCGACGTAGTGCGACGCTGGAAAAGACGCCGCAAATCAGCGCAAACCGGGAACAGGGGCCTGATATGAGCGACAGCGAAGCACCTCCCGCGGTGGCACCCGAAGGTGTGAGCGGCGCCCCCGCGCTCCCCCAGGAGGCCCTGGAGATCGCCTCCGGTTACGCGTTCGCCGGACCCGCGCTCGACCTGGGCGCCCTGCTCTGGGACGGGCGGTGTCTGCCGGACGCCCGGATCCGCATTCCGCTGCCCGTGCTCAACCGGCACGGGCTGGTCGCCGGAGCCACCGGCACCGGCAAGACCAAGACGCTCCAGCTGATCGCCGAACAACTGTCCGTGCAGGGCGTGCCGGTGTTCCTCGCCGACATCAAGGGTGATGTCTCCGGGATCTCGGCGCCGGGCGTGTCGAACGACAAGGTGCTGGCGCGTGCCCAGGAGGTCCACCAGGAGTGGACGCCGACCGCCTTCCCGGCCGAGTTCTACGCGCTCGGCGGCATGGGCAGGGGCATCCCCCTACGGGCGACGGTCACCAGCTTCGGCCCGGTGCTGCTGTCCAAGGTGCTCCAGCTCAACCAGACCCAGGAACAGTCGCTCGGCCTGATCTTCCATTACGCCGACCAGAAGGGTCTGGAACTCTTCGACCTCAAGGACCTGCGGGCCGTCGTCACCTTCCTGACCTCGGACGAGGGCAAGGCGGAGCTGAAGGGCATCGGTGGTCTGTCGCCCGCGACGGCGGGCGTGATCCTGCGCTCCCTGACCGCCTTCGAGGCGCAGGGCATGAGCCCGTTCTTCGGGGAGCCGGAGTTCGACACGAGCGAGCTGCTGCGGACGGCGCCGGACGGGCGCGGGACGGTGTCCGTCCTCGAACTCCCCGAGGTCCAGGACAAACCGCAGCTCTTCTCGACCTTCCTGATGTGGATGCTCGCCGATCTCTTCCACGACCTCCCGGAGGTCGGCGACATCGACAAGCCGAAGCTCGTCTTCTTCTTCGACGAGGCGCACCTGCTCTTCACGGACGCCTCGAAGGCCTTCCTGGAGTCGATCACCCAGACCGTGCGGCTCATTCGTTCGAAGGGGGTCGGCGTCTTCTTCGTGACGCAGACCCCGAAGGACGTGCCGTCCGACGTCCTCGCCCAGCTCGGCAACCGCGTCCAGCACGCGTTGCGCGCCTTCACACCGGACGACCAGAAGGCGCTGAAGGCCACGGTGAAGACCTTCCCCAACTCCGCGTACGACCTGGAGGAGATCCTCACCGGCATCGGCACCGGCGAGGCCGTGGTGACCGTGCTGAGCGAGAAGGGCGCGCCGACGCCGGTCGCGGCGACCCGGCTGCGGGCCCCGCAGTCCCTGATGGGCCCCGTCGATCCGGCCGCGCTGGACCGCGCGGTGCGGGCGTCCCCGCTGTACGGGCGTTACGCGCAGGCGGTCGACCGCGAGTCCGCGTACGAGAAGCTCGCGGCGCGGGACGCGGCCGCCGCGCAGGCCGCCGCCCAGGCGGCTCCGGAGGCGGGGCGGGCGCCCGCGAAGAGCGGCGGTCGGGCGAAGGAGGAACCCTCGGTCGTCGAACAGGTCGTCGGCAGCGGCATCTTCAAGTCCCTGGCACGGTCGATGGGCACGCAGATCGGCAGGGAGATCACCCGCTCCCTCTTCGGAACGGCTCGACGCAGGCGGTAGCCGGTAACCGGTAGGCGGTAGTCGGTGTTTGTCAGCTGTCAGCTGTCAGCTGTCAGCTGTCAGCTGTCAGCTGTCAGCTGTCAGCTGTCAGGGGGCGAGGAGACCGCCCCGCCCGCGGTCGGGGCGATCTCCTCGGTGCTTCCCTCGGTTGTGCCTAGCTGTTTCCGTGCTCCTTGGGCGGGGGCGTCTGCACCTGCCGGGCGTCCGGCGCGGGCCCGGGCTCGGGCTGCGGTTTGGGCGTGTTGCGGACGGCTTCCGCGCGCAGGAGGGCGCGCAGGACCGCGTACGGGTCGGTGGGCATGGCTGTGTCCTTGCGTTCGCTGGTTCGCTGACTGGCTGGTGGGGACGGTCCGGAGGCCGGGTCCGGGCCTGTCAGCAGCGCAGGACCACTGAGCGCAGGGCGTGCGGCGTGCGTGAGTGCGACGGCGGTACGTGACGGGGGCGGGGCGCCGGCTCCGGGCCGTCGGGAGCGGTCGGTGCGGGGCGCAGCGGGTTGAGGGCGCGGTGGTCCTGCCGGGCGGGCGGGCGAAGGGCCGTGTCGAGTACGTCGTGTTCGGCGCCGCAGTCCGTTTCGGCGGAGGCCATGACGGAGGTCGGGGCGAGGGCGTCGATGTGGGCGCCTGCCGCGAGGATCGTGACGACGAGGAGCGTCAGAACCCGCATCCACGCGTGCCGGTGCGGCGGACGCGGCCGGCGGTGCGGAGAGGGGCTCATAAGAGGTCGTGTCCCCATCCGGAGTGGGTGGTTCATCGCGTCGGCGGCGAGATCCGCCCTCATGGGCTACGGGTGAGGCGCGGAGTTGACGTAAGGCGTGGACCCGCCGTGCGGTCAGACGACGGCCGGGATGTGTTTGGCGCGGCCGCGGATCACGAACGCCGTGATGATTTCCGTGACGCCGACCGCGATGAGCCAGCAGCCGCCGACGAGGGTGAGGACGGCGACCGAGGTGAACGGGGACACGATCAGGACGATCCCCGCGAGGAAACTGACGATCCCGAGGAAGATCTGCCAGCCCCGGGCCGGCACGGTCGGGTCGGACGCGGCGGCCAGGGTCTGGGTGATGCCTCGGAACAGCCAGCCGATGCCGATCCACAGGGCGAGCAGGAGGATCGACTGCATCGGGCCGCGGAAGCAGAACAGGCCGAGCAGGATCGAGAGGGCGCCGCTGATGAAGGCCATGACGCGCAGCGAGGTCGCGACGTGGGTGCCGAACGCGGCGACGAGCTGGAGTACGCCGCTGAAGAGCAGGTAGAGGCCGAAGAGCACGCCTGCGGCGAGCAGGGAGGCGCCCGGCCAGACCAGCACCAGCGCGCCCAGGACGAAGGCCGCGATGCCGGCGAGCAGGACGGCTTGCCAGGCGCTGCGGGCGATGAGGTGCAGGGGGCCTTCGGGGGTGATGTGCGGCTCGCGGTCGTGGATGTGGCGGTCGTCGTACTGCGGGCCGTGGTGGGGAGCGTTCGGTACCTCACTCATGCTCCATGCTCTGGCCGGGCGGGGCCGCCCCGCCACCGCGGTGACCCATCCGATGGACCTGCGGTCCGCATCCCCGCCGTGGTGAGTTCAGTCGGGCGCGGGTGGGTGGGGGCTGGTCGCGCGGTTCCCCGCGCTCCTCGAGCCTCGGCCTGTCCGGTGATCGAGGGGTGAGGGAATGGGGCTACTTGCCGGAGGCCTTCGCCTGGGCCTTCATTTCCTGTTTGTGGGCGCGGACCTTCGCCAGGGACTCCGGGCCGGTGATGTCGGCGACGGAGCGGAAGGAGTTCGGCTCGCCGTACGCCCCGGCCGCCTCGCGCCAGCCCTTGGGCCGCACACCGAACTGCTTGCCGAGGAGGGCCAGGAAGATCTGGGCCTTCTGGGCGCCGAAACCGGGCAGTTCCTTGAGCCGCCGCAGCAGCTCATCGCCGGTCTTGACGCCCTCCCAGACCTTGGCCGCGTCCCCGTCGTAGTGCTCCACGAGGTACTGGCACAGCTGCTGGATCCGCTTGGCCATGGACCCGGGATAGCGATGCACGGCCGGCTTCGCGGTGAGCAGCGCGGCGAACTTCTCCGGGTCGTACGCGGCGATCTCGTGCGCGTCCAACCCGTCCGCGCCCATGCGTTCGGCGATCGTGCGCGGTCCCTTGAACGCCCACTCCATCGGCACCTGCTGGTCCAGCAGCATCCCGGTCAGGGCGGCGAGGGGACTGCGGCTGAGCAGCGCGTCCGCTTCGGGATCCTGGGCGATGTGAAGGCTGACGTCCATGCCCCGATGATCCCGCGTGAGGGTGTGAAACGCCTCTCATGCCGCCGTTCGCCAGTCGGCGACGGCGAAGAACCTGTTCCGCCGGGCCCATCGGCGCTCCGCCCCTCGCGTACCATTTCGCCCCAATGGAAGTTAGGTTAGCCTAACCTGGCAAAAGTGGGGATGGATTGTGACCGCCGAGCTCTACCGTGACCCCTGGGGGATCCCCCACCTGCGCGCCGCCGACGCCCGCGCCCTCGTCCGCGCCCAGGGCCGTGTCACCGCCCTCGACCGTGCCTGGCAGCTGGAGGTCGAACGCCACCGCTCGCAGGGCACCTCCGCCGCGTTCCTCGGCGCCGAGGCCGTCGACTGGGACAGGTTCGCACGCCGGGCCCGGCTCGACGACACCGCGAGACGTTGCTTCGCGGCGCTGGAAAGCCGGGATCCGGAGACCGCCGACTGGGTCGTCGCGTACGTCGACGGGGTCAACGAGGGACTGGCCGAAGGCGCCCGGCGCACACCGGAGTTCGCGGAGACCGGGCTCGCCCCGGGGCGCTGGGAGCCCTGGACCCCGCTCGGCGTCTGGCTCGGCGTGCACATCCTCTTCGCCGGTTTCCCCGCCAAGCTGTGGAGGGAGGAGGTCGTCCGCCGGATCGGACCGGAGGCCGTGGACCTCTTCGTCGCCGACGGTCCGGGCACCTCCGGCAGCAACGGCTGGCTCGTCACGGGCGAGCGGACCGGCACCGGGCAGCCGGTCATCGCGGGCGACCCCCACCGCTTCATCGAGGACCCCGGCGTCTACCAGCAGATCCATCTCTCCTGCCCCGAGTTCGACGTCGTCGGCCTCGCCGTCCCCGGCGTCCCGGGCATCGCCCACTTCGCCCACACGGGCACGGTCGCCTGGGCCATCACCAACGCGATGGCCGACTACCAGGACCTGTACCGGGAACGACTGCGACGCGTCGGACCCCAGGGATCGGAGGCATCGGAAGGGCCGGAAGGGCCGGAAGGGCCGGAAGGGCTGGAAGGGCCGGAAAGATGGGAGGCGCTAGACCCCGACGGGGAGTGGCGGGCCGTCGCCCGGCACGTGGAGACGGTCGAGGTGGCGGGAGGTGAACCCATCGAGGTCGAGGTCGTCGAGACCCCCCGCGGGCCGGTCGTCATCGGGGGAGCGGAGACGACCGAGGGCGTCGAACCCATCAGCCTCCGCTACCCGCCCCGTGTCACCGAAGACCTCGGCTTCAGCGCGCTCCTCCCCCTCCTCAGGGCCCGTGAAGTCGCCGACGTCGACCGGGCCTTCGACCACTGGGCCGAGCCCGTGAACGTCGTCCAGGCCGCCGACACCGAGGGCCGCGTACTGCACCGGGTCGCCGGCCGGGTCCCGCTCCGCGGCGCGGACAACCGCACCCGGATCGTCGCCGCCTGGGAGCCAGGGCACGAATGGCGGGGCTGGCACGAGATGCCGTACGGGACGGTCGAGGACGGCGTCGCCGTGATGGCGAACCAGCGCGGCCCCGCCGGCCCGCTCGGTGTCGAGTTCGCCCCGTTCCACCGTGCCGCCCGGATCCGACAGCTCCTCGACGAGCGGCCGAAGTGGTCGGCCCGGGACATGGCGGACATCCACATGGACACCCATCTCGCCTCCGCCGCGCCTCTGATGGACCACGTCGCCGCCCTCGACGGACTCGGCGTCGAGGCGACCGCCCTGCGCGACCGGCTGCTCGGCTGGGACCGCCGGATGACGGCCGACAGCATGGCGGCGGCCGCCTACTCCGCGGTGCGCGGCGCGGTCGTACGGCGGCTGGCCGCGCACCCCGCCTTCGCCGCGCTGGCCGACCCGCCCGCGTACCCCGAGGTCTTCCGCCCCTGGCTGGCCCTCCTCCCCCGCGTCGGCATCGCCCTCGAACACCTGCTGAAGGCCGAGGAGTTGTACGGCATCGACCGCGCCGCCCTCGTCCGTGAGGCCGTCGAGGAGGCGGCCGCGCAACCGCACGGCGTCTGGGGCGACACCCACCGCCTCGCGCCCTGGCGCGCGCTCACGACCACCTCGTACGACGAACCGGGGCTCTCGGGGGACCACGACTGCGTGCTGTGCACCTCGGCGGTCCCCGGCCTGACCGACCTGAGCGCGCGCGGCCCGGCGGCCCGTTACGTCTGGGACCTCGCCGACCGCGACCGGAGCCTCTGGGTGGTTCCCTTCGGCGCCTCGGGCGTCCCGGGCTCGGCCCACCACCGCGACCAACTCCCCTTGTGGCTCAAGGGAGAACTGGCCCCCGTCAGCACCGACTGGAGCCGGCTGACACAGGAGCAGGAGACAGAGAAGGTTGAGGACGACCATGAGCAGTGAGCCGTACGCCGTCGACCGCGAGGCCGTGCACGAGCAGAAGGTCGACGGCTTCGGGACCGTGCGCGTCCTGCCCGTCGACCCGCACGCCGACCTGGACGTCATCCATCGCTGGGTGAGCGAGGAGCGTGCCGTGTTCTGGGGCATGAACGGGCTCACGAAGCAGCAGGTGCTGGAGACGTACGTCCACCTGGGCTCCCTCGACACCCACCACGCCTTCCTCGCGGTCAAGGACGGCGAGCCCGCCGCGCTCTTCCAGACGTACGAGCCCGAGGCCGACCGGGTCAGCGAGTGCTACGCCGTCGAGCCCGGCGACATCGGGGTCCACCTGCTGATCGGCCCCTCGGGGCCCGGCGGTGGCCGGCCGGGCTGGTCGTCCGTGCTGCTGACCGCGTTCACCACGTACGTGCTGATCGGCCTCGACCGGCAGCGGGTCGTGGTCGAACCCGACGCGCGCAACGAGAAGGCGATCGCGCTCCTGGTCCGGCAGGGCTTCGTACCCGGCCCGGAGATCGTGCTTCCCGAAATCGACCTTCCCGAGGTCTACTTGCCCGAGAAGCGGGCCCGGCTGGCCTTTCTGACGCGGGAGGCGGCCCTTTCAGGGGATTCCTCGGTGGGCTGATCGGTGGGTTCCTCGCCGGGGGAGTGAGCACGGCGCCGGATTCGTCCGTACGTATCCGTGACTCTGGAAATACGGACCGGTCGGGAAATACGGACCGGAATGCGGACCGGAACGCGGACACCGCAGGGACGACGGAGACGACGGAGACGGCGTGTGAGCGGACGTGGAGGCGGACAGCGGGAGCGACGGCGGATCGCCCAAGGGCTCGCGCTGCTGGGCACGGTGCTGGTCCTGGTGCTGTTCGGCGGTGTCGGCGGCGCGTCCGCCCACGCCGCGCTGACCGGCACCGATCCGCAGGACGGCAGCGTGCTGAAGACGGCGCCCACCGAGGTGACGCTGTCCTTCAGCGAGTCCATCGGGCTCCTCGACGACTCCTTCCGCGTGCTCGACCCGGACAACCGGCGCGTGCACACCGGCGATCCGGGGCACGCGGGCGACCGTTCCGACACCGCCCGTGTGACCCTGCCGAAGGGCCTGGGCACCGGCACCTTCACGGTGGCCTGGCGGGTCGTCTCGGCCGACAGTCACCCGGTCTCCGGAGCCTTCACCTTCTCCATCGGCAAACCCTCCGCGACCGCCCCGCCCGTCCCCGTCGACCCCCCCGGGAACACCGTCGCGGGCACGCTCTACGACGCCGCCCGCTACTTCGCGTACGGCGGTCTCGCCCTCCTCATCGGTGCGGCCACCTTCGTCCTGGTCTGCGGGTTCCCGGGCCCGGTGCGGCGACTGCTCCTCACCGGCTGGTGGATCCTGGCCGGGTCCACCGTCGCGCTGCTCCTGCTGCGCGGACCCTACGAGCGCGGCAGCGGCCCGGCGGACGCCCTCGACCCGTCCGTCCTCAACGAGACCCTGACCAGCAGGCCGGGACTGGCCCTGCTGGCGCGGCTGGTGCTGCTCGGGGCGGCGGTGTTCTATCCGGTACGCGAGCAGGCGCGGGGGCGCGTCGTCCTCGCGCTCGGCGGGCTCCTCACCGTCTCCCTCGCCGTCACCTGGGCCGTCGCCGAGCACGCGTCCGCCGGGATCCAGGTCCCCGTGGCGATGGTCTCCTCCGTACTGCACCTGCTGTCGATGGCGGTCTGGCTGGGCGGCCTCGCGGCCCTGCTCACCGCGCTGTACCGGTCGGCCGAGCCGCTCCCCGCGGCCGTCGTCAACCGCTTCTCCCGCCTCGCCCTCGCCTCGGTCACCGTCCTGGTCGTCACCGGCGTCTACCAGTCCTGGCGCGGCCTCGGCTCCTGGGACGCGCTGACCTCCACCTCGTACGGCCGGCTCCTCGTCGCCAAACTGGTGGCGGTGCTGGTGCTGCTGGCGGGGGCGGGGGCCTCGCGGCGCTGGACCGGGCGGCTGATGCTCGCGGCGGAGGAGGCACGGACAGCGGCGGTGCCGGTGGAGGAGCGGGTCCCGCAGACGGTGGGGGCCGCGGCCGCCCCCGCCGGCGTACGGAGCGAGGGGGCGCACGGCCCGTCGGACGGCGGTGCCTCGGACGACGGCGTACCGGACGACGGCGTACCGGATCCGGATCACGAGCCCTCGGACCAGACCTCCGACAAGAGCTCGGACAAGAGCTCGGACAAGGCCTCCGACAAGGCCTCCGACGAGGCCGACCGGTACCGGCGGGCGTTGCGGCGTTCGGTGCTGGTCGAGGTCGTCGTCGGCATCGTCGTGCTGGTGATCACCACCCTGCTCACCGGTACCCAGCCGGGCCGCGCGGCCACCGAGGCCGCGGCGGCCTCCGCCACCGCGGCCGCCGGGGAGGCCACGACCTCGACGACCACGATCCCGTTCGACGTGGGCACGCAGGGCGGACACGGCAAGGTGCAGATCGAACTGACACCGAGCCGGGTGGGCGAGAACTCCGTGCAGGCCGTGATCTACGGCCCCGACGGCGGCTTCGCCACCGTGCCCGAGCTGCGCCTCACCTTCACCCTGGAGTCGCAGCGGATCGGCCCGATCGACGCGGAACTGACGGACCGGGGCGGCTACTGGGGCGCGGACGGCGTCACCCTCCCGGTGGCCGGCACCTGGACCATGAAGGTCACCGTCCGCACCACCGACATCGACCAGGTCACCGTGTCGAAGACCGTGAAGATCGGCTGACCGGTCCACCGCGTCGGCTCACGGGGTCCGCTTCATGCCGTCGACGACGGCCCGCTTGAGGATCGCGCTGGTGAAGGTCACGGTGCCGGGCTTCATCAGGGCGTCCTCGCCGGTGCCCTGCTTCACCTGGACCGAGCGCTCGCCCAGGAAGACATGGGTCTTCTTGTCGAAGATCCACTCCTCGCGCTGACCGCTGGTCTCGTCCAGCCGGGCCACCGCGACCCCGTTCCTTCCCACCGCGTCCACCGCGTCGTCGACGACGACGACACCGGGGATCTTCGCGGCGGCCTTGAACAGCGCCGGGTAGAGGTTCGCCGGGGGATAGCTCTCTCCGAGCAGGTCGCCGATGGTGGTGAACGCCTCCTGGTCGGGTGAGTTGCCGTGGCCCTTGGTCTCCTTGTAGATCGTGGCCAGGAGCTGATCGGGGTCGGTGGTCAGCTTGGCCAGGTAGTCGTACGTGGGGTGGTTCAGGCCGCCGACCGGGGTGTTCCCCTGCTCGTCGGGCAGGCTCAGGGTCTCCCCCGCGGGGTCGTCGCTGGAGGCGGGGTCGATCAGCCAGCCCTTGGTGCCGTCGGGGGACTGCCAGATCCGGCGGGTGTGCAGCGCGTGGCTGGCGAGGCTGCTCTTGTCGTCGACGGTCTTCACGAAGGTGTCGGCCGTCTTGGACTCCACGTAGATGTACTGGCCGGGCTTGACGGCCGGGTGGCTCCCCCCGGTCTCGGCCGCCGCCAGGGAGATCTGGCCCAGCAGCTGGGGGACGCCCTTGGTGGTCGCGGCACCGATGTGGGTGGTGAGGGCGGGGCCGGTGGCGACACCGCCGTCCCTGACCCCGCTGCCGTCGTTCAGCGCCACGCCGGCGACGACCGTCCCGGCCAGGGCGGCGGCCAGCACGGGCAGCGTGATCGCCGGACGCGGCAGCCGCAACCGCCGGGTCCGCGCCGGGGCCACCGCCTCCGCGGCCGCCGTGCGCTCTTCCTGCTGGGTCTGGTGAATCTGGGCCATCAGGCGCTCCTTGTGGAACTGGTGACGGCCCGCCGGGAGATCGCGCGCCGTGCGGGACAGGAGCTGCTGGGCGCTCTCGTCCTGCGCGGCCGGACTCTGCCGGGGCGTGTTCGCGTTCATCGGTTTCCTTCCTGTGCGGGCCGGATCACTTGGGTGCGATCGCCTGTTATCTGTCGGGCGCGGCGGCTGCCTTCCCGTCTTCCGCGAACTTCTTTCAGCGGCGGTCCGGGTTCTTGGCGCGCCGGACCGGGGTCGGTGAGGGTGCGCAGCTTCTTGCGGGCGCGGGAGAGCCGGGAGGCGACCGTGCCGACCGGAATCCCCAGCGCCTCCGCCGCGGCCTCGTAGTCCAGGCCCTCCCCCAGACAGAGCGCGATGACCTCGCGCTCCGGGGGCCGCAGCTTCGCGAGGGCGGCGAGGGCGGTCGCGAGACGGCGCCGGTCGTCGACCTGCCCGGCCACGTCCTCGGCGTGGTCGGGCACCGACAGCTCGGCCGCGGCGGCGGCCTGGGCCGCCTGCCGGTAACGGCGGTTGCTCCGGTACTGGTTGCGCGCGGTGTTGGTGGCGATGCCCAGCAGCCAGGGCCGCAGCGAGCCGCCCTCGGGGTCGACCCGGTCGCGCAGCCGCCATGCCTCCAGGAAGGTCGCGGCCATCACGTCCTCGGCCGTCGACCAGTCGGCGGTCAGCCGGAAGGCATGGTTGTAGACCGCGCGCGCATAACTGTCGAAGAGCTCCGCGAAGGCGCTCGATTCCCCGGCCCGTACCCGGGTACGCATATCAATGCTCACCCCTATGAGCTGTCCGGCACCCCACACCGACTTCCCGTGACCCGCGTCACACCCCGCCGTGTGCCGTTCGGACCGGCACGGCGAGGCGGGCCGCCGGGCTCCGTCCGACGAAGCGCCGCGGCACCAGGATGCGGTGCCCGTCCCCGAACCCAACGTCGAAGGGCCCCACCGCGAACGGTGGGGCCCTTCGACATCGTGCCCGGTGAGGCACTGGCGGAGGATACGAGATTCGAACTCGTGAGGGGTTGCCCCCAACACGCTTTCCAACTGTCCGCATGGCCGTCCGGGGGCGTTCGCAGGGGTTCGCGGGGCAGGTCAGAGGGGGTGCGCGTACGGCGGTGAACGGTGGCGGCCGTGGGCGTACTGGACAAGGACCAGGACAACGAACGGTGCTGAACGGTACGGGGATGTCACGTGCCCTAGAGCGGTCTGCGGCCACCCGTGTGGAAAAACTTCTTGCGCACAGGCGGTGTACAGAGAATCCGCAGATCAGGCCCGGCGTCGCTGCTGGATGATCAGCCCGTGCACAGGGTTGCACACAATCCTATCCACAGAAAATGACCTCTTATCAACAGATCTGCGGGCGTTATCCCCAGAGGGTGTGGATAACGCCCTTGGTTAACATCTCGTCACGTGCCACGATTTCCTCACGGTGCGCAACGAACCTCCCGTCCCCCGCGATGACGGCCTCGCTGCACAACGGTGTCGTCGTCAAAAGCGGGAACGGAGGAAGTCGGGTGTCAACAACGTCGGGCCATGCGCAGGCCGCGACCGTCGGAGGGGTGGCGCTGCCGAAGCTGCACGCATTCGTCGACGAGGCTGGCCAGCGGTCGCGATCTGAGAAGTCGAGTGATCACTTCGTCATGTCGGCCGTCGTAGTGGCGGATGGTGACCTGCCTCAGGCCGCCGCATTCCTTGCCGCACTCCGGATAGACCTGCGGCGGCGGCCGGGGGACGTCCTGCACTGGCAAAACTTCAAGTCTCATACGGACCGGCTTCACGCAGCGAAGTTCCTTGCCGCGCAGAACTGGGCGACCGTATCTAGTGTTGTGGTCTGCAAGAGGCACCTGCCAGCGGGTGGGGCTCGCCTCGACGACGATCAGGCTTACCTCTACACCTTCCGTTACCTTTTGGAGCGCCTGTCGTGGCTGGCTCGCGACTCGGGATCGATCCTGGAGTACACCCTCGCCCATGTGGTGCGATTCAAGATGGCGAAGCTTCGTCAGTATGAATCGATCCTGCAAGCGCAGGATCCGATGGAGTGCCGGGTGGCTTGGAAGGCTCTTGATCCGAGGGGCGGACGGATCGATCAACCTTCGCGAGTTGAGATGTTGCAGTGTGCTGATCTTGCGGCATCGGCAACTTTCGCGGCTTTCAATGATGACCGGTTCGGCAACACGGAACCGCGTTACCTGCAAGAACTGAGTCCGCGACTCTACAGACGCGGCGCCGCGCCGCTGACCTCGTACGGTCTGAAGATGCATCCGGCGAACCCCAGCACAAAGGCCGCCTACCCGTGGGTAGCGGCCCTGTGAGCACGTCGGCCGGCTTAAGCCGCGCTTGGCGGGTGCTGACGTTTCCGACCAGCAGACGACCGTCCGTGCATCTCTCACTGTAGACGCTGAGGTCGCCAAGTCAACGGGCAATGTGGGGCAAAGTATATGTGAGTTCCTATGAACTAGAACGCTTGATCGATATGTAGGGATCGTGAGCACCTCTCGGTGCTCAGTCGACTCGTGAAGCCCCTCGCTTCGCAAAGCGATGACTGGCACGGCCTCCGGGCGAGGCGGCCGTGCCAGTCTTTCGGGGTCAAGAGGGGAGGAACCCCGGCTTCTCCCTGCCCAGGTCTTGCAGGTGGTTCAGGTAGTCCTGCGCCGCCGGTTCGGTGCTGTAGCGCTGCCTCATGACGGCCGCGAGTTCTCGACTGGTCATGATCAGGGACGGGACAGACTGACGCTCGCCCTGTAGGGCGCGTTCGCCATGGATGAGGGCTTGTTCGAGGTCGCCCTCTCGCGCTGCGGTGACCCCCAGGGTTACCCGCGCTTCGGCGTTCCGCATGGGTGACCGCTCTGTGCCGTCGAAGTCGGTTCCCGCACGCAGCACCTCTTGCGCGAGTGTCCGCGCAAGTCGGTCTTCCCCAACCAGCCGGTAGCAGTCCATCGCGTAGAAGTCGAACTTTGCGGGGTCGACGACAAAATGGTTGTCCAGGTTCTCGGGGTACGGCATCCCCTCAAGAAGCCGGCGCCCCTTGTCGAGGGCGACCTCAACCTGCCGTCGGTCCCCGAGTCGCGCCCATGCCTTGGCTTCCTGGCCCGCGAGCTGCACGGCGACGCCATGGTGTGCTGCGGTCTCTGCCCCGGCTTGCGCTGCCGCGATGACCCCGCGGTAGTCGCCGGTCGTGAGGGCGAACCACGCCCGCATCTCGTGTGCCCACCCCGCCACCTCGGGGTGGTCGGACTCGGTCGCGAGCGAGAGAGCGGCACGCCGCGTTGACTCGGCCGCGTGCCGGTCGCCCGTGTCGTACTCGACACAGCCGACCAGCAAGGCGAGCCAACCCGACAGCGCGAGCACCTCGCGATGCTGGGCAAGAGTGAGGCTCTTTGAGTGCAGCTCAACGACGCGGCGAAGCCACTGCCGCCCCTCGACAAGGAGCTGAGCACTCGGCATGAACGGGTACTCAGAGCAGAGGCGGTCTGTGGTGATCCGGAGAGCATCGAGCGTCGCGCTGTCGACGTCGGACCGGTTCAGGCGACTCACGATCTCCAGAGTCTCCATACCGCTCGCTGCCAAGATTTCCTTGTCGCCGTCCCTGCGGGACGGAGCAGGGAAGAGCGCGTGTGTCACCGTGCCGAACACGGCCGCGATGATCGGTTGATAGAAGTCGTTCGGTGCCTGGCCGGACTCCCAGCGCTTCCACTGGCGAATCATGCTGTCCTCTGCCGGCAGCTCCGTGGGGGCGTGCGCACGCAGGGCCCTGACCGCGTCACGCTGCGACCAGTCGCGCGCCTGTCGTTCGGCAGCGATGCGTCGCGCCCAAGCGGGCCTGTCGTCAGTCATGCGCCCTCCTCCGAGTGCCTACTCCGAGTCTCGCGCGCGAGCAGGGGGGACAGGGAAGGGGACAAGGGGGTGTCACCGGACATGTCCCCACCACCCTGTCGCCGTCCCCTGGCTGTCACTTACCTCACACACTCCGTTACTCCCATGCTGGTTGCACATCAAGCGCCACCCGGTACGGAGCGGCTTTCCAGCGCTTCGAGCCGTTCGGTCAACGCTTTGAGTTGGGAGCGGATTTCTTTGATGTCATCGCGTACGTCGTCACCCCGGGCAGACCCGTCGCTGACGAAGTTGCCCAGGTTCCCCGCAGACACGATCAACCCCTCGGTCCGGAGTGCGGCTAGCCCGTTCTGGATGGTCTGGCTGGCGTACCCGAAGCGGTCCATCAGCTCTCGCTGAGAGGGGAGTTTCTCCCCCGGCTTCATCTTCTTGATGTCGTCGCGGAGCGCGTCTGCGACCTGCACCGCCTTCGGCTTGGGCCCTCCTGTGACAGTCATGCCTTGAGGGTACCCACCACAGCGAACTAGTGCGCATCACCCCACGGGGCTTGTGCACCACAGCAGACTAGTGCAAGCTAGTTAGCAAGAGGTCGCCCCGACTCAAAGGGGAAACCGCTTGACCTGCACAGACAGCGTCCGGAGGAAAGCCCGAGGGGGTGAGTACGAAGGAAGCGCCGGTTCCTTGAGAACTCAACAGAGTGCTTCGAACTTGACGGGGCTTGACCTCGTCCCCGCGACGGCCGGGTGACGACCGTCGGCCCCGGCATTCAGCCGCGAGGGCGCGGGACCGGATCCCGCCCGGGGCACTGCGGTCGAACGACCGCCGCACGTCCGGAACGCACAGAGGAGAAGCACATGAGCGACAGCAAGGGCGGCGCCGTCTTCAACTTCGGCGACGGCAACATCACGTTCGGTGGCTCCGTGGTCCTGGGTGACCAGGTGGCCGTGTCCGGCGGGGTCGTCCACGGCGACGTGGTCATGGGCGCCGGCGCCAGCACCGAGGACACCGACGATGAGTAGAGCGCTCGGTGCGGCGGCACTCCCGGACAAGGACAGCCCGCCGCTTCCGGTCTCCATCCCGACACAGTCAAGGAGTGGAAGCGCAGTGAACCAGAACGACATCGAGGACCTCGCACACCGCGTCGCGTCGGCCGCAATGGAGTTCGCTCCGAGTCACCGTCCGACGCCCCGGCAGGTGGCCGACGCCGCCTCGGTCCTTCGCGACATGATCCGGGCGGCCGAGCTGCACGGTGTGAAGTTCGCGCACTTCGACGGCATCGGGGACTTCCCCCGCATGGCCATTCAGCTCGTTCAGCACCGCGACGAGAGCCGGTGACCGGCGTGGATGCTGCCGCGCTCATCATCGCCACCGTCTGACCCCCGTTCTTAGCGGGGCGGTCGCACTCCCGGACAAGGACAGCCGGCCGCCCCGCGCCAATCCCGACGTACCTGAAATGGAGAGATCCACCATGCGTATGCGCACTTTCGTCGCAGGTCACGAAGCGCACGGCGACCTTGAGTTCGCGGAACTGGCGCTCGGCATCGACGTCGACCTGTTCCGGGGCCCGCTGGAGTCCGAGACGGACGACGAGCGCGCCGCCCGCGAGGACGCGGCCCGTGACATCCTCGCCGACCTGCGGCAGGAAGCGGAGGCCGGTGACGAGATCGCCGGTTGGGACGCCCTGTACGCCGACGCGCTCACCCGCACCGTGCCGTTCCTGCGTGCCGTTCGCGGCTTCCGGTCGGGGACGGGGGAAGCGGCATGAGTGAGCTGATATTCACCGCCGCCGCGGGTGCGCCGTTACTGGCCGGGTGGTCGGTGCACGCGCTTCGGCTGACGCGCCGGATCGAGGCCGCTCGCCGCGATCCGCTGACCGGGCTGTGGACGCGGGACGCGTTCGAGGACCGCGCCCGCAAGAGCCTGTCCCAGGGGCAGCAACGGGCAGTTCTCGTGCTGGACCTGAACTGGTTCAAGCAGATCAACGACACGCACGGCCATGCGGCCGGTGACGCGGTGATCCGCGCGACCGGCATGCGGCTGGGGGCGTGGGCGGCCGGACACCACGGGGTGGCCGGACGGCTGGGCGGGGATGAGTTCGCCGCCGTCACCGACGTCTTCGGCGAGGCCGACACCGTCACCGGCAACCTGAGCGCCAAGGTGCTGGACCTGGTCCGCAGCCTTGAGCGGCCGGTGCCGTTCGAGGGCCAGGACATCGACGTGTACGTCTCGGTCGGGGTGGCCCGCTACTGGCGTGGGACCGCTGATCTGTCTGCGCTGCTGCGGCAGGCGGATGAGCACATGTACCGGGCCAAGCGCGAGGGCGGGGGCGCCAGCATCGCCCCGAAGCACGAGACGGGCCCCTCGCTTCCTACCGTCCACGGCCGTCGCTACGGCCGGCCGGGCACCACCGGCAAGGAGGTGGCGTGATGACCGCACGCAAGCCACTGACGAAGGTTCAGATCAGTGTCCTGACGGCCGCGTTCGTGCCCATGCTGGCCACGGGCGTGGTCGGCGGTATCGGCACCTACAGCAACATCGGGCACGCCTACGGCAAGGGCACCGCGCTCGGTGCGCTCGCCGCCGGCGAGGGCGCAACCGCCGTTCTCGCCCTGGTGCTGCTCGGGCTGACCATGCTGGGACAGTCCTCCCCGCGCGTCGTCCGGGTCGGACTGTGGGCCCTGCCGGCCGCCGCCGCCGTCATGGGCGCGATGGCCGCGCCGGACCCGGGGCGGACCGTCATCTTCGCGCTGACCCCGATGGGCATGTCGGTGTCGGCCGAGGGAATGGCATTCCTCGCCCGGCGGATCGTCGTCCACACCGACGGCCGCGACGCGGAAAACGAACGGCGCACCGCGGACATCGTTCAGGCCCTCGCCTACCACCGGGCGCGTGCCGCTCAGCATCCGACCGCCCGGGTCAGGAAGCGGTCCGATCGGGTGTCGTGGCGTCTGGCCCGCAAGGTCGGGGTCGGGGACGTGGCGCTCGGATCGAGGCTGCTGGACGTCCAGCGCGACCGGATCACCGCCGGTGCGGATGCCGCACTCGCCTCGATGTTCGGCGGCACCGACCCGGCACCCGCCCTGATTGCGAATGCGGAGGAATCTGCTGACACCGTGAGGAATCGGTCTATGGCTGACCTGTCGGAATCGACCCCGGCGCCGTCCGTGGTGCTGACTCGATTCCCGGTTCCCGATCCGGTGGCGGTCGACCTGGGGAAGTCGACTCTGCCGCTCAAGCCCGTACGGGCGCTCCCGGCGCCGATCGTGGCACCGGTCGCACGGACGGTCCCGGCGGTGTCGAGCCGGCCGCGCCGGGCGACGGGTCGGGTGCCGCAGGTCGCCCGATCGAGTCGGCCCAAGCGGACACCGGATCAACTGCTCACCGAAGCACGGTCGGTCACGGCCGGGTGGGCGGATGCGCAGATCACTGCTGAGGGGATCCGCCGCGAGGTCCACACCTCGCCGGCGAACGCGCGGATGCTGCGGGACACGATCCTCGCTGAACGTGCCGCCGTCGGCGGCACGGCCCCGTGAAGCGTCTGACCCTCGCCGACTGCTTTGACCCCGCCGGTGAGCGGTTCGGGATCCCCACCTTCCCCTGGCGCTGCGCTCCCGACGAATACGCCACCCGCCGCCAACTGAGGGGGCGGGGGCTGCGGCCGGGCGGGCAGGAAGTCGCCGCGCAGATCCTCCGGCCGCGCCGTCGGCGCGAACCGCTGACCGCGTACCTGTACCGGGTCGACCTCGCCCGGTCGGTGCGGCCGATGACTCCGGCGAGGTGGGCGGCGCTCGATAAGGCCAATGCCGCCCGACGCCGTTGCCCCGAGTGCGGCCGGGATGCCGGATACGTGATCCCGTCCTCGCTCGGAGCCTGTGTGACCTGTGCTTATCCCGAGGAACAGCGCGCTGCGTGACCTGGGTGGGGAAGGTTCCTACCCGCCGCAGGGGTACAAACCGTACCCCTCAGCAAGGGGGTAGGAACTCTGCCCGTTACCGCCGAGTACGGCGCCCATCATCTCTGCACGGGTCCGGCCGCCCGACCTTCCACAGCAAGCCGGCCGGACCCTTCGACTCCCGTGAAGGAGCAGATACATCATGACCGAGAGCACCGTGTTCCCGTCCCCGGCCGAGCCGGAGGGCGCCGACGAGCGGACGGCCGCCGTGCTGCCGTTCCCGCTGAAGAAGGATCCCGTCCCGGCCGCCGTACCCGGCGAGGGTGAGGTGAAGCCGGGGGAGTGGGAGGCCGAACTCCCCGACACCGACGACCCGGAGGCCGAGGGACTGGCTGAGGGCGTCCCGGTTGACCCGCCGCGCGAGGTCTACCCGCCCTCGGTGGCTGAGTGGATGGAGGCCAAGGACAAGGCCCGCTTGGCTGTCCTGCCGGACTGGGTCAAGCTCCCTGACCAGCGAAAGGCCGTCCGTAAGTGGGCTGTCCGCCACTACTCCACCGTGGTCGGCTACCACGCGGTTCGTCTGCCGTGCATCTACACGCCCAAGGTGCTGTGGTACTCGCCGCGGGGGGCGTGGCGCTGGTCGGCCGCGATCGGCCGGTGGGTGTTCGACTCAGAGGGCAAGACCCTGCGTCTCGCCGCCGTGGCCGCTGAGGACGCGGCCGAGTATCTGAAGCTGTCGCGGCAGCGCAACGACCGTGTGAGGCTGCGCGGGATCGTCGCCACGATCGCCGGGTTCGTCGGCCTCGCCGCTACCCTGACGCTGTTCGTCATGGCGCCGTCGTGGCTGCTCTTGCTGGCCGTGGCCACGCTGACCACCACGTTGGGCGCGGTGGGGGCGCCGGCCGACCGGCCGCTGATCGACATGGCCAAGGTGACGTTCCGCAAGCGCAAGTTGTCTTCGGACATCGTCATCCGCGCTCACGAGGCGTCCGGACTGACGACCAAGGATCAGTCGATTGCCTTCCCGCGGCCGATCGGCCGGGACGGCGACGGCTGGCGCGTCGTGGTGGATCTGCCGTACGGCAAGACGTTCGAGGATGCCCTCAAGGCCCATGCCCGGCTCGCGTCTGGCATGGACATCGCGCCGACTCAGCTCTTCCTGGACAAGGACGAGACGAGCGGCCGGCGGGTGTCGTACTGGATCGCCGACCGTGACCCGCTCGCGGTCCCGTCCGGCAAGTCGCCGCTGTTGGGGGCGACGCGGGTGGACTTCTGGAAGCCGTTCCCGTGGGGTGTGGATGAGCGGGGCAACCCGGTCATGGCCACGATGCTGTGGCTGTCTCTGCTGGTCGGCGCTGTGCCGAGGCAGGGCAAGACGTTCTCTGCCCGCACGATCGCGCTTGCTGCCGCGCTGGACCCGTACGTCAGGTTGTACGTGTTCGACGGGAAGGCGTCACCGGACTGGCGCAAGTTCGCCCTGGTCGCGCACCGCATCGCGTTCGGCATCGTGCCCAAGAACGGGTTCGACCCGGTGGGGCATCTGCTGACCTCGCTGCGCGAGTTGAAGGCGGATGTCGAGGACCGGTACCACCGGCTTTCCGAACTGCCGCTGCACATCTGCCCGGAGGGCAAACTCACCCCGGAGATCAGCCGGGACAAGAAGCTGAACATGCCGCTGACCCTGTTCGTGATCGATGAGGTGCAGGAGTACTTGCAGCACCCCGAACACGGCAAGGAGATCCTGTCCTTGCTCGTTTACCTCGCCCGGGTCGCCCCGGCGGTCGGCGTGAGCGTCATGACGTCCACGCAGAAGCCGGACGACAAGGCCTGTCCCTCGGAGCTGCGCGACCAGCACCAAGCGCGGTTCGCGCTGCGCGTCGGCGCCTACCAGGTCTCCGACACGATCCTCGGTGCGGGCTCGTACTCCGAGGGTCTGGACGCGTCCAAGCTGCTCAAGTCACACAAGGGCGTGGGCCTGCTCAAGGGCATGTCCGACGACGCGGGGATCGTGCGGACCTACCTCGCCGACGGCCGCGACGCCGAACGCATCCTCACCCGCGCTGCGGCGCTGCGCGAGGCCGAGGGCACGCTCACCGGCGACGCGGCCGGCGAGGCCCCGGCCCCGGAGGTGTCCGCCACGATCCTGGACGACGTCGCCGCCGTCCTCGGCAAGGGCGAGGCCAAGGTGTGGTCGGAGACCATCGTGGACCGGCTCGCCGACCTGCGCCCCGACGTCTACGGACCGTGGGCGGAACTGGAGCCCAAGCCCAAGGCGGAAGCGCTCACCGCAGCCCTCAAGCCGTTCGGCATCGGCACGGGACAGATCAGCCGCCGCATCGACGGCGAACAGGTCAACAAGCGCGGCATCAAGCGCGACGACATCGCCACCGCGATTACACAGCGCAACAAGAAGCGGGACGCCGGATAGGTGCCGCAGCCTGCTACCGGTAGCGGCAGACGTCGCTACCGGTAGCAACCCTGCTAGCGACCCAAACCGCCCCTGATCAGGTCGCTAGCACATAGCGGCCGACCTGCGGAAACCCCTCGAACCCCCTCTGAGAGGCCCCTGATGAGCCTTGCAGTGCTCGCTACCGCATTCCTGCTGACCGTCACACTCTGTTACGTCGTCAAGTGCTGGCTGAGCCCGTTCGGAGACTGCCGCAAGTGCGACGGCATGGGCCACGCCTTCAAGACCGATCGCAAGGGCAAGACCAAGCGCGGCAAGGACTGCCGCCGCTGCGACGCCACCGGCAAGCGCATACGCGTCGGCCGCTGGATCTACAACCGCGCCGCGCGCACCTACCGCGCCGGCACCCGCTGACCCGCCGGGAGACGCCTGTGGTCCTCACCATCCCCCTCGTCCTGCTGCTCGCCGCCGTCCTCGCCCTGCTGCTGCGCTTCCGGGCGCTCGGTGCGGGCGCGGCCGTCGCCGCCGTGCTCTTCGGCTTCTACCTCGCCGGCACCGGCGCGGCCGACACCGTCAACCAACTCGTCACCGCCGTCACCGGCGCCCTCGCCGGAACCGGCCGCTAGAGAAGAGACCAGGACGTGAACGAACCCACCGCGTACCGCCGCCCGGCCGGATACGAGCCGGCGGCCGTGGAAGTCCACCACCCCACCCCCCTCGCCCCCTACGACCTCGCCGCGCCGGTGGCCATGGACCCGTACGCCGAGCGTCAGCCGGTGGTGTGGGTGCCCGACGCCTACGGCCGCATGGTCCCCATGCCCAAGCACCTCGCCCCGCCCGCCGTCGTCGCCCCCGCGCCCCGCGACCTGACCCCGCTCCCGCTCCTTGACCCCATCGCGCAGCGCCTCATGGGCGCCGGCATCGGGGGCGGCGCCCTGTCCGCCGGGGCCGGATACGGCATCGGCGAAGTCATCAACGCCGCCGCCGGCTTCAGCGGCGGGGCACTGATCTGGATCGCCCTCGTCGTCCTCGCCCTGCGCACCCCCGCCCGCGCCATCACTAGCGGCAAGGGCAGCACGGTCAACATCCGCAAGGCCGTCATCAAGCGCAGCCACTTCCACGGCTGAACCCCCCCAGAGGAGAACCGTGTTCGACATCCGCATCATCTGCGACCCGGCCGACACTGACCGCATCGTCGCCGCGCTGGACAAGACCTTCACGACCGGCACCGTCACCGTCTGCCCCACCCGCGACGGCAAGCAGCATCGCTTCTACGTCAGGGCCGACCACCGCGCCGACCCGGGCCCGTGGCCCACCCCGGAGGCGGCGTACGCGTTCGCCCCGAGCGTCGTCCGCGAGATCGGATGGACCGTCGGCACGGCCGTCGACAAGCCGCACGGTGAGGCTCCGGGCCGTGAGTACTGGCTGCGCAAGGCCGCGTTGCTGGACCGCATCGCGCTGCGCGACGAACTGGACGGCATCACGGGCGACGCCGGTGATGCGGCCACGGAAGCGGCTCGCCGGTTCGTCGACTACGACCGCGACGGCAACGGCGGTCACGACGACGGGCCGATCCGGGCGGTGCAGCCGAGGGCCGCCGCCGAACCGCGCGGCTACGTCCGCCAGGAATACGCCCACTGGGCCAAGACCAACTAGCTACGCCCGAGGGCGGCGGCACTCCCGGACAAGGACAGCCCGCCGCCCTCGGTCTCCGTATCCCGACGTAGCAGAACAGGAGACCTCCAGCATGACACCTGACTGCAAGACCCCGCGCCCCCGCATTGCGAATCATCCGGACGGGAGTCACCTGCGGACCGCGCTGGACCTCGCGGCGGCCGGCGTGCCGCCGCTGCCCCTGCGGCAGGGCAAGGTGCCGTTCGGGAACTGTCGCCGGTGCGCGGACGGCGCGTGCGGCGGACGGCCGAACATGAAACGGGCGGGTACGTGCCAGTGCCCCGCCCCGTGCCACGCATGGGCCGCTGCCACCACCGACACCCGGATCATTAACTCCCCGGCGTGGGCCCCGGCATGGCGCGAGTCTCAAGCGGTTGCCTACCACCCCGGCGGGGCCGGGGTGACCGTGGTGGACCTCGACACCGCGGCGGCCGTCGCATGGGCCCGCGAGACCCTGCCCGCTACCCGCACCGTGCCGACGACGCGGGGTGAGCACTGGATCTACCGGGGCGTCATGCGGTCGTCCAACGCTGTCCGGCCGGGCGTGGACGTCAAGTCGCTGATGCAGTACGCCCGGTGGCTGGGTCCCGGCACCGGCCGCATGGCCGACCTGTCGGCGGCCGTGCGCGCCCTGGTGGCGAAGGAAGAGACCACCCCCGCCCGGGGGGAGGTGGTGTCTTCTGTCCCCGAGCGGGTCACCTGGGACCGGGCGGTTGCGACCGGGTGCCGCCACACCGAGCGCTACGTCCGCACCGGCCTCGAACGCGGCCTCGCCCTCGTGCGGGCCCGCACCGAATCCGGCGCCGCTTCCCAGGCGTTCGGGGTCGCCCGGTTCCTCGCCGTCCAGCACGCCCGGTGCCCGGGACCGTGCGGACTGGCGCTCCTGGGGCAAGAGATCGTGGCCGCCGCCGTCTCCGTCGGCGTCCCCGAGCCCTACGCCCGCCGCGCGGTCGCCAACGGCCTTGAGACGGCCGTGGAGCGCGCGGCATGAATAAAGCATCCCGAACCCCCGCGAACGGCCCTCAGGTCGCCGTGCAGCGCCCGCCACGGCCGGCCGTGGGCGCACCGAAGGGCGCCGCCCGTGAGGGCGTCCTTTCTGCTGTTGGTTCTGACCCGCAGACGGTCACCGTCACCGGCATCCAGCCGGGGCTTCAGATCCAGTGCGAGGGCGTACCGGTGGCGGACTGGCTGTGTGCCTGTGGGCATCACGAGCGTGCCCGTGGCCGCGCTGCCGTCATCGCGCTCAGCGCCCGCGTCATCGTCGGCGTCTGCCCGCACACCACCGCGTCCGAAGGGAGGGCGGCCTCATGACTCCACAGCCTGTGGACAGTTCTGACCTGTGGGCCGGACTGCCCACCCTGGAAGACCTGCCCGGCGAGGACGACAAGGCGCCGGACGTACCGGATGTGTGGGAGGACCCCATTCCTCTCACCGGCCGGCGCGAGCGCCCCGCCTTCCCCGCCCACGTCCTGCCCGCGTGGCTGCGCGACTTCGTGGCGGCCGTCGCGGAGGAGACACAGACCCCGGTGGACCTCGCCGGGTCCATCGCCCTCGCCGTCCTCGCCACGGCGGCCGGCGGCCGGTCGGTCGTCCACGTACGCGGCAACTGGCGTGAGCCCACCAACCTCTACACCGTGGTGGCCCTGCCTCCCGGCAACCGCAAGTCCGCCGTCTTCACCCTGCTCACCGACCCCCTGTTCGAGGCAGAGAAGCAGCTCAAGGCCGCGATGAAACCGGTCATCGTGGAAGCGGAGGTGACCGCCCGACTGGCCAAGGAAGCCGCGGAGAAGGCCGCCGCAAAGGCCGCGTCCGCTGAGGCGGACAAGCGGGATCAGGCGGTGGCCACCGCCGTCGGATTGGCGCAGACCGCTGACACGCTCGCCGTGCCGGCCGAACCGGTCCTGTTGGCGGACGACTCGACACCCGAGACGGTCACCTCCCTCATGGCCGAACAGGGAGGCCGGCTGTCCGTGATGAGCGATGAGGGCGGCATCTTCGACATCATCGCCGGGCGCTACTCCAGTGGCGCCCCGAACATGGAGGTGTTCCTCAAGGGGCATGCTGGCGGCCGTCTTCGGGTCACCCGGCAGACCCGACGCGAGTACATCGACGCCCCCGCCCTGACCATGGGACTGGCCGTGCAGCCCGAGGTGCTACAGGCCATCGGACAGATCAAGGGAGCCAAAGGCCGCGGACTCTTGGGCCGCTTCCTGTACTCGCTGCCGGTGTCGACCGTCGGAGACCGCAAGGTCATCACGGATCCGGTCCCTGAGCAGACGGCCGCCACCTACACCGCGAACGTCATCACCCTGACGCTCTCGCTCGCGGGGTGGACCGACCCGGCCCTCATCCAACTCAGCCCGGAAGCCGACGCGGCCCTGATCAGGTATCAGGAACGAGTCGAACCCCAGCTCAAGGCCCGCGGCGGGAAACTGGGCCACATCACCGACTGGGCCGCGAAACTGGCCGGGGCGGTGGCACGCATGGCCGCGCTGCTGCACCTCGCCGAACACGGCGGCAACGGCTACGCCCACCCGGTCACCGAAACCACCCTGAGCGCGGCTATCGAACTGGGGGAGTACTACACCGCTCACGCCCTCGCCGTGTTCGACGCCATGGGCGCCGATCCCGTCCTTGGCCGGGCCCGCAGCGTGCTGGACGCGCTCAGGGACAACGGATGGGAAGACGTCAGCCGACGGGACGTCTTCACTGTCCTGTCCCGGTCCGAGGTCCCCACCGTCGCCGATCTGGAACCGGCCCTCGCGCTGCTGGAAGAACACGGATACCTGCGGAGCTACCAGCCGGAGCGATCCGGCAAGCGCGGTCGTCCGCCGGCCCCCCGTGTGTCAGTGCACCCCAACCTGCGGGGCGCCGGGCGGTAGCCCAGAACCAGCCCGACCCCCGCCGCACAAACCGCAAAATCCGCAATAACCCCCGGCATGCCCGCTGACCTGCGGCGGGACCTCGCGCCACCTCTCGGCGAGGGCCCGCCGCACAATCCCGCGATATTCCGCAAAAATCCGAGCCGCGCCGCCCGGGTCGGAGCCAAGCCGCCCGGTGCCGCTGATTTTTGCGGAATATCGCGGATTTTTGCGGAGCGCCGTCCACCATCACCCGCACACCGCATCGCCGCAGGTCAGTGGCCATCCCCGCTATTTCTGCGGATTTTGCGGTTTGTGCGGCGGCATCTGCTCAGGAACGCAGCCACACAGGAGTGAGCCTTGGACGAACACGGCACCCTCACGACCCCCGTCGACGACGACCCGACGCTTGTTCTTCTCACCGTCGAAGAGGCCGCCCGCCGACTCCGCATCGGCCGGACCACATGCTTCGCGCTCATCCGCGCTGGAGAGCTGGAGTCCATCGACGTCGGCCGCCTCCGTCGGGTCCCCGCAGACGCGCCCGCCGAATACGTAGCCCGCCGACGCGCGGCCCAACGAGCCGCTTGACCACGCCCGGGGCGGCGGCACTCCCGGACAGGACAGCCCGCCGCCCCGGTCTCCATCCCGACACCGAGAAACAGGAGTCTGCCTGTGGCAGAAGAACAGAAGCGCACCCGTCGGGCCAACGGCGAATCGGCCATCTACTACGGGAAGGATGAGCGTTGGCACGCCCGGGTGCCGATGGGTTACAAGGACGACGGGACGCCCTACCGCCGGCACTTGACGCGCCCGACGCGCAAGGAACTGGTGGATGAGGTCCGGAAGCTGGAGAAGCAGCGCGACGAGGGTTCGGCGCAACAGCCCGGCAAGCCGTGGACGGTCGAGAAGTGGCTGTGGCACTGGGTCGAGAACATCGCCAAGCCGGTGGTCAGCGAGAACACCTACGACGGCTACGAGGTCGCGGTGCGCGTTCAC
This sequence comes from Streptomyces sp. NPDC090798, assembly GCF_044768965.1. Taxonomy (NCBI): domain Bacteria; kingdom Bacillati; phylum Actinomycetota; class Actinomycetes; order Kitasatosporales; family Streptomycetaceae; genus Streptomyces; species Streptomyces sp. NPDC090798. The sequence goes on from NZ_JBIVXA010000019.1 coordinate 122,050, forward strand.
CTCGTGCCCGGTGTCGGCAAGCACCGCATCGACCGCTTGGAGCCGGAACACCTGGAGAGTCTGTACCGCCGGATGCAGAAGAGCGGCAGCAAGCCCGGCACGGCTCATCAGGCTCACCGCACCATCCGAACCGCCCTCGGAGAGGCAGCACGGCGCGGCCATGCGGCGAAGAACGCCGCCGCGCTGGCGAAGCCGCCACGGATGGAAGAAGCGGAAGACGAGGTAGAGCCCTACTCGCTGGAAGAGGTGCAGAGCCTGCTGATCGAGGTCAACAAGCGCCGCAACAGCGCCCGCTGGATGCTGGCACTCGCGCTCGGTCTGCGGCAGGGCGAGACACTCGGACTGCGCTGGTCTGACGTCGACCTGGACAACGAGTACCTGAAGCTACGCCGGAACCGTCTGCGCCCCAGGTACAAGCACGGGTGCCCGGAAGCCTCGCCGTGCGGCCGAAAGGCCGGGTACTGCCCGAACCGGGAACAGGTCCGGCGCGAGACCAAGAACACCAAGTCTCGGGCGGGCCGCCGCGCGGTGCCCCTGCCGGGTCCGCTGGTCGCCATGCTTCGGTCGCATGCCGAGGTGCAGGCGCGCGAGCGCAAGACCGCTGGTGATCTGTGGGTCGAGTCGGACTACGTGTTCACCAGGGCACTGGGGGGCCCGCTGAGCCCGAACACGGATTACCACGACTGGAAGCGGTTGCTGGTGGACGCGCGGGTTCGGGACGCCCGGCTTCACGACGCCCGGCATACCGCCGCCACCGTGCTCATGCTGCTCGGGGTCCCGGACCGGGTCATTGATCAGATCATGGGATGGGAACCGGGCACCTCCGCGCGCATGCGGGCGAGGTACCTCCACGTGCCCGACGCCATGCTCAAGGACGTTGCCCGGAAGATCGCCGATGCCATCTGGGGAACCCCGCGAACACCCGCTGTGGACAAAAACCAGGACAACGAGGTCTGAGGACAACGTCGAAGGGCCCCACCGTGAGGTGGGGCCCTTCGACATCGTGCCCGGTGAGGCACTGGCGGAGGATACGAGATTCGAACTCGTGAGGGGTTGCCCCCAACACGCTTTCCAAGCGTGCGCCCTAGGCCTCTAGGCGAATCCTCCGCGGCAAACAATACAAGACGTTGAGGAGTGCTCGCGAACTCGTTCCCCCCTCCCGGATCAGGTACTCTGTGCGGAGCCCCTCACGTGGCGCTATCTGACTGAACTCCCCCAGGGCCGGAAGGCAGCAAGGGTAGGTTGGCTCTGGCGGGTGCGTGGGGGGCGCTTGCGTTCGCGGGGCGGGATGCGGCACGGGGGTCCGGCCGCAGGGAGCCCGGGGCCCCGGTGAGCGGTCCTTGTTGTCAGTGGGCGCCTATAACCTCGTATGTGTGTCGTCTCTCGCGCTGTACCGCCGTTATCGCCCGGAGTCGTTCGCCGAGGTCATCGGGCAGGAGCATGTCACCGACCCGTTGCAGCAGGCGCTGCGGAACAACCGGGTCAATCACGCGTACCTGTTCAGCGGTCCGCGCGGATGCGGGAAGACGACCAGTGCGCGGATTCTGGCCCGGTGTCTGAACTGCGAGCAGGGGCCGACGCCGACTCCTTGCGGGGAGTGCCAGTCCTGCCGGGACCTCGCGCGGAACGGGCCGGGGTCGATCGACGTCATCGAGATCGACGCCGCCTCGCACGGTGGTGTCGACGACGCTCGTGACCTGCGGGAAAAGGCCTTCTTCGGGCCTGCGAGCAGTCGGTACAAGATCTACATCATCGACGAGGCCCACATGGTCACCCCGGCGGGCTTCAACGCCCTGCTGAAGGTGGTCGAGGAGCCGCCCGAGCACCTCAAGTTCATCTTCGCCACGACCGAGCCCGAGAAGGTCATCGGGACGATTCGGTCGCGGACCCACCACTATCCGTTCCGGCTCGTACCGCCGGGGACCCTGCGGGGGTACCTGGGCGAGGTGTGCGGGCGTGAGGGCATTCCCGTCGAGGACGGCGTGCTGCCGCTGGTCGTGCGGGCCGGCGCCGGCTCCGTGCGTGACTCCATGTCCGTCATGGATCAGCTCCTCGCGGGGGCGAGCACCGACGGTGTGACGTACGCCATGGCCACCTCGCTGCTGGGGTACACGGACGGGTCGTTGCTCGACTCCGTGGTCGAGGCGTTCGCCGCGGGCGACGGCGCCGCGGCCTTCGAGATCGTGGACCGCGTCATCGAGGGGGGCAACGATCCCCGTAGGTTCGTCGCGGACCTGCTGGAGCGGCTGCGCGATCTGGTGATCCTGGCCGCCGTTCCCGACGCCGCCGAGAAGGGACTCATCGACGCCCCGTCGGACGTCGTCGAGCGCATGCAGGCCCAGGCCGGAGTCTTCGGCGCCGCCGAGCTGAGCCGCGCCGCCGATCTCGTCAACGAGGGGCTGACGGAGATGCGCGGCGCCACCTCGCCGCGACTCCAGCTCGAGCTCATCTGCGCGCGCGTGCTCCTGCCCGCGGCGTACGGGGACGAGCGATCCGTCATGGCCCGCCTGGACCGTATCGAGCGCGGGGTGAACTTCTCCGGTGCCGGCGCGGGCGTCCCCGCCATGGGGTACGTACCCGGCCCCGAAGTGCATGGAGGGGCGCCGGCGGGCGCTCCGATGGTTGCGCCGGGCGGCGGAGTCGCCGCGGCCCGGGCCGCGGTGCGGGCCACTGGGCCCGGCGGGCAGGGAGCGGCGAACGAGGCGTACGGGGCCGGTGGCACGGGGGGTGCCGGCGGAGTTGCTCCGCCTCCGCCTCCGGCTCCGGCTGCGGGGGCGGGGGCTGCCCCCGCCTCGGCCCCGGCACCCGCTCCGGATCCCGCCGCTGCTGCTGCCGCTGCCGCGGCTCCTCCGGTTGCCGCCCCGGCTCCGCCCGCGCCCCAATCGGGAGCCGCGCCCGGCGCCTGGCCCACCGCGACGGCCGTGGGCAGCGGACGGCGGCCGGGCGGCTGGCCGACCGCGACACCCGCGGGCGGAGGGCAGACCCCCGCCGCGCCCGGCGCACCCGCGCCTGCGCCGACGGCGTCCGCTCCCGCCCCCGCATCAGGCCCGGGCCCCGGCCCCGCCTCCGCGCCGGCCCCCGCCGCCGGTGGCATCGACCCCCGCATGCTCTGGCCGAACATCCTGGAGGCCGTGAAGAACCGCCGCCGCTTCACCTGGATCCTGCTCAGCCAGAACGCGCAGGTCACCGGCTACGACGGCACGACTCTGCAGATCGGCTTCGTCAACGCGGGCGCGCGCGACAACTTCGCGAGCAGCGGCAGCGAGGAAGTCCTGAAGCAGGCGCTGGCCGAACAGTTCAACGTGCAGTGGAAGATCGAGGCGATCGTCGACACCTCCGGCGGCTCGGCACCGCCACCGATGTCGGCCTCCGGCCCTGGCCCCGGGTTCGGCGGCGGCGCCGGCAGCGGCGGCTACGGCGCCGGTGGTGGTGGCGGTTACGGCGGAGCCCCGGCCGGCTCGCGCCCCGCCCCCCAGCAGCCGCCGGCCCCGCGCCCCGCCACGCCCCAGGGCCCGCCCGCCGGCCAGGCCTCGGCCGCGCCCGCCTCGACGCCCGCCCCACCACCCCCCGCCGCCTACGAGCCGCCTCCGGTGGCCCCCGAGGACGACATCCCCGAGGACGACGACCCCGACCTCGACGAGTCCGCCCTCTCGGGCCACGACCTGATCGTCCGCGAACTGGGTGCGACGGTGGTGGAGGAGTTCTCCAACGAGTGACCGGGCCCCTCTCGGAGGATCGCACCAACTCTCCCCACCCCCCGCTTCGGAAGCCCCCACAAAGGCACCCGGCCTCGACGGTTAGGCTGACCCCGTGAAGGTCCTCGTCATCGGTAGCGGCGCCCGCGAACACGCCCTGTGCCGTTCCCTGTCCCTCGACCCCGACGTCACCGCCCTGCACTGCGCCCCCGGGAACGCAGGCATCGCGGAGACGGCCGAGCTGCACCCGGTCGACGCCCTCGACGGCGCCGCCGTGGCCGCGCTGGCCACAAAGCTCGGCGCCGAGCTGGTGATCGTGGGCCCGGAGGCGCCGCTCGTCGCCGGGGTCGCCGACGCCGTGCGCGCGGCGGGCATCCCCTGCTTCGGCCCCTCCGAGGAGGCCGCGCAGCTGGAAGGCTCCAAGGCCTTCGCCAAGGATGTGATGGCGGGGGCGGGCGTCCCCACGGCACGTTCGTATGTCTGCACGACGCCCGAGGAGGTCGACGAGGCGCTCGACGCCTTCGGCGCCCCGTACGTCGTGAAGGACGACGGACTCGCGGCCGGCAAGGGTGTCGTCGTGACCGACGACCTCGGGAAGGCCCGCGCGCACGCCATCGCCTGCGACCGCGTCGTCATCGAGGAGTTCCTCGACGGCCCCGAGGTCTCCCTCTTCGCGATCACCGACGGCGAGACGGTCGTCCCGCTCCAGCCCGCCCAGGACTTCAAGCGCGCCCTGGACGGCGACGAGGGCCCGAACACCGGCGGCATGGGCGCGTACTCGCCCCTCCCGTGGGCGGACCCGAAGCTCGTCGAGGAGGTCATGGAGACCGTCCTCCAGCCGACCGTCGACGAGCTGCGCCGCCGCGGCACCCCGTTCTCCGGCCTTCTCTACGCGGGTCTGGCCATCACGAGCCGCGGTGTACGGGTGATCGAGTTCAACGCCCGTTTCGGCGACCCGGAGACCCAGGTGGTCCTGGCCCGGCTGAAGACCCCGCTCGCGGGCGTCCTGCTCGCCGCGGCCGAGGGCACCCTCGCCGATCTGGCGCCGCTGCGCTGGAGCGACGACGCGGCGGTCACCGTGGTCGTGGCCTCCCACAACTACCCCGACACCCCGCGCACCGGCGACCCGATCACCGGGCTCGACGAGGTGGCGGCGCTGGACGCCCCGCACGCGTACGTCCTGCACGCCGGGACGAAGCACGACGGCGACGCGGTCGTCAGCGCGGGCGGCCGGGTGCTCTCCGTCACGGCGACCGGCACCGACCTCACCGAGGCCCGCGCCCGCGCGTACGCGGCGGTCTCCCGCATCGGTCTCGACGGTTCGCAGCACCGTACGGACATCGCGGCGAAGGCGGCGGCGGACGCCGCGACCGACGCCACGACCGAGGCGTAGAGCCCCTGACCGAGGCGTAGCCCCCACCCCCGCACGCACCACCGGGCCCTGGATTCTGTACGGAATCCGGGGCCTGATCCTTGCCCACGGTCATCCACCTTTCCCCAAAGCCATTCCATCGAGTGAGCGATGCCCCATCCGGCTGACGGGGGCCGAGGCCCCAACTAGGGTGCGGCGAAAGCGTTCCGGCACTTGGCCCACCGGCATTGCGATGTCGGTGGTGGGTGCCACAGTGGGGGAGTGAGCAACACCAGGGCATCCTTCGGCGCGGGCTGCGAGACAGCCCGGGCCGGGCCGACAGCAGGGGGTGACATCCGGTCGTGACCGGTATGGGTGTGGAGGTGGGCGCGCAGGCCGCGCGCTCCCGGGCGCTCGCCGTGCTGCGTATCCGCAGCAGGGCGCTGGCCGTCGCCCTGCTGCCCGCGGCCGTCGCCGTCGTGCTGCTCGTCGGCGGCTCGACCGGGCACATCACCGGCGGAAGCTGGCCCGTCACTCGCTGGATCGTGACGGTCCTCGCCGCCCTCGTGCTGCTCGCCGCCGCGGGCATCGCGCTCGTCGTCGCCCGCGCACGGCCCGCCGTGAGCCCCACGGTCCCGATCGCGGAGGCGTCCGCTCCCGATCTCTACCGCCTGGTCCGGGACCTGGCCGACCGTCTCGACGTCCCGCCGCCCTCGGCGATAGCGCTGACCCCGGACTGCGACAGCTGGCTGGAGGACCGCACCCACCCGGCGCACGGCCCCCCGCCGCCCGAGCACCGCGACGAAATAGCGGGCGCGCGAGGCGTACGAGGCGGAGCCGGGCGTCCCCGCCGAGCCCCCGCGGCTCCCGTCCTCGTCATCGGCTCGCCCTTCCTGTGGTGGATGCGGGTAGGGGAGCTGCGCGCGGTCCTCGCCCCGGTCGTCGCCGGTACGGGACCTTCGGCGCACCCCGACATAGCGGCGGCCCGCCGTTTCGTACGGGGTCTGGACGCGGCCGTGGCCGTGACCTCCGAGCCCGCCCGCGGCCCCCTGGCCCGCACGGTCCTCGCCGGTGTCGGCTGGGTGACCCGCCTGCTGCTGCGCAGCTGCCGGGGTCATGCGGCCGAGATGGAACGGGGAGTGGCCGCCGCGGCGGCCGAGCGCGCACAGGCTGTGGACTACGGTCTGCGGATCGTCGCTCAGGAACAGGTCGGCCTGGCGTACGCGGGCTGGGACCGGCTGCTGACCCGGGTCGCGCTGCCCGCCTGGCGGATGGGCCGCTGGCCGTCCCGGCTGGACGCGGGTGTCGTCGCGGCCCTCACCGAGCTGTCGCGCCGTGACCGGCTGGCCGAGGGCTTCGCCTCGCGCCTCGGCGAGCGTCCCGCCTGCGACCTGCTCGAAGAGCCCGGCTCGGTGGACGAGGCGGCCTCGCTCCTCGCCGCGCGCCTCTTCCACGGCGGGCCCGCGGAGTCCGGACCCGACTGGGCGCCGGTGGGCTGGCAGGAGTATCCGGACGAGGTCGTCGACCGCACCTGGCGCACCGAGGCGGCCCGGCTGCACCGGGTGCTGGACGCACTGGGCGTCCGCCACCCCACGGATCCGGCCAAGCCCCACCAGGGCGGTCCGACGCTGGCACGCGTACTCGACCATCTGACCGCGCCGGCCACGCCGGCCACGGACGAAGCCGACCTCTCCGTCGATCGGTGCGAGATGTACGAGGAGAGGGGCACGGGCGTGAGCCTGGACGAGGTCGCGGTCGAGGTCGGGGCGCAGGCCGAGGAGGAGGTCGGGGAGGACGGCGAGCCCGTGCTCGGGAGCGAGCGGACGGCGGCGCTCGCGGCCGGGCTCAGCGCGGAGCTGGCCCGTGAGGAGGCGGCGGCGCCGGCCGTCGCGTCCGGGCCGAGCGGGGGCGCGGAGCAGCCGGGCCCCGACTGGTCGTTCTGGGACGACGGGATGCTGCCGCTCTTTCCGCTCCAGCCGCCGCGCAGTGGGCGTGAGCTGTTGGCCGACCATGTCACCGCGATGGTCTGTTGCGCGGCGATGGACACCGCCGGGGCGGCGCCGGGGCTCGACTGGCTCGACGGACCCGCCCTTCTCGTCGACGGGGTGCGGGCCGCCGATCTGGGGCCACGGGTCCTGACCCTCGTCGAGGACGGTGACCCGGAACCTCTCCGGGACTGGCTCCGCCACCTGGGCGTCCGCCCCGAGAAACCGGTCCGCCTGGTCTGACGCCGCCACCACCACCGTCCCTGCTTCCAGCTCCCGTATCCGCCTCTCCGACCGGAGGACCGCGTTCCGTTCACGTCAATTCGCGACGAACGGTGACGGAGTGCGTGCGTAATGTGATGTGCTGGGACCGATCGCGTGCAGGGCAGAGGCTTACAGAACCGACGGGGGCACGAGGGAGGGGAGCAGGCATGGGGTCGGAGCAGATCCGCCGCTGGGAGTCGGGCGCACTCGCGCACGCCGTGACGGACCCCTTCGGTCAGGGCCCCGTTCCCTGGCTCAGGGGCGACGAGCAGTACTTCGACGACACCGGCCATGTCGTCCCGTGGTACATCGATCACATTGATCACGTCGATCAGACAGGTCGGACCGGTCAGGCCGGCCGGTCCGGGGGCCCCGGTGGATCCGCCACCCTCCAGGGCTCCCGCAAGCCCCCCATCCCGCACCCCCGCGCCGGCGGCCCCCGCTCGGCCGACGACGTGCACCGCCAGATCAAGGGCTTCGCCTCCAACGGAGCGGCCGCGCCGGGCGAGGCCATCGACTTCCACGTCACCGTCGACCCGCCCCAGGAATTCAGCGTCGACATCTACCGCATCGGGCACTACGGAGGCGACGGGGCCAGCAAGATCACCACCAGCCCCCGCCTGTCCGGCATCGTCCAGCCGCCGCCCCTCACCGCCGACAGAACCGTCTCCTGCCATCACTGGTGGCTCTCCTGGCGGCTGCAGATCCCGAGCTACTGGAACATCGGCGCGTACGTGGCCGTACTCACCACCGCCGACGGCTACCGCTCCCACGTCCCCTTCACCGTCCGCGACAACCACCCCGCGGACCTTCTCCTGCTGCTCCCGGACATCACCTGGCAGGCGTACAACCTCTACCCGGAGGACGGGCACACCGGTGCCAGCCTCTACCACGCCTGGGACGAGAACGGCCGTCTGCTCGGCGAGTCCGAGGCCGCCACGACGGTCTCCTTCGACCGTCCGTACGCCGGCGCGGGCCTTCCCCTCCATGTCGGCCACGCCTACGACTTCATCCGCTGGGCCGAGCGCTACGGCTACGACATCGCCTACGCCGACGCCCGCGACCTGCACGCCGGCCGCGTCGACCCCACCCGCTACCGCGGCCTGGTCTTCCCGGGGCACGACGAGTACTGGTCGCTGGCCATGCGCCGCACCGTGGAACTAGCCCGCGAAAGCGGCACCTCCCTGGTCTTCCTCTCCGCCAACACCATGTACTGGCAGGTGGAGTTGGCCCCGTCCCCGTCCGGCGTCGCCGACCGCCTGCTGACCTGCCGCAAACGCAGAGGCCCGGGAAGGCCGACGCTGTGGCGCGAGATCGACCGTCCCGAGCAGCAGCTCATCGGCATCCAGTACGCGGGCAGGGTCCCGGAACCCCACCCCCTGGTCGTGCGCAACGCCGACCACTGGCTGTGGGAGGCGACCGGCGCACACGAGGGCGACGAACTCGACGGCATGGTCGCGGGCGAGGCCGACCGTTACTTCCCGCGCACCCCGCTGCCCGAGCACCAGGGCCGCATCCTCCTCGCCCACTCCCCGTACCAGGACAGTGAGGGCGCCACCCGCCACCAGGAGACCTCCCTCTACCGAGCCCCCTCCGGCGCCCTGGTCTTCGCGGCCGGGACGTTCGCCTGGTCCCCGGCCCTCGACCGGCCCGGCCACGTCGACGCCCGTATCCAGCGAGCCACCGCGAACCTCCTCGACCGCATCTGCAAACGCGACTGAGGAACCCCCTGGCCGAAGCCACTCCCCGAATACGGGAGAATCGAGCCACTTGGCCCACCCGTCGCCCACCACCACCCTATTCGGGCCCTACGGGCGTCCCTTTTTCTTCAACCACGGGGAGGAACCGTGTCCGGATTCGTCGAAAAGCCCGAGCCCCTCCAGGTCCCGGGTCTGGTGCATCTGCACACCGGCAAGGTGCGCGACCTGTACCAGAACGAGGCGGGCGACCTCGTGATGATCGCCAGTGACCGCATCTCCGCCTACGACTGGGTGTTGCCCACCGAGATCCCCGACAAGGGCCGGGTCCTCACCCAGCTCTCGCTGTGGTGGTTCGACAAGCTCGCCGACCTGGTCCCCAACCATGTGCTGAGCACCGAGCTCCCGCCGGGCGCCCCCGCCGACTGGGAGGGCCGCACCCTCATCTGCAAGTCCCTGCGGATGACGCCGGTCGAGTGCGTCGCGCGCGGCTATCTCACCGGCTCGGGCCTCGCCGAGTACGTCGAGTCCCGCACGGTCTGCGGCCTCGCCCTCCCCGAGGGCCTCGTCGACGGCTCGGAACTCCCCGCGCCGATCTTCACCCCCGCCACCAAGGCCGCGGTCGGCGAACACGACGAGAACGTGTCGTACGAGGAGGTCGCCCGCCAGGTCGGCGCCGAGACGGCGGCCCAGCTGCGCCAGACGACCCTCGCCGTCTACGGCCGCGCCCGTGACATCGCCCGCGAGCGCGGGATCATCCTCGCGGACACCAAGTTCGAGTTCGGCTACGAGGGCGAGACGCTCGTCCTCGCCGACGAGGTGCTGACCCCGGACTCCTCCCGCTTCTGGCCCGCCGACGTGTGGGAGCCTGGCCACGCCCAGCCGTCCTTCGACAAGCAGTTCGTCCGCGACTGGCTGACGTCTCCCGAGTCCGGCTGGAACCGCAAGAGCGAGCAGCCCCCGCCGCCGCTGCCGCAGCACATCGTGGAGGCGACCAGCGCCAAGTACATCGAGGCGTACGAGCGCCTGACCGGCACCAGCTGGAGCTGAGGACGCGAGGAAGCACACGAAGAAGCCCCCGGCCCTGAAGGGCCGGGGGCTTTTTTCTCTGAGCGGACGACCAGGTTCGAACTGGCGACCTCAACCTTGGCAAGGTTGCGCTCTACCAACTGAGCTACGTCCGCATGCGTTGTGGTGCGAGGACAACTATACCCAACCTCGCTCTCGTGCGAGACGCACCGCCGCGTGACGGTTCTCCGCCCCCAGCTTCGAGACGGCCGATGAAAGATAGTTGCGTACCGTCCCCTGGGACAGCGCGGCCCGCTCCGCGATCTCCGCGACGGGCGCCCCGTCGGCGGCGAACTCGAGCACCTCGGCCTCGCGCGCGGTCAGCGGCGAGTTCCCGGCGGAGATCGCGTCCGCGGCCAATTCCGGGTCCACATAACGGTTTCCCGCATGCACGGTACGAATGATCTCCGCGAGCCGCTGTGCGCTGACCGTCTTCGGGACGAACCCGCGCACACCTGCCGCGAGCGCTCGCTTCAGATGCCCCGGCCGCCCATGGCTCGTCACGATCAGCACCTGGCAGCCGGGCAGTTCGGCCCGCAGCGATGTGGCCACCCTCACACCGTCCGCCCCCGGCATCTGCAGATCCAGGACGGCGACATCGGGTTCGTGCGCCAGTGCCATCGCCAGCGCCTCGGGCCCGGTCGCGGCCTCGGCGACCACCACGAGGTCGTCCTCCAGTCCCAGCAGCGCGGCGAGCGCACCCCTGATCAGATGCTCGTCGTCGGCGAGCAACAGCCGCACGGGCGGTGCGGATGGGACAGATGGGGCGGATGAGGTAGGTGGGGTGGACGTCATGGGGTGACCTCACTCACAGGGCGGGGGACGGGCGGGGGCGACCCAGCCATTTCCGGGGCCGGAACCGGAGCCGGTTCCGGGGCCGAGGCAGGGGGCAGCGGCACCTCGGCGGTCAGGCGGAACAGGTCATCCCCGGCAGGCCCGGCCCGCAGCACCCCGTCCACCTCCCTGAGCCGCTCCCGCAGCCCGGCGAGCCCGGACCCCCTTCCCGGCTCGGCGGCACCGGGTCCGGTACCGGACCCAGTACCGGTACCGGGCGCCCCGTCGTTCTCGACGGTGAGGGTCACCCGGCCCTCGGCCACCCGCAGGGACACCGAGCACCTTCCGGCGTCCCCGTGCCGCAGCACGTTCGTCGTCGCCTCCCGTACGACCCAGCCGAGCGCGGACTGGATCTCCGCGGGCAGTCCGGTCACCGGGCCGCTGACCTCGCAGTCGATGCCGGCGGCTCTCAACACGCCCTGCGCGCCCGCGAGTTCGGTCCGCAGATCGGCCTCGCGGTAGCCGCGTACGACCTCGCGGACCTCCCGCTGCGTCTCCCGCGCTATCCGCTGGACCTCGATCATCTGCTCCACGGCCTCCGGCCGTCCGCGCCGCGCCAGTTGCACGGCGAGTTCGCTCTTCAGCGCGACCACCGCCAGGTTGCGGCCCATCACGTCGTGCAGATCGCGCCCGAAGCGCAGCCGTTCCTCGGCGACGGCGAGCCGGGCCCGGGTCTCGCGGGCCTCGTCGAGTTCGTAGACGGCGTTCAGCAGCCAGACGGAGAAGGCGGAGGTGAAGGTGAAGAAACCGGCGGCGAGGACGACCGCCGCGGCGGCGACGGCGGCGCCGGGCGCCGGGACACCCGCGGGGACGGCCACGGCGCCGGCGCCCAGGGCGGCGCCGAGCACGCCGTACACCATGCGTCGTGTCTCGCGCACCGCGAGCGCCAGGGTGCCGATCCCGAACGACAGGACACCGACGAACACCGTGCCGGCCGCCGCCCCGTTGTCCGCGCCGCGCGGGCCGTGCAGCGCGACCACCAGGCTCACGACGGCGATCACCACGGTGGCGGTGCCCAGCGCCCAGAGCAGCCGTACCGGCAGGGCGCGGCGGCCGCGGGTCCAGTCCAGGGTCAGCGAGGCGGTCACCGCGCCGAGCGCGGCGTGCGCGCTCACCAGCAGGAACAGGATCCAGTTCACCGGGGCGGGCACATATCCGAAGGCGGGCAGCGCGAAGGTGGCGACCTCGATGAACGGGAAGGTGTGGAACGACCACCGCGTGTACGTCTCGATCTTCGCCGGCGTGCTCTTGCCGCGCCACCAGCCATCGCGCCCGCCCATGCCCACCACCAAGTCCCTGGTCAACGCCGCGGCTCCCAGCGGAACCACCGCCGTACAGCAAACACCGCGAACACCATCCAGGCCACCGCCGTCCCGAGCGCGCCCAGGGTGTCGTGCGCGGAGAGGCCGCCGGTCCAGCCGCCGCGTATCAGCGTGATCACCGGGGTCAGGGGCAGCAGTTCGCAGGCCGAGGCCAGCTGGTCCGGCATGACCTGGAGGGGGAAGAAGGTGCCGGAACCGAACAGCGACACCAGCATCAAGGGCATGGCGGCGACCTGGGCGCCTTCCACGCTCTTGCTGAAGTTCGCCGTGATCGCCGCCAGCGCGGGCCACATCGCCAGGCCCAGGAGCAGCCCCAGGACGGCGAGATGGGGTGCCCGGGGCGCGCCGACGTCCAGCAGCACGGCGCACGCGACCGTCAGGACCAGGCACTGCACCAGCCCGATCGCGACCGAGGGCAGGGCCGCACCACCGAGGATCTCCGCGTCCCGCAGCTCCCCGGTGCGCAGCCGTTTGAGGACGAGCTCCTCGCGGCGGGCCGCGTACACGCTCACCAGCGAGCTGTAGACCGCGAAGAGGAGTGAGAAGCCGACGGAGGAGGGCAGGACGACCGAGCCGACCGAGAGCCCGGTGCCCTTCAGATCCATCTGGCCGACCGTCGAGCGGAGGCTGAACGGCAAGAGCAGCGGCATGAACACGGCGGCGGCGAGGGTCGCCTTCGAGCGGCCCAGCAGGGTCAGTTCGGCGCGCGCCAGGGCGGCCATCCGCCCCGCGGCCGTCGTCGTACCCGCACCCCCACCCGTATCCGTACCGGGTTCCCCGGTCGCCGGGACTGTCGCGCTCATGCCGCCGCCCCCTTCTCCTGCTCGCTCACACCCGCGCCCCGGTCCGAAGCGTCCCGCGCTATCCGCAGGAACGCCTCCTCCAGTGAAGCCGACCGCACATCGAGCCCCCGCAGCTCGACCTGCTTCTGGTGGGCCCACAGCAGCAGCGCGGTGGCGGTGCGCTGGAGCTCGTCGGTGCGCAGCCTGACGGCACGGCCCGCCGTCTCGTGACCGGTCACGCCGAGTCCGGCGAGCGGGGGCAGGTCTCCGAGGAAGTAGCCGTCGGGCAGTTCGAAGGAGATGCGGGACGGTGAGGAGGCGGTCACCTCGGCGGGGGTGCCCGAGGCCGCGATGTGCCCTTCGTGGAGGACCGCGAGCCGGTCGGCCAGCTCCTCCGCCTCCTGCAGGTAGTGCGTGGTCAGCACCACGGTCGTACCGCCGTCGCGCAGTTCGCGCACCAAGTCCCAGGTGTCCCGGCGTCCTTCGGCGTCCAGGCCGGTCGTCGGCTCGTCGAGGAAGAGGACCTCGGGGCGGCCGAGGAGCGCGAGGGTCAGGTCCAGACGCCGTTTCTCGCCCCCGGACAGCTGCTTCACCCGTACCCCGGACCGCCGGGTGAGCCCGACCATCTCCAGGGCCTGAGCGGTCGGCCGGGCTCCGCTCGTGCAGCCCGCCCACATCCGTACGGTCTCCGCGACCGTCAGCTCGGAGGGGAAGCCGCCCTCCTGCAGCATCACGCCGATCCGGGGCCGGACGGCCGCGCGCTCCTCGTAGGGATCGTGCCCGAGGACCCGCACCCGGCCGCCTGCCGGAGGGGCGAGGCCCTCCAGCAGCTCGACGGTGGAGGTCTTGCCCGCGCCGTTGGTCCCCAGCAGCGCGAAGAGCTCACCGCGGCCCACGGAGAAGGTGATTCCGCGCACGGCCTCGAAATCTCCGCCGGCTCCCCGGTCTCCTCCGTACACGCGCCGCAGATCAGTGACCTCGATCACGTCATCTTGCTCGTTCGTGTTCATGAAATCAGCGTCCCCGCGGACGGGACCCGACAGCAGTGCGCGGTGTCATCACTCCGCATGACAAATGTCAGGGGGCGCTCGTGCGCGCACACGAGAAAGACCCCGGTCGATGACCGGGGTCTTTGCTTGCTGGAGCGGACGACGAGGCTCGAACTCGCGACCTCAACCTTGGCAAGGTTGCGCTCTACCAACTGAGCTACGTCCGCATTGCCTCCGACCAGCTTTCACCGGTCGGTGCGAGCACCACCCTACCTGATCCACAAGAGTGGTCGGTAAGGGCTGCAGAGCGGGTGACAGGAATTGCACACTGCGCCTTCCCCCTGGAAGGGGGATGTTCTGCTACTGAACTACACCCGCGTGACTCCTCGGGGTCCGGCTTTTCGGCCTTGCCCCTCGGCGTGCTCCAGACTCTAGCTGATCAGCGGGGGGTCAGCGCAAGTCGGTTGCGCGCGGGGGCGGATGGCCGGCCGGGAGCGGGACCCTGGCGAGCCATCCGGCGGCCCCTCGGGCTCAGTGCGCCTCGGCGAACGCCTCGTAGACCTTCTTGGGGATGCGGCCGCGCGGGGGGACGTCCAGCTTGTTGGAGCGGGCCCAGGCGCGGACGGCGGCCGGGTCGGGGGTCAACGCGGTGTGCGTGTACGCCTTCCCGGACTTCGACTGCTTGCGGCCGGCCTCGAGGTAGGGCGCGAGGGCCTTACGCAGTTTCTTGGCATTGGTGGGATTGAGGTCGATCTCGTACGACTTGCCGTCGAGTCCGAAGGCGATCGTTTCCGCCGCTTCCGAGCCGTCGATGTCGTCAAAGAGAGTGACCACGACACGCTGCGCCACGAATATCGGTCCCTTCGTGCGGCACCTCTGCGATCGCACCCCATGACGTGCGTGGACGTCACGGAGTTGTCGGGGAGATGTCGACTGTCCGGCTGTTATTGGGCAAAGTATCGGCTATTGCCAATTCATTTGTACAGTGCCGGGCATTGCATTGTGAAGCCCGACTAAAACCTTCCGCGTGTCCGAAGGTAATGGGCCCCTGCCGCTCTTCTGCGATTTTTCCCAGGATTTTCCGTCCAGGTCCCCGCGTCGATGCGGGATCGTGATCGGGCTCACGTAGGATTCTACGAATCTACGCGAGTAGAAATTTTGTGCGGGTAGTCTGAAGCGACCTGCTCAGCACCACACACCGGGAGTGCCAGTGGCACGCGTCGTAGTCGACGTCATGCTCAAGCCGGAGATCCTCGACCCCCAGGGCCAGGCGGTGCAGCGTGCACTGCCGCGCCTCGGTTTCGAAGGTGTCTCCGACGTACGTCAGGGAAAGCGATTCGAACTGGAAGTGGACGGACCGGTGGACGACGCCGCGCTCGCCCGCATCCATGAACTGGCGGAATCCTTCCTCGCCAACACCGTGATCGAGGACTTCACCGTCAAGGTCGAGGAAGTCGCGGAGGCAGGAAAGTGACCGCTCGTATTGGAGTCGTCACCTTTCCCGGCAGCCTCGACGACCGGGACACGCAGCGTGCGATCAAGCTCGCCGGTGCCGAACCCGTCGCGCTCTGGCACAAGGACAAGGACCTCAAGCAGGTCGACGCCGTGGTGCTGCCCGGCGGTTTCTCGTACGGCGACTATCTCCGGGCCGGTGCCATCTCGCGCTTCTCGCCGGTGATGGAGACCGTGATCGAGCAGGCGAAGTCCGGAATGCCCGTCCTCGGCATCTGCAACGGCTTCCAGGTCCTCACCGAGGCGCACCTCCTCCCCGGCGCGATGCTCGGCAACAACCACCTCCACTTCATCTGCCGCGACCAGAAGCTGCGGGTGGAGAACGCGGAGACGTCCTGGACGGCCGACTACGAGTCCGGCCAGGAGATCCACATCCCGCTGAAGAACATGGACGGGCGGTACGTCGCCGACGAGCGCACCCTGGACATGCTGGAGGCGGAGGGCCGGGTCGCCTTCCGTTACGTGGCCCGCGGCGCAGCCGCTGATGGATACGGCAATCCCAACGGCAGCCTTCGGGACATCGCCGGGATCACGAACGAGGCCGGCAACATCGTCGGCCTGATGCCGCACCCCGAGCACGCGGTCGACCCCCTCGTCGGCACCGGCCGCACCGACGGCCTCCCCTTCTTCACCTCGATCCTCAAGAAGCTGGTCACCGCATGAGCCGCACGCCTCTGGACACGGTCGAGAACGCGGCCGCGACCCCCGACGTCGAGCTGCCCTGGGCCGAACTGGGCCTGAAGAAGGACGAGTACGAGCGGGTCGTCGAGATCCTCGGCCGCCGCCCGACCGGCGCCGAGCTCGCCATGTACTCCGTCATGTGGTCCGAGCACTGCTCGTACAAGTCCTCGAAGGTGCACCTGCGCCAGTTCGGCGAGAAGGCCCCGCAGTCCGACGCCCTCCTCGTCGGCATCGGCGAGAACGCCGGTGTCGTCGACGTCGGCCAGGGCTACGCCGTCACCTTCAAGGTCGAGTCGCACAACCACCCGTCGTACGTCGAGCCCTACCAGGGCGCGGCCACCGGCGTCGGCGGCATCGTGCGCGACATCATCGCGATGGGCGCCCGCCCGGTCGCCGTCGTCGACCCGCTGCGCTTCGGCGCCGCCGACCACCCCGACACCAAGCGCGTCCTGCCGGGCGTCGTCGCGGGCATCGGCGGCTACGGCAACTGCCTGGGTCTGCCCAACATCGGCGGCGAGGTCGTCTTCGACGCCTGCTACCAGGGCAACCCCCTCGTCAACGCCGGTGCCATCGGCGTCATGAAGCACGAGGACATCCACCTCGCGAAGGCGTCCGGCGCCGGCAACAAGGTCATCCTCTACGGGGCCCGCACGGGCGGCGACGGCATCGGCGGCGCCTCCATCCTGGCGAGTGAGACCTTCGACGACGCCAAGCCGTCGAAGCGCCCCGCCGTCCAGGTCGGCGACCCCTTCCAGGAGAAGCTGCTCATCGAGTGCACGCTCGAGGCCTTCGCCGAGAAGCTGGTCGTCGGCATCCAGGACCTCGGTGCGGCCGGTCTGTCGTGTGCCACCTCCGAGCTGGCCTCCAACGGCTCCGGCGGCATGCGCGTGACGCTGGACGACGTACCCCTGCGCGACTCCACGCTCTCGCCCGAGGAAATCCTCATGAGCGAGTCGCAGGAACGCATGTGCGCGGTCGTCGAGCCGGAGAAGGTCGACCGGTTCCTGGAGATCTGCGACAAGTGGGACGTGATCGCCACCGTCATCGGTGAGGTCACCGACGGCGACCGCCTGGAGATCTACTGGCACGGCGGCAAGATCGTCGACGTCGACCCGCGTACGGTCGCGCACGACGGCCCGGTCTACGAGCGCCCCTACGCCCGCCCCGAGTGGCAGGACGCCCTCCAGGCCGACGACGCGAACAAGCTGCCGCGCCCGGCGACGAGCGGGGAGCTCAAGGACCAGGTCCTCAAGCTCGTGAGCTCGCCGAACCAGGCCTCCAAGTCCTGGATCACCTCCCAGTACGACCACTTCGTGCAGGGCAACACGGTGCTGGCGCAGCCCGAGGACTCGGGCATGATCCGCATCGACGAGGAGACCGGACTCGGCGTCGCCATCGCCACGGACGGCAACGGCCGCTACGCCAAGCTCGACCCGTACACGGGTGCGCAGCTCGCGCTCGCCGAGGCCTACCGCAATGTCGCGACGACCGGCGCCAAGCCGCTCGCCGTCTCCGACTGCCTGAACTTCGGCTCGCCCGAGGACCCGGCCGTCATGTGGCAGTTCGCCGAGGCCATCCGCGGTCTCGCCGACGCCTGCCAGCAGCTGGGCACCCCGGTGACCGGCGGCAACGTCTCGCTCTACAACCAGACGGGCGAGGTCGCCATCCACCCGACCCCGGTCGTGGCCGTGCTGGGCGTCATCGACGACGTCGCCCGCCGCACGCCGGTCGCCTTCCAGGAAGAGGGCCAGCTCCTCTACCTGCTCGGTGACACCCACGAGGAGTTCGGCGGTTCGGCCTGGTCGCAGGTCGTCCACGACCACCTCGGAGGTCTCCCCCCGAAGGTCGACCTGGAGCGTGAGCGGCTGCTCGGCGAGATCCTCATCTCCGCCTCCCGCGACGGCATGATCGACTCGGCGCACGACCTGTCCGACGGCGGTCTGATCCAGGCCGTGGTCGAGTCGGCGCTGCTCGGCGGCAAGGGCGCGCGGCTGGTCGTGCCCGACGGTCTGGACGCGTTCACCTTCCTGTTCTCGGAGTCGGCGGGCCGCGCGGTCGTCGCCGTCCCGCGCTCGGAGGAGCTCCGCTTCAACGACATGTGCGGTGCGCGGGGTCTTCCCGTCACCCGGATCGGTGTCGTGGACTCGGACGCGGTCGAGGTCCAGGGCGAGTTCGCGCTCCCGCTGGACGAGCTCCGCACGGCCCACGAGGGCACGATCCCGGCGCTGCTCGCGTAAGCGGTCGTACGACGCCGACGGCCCCGCCCGTTTCGACGGCCCCGTGCGTTTCGACGGCCCCGCCCGTTCGACGGGCGGGGCCGTCGTCATGCCGGGACGGGCTCGGTCTCCCGGGGCCGGGTCGCGCTGCCCTTCGTGTCACCGGCCTTGGGCAGCCTCAGCGCGAGGAGCGCGGGGCCGGCAGCTCCTTGAGATGGTCGAGGCGCGTGACCCCGCGGTCGGTCTGAACGGCGACCCGATCGCCCGGCAGCTACGCGAACTCGTCATGCGGACCCCGGTCCTGATGGAGCGCGCCTTCCTCGCCGCCCAGAAGGGCACGCGCGACCTGGCCGCACTCCTCGCCGAGGAGACCGGCGACACCATGGCCGCCACGGTCGCCGCCGACGCCCCCGGGCGCGCCGAGCGGGCCTTCGCACTGGTGGAACACGGACTCGGGGACTACGCGCGCAAAGCGTGACGCTCCCGTACGGACATCAAGCCTGTACGGACATCAAGCCTGTCCGGACATCAAATTCTCCACGTCCCCGGCCGGACAGGCCCTAGGCTCGCCACATGCCGCCGGCCAGGAAACGCACCCGTACCTACGACTCCGCCAAGATCCGCGCGGCGGTGCTCGCGCAGTTCGGGAACGTGCGGCAGGGCGTCCGCACTCTGACCGAGGAGCAGTTGGCGCGGCCCACGCACCTCGGGGACTGGAGCGTGCGGGAGCTGGCCGCGCACCTCACCATGGCCGTCGAGACCGTCAGCCGGAACCTCGACCGGCCCGAGCCCGCGGCGAAGGAACTCGCGCTGCTCGACTGGCCGTTCGCGACGTCGGCACGCGCCGGGGACATCGCCGACGGCACCCGCGAACTCGCCCGCGACAACCCCGGCCTCGACGCGCTCTACGCCCGCGCCGAACAGCGGATCACCGAGCGCCTGGCCACGGTCCCCGACGACCGGCTGCTCGCGGCTCGCATCGGCGCGATGACCCTCGCCGACTACCTCGTCACCCGCACCGTCGAACTCGTCGTGCACACCGACGACCTGAACCGCGCCGCCGGCGCCGACATCCCCCTCGACCGCCAGGCCCTCGCCGCCTGCACCCGGCTGCTCGCCGACGCGCTCGCGGTGAAGGCACCCGGCGCGTCGACGGAGGTGCGGATCCCGCCGTACGCCGTCGTGCAGTGCGTGGAGGGCCCCCGGCACACCCGTGGCACACCGCCGAACGTCGTGGAGACCGACCCGCTGACCTGGATCCGGCTGGCGACGGGACGTACGGAGTGGACGACCGCGCTGGACGAGGCGAAGGTCAGCGCGAGCGGCGAGCGGGCCGACCTCGGCGGGCTGCTGCCCCTGATGGGCTGAGCCCACCCGCCGAGCACCCGCTGACCCCACCCGCACCGCCTCGGAGGGGAACCGGCCACCCCACCCCTCCCGTCACACCGTCATGGACAAGCAGCGACTGACCCTCAGCGTCCTGACCCTGCTTCCGCTCGCCGTGGCCTGCGGCACCGAGACGGGGGGCGGCGGTTCCGTGGGGACCGGATCGTCGCCGGTCACCGGCGTCCACTGGAGTGTCGACACCCTCACCACGCATGGCCGGACCCGGCAGGCGCCGGACAGCGCGTATCTGCGGATCGGCGAAGACGGTCGCGTCAGCGGCAACCTCGGCTGCAACACTTTCGGCTCGACCGTCACCCTCAAGGGTGACCGTGTCGACTTCGGGACGATCGAGGCCACCGACATGGGCTGCCAGAAGGACCCCATGAGCTTCGAGCAGAGCCTCAGCCGCGCCTACGTCGACCACACGTTCACCAGCGAGGTCAAGGGCGACAAGCTGACGCTCACCACCGACGGCGGCGACCGCGTCGATCTCACCAAGGAGCCGGACGCGCCCCTGTACGGCACGAAATGGACGGTCACCTCCCTCGGGGACGGTGACGTGGCCCAGTCCCTCCCCCAGGGGGCCGACGCCCACTTCACCCTCGACAAGGCGAACGGCACCCTTTCCGGCCGCCTCGGCTGCAATCAGGTCACCGCCAAGGCCACCGTCCGCGACGGACTTATCACCCTCGGCACCGCCAAGACCACCCGGATGATGTGCGACGGCTCACTCATGGGTACCGAGAGGACCCTGCTGGGCTTCTTCGACAGCACCGTCGCATACGAGTTGAACCACCGAGCCATCGCGCTGACCAGCACAAACGGAAAGACCATACAAGCCGTCGCCGACGAGTGATCCGTCAAAGGTCCGTATCCCCAATTCGGACCAGTGGTCGATCTCGCCTACACTCGGTGGCGTGCCACGTGGTGACGGTCGACTCAATCATGATCTGCTCCCCGGCGAGAAAGGCCCCCAGGACGCTTGCGGCGTCTTCGGAGTCTGGGCCCCCGGTGAAGAGGTCGCCAAGCTCACTTACTTCGGGCTCTATGCCCTCCAGCATCGGGGCCAGGAATCCGCGGGTATCGCGGTAAGCAACGGCTCCCAGATCCTCGTCTTCAAGGACATGGGCCTCGTGTCCCAGGTCTTCGACGAGACCTCGCTCGGTTCGCTCCAGGGTCACATCGCGGTCGGTCACGCCCGCTACTCGACCACCGGCGCCTCCGTGTGGGAGAACGCCCAGCCGACGTTCCGTGCCACCGCGCACGGCTCCATCGCGCTCGGCCACAACGGCAACCTCGTCAATACGGCGCAGCTCGCCGAGATGGTCGCCGACCTCCCCAAGCAGGACGGCCGCACCACCCGCGTGGCCGCCACCAACGACACCGACCTGCTCACCGCGCTCCTCGCGGCCCAGGTCGACGACGACGGCAAGCCGCTGACCGTCGAAGAGGCCTCCGCGAAGGTCCTCCCGCAGGTCAAGGGCGCCTTCAGCCTCGTCTTCATGAACGAGCACACCCTGTACGCGGCCCGCGACCCGCAGGGCATCCGCCCGCTGGTCCTCGGCCGCCTGGAGCGCGGCTGGGTCGTCGCCTCCGAGTCCGCCGCCCTCGACATCTGCGGCGCGGCCTACGTCCGTGAGATCGAGCCGGGCGAGTTCGTCGCCATCGACGAGAACGGCCTGCGTACGTCCCGATTCGCGGAAGCGAAGCCCAAGGGCTGTGTCTTCGAGTACGTGTACCTGGCCCGCCCGGACACGGACATCGCCGGCCGGAACGTGTACCTCTCGCGTGTCGAGATGGGCCGCAAGCTCGCCAAGGAAGCCCCTGTCGAGGCCGATCTGGTGATAGCGACCCCGGAGTCCGGGACGCCCGCCGCGATCGGATACGCGGAGGCCAGCGGCATCCCGTTCGGCGCCGGCCTGGTCAAGAACGCGTACGTCGGCCGGACCTTCATCCAGCCTTCGCAGACCATCCGCCAGCTGGGCATCCGTCTGAAGCTGAACCCCTTGAAGGAAGTCATCAAGGGCAAGCGCCTGGTCGTCGTCGACGACTCGATCGTGCGCGGCAACACCCAGCGGGCCCTGGTGCGCATGCTCCGCGAGGCAGGTGCGGCGGAAGTCCACATCCGGATCTCCTCTCCCCCCGTGAAGTGGCCCTGCTTCTTCGGCATCGACTTCGCGACCCGCGCCGAGCTGATCGCCAACGGCATGACCATCGAGGAGATCGGCACCTCGCTCGGCGCCGACTCCCTCTCGTACATCTCCATCGACGGCATGATCGAGGCGACCACCATCGCCAAGCCGAACCTGTGCCGCGCCTGCTTCGACGGCGAGTACCCGATGGAGCTCCCGGACCCGGAACTGCTGGGCAAGCAGCTTCTGGAGACCGAGCTGGCCGCGGGCCCCGCCGCCACGGCCGCGGCCGACGCGATCCGTCGCCCGTAAGCGCCGCAGAGCCCCCGTATCACCAACCCGAAAGATCCCAGGCAATGTCTGCTGAATCTGTTCAGCGTGCTCCGCACGCGGGCACTGGTGCCAGCTACGCAAGCGCAGGCGTCGACATCGAAGCGGGCGACCGCGCCGTAGAGCTGATGAAGGAGTGGGTGAAGAAGACGCAGCGCCCCGAGGTCCTCGGCGGCCTCGGCGGCTTCGCCGGCCTCTTCGACGCCTCCGCCCTCAAGCGCTACGAGCGCCCGCTGCTCGCCTCCGCCACGGACGGCGTGGGCACCAAGGTCGACCTCGCCCGGCAGCTCGGCGTGTACGACACCATCGGCCACGACCTGGTCGCGATGGTCATGGACGACATCGTGGTGTGCGGCGCCGAGCCGCTCTTCATGACCGACTACATCTGCGTGGGCAAGGTCCACCCGGAGCGCGTGGCCGCCATCGTGAAGGGCATCGCCGAGGGCTGTGTGCTCGCGGGCTGCGCCCTGGTGGGCGGCGAGACGGCCGAACACCCGGGCCTGCTCGGTCCGGACGACTTCGACGTCGCGGGCGCCGGTACGGGCGTGGTGGAGGCCGACCGGCTGCTCGGCCCGGATCGTATCCGTACGGGTGACGCGGTGATCGCCATGGCGGCCTCCGGTCTTCACTCGAACGGGTACTCGCTCGTCCGGCACGTCCTCTTCGACCGGGCGAACCTCAGCCTGGACCAGCACGTCGAGGAGTTCGGCCGCTCGCTCGGCGAGGAGCTTCTGGAGCCCACCAAGATCTACTCGCTGGACTGCCTGGCGCTGACGAGGACCACCGACGTGCACGCCTTCAGCCACATCACCGGCGGCGGGCTCGCGGCCAACCTGGCCCGGGTGATCCCGGACGGGCTGCACGCGATCGTGGACCGCGAGACCTGGACCCCGGCCCCGGTCTTCGACCTCGTCGGCAAGACCGGCGATGTCGAGCGTCTGGAGCTGGAGAAGACGCTGAACATGGGCGTGGGCATGATCGCGATCGTCCCCGAGGAATCGGCGGACGTGGCGGTGGCCACCCTCGCGGACCGCGGCGTGGACGCCTGGATCGCCGGTGAGATCACCGAGCGTGGCGAGCACGCGACGGGCGCGGCCCTGATCGGCGACTACGCGAACTGAGGCCCGCGGGGCAGCACGAAACCCGGTCCGGCGTTGAGGCCCCGGACCGGGTGAAGTGCGGTTGCTACGAGAAATCCGCCAACAGAGATCTACTCACCGCTACTGCTACGAGAGATCGCGGAAACCGCGAGGGACGCTGGTGCGTCAAGCGCCGCGACGTTGAGACTGTGGACCGGACTGGTCGTCCTCATCCTCATCGTCGTCGTTGTAGAGATCCGCGTACTGGGCGTACGGGTCGTCTTCCTCGTCGTCGTCCTCGAACGGCTCGCCATTCGGCGGCTGATTCGAAGTCGAAGCGCCCAGCTCATTGGCCAGACGCGAGAGGTCAGTCCCGCCGCTGCTGTACTTCAGCTGGCGGGCGACCTTCGTCTGCTTGGCCTTTGCCCGGCCGCGCCCCATGGCTCGACCCCCTCGGATACGGGGCTCGGTGGCCCCAGAGTCTTGACACGCGTTCATGATCTGGAACGGGCTCTCCATGGAGAGACCGGTCCGTAGGGCTTCCACGGTACCTGAGCCCGCGCCCATACGGTACGTCGCCCGCAGGACGCGCCTAGGCCCAGAACCTGCGAGGTGCCCTGTCCCCGCTGGTCAACCGCGATTTTAACCTCTTCTTGGCGGACGACCCGCCGACGGGAGTGAGAGTTCTCTCGAAGTGTCCCCTCGGCGGGTCCCTGACAAGCATCGAGACGCGCGCGGAATGCGACGGAATGGAAGGTTCCGTTATCCGCGGCGGCGCGCCTCCGCCATCCGCTGCTCGGCGATCCGGTCGGCCGCGGCAGCCGGCGGAATCCCGTCTTCCTTCGCACGTGCGAATATGGCCAGCGTGGTGTCGAAGATCTTCGTGGCCTTCGCCTTGCACCGGTCGAAGTCGAAGCCGTGCAGCTCGTCGGCGACCTGGATGACACCGCCCGCGTTCACCACGTAGTCCGGCGCGTAGAGGATCCCGCGATCCGCGAGGTCCTTCTCGACACCCGGGTGCGCGAGCTGGTTGTTGGCGGCGCCGCACACGATCCGCGCGGTGAGCACCGGCACGGACGCGTCGTTCAGCGCCCCGCCCAGCGCGCAGGGGGCGTAGATGTCCAGGCCCTCGGTGCGGATCAGCGCCTCGGTGTCCGTGGCGGCCGTGACACCCGTCGGGTGCTTGTCCAGGATCTGCCGTACGGACTCGTCGCGTACGTCCGTGATCACGACCTCGGCGCCGTCCTCGCGCAGATGGTCCACCAGGTGGCGGCCCACCTTGCCGACGCCCGCGATGCCGACCTTGCGGCCGCGCAGCGTCGGGTCTCCCCACAGGTGCTGGGCACTGGCCCGCATGCCCTGGAAGACCCCGTAGGCGGTCAGGACCGAGGAGTCGCCGGCGCCGCCGTTCTCGGGCGAGCGGCCCGTCGTCCAGCGGGACTCGCGCGCCACGACGTCCATGTCGGCGACATACGTACCGACGTCGCACGCGGTGACGTAGCGCCCGCCGAGCGAGGCCACGAACCGGCCGTAGGCGAGGAGCAGGGCCTCGCTCTTGATCTGCTCGGGGTCCCCGATGATCACGGCCTTGCCGCCGCCGTGGTCGAGACCGGCCATGGCGTTCTTGTACGACATCCCGCGCGAGAGGTTCAGCGCGTCGGCGACGGCCTCCTCCTCGCTCGCGTACGGGTAGAAACGCGTACCGCCCAGGGCGGGGCCCAGAGCGGTGGAGTGGATGGCGATGACGGCCTTGAGGCCGCTGGCCCGGTCCTGGCAGAGCACGACTTGCTCATGACCCCCCTGGTCCGAATGGAACAGGGTGTGCAGGACGCCGTCGGTTACGTCGGTCACTGTGGTGACTCCCAGGTAAGTAGCGGCGGTTGTGGACGGTGCCCGTGCGGATGGCGGGCTTCCGTGGGCATGAGATTAGAGCCTGTGCCCGGTCACCATCCGCGCAGTGTTCAGGATCACCTCCTCCCGGAGTACGTTTCCGCACGGTCGTGGGACGATTTGGAGTGATTTCCCGGTCGCCCGCGCGCCGCTCGCCCGGGATCCCGCCCGGGTTTCGTGTCCGGTCCGTTGGGGAGGGAGCAGGGGTGCCCAAGGTGTCCTCGGTGATCGTCCCGTACGCGTCCTATCTGCGCGTGTACGAACCGCTGGCCGCCTTCCCGGAGCCTGAGCGAACCCACTGGGCGCGTTACGCACGGCGCGCCGAGCGCCCGTCGTACCAGGACGAGTTGCGCCGCTCCCTGGCCGACCTGCTGCCCACCCCGCCGATCCCCGTGCCGGTGCACGAGAGCGCGGACGCGTTCGTGCTGAGCGTCGACGGAGTGCTCTGCGTCTGTCCCTGGCGCACCCGGCTGCGCGGCTGGCAGGCGCTGGAGGACCTGGCCGACGAACTGCCCGCGTCCGTCCTGGACGCGGTCCTGCCGCCGCTGGTACGCCGCCAGGCGGGCCTTGACTACGAGCGCTGGCTGGCCCGCAACCCCGACGCCCGCCCGTGGATCCGCACCTCTACCTGGCAGGTGCCGCTGAACTGGTTCGTGCTCGTCACCGACGAGGAGCGGCGGTACGAGAAGGGGGCGGGCGGCGACGGAGCGCCGCCGATGCTGCGCTACCGGACGCCGATGGTGCAGGCGCGGCGGCGGACGGCACGCGCCCTGAAGACCCTGCGGGACACCCTGGACGAGGGGCCCCTCATCGACGGCCTGGTGGACGTGGGGCGCTGGCTGGAGGAGTTCCATCCGCGCTCGCTGGTCGAGCTGGACTACGGCGGGCTCGTGCACGCCCTGCCGGCCGGGCACCTCGAGGACGACCACTCGGCGGCCGACGTCGCCGAGGGCATCGAGGCGCTGCGTCACGGGGACGGGGCGGCGGCGGGCGAGGCGTACGGGCGGCTCGTGGAGCGCTGGCGCTCGGTCCGGGACCGGCGCTCGGCGAACTGAGGGGCGGCCAGGGTCTTTGGGCCCATGGGGCGTGCGAGTCCTGTGTGTCGCGTGGGTTCTGTGTGCCCTTTGGGGCCTGTGTGCCCTGTGAGCTGTCTGAGTGCCTCGGGGCGTCTGAGTGCCTCGGGCCGACTGGGGCGGGTTTGCCGCTCGAGAAGTGTGATGTGCTTCTCACTGGTGTTCGTCCGAACTGACGTATGGTCCTCGCACGCTGAAGAACCCTCACTGCGGGAGAAGAACCCGCAGGGCGGGACCTAGGTCCCGATCCGGTCTTTTGTGTCGACGGTGTGCCAAGCGTGACGGATGGCACTTACCTGGCTCTTGCATCGCTTGCCCCTCCTCGTGCCAAAATAGGACAAGGAGCCCGGGGGAGGGCTCCATCCGTCCATGTTTGGGCGGGAATCTCGGCATTGCGCGCTATGGGGGGTCTGATGACTCCTGATCGCCCTGTGACTGATCGTCACAGTGGCGTGACTGTCCGCTATGGCATGGTCCATCGGCTTCCGTCGCTGATGAACACCTGGGAGGGCAATTCCATCGGTTTGGCCGACGCGGCTGGACGGATGGTGTAGTTGTAGTGCCGAGGACAAGCCGTTCGTCCTATAACCGACTCGACTCGCGTCCGCCATTTCGGGCAACGCGGGTCAAGGTGCAGAATTTAGAGGAAAGAACCGAGAAGGTTCGGTTCTCCCGAGGAGGCCGCTCATGACCGCTCGCACCCCTGATGCCGAGCCGCTGCTGACCCCGGCTGAGGTCGCCACGATGTTCCGCGTCGACCCCAAGACGGTCACGCGGTGGGCGAAGGCCGGCAAGCTCACATCCATCCGCACGCTCGGCGGGCACCGCCGCTATCGCGAGGCTGAGGTCCGCGCACTACTCGCGGGTATCCCGCAGCAGCGCAGCGAGGCCTGAACAACTGCATAACCGGGCAATTCGGTAGGTCCCCCAACCTGTCAGGACGCCCGAACCACAGCTCCAAGCGACGCGGGTCCTGCCCCAACAGGGCTCACGCCCGACCCAGTTACACATGCGACAAGGGTGCGTCGTCGATCGCGCTGGACTCCGCCGGGTCCAGCGCGATTTTTTTGTGCCCTGCTCAGGTGCCGGAGGAGCACGGGTGTGCGCCGTGCGGTGGGCCTGTGAGCGGCCTTGTCGGAGTCTGGGGAGGGGTGTCGGATGTCCTGTGGGGGCCGTCGGAGAGTAGTGCAATTGCACATATTAAATTGACCAGTTGTAGGTGGGGTGTAAGTTCCGCCCTTCTGAAAACTTATGCGGTGACACCCGTCACATGCCAGAGTCCTTGTTGCCCGTGGCGCGTCTGCGCTAAGGGAGTTGGGCGGTTGTGCCCTCCCGCGCGAGGGTCACGCCTTCGCTGGCGTTTCGTCCTCGGCCGCCGTCTCGTCCTCCTCGCCATGCGCGGAGGGCTCCATGGCCAGTCGCAGGAGTTGGTGACAGATCGGGCAGTGCCGCGTCAGATGGCGGTACCCGGAGGCGGCCGACAGATGGGCGCGGAGCAGCGCGCGCGTCTCGTGCCGAGCGGACGCCGCCATGGACCACCTCCAGGAGGTCGAGTGCCCTGGATTCCGGGGTACCCGCCGAATGTGACGGCGTCAAGGTGCGGGGGGCTCCGCCGGCTGGGCGGAGCCCGCGTCCGACGTTCGGTGGGAGGGCCCCGGGGAGCGGCCGCGTGGGGGTGGGGGCGCGTGAGCCGCGTGAAGGGGCGTACGGGCGCCCGGACTCTGCGAATGTGCGCCAGGGGCTCGGACGCGCGCTGCCGGGGTTCGGCGCGCGCGGGCGGTCTGCGCGGGTGGTCTGAGAGTCCGGATGTGCGGGCGGTCTGTGAGTCCGGAGGCGCGAGTGATCCGTGAGTTCGTGTGGCTGTGCGGAGTGCGTACGCGCGAGAGCCCGGGTCCGAAGACCCGGGCTCTCGTATCTACTGCGGTCCTGACGGGATTTGAACCCGCGGCCTCCACCTTGACAGGGTGGCGAGCACTCCAAACTGCTCCACAGGACCAGGTTTCGCAGCCACTTTCTTGCGCTGTGCTGCGAGAAGAGACTGTACAGGAGGGTGAGCCCGGGGTCGAACTCACCCACCGTGCAGGTCCCGTTACGGCACCGCCGCGTCGATCGCCTTCACGATGCGCTTGTCGGAAACCGGGTACGCCGTGCCGAGCGCGTGGGCGAAATAGCTGACCCGGAGCTCCTCGATCATCCAGCGGATGTCCAGGACCTGCCGCGGGACCGGCCGGCCCTGTGGCAGCTGCTCCAGGAGCCACGCGTACTCGTCCTGCATCTCGTGGACCTTCTCCATGCGGGTGGTGTCCCGCTGGACGCCGGTCGGCATCTGCTGCAGGCGGCGGTCGGCGGCGACCAGATAGCGCATCAGGTCCGGGAGCCGGCGCAGGCCGGTCGCCGTGACGAAGCCGGGCTTCACCAGGGCGTTCAGCTGCGTCCGTACGTCCGTGAGGTTCGCCAGCAGGGTGGGGCTGCTGGTGGCCTTCAGACGGCGCTCACAGGCCTGCCAGGCGGCGAGGACCTGCTGTACCTGACCCACCGTCCGGACCGTCGTGTCGACGATCTCGGCGCGCACCTTGTCATACAGCTTCCGGTACGACTCCTCGTCCCACGCCGGGCCCCCGAAGTCGCCGATCAGCTTGTCCGCCGCCGCCGTCGCACAGTCGTCGAACAGGGCCTGCACGGAGCCGTGCGGGTTGGCGGACAGGGCGAGCTTCTGGGCGTTGGTGAGCTTGTCCGAGGCGAACTTGGCCGGGTTCACCGGGATGTTGCGCAGGATCAGCCGCCGGGTGCCCTTCCACATGGCCTGCGCCTGCTCGGCCTCCGTGTCGAAGAGACGTACGGAGACGGTGTTCGCCGTCGGGCCGTCGTCGACCAGGGCCGGGTACGCCTTCACCGGCTGGCCGGCCCGGCGTGTCTCGAAGACGCGCGTCAGCGTGCCGATCGTCCAGTCCGTGAGGCCCGTACGTTCCAGGGACTCGCCGCCCTCGCGCTCCGCCGTCGCCGCCGCGGCCTGCGAGATCGCCTTGCGCGCCTTCGGCTTCAGCTGGAGCTGGAGGGTCTCGAGGTCCTTGTCCTCGGCCAGCTTGCGGCGCCGCTCGTCGACGATCCGGAAGGTGACCTTCAGGTGGTCGGGGACGCGGGACCAGTCGAAGTCGTCGGCCGTGACCGGTACGCCGACCATCCGCTTGAGCTCGCGGGCCAGGGTCGTCGGCAGGGGCTCCTGAAGGGGCACGGCCTGGTCGAGGAACCGCTTCGCGAAGTTCGGAGCGGGGACGTAGTTGCGGCGGATGGGCTTGGGGAGGGAACGGATGAGTTCGGTGACCACTTCCTCGCGCAGGCCCGGGATCTGCCAGTCGAAGCCGTCGTCCGTCACCTGGTTCAGGACCTGGAGCGGGATGTGCACCGTGACGCCGTCGGCGTCCGCGCCCGGCTCGAACTGGTAGGTCACCCGGAACTTCAGGCGGTCCTGGCGCCACGAGTCGGGGTAGTCGTCCTTGCTGACGTCACCGGCTCGTTCGTTGATGAGCATCGAGCGCTCGAAGTCGAGGAGCTCGGGCTCGTCATGGCGCTTGTGCTTCCACCAGGAGTCGAAGTGCGCGCCGGACACGACGTGGGCCGGCACCCGCTGGTCGTAGAAGTCGAACAGCGTCTCGTCGTCGACCAGGATGTCCCGGCGGCGGGCACGGTGCTCCAGCTCCTCGACCTCGGTCAGGAGCTTGCGGTTGTCGGCGAAGAACTTGTGGTGCGTGCGCCAGTCGCCCTCCACCAGGGCGTTGCGGATGAAGAGGTCACGGCTCGTCTCGGGGTCGATACGACCGTAGTTGACCTTGCGTTGGGCGACGATCGGGACGCCGTAGAGGGTGACCTTCTCGTACGCCATCACGGCCGCCTGGTCCTTCTCCCAGTGCGGCTCGCTGTAGGTGCGCTTGAGGAGGTGTTCCGCCAGGGGTTCGACCCACTCGGGCTCGATCCTGGCGTTCACCCGGGCCCAGAGACGGGAGGTCTCCACCAGCTCGGCCGACATCACGAAACGCGGGGGCTTCTTGAAGAGGGCCGAGCCCGGGAAGATCGCGAACTTGGCGTTGCGGGCACCGAGGTACTCGTTCTTGCCCGTGCCGCGCCCGCCGCTCTCGCCCCCGGTCTCCTTCACGTCCTTCATGCCGACGTGCGAGAGCAGACCGGCGAGGAGGGAGACATGGACGCTCTGTTCCGCCGCGTCGTCCTCGTTGAGGTGGATGCCCATCTGCTTGGCGACCGTGCGCAGCTGGGTGTAGATGTCCTGCCACTCGCGGATGCGCAGGAAGTTCAGGTACTCCTGCTTGCACATGCGGCGGAAGGCCGACGAGCCTCGCTCCTTCTGTTGTTCGCGGACGTAACGCCAGAGGTTGAGGAAGGCGAGGAAGTCACTCGTCTCGTCCCTGAAGCGGGCGTGCTGCTGGTCCGCCTGCGTCTGCTTGTCGGCGGGGCGCTCGCGCGGGTCCTGGATGGAGAGCGCCGCGGCGATCACCATGACCTCGCGCGCACAGCCGTTCTTGTCGGCCTCCAGGACCATGCGGGCCAGCCGGGGGTCGACGGGGAGCTGGGCGAGCTTGCGGCCGGTGTCCGTGAGGCGCTTGCGTACGTCCTTTTCGGACGGGTCGAGTGCGTTCAGTTCCTGGAGGAGCTGGACGCCGTCTCGGATGTTGCGGTGGTCCGGCGGGTCGATGAAGGGGAACTTCTCGATGTCGCCGAGGCCGGCCGCCGTCATCTGGAGGATGACGCTCGCCAGGTTCGTACGGAGGATCTCCGCGTCCGTGAACTCCGGGCGGGTGTTGAAGTCGTCCTCGGAGTACAGACGGATGCAGATGCCGTCCGACGTACGGCCGCAGCGGCCCTTGCGCTGGTTGGCGCTGGCCTGCGAGACCGGCTCGATGGGCAGGCGCTGGACCTTGGTGCGGTGGCTGTATCTGGAGATACGGGCGTTGCCCGGGTCGATGACGTACTTGATGCCCGGGACGGTGAGCGAGGTCTCGGCGACGTTGGTCGCCAGAACGATCCTGCGGCCGGTGTGGGGCTGGAAGACGCGGTGCTGCTCCGCGTGGGAGAGGCGGGCGTAGAGGGGGAGGACCTCGGTGAAGCGGTACTGCTTCTTGGTGAGGGCGTCCGCCGTGTCGCGGATCTCGCGTTCGCC
Source organism: Streptomyces sp. NPDC090798 (assembly GCF_044768965.1). Lineage (NCBI taxonomy): Bacteria > Bacillati > Actinomycetota > Actinomycetes > Kitasatosporales > Streptomycetaceae > Streptomyces > Streptomyces sp. NPDC090798. Next base: position 153,506 of record NZ_JBIVXA010000019.1, read on the forward strand.
GGAGAGGAAGACGAGGATGTCGCCCTTGCCTTCGGCCTGCAGTTCCTCGACCGCGTCCGTGATCGCGGTGATCTGGTCGCGGTCGGCGTCGTCGCCGTCCTCTTCGAGGAGCGGGCGGTAGCGGACCTCCACGGGGTACGTACGGCCGCTGACCTCGACGATCGGGGCGTCGCCGAAGTGGCGGGAGAAGCGCTCCGGGTCGATCGTGGCCGACGTGATGACGATCTTCAGGTCCGGGCGCTTGGGGAGCAGCTGGGCGAGGTAGCCGAGCAGGAAGTCGATGTTGAGGGAGCGCTCGTGGGCCTCGTCGATGATGATCGTGTCGTACGCGCGCAGCTCGCGGTCCGTCTGGATCTCGGCGAGCAGGATGCCGTCCGTCATGAGCTTGACGAAGGTGCCGTCCGGGTTCACCTGGTCGGTGAAGCGGACCTTCCAGCCGACGGCCTCGCCGAGGGGGGAGTCCAGCTCCTCGGCTACGCGCTCGGCGACCGTGCGGGCGGCGATGCGGCGGGGCTGGGTGTGGCCGATCATGCCGCGGACGCCGCGGCCCAGTTCGAGACAGATCTTGGGGATCTGCGTGGTCTTTCCGGAGCCGGTCTCACCTGCGACGATGACGACCTGGTGGTCGCGTATGGCGTCGGCGATGTCGGACTTCTTCTGGCTGACCGGGAGCTGCTCGGGGTAGGTGACGGCGGGCACGCGGGTGCGGCGCTCGGCCATGCGGGCCTCGGCCTTGGTGACCTCAGCGTCGATCTCGGCGAGCACGGCGGCGCGGGCTTCGGGCTTGCGGATCCGGCGCGCGCCCTCGAGCCTGCGGCCGAGCCGGTGCGCGTCGCGCAGGGACAGCTCGGCAAGGCGGGGGGCGAGGTCGCCGAGGACGGGGGCAGGATGCGTAGACATACGCCGTCCAGGATCTCACCTCGCCGAAATTACTGGCGAGTGCTTTATCTCGGGCCCTGGTGCGCCTGCGGTTCGGTGGTGGGGCGCCTGGTGCCGGTGGTGGGGCGGGGCCGTGCCGGTACGTCGAGCCCGTCGCCGCTGGATGAGGCGTGGGCCGGGCAAGGGAGCCGCTGCTCGATCCGAACGTAAGCGACGGGCTTGCGACGTACCGGCACGGCCCCTCGCGTCGCATGGCGGCCGCGGGTGGTCAGGGGGTGCGGGGGGCCGGAGGTGTGGGGGGCGGCGTCTCGCTCAGGGGTGTGGGGGTCGGCGTCCCGGTCGGTGGTGTTGGTGTCTCGGAGGGTGTCGGGGTGCGGTGGGGGGCGCCCTGGGCCATCGCCTGGGCGGTGTTGGAGACGGCCTTGATGCCCAAGTAGGCCGTGGTCATGGTGCTGACCGAGGTGAAGGCCGCGGTCAGCACGCCGATGATCACCGACTTGTCGCTGCCCAGGCGCCATACGCCGGCGATCGCGACGGCGACGATCGCGAAGTTGCTCAGGACGACCGCCGTCAGCCCGTACAGGGCCCGGTACCGCTCCAGGTCGAGCTCCCGTATCGGCTTCGCCCTGTCCTTGCCCACCACCACTGGTCCCCCTTGCCTCACCACACGACGTCGGTCAGCCAGAACGTAGTGTCCTGCCCGGGGCATGCCAAGTTCGGCTCGCCGGGGCATCGGGGGAGGTACGGCGAAGGCCCCGTCCGTATTGGACGGGGCCTTCGTTGTTGTGGCTGGGGCCGGGGTCGAACCGGCGACCTATCGCTTTTCAGGCGATCGCTCGTACCAACTGAGCTACCCAGCCACGAGGTTTCATGTGAAACCTCAGCGGTCCTGACGGGATTTGAACCCGCGGCCTCCACCTTGACAGGGTGGCGAGCACTCCAAACTGCTCCACAGGACCAAGCTGTTGCGTGCGACGCGTAAAACAGTGTCGCACACGGTGTTGCGTGCCCCCAACGGGATTCGAACCCGTGCTACCGCCTTGAAAGGGCGGCGTCCTAGGCCGCTAGACGATGAGGGCTATCGGCCCGCCTGGGCGCTTCTCAGCGCGTCGGGGACGTGAGAAGCATATGGGATGGCGGGAGGTATCGCCAAAACGGTTTACGGGGTGGTCGTGGGGGTGGTCGGGGAGGGGGAGGAGGACTGGGGCGCGCCGGGTTGGTTCTCCTTCGGGAGGTGGCGGCTGACCTCCGCCGTCGTCAGGCCCAGGCCGCCCAGTTTGATCTCGTCCCAGGCCTGGAGGCGGCGGGTGTCGCGGTCGACGTAGAGGACCGACGCCTCGATGGGGTCCGGGTACTTGCCCTCGATCGCGCGCAGGCCGCTGCCGCCCGTCGAGCCCTCGACGCGCAGGCGGGTTCCGTACTTCATGACCTCCGTCTGTTCGTGGTGGATGTGACCGGCCAGGACGAGGGGCACCTCGCCGTCCGTCCCGCGGGCCGCCGACGGCTCGTGGGCGATGGCGATGTCGACGGGGGTGCCTGCCGTGCGCTGGTCGCGCAGGGCGGAGGCCAGGCGGGCGCCGGCCAGATCCTCCGCCGCGTCGCCGCCCGGGACGACCGAGCGGTCGGGGGTGAACTGGGGGTCGCCGATGCCGGCGAAGCGCAGGCCCGCGACCGTGATCGCGCGGCCGTCGTCCAGGACGTGCACGTTCTTCAGGCGTTCCAGGTAGCGCTGGGTGACGAGGCTGTCGTGGTTGCCGCGCACCCAGACGTAGGGCGCGCCCAGGTCGGGGATGGGGTCCAGGAAGCCGTTCTCGGCCGACGTTCCGTGGTCCATGGTGTCGCCGGAGTCGACGATCACGTTGATCGCGTACTGCTTCACCAGTGACGCGATGATCTTCCAGCTCGCGGGGTTGAGATGGATGTCGGAGACGTGCAGGACCCGGATCGTGGACGGGTCCGGTTCGTACGTCGGGAGCGTGGAGGTGACGTCGTACAGCTTCGTCACGTTCGTCACCAGACGGGCCAACTCCTCCTGGTAGACGTTGAATTCACTGACGATGCTGCGGGCGTTGCCGACGAGGGAGGGGGCGGAGGAGAGCAGTCCGGAGAACCTCGGTTCCAGCACCGAATTCGGGTTCCAGGTGGCGAAGGCCGTGGCGCCGGAGGCGGTGAGCAGGGTCAGGGCCAGGCCGCCGGCGGCCAGGGCGCGGCGCGGGCGGCGGTAGACCGCGAGGCCGAGGGCCGTGGCGCCCGACACGACCGCGACGCAGGACCGTACGGCCAGGTCGAGCGTGCCGTGCTCGACGTCGTGCGCCACCTCGTCCTGCAGGCCCGAGAGCCGCTCGGGGTGGTCGACCAGGGCCTGCGCGCGGACCGGGTCCAGCTGGTCGACGTTCACGTCGAGGCGGACCGGGGCGATGTGGCTGTTCAGCTCCAGGGCACCGAGCGGGGAGACGTTGATCTTGGTGCCGCCGGTGACCGAGGGGCGCAGGGTCATCGTGGTGTTCATGGGGCCGACCGGGACGCGCACATTGCCCACGATCAGCAGGCCCAGCCAGGCGCCGAGGAGGACGACCGCCATCAGGCCGAGCGCCCGCGTGTACGGGTTCGGCTGCTGGACGAGTTCCTCGGTGACGGGGCGGAAGCGGCGGGTGCGGCGGAAGTGGCGCGAGCGGAGGGTGTGGCGCTTGCGGGTCAGGGCGGTGGTGACGGCGGATATGGCGGTGGTGACGGCAGCGGGGGCGCGGACCATTGGTCCCGTATGCCCAAGTGCGGGGGTGGGTATGCGGGGCGTACGGGGTTGTCGTCGACTCTCCTGCGAGGCGGTCGTACCGGACAATGGCCCTGTGCTGGAGATGACGCGCGAGGAGTTCGAGGAACTGGTCGCCGAGGCGCTGGACCGGATTCCGCCGGAGCTGACGCGGTTGATGGACAACGTGGCGGTGTTCGTCGAGGACGAGCCCGACCCCGCCGATCCCGAGCTGCTCGGGCTCTACGAGGGAACTCCCCTGACCGATCGCGGGGAGTGGTACGCGGGGGTGCTGCCGGATCGGATCACGATCTACCGGGGGCCGACCCTGCGGATGTGCGAGACACGGGAGGACGTGGTCGCGGAGACCGAGGTCACCGTGGTGCACGAGATCGCGCATCACTTCGGGATCGATGACGAACGGCTGCATGCGCTCGGCTACGGATGAGTGAGCGGGGAGTGGGTGACGGGGGCTGACGCTCCCTGGGGCTCGGGACGTGTGTCATGTTCCCGCGTGTCCTCTTGTGGGCGGCGGGAGTTGGGCAGGGGGACTCCCCGATCCATCCCCAGGCTCTCGGCCCGCCGAGCAGGGGAGACCCCCTCCGGAGGTGGCTGCCCGTGCGCGCCTTGTACGTACCCGTCCGTCTGGCCGCCACGGTCATCGTCGTCGCGTCCGCCGCCGGCTGTATGAGCGTGGGTGACGACGCGGGCCGGCCCGGGCCCGCGCACTCGGCGGGGCGGCACGGCGGCCAGGGGCCCGACGGGGGGTCCGCGGAGGGCGGGGGCGGTGGCGGGTTCCACGGGGGGACGGGGGTGAGGGGCGGCGCCTCCGCCAAGCCCGGTGAGTCGGCCTCCGGGTCGGCGTCCCCGTCCGCGTCGGTCTCCGGCGGTGCGAAGCCGTCCACCAGGGCGACGGGCAAGGGGGACGGCAAGGGGCAGCCGGAGCAGCCCCCGCCGTCGAACGGGGCGCCGAGTCCCACGCACGCCACGTCCGATCCGACACCGCCGCCCCCTCCCCCGCCACCGCCCGTGTCGCCGACGCCCGATCCGACCACGGCGGAGCCCTCGTCCTCGGCGCATGAGCAGACCACGCAGCTGGTGGATCGGGAGCCGGCACCGCGAGCGGGCCAACCGGCGTAAGCGGGGTGTTGGAGGGGCTGCGGGGCGGGGGAAGGGCCGACAAGTGGAGGGGTGGCGGAAAAGTCGGAGGAGGGGGCGGGAATACGCTCGGCCACCGCTGGTGTTGGAACCCCTGCCAGCAGACGTAAGACCTCCCGTACGTGCCTGACCTGCTCCTTTGGGGGTCAGTTTGCCTTTAGGGGTAGGGGGTGCGTATGGTGGTAGATCGTTTGATCCCATTTGCCCGGCGCCAACGCAGAGAGCGCCGCGTGTGGCGCGTACTCTCCCTTGCCGTGGCCGGACCGCATAGAGGCGGTCGATTGCGACTTCACGGAGTTTGGGCGCGTGCCGAAGAACTCCGGAAGGTTCGCATTTCGCATGTCTGTTTCCAGTACTGATCACGTCGTCGTGCCCGAGAACAACGAGAACGACAACAACGAGGGCATCCAGGCCGCCGTCGAGACCGTGGAGACGGTCGAGACCGTCGAGGCCGCCCCCGAGATCACCTTCGCCTCCCTCGGCCTCCCCGAGGGCGTCGTCCGCAAGCTCGCCCAGAACGGTGTGACCACCCCGTTCCCGATCCAGGCCGCGACCATCCCGGACGCCCTGGCCGGCAAGGACATCCTCGGCCGTGGCCGCACCGGCTCCGGCAAGACCCTCTCCTTCGGTCTGCCGACCCTGGCGCAGCTCGCCGGCGGTCACACCGACAAGAAGAAGCCGCGCGCCGTCATCCTCACGCCGACCCGTGAGCTGGCCATGCAGGTCGCCGACGCGCTGCAGCCCTACGGCGACGTCCTCGGCCTGAAGATGAAGGTCGTCTGCGGCGGTACGTCGATGGGCAACCAGATCTACGCCCTGGAGCGCGGCGTCGACGTCCTCGTCGCCACCCCGGGCCGCCTGCGCGACATCATCAACCGTGGCGCCTGCTCGCTGGAGAACGTCCAGGTGGCCGTTCTCGACGAGGCCGACCAGATGTCCGACCTGGGCTTCCTGCCCGAGGTCACCGAGCTGTTCGACCAGATCCCGGCCGGCGGCCAGCGGATGCTGTTCTCGGCCACCATGGAGAACGAGATCTCCACGCTGGTCAAGCGCTACCTGACCAACCCGGTCACGCACGAGGTCGACAGCGCCCAGGGCAACGTCACGACGATGTCCCACCACATCCTCATCGTGAAGCCCAAGGACAAGGCGCCGGTCACCGCCGCGATCGCCTCCCGCAAGGGCCGCACGATCATCTTCGTCCGCACCCAGCTGGGCGCCGACCGTATCGCCGAGCAGCTGCGTGACGCCGGTGTGAAGGCCGACGCGCTGCACGGCGGCATGACCCAGGGCGCCCGTACGCGGACGCTGGCCGACTTCAAGGACGGTTACGTCAACGCGCTCGTCGCGACCGACGTCGCCGCCCGCGGTATCCACGTCGACGGCATCGACCTCGTCCTGAACGTGGACCCGGCCGGTGACCACAAGGACTACCTGCACCGCTCCGGCCGTACGGCCCGCGCGGGCCGCAGCGGCACCGTGGTGTCCCTCTCCCTGCCGCACCAGCGTCGTCAGATCTTCCGGCTGATGGAGGACGCGGGCGTCGACGCCGCGCGTCACATCATCAACTCCGGTACGGCCTTCGAGCCCGAGGTCGCCGAGATCACCGGCGCCCGGTCGATGACCGAGGTCCAGGCTCAGTCGGCCGGCGACGCCGCGCAGCAGGCCGAGCGTGAGGTCTCGCAGCTCACCAAGGAGCTGGAGCGCGCGCAGCGTCGTGCGGTCGAGCTGCGTGGGGAGGCCGACCGTCTGGTGGCCCGTGCCGCGCGCGAGCGGGGCGAGGACCCGGAGGCGGCGGTCGTCGCGGCCGCGGAGGCCCTGGCGGAGCAGGCGGTGGCCGAGGCCCCGGCCGAGACGCCGGCCGTGTCCGAGCAGCCCGCCGCCGAGCGTTCGTCCTACGAGCCGCGTCAGCGCCGTGACGAGCGGGGCAACTACGAGCGCCGCGACAACGACCGCGGTGACCGTGGTGGTTCCGGCTTCCGTCGGGACAACGACCGTCGTGACGACCGTGGTGGTCGTTCCTTCGAGCGTCGTGACGACCGCGGTGGCTCTGGCTTCCGTCGGGACAACGACCGTCGTGACGACCGTGGTGGTCGTTCCTTCGAGCGTCGTGACGACCGAGGTGGCTCTGGCTTCCGTCGGGACAACGACCGTCGTGACGACCGTGGTGGTCGTTCCTTCGAGCGTCGTGACGACCGAGGTGGTTCCGGCTTCCGCCGTGACAACGACCGTCGTGACGACCGTGGCGGCTTCGACCGTGACCGTCGGGACGGCGACCGTGGTGGTCGTTCCTTCGAGCGTCGTGACGACCGCGGTGGCTCCGGCTTCCGCCGTGACAACGACCGTGGCACCGGCACCGGCACCGGCGCCGGCGCCGGCCGTTCCTTCGAGCGTCGCGACGACCGTGGCGGCCACCGTGGCAGCGACCGTCCCTTCAACCGCGACCGCCAGGACAACCGTCCCTCCAGCGGCTTCCGCTCCGGCAGCCACGACCGCCCGTACGGCCGTCGCGACGACCACCGCGGCACCGGCACGGGCACCGGCACCGGTTCCTTCGGCCGCCGCGACGAGAAGCCCCGCTGGAAGCGCAACGGCTGACGTCCGCTGACGTCCGCGAGTGCTGACTGAACGCCGTGGCCCCCACCGATCCGGTGGGGGCCACGGCGTTTTCCATGCCCGCGACTGTGTCCCGAGCCGTTCGAAAAGACGTTCCCGGAGGCTGTGAACTCGCTGTAGGATCAGCCGACTTCTGAGGCGGACGCGACGGCCGGGGGGCCGGGGGCATCGAGAAGAGGTGCGCGTCCCGTCTCGTTCTTCGGGGAGGGTCTTCTTGACTCGTCATGCCTTCGTGCGCCTGCGCCTCGTCGCCGCCTCCGCGGTGCTGGCGGCCGGACTGAGCCCGTTGCTGCCGTCGCCGACGGCGGTCGCGGACGTGCCGCAGGAGACGGTGGTGCCGGCGACGCTGCGCTCCACCTACCCCGCCGCCGAGCTCTACAGCGGGTCGTCGTCCAGCGGCCACGACGGCGCGGGGCAGCAGGGCGTCTTCCACACGCTGGAGGGGTCCGGGCTGGTCTGGACGCGGTACGCGGACGGGACGTCCGTGCCCGTGACGCGGCCGACGGACATCATGGGCGCCTGAGGGACCGGCGGCGATGTCCTCGCGTACCGTTATCCGGGAGACCGGGTCGACCTGTGGAACGCGGTCGACGGGACCACCCGCACCCTCCATGTGCCCTCGGGCCTGGGGCTGCTCACCGTGTTCAGCGACCTGGCGGTCGCCTACCGGGGCGTGACGGACGAGAAGGGCCTGACCTGGCGGGAGATGCACCTGTTGCTCCCGGAGGCCGACGGCACCACGCGTGACGTGCCGGTCAGCGGAGTGCCCGCGGGAGTGAACCTCGGGGCGCCCGTGGGCGGGGACGCCGACGGGCTGCTGTTCCAGGGCTCGAAGGACGGGCATTACCTGTCGCTCATGGTCGACCGGCACACGGGGCAGGTGCGGGACTGGACTCCGCTGCGCTCCAAGGTCTACCTCAGGGCTCAGGTCACCGCCGAGCACGTGGTCCTGTTCAACACCGGCCAGACCGCCGTGCAGGTGTTCTCCCGCTCCGATCTGTCGGCGGCCCCGACCGAGGTCCCGCTGTCGGGCAGCGGCGTGAACCCCGTGCAGGACCTCGCCGTGGTCGGCGACTGGCTGGTCCGCCGCTCCGGCGGCAGTACGGTGGTGACCGCCCAACCCATAACGGGCGGTCCCACGGTCACCCTGATGCCCTCGTCGGGTGCCTACTTCTCCGCCGTCTCCGACGGCACCGCCGTCCTGATGGGCCGCACCACTGCCGACGACTGGGGCGTCCAGCGCATCCAGCAGGGCCCCGACGGCAGCCCGGTCGTCCGTCGGATCAAGGCGCTGTCCAAGCCGCCGTTGCCGATTCAGGGGCTGTCGCTGAACCAGGGACGGCTCGTCGTCGCCGACTACGGCAGCGGCGACGGCACCCAGGGCGACCGCACCAGCCGCATCCGGACCGTCACCGCGGCCGGGAGCCCCACGTTCGGCGCCGCCTCCCGGTTCCTCAGTACGGACTACCTCATCGGCAACTGCCCGGCCGACGACGCCGGTTGCGCCGCCTTCCACGGCCTGGGCGACGGGCAGGTCGCCTGGGTGAACCGCGACAGCGCGGGAGGATCCGCGTCCGACCGGATCAAGGTCGGCGGGCAGGGGCCGTACGACGGCGACACCATCGACGTGCCCGCCGGCGGGCGGATCACCGACGCCTCGGGCCACTACATCCTCTACACCACGGCCGGCCGGCAGTACGTGTACCGGCTGCGCTCCGCCCCGAGCCCGTACCTCACCCGCACCCCTGGCGCCGCCGCCCTCTCCGGCGACACCCTGTGGACCGCCGGGACGACCCCCGGCAGCGTCGTGCCGTACAACCTGACCACGAACAAGAGCGCCGCCCCGGTCACCACCGACGCCGGCTGCACCCCCACCGAACTCCAGGCGCTGGGCCGCTGGCTGTACTGGGCGTGCGACGGCCGGGCGGGCGTCTACGACCGTACGGCGGGCAGGTCCGTGCCCGTGCCGGCGGACGAGGCGAAGCTCGGCGACGGGTACGTCGTCACACACGACAAGCAGGACGGGAAGCTGGTCCTCACGACGGTCGCGGCCGGCACGCCCGCGAGCCGGGTGATCGGCGAACTGCCGGACACCGGGGTCTCGCAGCGGGACGTGCGCTGGACCGTCGACCAGTCCGGCGCGAACGCCGCCTACGTCGATGCCCAGGAGCGCGTGCACCTCGTCCCGTCCGGTGTGCCGCAGCAGCCGCTGCGCCCGCTGGAGGGGGCGCGGGCCGCGCGGGAGGTCTACGCGGACGAGAAGCATCCGGATCTGGTCTCCCTCACGAGCGTGCTGCTGTCGAAGCCCGCCGCGAGCTGGAGGCTGACCGTGCGCGACAAGGCGACCGGCAAGGTCGTCGACACCCGGGACGGCGGCGCGGTGCGCGGCGAGCTGAAGGTCGGCTGGCACGGCGCCACCAGCACCGGGAAGTACCTGCCCAACGGCTGGTACGACTGGACGCTCTCGGTCGTGCCCGCGGACGGCGTCGGCGCGCCGCTGGAGGTGCGCGGCACGGTCCAGCTCCTGCGCGGCAGCGCGGTGCGCCACGACTACGTGGGCGGCCCCGTGGTGGAGTACCCGGACGGCACCGGCGACCTGCTCACCCTCACCTCCTCGGGCACGCTGACGTTCCAGCAGGGCACGGGCAAGGGCACGTTCTCCAAGAAGGTCAGCGGCAGCGGCTGGCCGGCCGGTATCACGGCGGTGCCCTTCGGCGACCTGAACAAGGACCGCTGCAACGATGTCCTGGTACGCCTCGCGAGCGGGGCCCTGCGCCTGTACAAGCCGGCCTGCCACACCGCGCTGAAGCCGTCGACGCCGTACACGACACTCGAGTCCGGCGGCTGGAACCAGTACGACGTCCTGACCTCGCCCGGCGACGTGACGAAGGACGGTCTGCCGGACCTGATCGCCCGCGACGCCGCGACCGGCACGGTGTACCTCTACAAGGGCACGAGCACGGGCAAGCTGTCCGCGCGCGTGAAGCTGTACGCCGACTGGAAGACGTACAAGAAGGTCATCGGCGTCGGTGACCTGAACGGCGACGGCATCGGTGACCTGCTCGCCCAGGACAGGACCAACACCCTGTACCGCTACTACGGCACCGGCAAGGGGTCGTTCGGCGGCCGGACGAAGGTGTTCGCGGGCTGGGGCGGGTCGTACAACGTCGTCGTCGGCGCCGGGGACATCACGGGCGACGGCAAGGCGGATCTGGTCGCGCGGGACACCGCGGGCAATCTGTACCGTCAGAACGGCACCGGCAAGGGGTCGTTCGCGGCGCGGGTGAGGATCGGGAGCGGCTGGCAGGGCTACAAGGGCCTTTTCTAGCCAACCCGACGTCTTGATCGGTGCATGTCGATCCCCCGGCGAGGGAATCGCTGGGGGCATGACAAATGACGCCAAGGCGAGCGGGCTGTCGGACGAAGAACGGCTTGCCCAGCTCGGCTACACGCAGGTTCTCGCCCGCCGCATGTCGGCGTTCTCCAACTACGCGGTCTCGTTCACGATCATCTCGGTTCTTTCGGGGTGTCTGACGCTGTATCTGTTCGGCATGAACACCGGCGGCCCCGCCGTGATCACCTGGGGGTGGGTCGCGGTCGGACTGATGACGCTGTTCGTCGGGCTGTCGATGGCCGAGATCTGTTCGGCCTATCCGACCTCGGCGGGGCTGTACTTCTGGGCCCATCGGCTGGCGCCGGCGAGGTCGGCCGCCGCCTGGGCCTGGTTCACGGGGTGGTTCAACGTCCTCGGGCAGGTCGCGGTGACCGCCGGGATCGACTTCGGCGCGGCGTCCTTCCTGGGCGCGTACCTGAACCTGCAGTTCGACTTCACGATCACGCCGGGCCGTACGATCCTGCTCTTCGCCGGGATCCTCGTCCTGCACGGGCTGCTGAACACCTTCGGGGTCCGGATCGTCGCCCTCCTCAACGACATCAGCGTGTGGTGGCACGTGCTGGGCGTCGGGGTGATCGTGGGCGCGCTGGCCTTCGTGCCGGACCGCCATCAGTCGGCGTCCTTCGTGTTCACGCACTTCGTGAACAACACGGGCTGGGGCAGCGGCGTGTACGTCGTCCTCGTCGGCCTGCTGATGGCGCAGTACACCTTCACCGGGTACGACGCCTCCGCCCATATGACCGAGGAGACGCACGACGCGTCGACGGCGGGCCCGAAGGGCATCGTGCAGTCGATCTGGACCTCGTGGATAGCCGGATTCGTGCTGCTGCTCGGCTTCACCTTCGCCATCCAGTCGTACGACAAGGAGCTGGGCTCGGCGACGGGCGCGCCGCCGGCGCAGATCCTGCTCGACGCGCTGGGGGCGACGGCGGGCAAGCTCCTGCTCCTGGTCGTGATCGGCGCGCAGCTCTTCTGCGGGATGGCGTCCGTCACCGCCAACAGCCGCATGATCTACGCGTTTTCGCGCGACGGGGCGTTGCCGTTCTCCCGGGTCTGGCACACCGTGAGCCCCCGCACGCGCACGCCGGTCGCGGCGGTGTGGCTGGCGGCACTGGGTGCGCTCGTGCTGGGGCTGCCGTACCTGATCAATGTGACGGCGTACGCGGCCGTGACGTCGATCGCCGTGATCGGGCTCTACATCGCGTACGTCATCCCGACGCTGCTGCGGCTGCGCAAGGGGGAGGCGTTCGAGCGGGGTCCGTGGCACCTGGGCCGCTGGTCGCGCGCGATCGGCGTGGTCTCGGTCGCCTGGGTCGTCGTGATCACGGTCCTGTTCATGCTGCCGCAGGTCTCGCCGGTCACCTGGGAGACCTTCAACTACGCCCCGGTCGCGGTCCTCGTCGTCCTCGGCTTCGCCGCGACCTGGTGGCTGGCGTCGGCCCGCCACTGGTTCCTCAACCCCGACCACGCCCGCACGCTCGCCCGTGTGGCGGCGCGCAAGGACGCGCCCGAACCGGTTGATCCGTAGGGCTGTTCGCTGTTGGCGTGGCCGGGACACCGATACCCGATCGGAGTCCCGGCCACGTCCGGCTATGCTCGGGGATGCATCGGCACGGGATCGATACGGGCCGGCGTGTGGACCCTTAGCTCAATTGGCAGAGCAGTGGACTTTTAATCCATTGGTTGTGGGTTCGAGTCCCACAGGGTCTACCGAAAAGCCCCAGGTCAGGGGAAATCTGACCTGGGGCTTCGGTGTGTCCGGGGAGCGTTCCGTCCGACGGCTCAGCCCGCCGTGAGTTCCGGCAGGGGGAGTGTGTGCTGGGTCTGGAGGACCTTGGCGCGCAGGTAGCGCACGTTGTGGGCGGTGGTGAAGACGCCCGTCGGGACGCGGTGGGAGACCGTGACGCCGAGGTCGCGCAGCTGCTCGGCCTTGTCCGGGTTGTTGGAGAGCAGGTCCAGGTCGTCGATGCCGAGGGCCTGGAGCATCTGGGCCGCCGCGGTGTAGTCGCGGCCGTCCTCGGGCAGGCCGAGCGCGGCGTTGGCGGCGTAGGTGTCGAGGCCCTGGTCCTGGAGGGCGTACGCGTCCAGCTTGTTGTAGAGGCCGATGCCGCGGCCCTCCTGACGGAGGTACAGGAGCACTCCGCCGCGCTCCGCGATCTGCTCCACCGCCTCGCGCAGCTGCGGGCCGCAGTCGCAGCGGGCCGAGCCGAAGACGTCACCGGTCAGGCATTCGGAGTGGAGCCGCACCAGCGGGGTCGCGCCGGGCTTGCCGAGCACGACGGCGAGGTGTTCCTTGTCGTCGGCGAGGCCGTGGAAGGTGACCAACTCCGCGTCGACCGAGTAGCCGTCGCCGAAGCGCAGGGGCACAGTGACGCGGGTGCGCACCGTGGCGGTGGGGAAATCGCGCATGTTGTCTCTCCGGTCCAGCGGGTGTCGTGCGAGTTGTGCCGGTGGTGCTTCAGTTTTGAAGCACTGCCTCGGAGACAGACAGTACACGGTGCTTTAAAGTTCAAGCAACGGGTTTGGTCGATTCCGTGTCGTACGGCTCACGAAGAGTGGCGTCGTGTGGCTCCCGAAGAGCGTCGTCGTGCGGCTCGCGAGGAAGGTCGTCGCCGACTTACCAGGCACGCCGTCGCCACTGACCTAAGAGGAACGTCGTCGCCACGGCAGATCTTCCCCGCAGGCCCCGGGGTTCTCCCCCTGGATGCCGCGGGTGATGGCCCCGCAGATCTCCTCCAGTTGCCCCACCTGCTCCGGGGTCAGCCGGTCGAAGACCGCCGTCATGACCTGCTCCGCGTGACCCGGCGCCGCCCGCTCCAGAACGGTCATCCCCTCGTCCGTGAGCACCGCGACCTGAGTGCGCTTGTCGCTGTGGCAGCCCTCCCGGCGCACCAGACCGTCGTTCGCCAGCCGGGTGACGCCGTACGTCAGCCGGCTGCGGGTGATCTTCAGTGTCTCGGCGAGGTCGGTCATCCGCAGCCGCCGGTCCGGCGCCTCGGACAGCATGGCCAGGATGGAGTAGTAAAGGTGGGGCATGCCGGTCTCGGCCTGGAGCTGCCGGTCGATCGTGTCCTCCAGGAGCGAGGCGGCGGCGATGTACGCGCGCCAGGCGCGCTGCTCGGCGGGGGAGAGCCAGCGGGTCGTCATGCCGCCAGTCTAGGTATTGTTTAAAACTTGAACCACTAAGAGCCCCTGCGCTCGGAGCTGGAGAGTGCGCCCCATGCCCCACCCCTATGTCCTGTTGTCCGCCGCCGTCTCCCTGGACGGCTTCCTGGACGACACGGGCCCCGGGCGCCTGCTGCTCTCGGGCCCGGCCGACTTCGACCGGGTCGACGAGGTGCGGGCGTCCAGCGACGCGATCCTGATCGGCGCCGGCACCATCCGCGCGGACAACCCCCGGCTGCTGGTCAACTCCGCCGAGCGCCGGGCGGCGCGGATCGCCGCCGGCCGCCCGGAGTACCCGCTGAAGGTCACCGTCAGCGGCTCCGGCGACCTCGACCCGGACGCCCAGTTCTGGCACACGGGCGGCGAGAAGGCCGTCTATACGACGGACAAGGGCGCCGAACGCGCCATCGACGCCCTGCGCGGACTGGACGTCGACGTGGTCCCGACCGGGGCCGAGCTGGACTGGCCCTTCGTGCTCGAACACCTCCACGACGTACGCGGGGTGCGGCGGCTCATGGTCGAGGGCGGGGGGCGCGTGCACACCCAGCTGATGACCCAGGGGCTGGCGGACGAGCTGCAGCTCGCCGTCGCGCCGCTCTTCGTGGGGCAGCCGGACGCGCCACGGCTGTTCGGACCCGGGGGATATCCGCCGGGCCGGATGCGGCTGGCGGAGACACGGCCGGTCGGGGACGTCGTCCTCATCCGTTACGTCCCCACCGCACCCGGGGCGGGCGCTGTCGCCTCCGCCGCGGACCGGCACTGGCTGGGCGTCGCCTGCGAGCTGGCGGCGCTGTGCCCGCCCTCGGAGACCGCGTTCAGCGTGGGGGCGGTGGTGGTGGCGGCCGACGGCACCGAGCTGGCGCGCGGGCACTCGCGGGAGAGTGACGATCCCGTCGTGCACGCCGAGGAGGCGGCGCTCGCGAAGATCGATGCCGCGGATCCGCGGCTGCGCTCCGCCACCGTGTACAGCAGCCTGGAGCCGTGCGCGCGGCGGGCGTCCCGGCCCGCGCCCTGTGCGCGGCTGATCCTCGACGCGGGGGTACGGCGGGTGGTCACCGCGTGGCGCGAGCCCGACACGTTCGTGACGGGGGCCGACGGAAACGGTCTGCTCGTGGCCGCGGGGGCGGATGTCGTCGTACTGCCGGAGTTCGAGGAGCGGGCCGTGGCGCCCAATCGGCACCTTCTCGCGGCCGGGTAGGGGCGGCCTCGCGGGCGTCCGCGAAAAGCCTGGTGAATCGGGCCCCGCGGATGGCGTACACTAATTTCAACGACGCGGGGTGGAGCAGCTCGGTAGCTCGCTGGGCTCATAACCCAGAGGTCGCAGGTTCAAATCCTGTCCCCGCTACTGAAGGCCAAGGGCCGGAACTCGGAAACGAGTTCCGGCCCTTGGTTTTTTTCCCGTTCACCGCCCCGGCTTTCCCGCGTTCACCGCCCGGCTTTCCCGTTTGCCGTCCCGGTTTTCCCGTTCACCGTCCCGCCCCGGCTTTCCCTGCCGACCCGACGTTCTGTAGTCTTCCGCTCACTATGAGTCGTCCTCGGTGGCTGGTCCGGCGCGCGCCGGCACTCTCGCTGCTGCTCGCCGTGTGCGCGCTGTTCCTCGGGGTCTGTCACGGCGGTCATGACTTCGTGCCGGACGGCGGGACCGTCGTCGCCCCGGCCGGGCACCACCACGGGCGCGGCGGAGCGGGCGGCGGCGTCCGGTGGTCGGGCTCGGACTGACGCATCCCCCGGTCGGCCCCTCACCACTCGCCCCCCGCCCCCGTGCCGGGAAGCCTGGACGGGTGGGGCAGCAGCAAGGAGGCGCGCAGCGGGCCGAGGAGCCGTACGGCGAGCCGTACGAGGAGCCGTACGACCGCTCCGGTGGGCGGTTGCCCGAGGACCCCGTGCCCGATCCGGGGCTGGGGGACGAGCCGATGCTCCGCCCGGCCGAGCCGGACCGGAGCCGGATCTCCTTGGCGCGAAGCCTCGTCCGGGTGCTGCCCGCACTGCTCATCCTGGTCGGCGCGTTCTACGACTACTTCACCCCGATGGCCTTCACCGCGGGCCCCCTCTTCACGGCCGCGCCGCTCGTGGCCGCGCCGCTCTTCTCCCTGCGTGGCACCGTGCTCACTGGCGTCACGGCGCTCGTCGCGGTGCTCACGATCCACATCCGGCTCGGCATCGTCCTCAAGGTGGACGCGCTCACGGAGGTCGCCACCGTGGCGACCGTCGGCGTGCTGGCCGTGCTCATCAACATCCTCGTCCGCCGCACCGACGAACAACTCGCCTCGGCCCACCAGATCGCCGAGGCGGCCCAGCGTGCCGTCCTGCCGGAACCCGACCAGCGGATCGGCGGCCTCGACGTCGCGGCGCGTTACGAGGCCGCGCAGGCGGGCGCGTTCATCGGCGGCGACCTGTACGCGGTGCAGGACTCCCCGCACGGCGTACGGCTGGCGGTGGGTGACGTGCGCGGGAAGGGCATGGACGCGGTGGCCGCCGTCGCGGTGGTCATCGGGGCGTTCCGGGAGGCGGCCGAGCAGGAGGCCACGCCGGAGGCGGTCGCGCAGCGGCTGGAGCGGGCGCTGGCCCGCGAGGGCACCCGGCGCGAGGGGCTCGACGCCTTCGAGGGGTTCACCACCGCCGTCCTCGCGGAGATCACGCACGAGGGCGACCTCGTACGGATCGTCAACCGCGGCCACCCGCCGCCGCTGCTCCTGCACGCGGACGGAACGCTGGTCACGCTCGCCGCCGCGAACCCCGCACTGCCGCTCGGCATGGGCGAGTTGGGCAGCTGGCCGGACCGTGCCGAGGAGGCGGAGTTCCCGCACGGGGCCACGCTCCTCTTCCATACGGACGGACTGTCCGAGGCCCGCGACGCGCAGGGGCGCTTCTACGATCCGGCCGCGCGCCTGGCCGGACGGACCTTCCCCGGCCCCGACGCCCTGCTGGCCACGCTCGCGGAGGAGGTCCGGCGCCACACGGGCGGCGCCCTGACGGACGACATGGCGCTGCTCGCCGTGCGGCGGCCGTAGCCAACCGCCAGGTAGGCAGGTGCGGCCAACTCGCCCGATTTCCGTCGGTCGTGGGTGGTAAGTCCTGGCCAAAAGTGGTTAATGATCAGTACGAACGGCTTGGAATCCGGTACCCGCGTCTATTAACGTTCGATAACGCAGCGCGGTCGTCCCAGCCGTCACAAGAGTCGGCTCCGTGCGCACGCGCCGAATCCCGTGAGGGAACCGGGGAACCACCAACTTGGGGTGAATCGAGCGTCTTTCACGGTGGAGACACCGTGGGTTGACGCGCGTAGGAGACCTTCCTGCTCCGAACCCGTCAGCTAACCCGGTAGGCGAGAAGGAAGGAAAGGAGCACGCCCACGTGGCGTCCAACCGGCCCGCCCAGCCCACTTCGTTCCCGCCGAACGACACCCAGACATTTGGCTACGCCTACGGCAAGGACGAGGGCCCCTGGGAGGAGTGGAACCCCACCGAGGATTCCATCCGTCCCCTCCGCGGCCGGCACCGCGTCTCCAAGCAGCGTGGCGGGGGACTCGCCCGCAGCTCCACGGTCCTGGGCGTCGGCGTCATCGCCGCCGTCGGCGCGGGCGGCATGGCCACCGCGGCGCCCGGCAAGCCGCCGGTCTCCATCTCGCTGCCCGACCTCTCCTCGGTCACCGAATCGGCCAAGGCGCTGATATCCGACGGTGGTTCCAGCACGCCGAAGGGCTCCGCCACCCCGCTCACCAGCGCCGGCGTGACCAGCGCCGACGCCGCGCAGGGCAACAAGGACGCGGGCGAGGCGCTGCGCGCCCGCATCATCCAGCAGGCCGAGTCGCAGCAGGACCAGATCGACAAGGCGGCCCAGGACGCCGCCGAGTCCGCCGCCGCGAAGAAGGCGGTCGCGCTGGCCGCCAAGCAGAAGGACGACGCCGAGGCCAAGGTCGCCGCCGCGAAGAAGAAGGCGGACGAGGACGCCAAGCAGAAGGCCGAGGCCGCGCGCCTCGCCGAGCTCGCCAAGAGCTACTCGCTGCCGACCTCCTCGTACACCCTGACCTCCCGCTTCGGTGACGCCGGTTCCATGTGGTCCTCCGGGTACCACACCGGCCTCGACTTCGCGGCCCCCACCGGCACTCTGATCAAGGCCATCCACAGCGGCACGATCACGGAGGCGGGCTGGGCCGGCTCGTACGGCTACCGCACCATCCTCACCCTCGACGACGGCACGGAGCTGTGGTTCTGCCACCAGTCGTCCATCAGCGTCAGCGTGGGCCAGAAGGTGGCCACCGGCGACGTCATCGGGCGCGTGGGCGCGACCGGCAACGTGACCGGGCCGCATCTGCACCTGGAGGTTCACCCGGGCGGCGGCAGCGCGATCGACCCGATGGCGTGGCTGCAGAGCAAGGGCATCAACCCCTGATCGTTCCCAGGGGCCGTGTAGCGGAATACGGCAATCCGGTACGGCTGTTGAAATAAGGCATGACTTCTCTCCGCAAGCTCGGCTCCTCCGACCTCGAAGTTTTCCCGCTCTCCCTAGGCGGCAACGTCTTCGGCTGGACCGCCGACGAGGCGCAGTCCTTCGCCGTGCTCGACGCGTACACGGCCGGGGGCGGCAACTTCGTCGACACCGCCGACGGCTACTCCGCCTGGGTCCCCGGCCACAAGGGCGGTGAGTCGGAGACGATCATCGGCAAGTGGTTCGCCGCGCGCGGCAACCGCTCCGACGTCGTCCTCGCCACCAAGGTCAGTACCCACCCCGAGTACAAGGGCCTGTCCGCGGCGAACATCAGGGCCGCCGCCGACGCCTCGCTGCGCCGCCTCGGCACGGACTACATCGACCTCTACTACACCCACTTCGACGACACCTCGGTGCCGGTCGAGGAGATCATCGGCGCGCTGGACGAACTGGTCCGGGCCGGCAAGGTCCGGGAGATCGCCGCCTCCAACATCTCCGCCGAGCGGCTCACGGAGTCCGTGGAGTTCTCCGACCGCGAGGGCCTCGCGCGGTACGTCGCCCTCCAGCCCCACTACAACCTCGTCTCGCGCGACACCTACGAGGGCCCGCTCCAGGAGGTCGCCTCCCGGACCGGCCTGGCCGCCGTCCCGTACTTCGCGCTCGCGTCCGGCTTCCTCACCGGCAAGTACCGCCCGGGCACGACGGTCGACTCCGCGCGGGCCGAGGGCGCGGGCAAGCACCTCGAC
Organism: Streptomyces sp. NPDC090798; assembly: GCF_044768965.1. Taxonomy (NCBI): domain Bacteria; kingdom Bacillati; phylum Actinomycetota; class Actinomycetes; order Kitasatosporales; family Streptomycetaceae; genus Streptomyces; species Streptomyces sp. NPDC090798. The sequence continues at coordinate 172,641 of NZ_JBIVXA010000019.1, forward strand.
ACCGAGCGCGGCATCCGCGTCCTGGCCGCCCTCGACGAGGTCGCCGGGGCCCATGACGCCGAGGTCGCCACGGTCGCCCTCGCGTGGCTCGCCGCCCGGCCGACGGTCGCGGCGCCCATCGCCTCCGCGCGGACGGTCGAGCAGCTGCCGGCCCTGCTGGCGGTCGCGGACCTGACCCTGACGGACGCGGAGGTGGCCAGGCTGACGGAAGCGTCCGCCTGAGGCCTACGACCGGTAGGGGTTGTACGCGGGGTAGGGCGTCGCCGGGGCGGGATACGGCGTCGTCGCACCGGCGGAGTACGGGGACGCGGCGGGGTTCGCCTGGCCGGGCACCGACGGGTAGCCGTACCCGGGCCACGGCGGCGGTACCTGCGGCGGCACCGTTACGGCCGGGGCCGCCCTGTGCGCCGCGTACGCGAGGGAGGGGCGGGCGACCTCCCGTCGACGCCACAGCTCGTGCAGCAACTCCCGCTCCCGTACGACGAAGTCGGCGTTGGCGCGGCCACTGCGCCCCCGGTGGCGCAGAAACGCCAGCGAGGTCGCGTACGCCTCGTACTGCGCGACCGAGCGCGCCGCCGTCCTGCCGAAGTGGTGGGCGGCGTAATCGCGGGCCAGCCGCCGCGCCCGCATCGAGCCGAGCACGTACGGCTCGGGCGGGGTGAGCCACCCGGCCGCCGCGTACGCCGGAAGTTCGGTCCGTACGGTCTTCAGCTCCCGCTGCCGCGTCCAGATGACGAGGAAGGTGAGCAGACCGAACGCGGGCACCATGAACGCCCCGTACACCGCGTAGAAGCCGTACTCCCCGAAGTTCGACGAGCCGTTCCACATGGAGTGCATGCCCATGGCGAGCAGCAGTCCGGTCAGGGGCAGCAGGACGCGGCGCACATGCTGGCGCTCGGCGGACAGTGCCGCGACGCCGAAGCCGATGCCGGTGAGCACGGTGAACAGGGGGTGCGCGAAGGGCGACATCACGACGCGGACGAAGAAGGTCGCGGCGGTGACGGAGGCCAGGCCGTGGTCGCCGTTGAGCTGGTCCGTGCCGAAGGCGGTGCCGAGATAGAGGATGTTCTCGGTGAAGGCGAAGCCGGTGGCGGTGACTCCGGCTATGACGACCCCGTCGACGATCCCCGTGAAGTCCCGGCGGCGGAAGAGGAAGACCAGGAGCACGGCGGCGGCCTTCGCGGACTCCTCCACGATCGGCGCTATGACGGTCGCGCCGAGGGTGTCGGCGCTGGTCGGGTCAGCGGTGGCGGTCGCTATCCATCTGGTCGCGAAACTGTTGGCGACGATCGCTATCAGCGCCGCCGCGCAGGCGCCCCACGCGAAGGCGAAGAGCAGGTTGCGCCAGGGGCCGGGCTCCACCCGGTCCAGCCAGCGGAACGCGGCGACGAGCAGCGGCACGGGCAGCACGGCGAGGCCGAGCCCGACCAGGAAGCCCTCGGTGCCGGTCTGTTGGCGGACCAGCGCCAGGATGACGAGGCCGGAGAGCGCGAGCAGGGTGATCAGCGCGCCGTAACGCACCCACTTCCGCTGCCACCAGTGCGCGTGCCGCAGCGCACCGTCGGCCGGCCCACCGGTGGGACCGCCGGGATACGTCGGGTACGGGGGAAAGGTGGCCACGGCATTGACCCTAACGAGGGAGGGGCGCTGCCCGCGACGGCGCCTGCCGGTGTTCGTCCGCGGGTCTTCAGTCGCCGGATGTGTCCTGGTCTTGGTGCTGTACGCGCCGGAACAGGAGGTCGTTCACCACATGACCCTTCTCCAGTCCCTGACCCTCGAAACGGGTCAGCGGCCGGAAGTCCGGACGAGGCGCGTAACCGCCGTCCGGCCGGGTGTTCTCGAAGTCCGGGTGAGCGCTCAGCACTTCCAGCATCTGCTCGGCGTACGGCTCCCAGTCGGTCGCGCAGTGCACGAGGGCGCCGGGCCTGAGGCGGGTCGCGGCGAGGCTGAGGAACTCCGGCTGGATCAGCCGGCGCTTGTGGTGCCGCTTCTTGGGCCAGGGATCGGGAAAGTACACGCGCAGCCCGCTCAGGGAATCTGGCGTGAGCATCTCCCTGAGCAGAATGATCGCGTCACCGTTGGCGACCCGGACATTGGTGAGCCCGTTCTGGTCCGCGAGATTGAGCAGGTTGCCCTGACCCGGCGTGTGCACGTCGACGGCCAGGATCCCCGTCTTCGGGTCCTCCGCCGCCATCCGCGCGGTGGCCTCGCCCATCCCGAACCCGATCTCCAGCACGACGGGCCGCTCGCCCCCGAACAACTCGGCGAGATCGATCACCCGCTGCCCGTCGATATCGAGCCCCCACTTGGGCCACAGCCGCTGCAAGGCGTCCGCCTGGCCCGTGGTGACCCGGCTGCGCCGCGGCTGGAAACTCCGGATGCGCCGCTCGAAGTGCGATCCGGCGGGGTCGGCCTTCGGACCATCGGGGAACCGGGGTTCCCCCTTGGCACGGGCATGCCGATAGGGCTCACCTCCGGCGACGGAGCTGGACCGGGGCTCTTCGGGGGAGTCAATGGAGTCAGACACAGTGAAGCCGATTTTACGGCGCCCCCGAGAACACTCTCCCGCCCTCCTCCTCGAACGTCGGACGGGCTGAAAGATGTGCGCCGGCGCCTTGAGGGGCGCGGGGAACCGCGCGACCAGCCCCCACTCGCGCGCGGACAAGGAACAAACCCGGGGGGCTGGGGGCGGAGCCCCCGGGTTCGGGAGGGGACGGGTAGGGGCGGCGGGGGCGGGAAACTCAGACCGGTCACCCCGTCACGCCCCCGCCAGCACCCCGAGCGCCCTGCGCGCGATCTCCCGCCCGATAGGGAGCGAAGCCGTGGCGGCGGGCGACGGTGCGTTCAGCACGTGCACGGTCCGCGGGCCCTCCTCGATGAGGAAGTCGTCCGCCAGGGTGCCGTCCCTCAGGACGGCCTGGGCCCGGACACCGGCCGAGGCCGGGATCAGGTCGTCCGGCGTCACCGCCGGCAGCAGCCGCCGCACGGCCCCGGTGAACGCCGCCTTGGACACCGACCGCCGCAGCTCCCCCGCCCCGTACCGCCAGTGCCGCCGCGCCATCCGCCAGGAACCGGGCCACGCCACGGCCACGCCCACCTCACGGGGCCGGACGACCCCCCACCCGTACCCCTCCCGGGCGAGCGCGGGCACCGCGTTGGGCCCGATGTGGACGTCTCCGTCGATCCCCCGGGTGAGGTGCACGCCGAGGAAGGGGAAGGCGGGGTCGGGGACCGGGTAGACCAGGCCGTGGACCAGCTCGGGACGCGCCAGGGAGTAGTACTCGCCGCGGAAGGGGATGATCCGCATGCCGGGTTCGTCCCCGGCCAGGCGCGCGATCTCGTCGCAGTGCAGCCCGGCGCAGTTGACCAGCACCCGTCCCCGCACGACCGCCCCGTCCGCCGTGCGGACGGCGACACCGAGCGCGGGCCGGCGGTCGATGCGGACGACCTGCGCCCCGTACCGGATCTCCGCCCCGGAGGACTCGGCGAGCTGCCGGGCCACGGCGACGAAGTCGCACACCCCCGTCGTGCCGACGTGGATCGCGGCGAGGCCGCGCACCTGTGGCTCGTACTCCGCTATTTGGGTGGGGCCCAGCTCCCGCACCGGAATCCCGTTCTCCCGGCCGCGCTGCACGAGCCCGTGCAGACGGGGCAGCTCCGCCTTCTCCGTGGCGACGATCAGCTTTCCGGTGACGGCGTGCGCGATGTCGTACTCCGCGCAGAACTTCACCATCTCGGCGGCGCCCCGCACGGCGTACCGCGCCTTCAGCGAGCCGGGCCGGTAGTAGATCCCGCTGTGGATCACCCCGCTGTTGCGCCCCGTCTGATGACGGGCGGGGCCCCGCTCCTTCTCCAGCACCGTCACCCGCGTGCCCGGCGCGGCGCGCGTGATCGCATACGCCGTCGCCAGGCCGACGATCCCGCCGCCGATCACCAGCACATCGCAGTCGTAAGCGACCCGCACCTGTTCCACCTCCCGGCTTCAAGAGTGCACTGCGCCACTGACAACGCCTTCAAACCCAGGAAGTGGGCCGCGCCCCCGAAGGGGCGCGGGGCTGCGTCATTGTGCGGCTCCGCCGCGTGGGGCGCGACCGGCCCCGGACAACCCGCGGCCCCAAGACCACGACAACCCGGCGGACGCGAAGGCACCCGCACCTAGGCCGGGGCCATCAGCAGCGGCCGTGCCCGCTCCCTCAGCTCCACCACACGCGGTTCGTCGCCATAGGGCTCCAGACGGTGCAGAAGGTCCTTCACGTACTCCGTCGTGCGCGCGGAGGAAATCCGCCCGGCGACCTCCACCGCCCGTACGCCCTGCTCGCATGCCGCGTCGAGATTGCCCGACTCGAGCTCGGCGACCGCCGACACCACCAGTCGCAGACCGTGGGAGCGTACGAACTCCTCCGTCGGCTTCGACAGTGCCTGCTCGGTGAAGCGGCGGACCTGGCGCGGCGCCTTCAGGTCGCGGTAGCACTCGGCCGCGTCGGCCGCGAAACGGTCGTACGAGTAGAAGCCGAGCCAGCTCGGGTCGTGGTCGCCGTCCCGGGCCCGCTCCAGCCAGCCCTCCGCGGACTTCAGGGCCCCGCCGGCCGCCTGGGCGTCACCCGCGCGCGCGTGGGCGCGTGCCTCGACGAGGCGGAAGAAGCTCATGGTGCGGGCGGTGGCGAGTCCCCGGTTGCGCTCCAGGGCGGCCTGGGCGAGGTCGACGCCCTCGTCGCCGAAGCCGCGGTAGGTCGCCTGGAGGGACATGGAGGCCAGTACGTAGCCGCCCAGCGGGACGTCGGCGGCGGCTCGGGCCAGGCGCAGGGCCTGGATGTAGTAGCGCTGGGCGGCCTCCTGCTGGCCCGTGTCGAAGGCCATCCAGCCCGCCAGGCGGGTCAGCTCGGCACTCGCCCCGAAGAGGGCTCTGCCCACTTCGTCGGAGTAGGCGCCGAGCAGCAGCGGCGCCGCCTCGACCCGCAGACATTCCGGCACCATCGACGAACGCCAGTCGCCACCTCCGTACTTGGAGTCCCAGCGCCTGGCGTCCTCTGCTGCCTCGCGGAGCTTCTGCACATCGCTGTGGCCGACTTTCAGTGGTGCTCCGGAGCCCTCGGAAGGGTTCACGTCCCGCGCCACCGAACTGTCGGCCGGGGTTATCAGCCACCGTGAGGCGGGAGTCGCGTAAGCGCTCACTGCGAAGGATCCCGCCAGGGACTGCCAGATGCCGCCGCTGCCGGCCCGGCGGCCGGCCAGGTCGAGGCGGTACAGCTCGGTGGCCGACCGCACCGCCTGCCCGACGTCACGGGGGAAGGCGAGGCCCACTTCGGGCGCGGGATCCGCGTCCGCCAGACCGATCTCGTGGAGCGGCACCGGGCGGCCGAGCTTCTGGCCGATGGCGGCCGCGATGAGATGCGGCGCCGCACCCTGCGGCACCATTCCCTTCGACACCCAGCGCGCCACCGACGTCTTGTCGTAGCGAAGAGTCAACCCGCGTTGAGCGCCAAGATCGTTGACGCGCCGCGCGAGTCCTGCGTTGCTGATTCCCGCGAGGGCGAGAACGGCGCCGAGTTTTTCGTTCGGCCCGCGTTGCTCCCTGGACATGCGCCACCCCTCGACACAGACGGCTGCCGCGCTGGCATAACCATGCGGCATTCGTAAACCCAGCGTAGTTCGCCGCATCCCAAGCGTTAAGGGGCGTTGTTCCGGATGGCGGGATTGTGGTCCGTACGGAAGTACGGACGGTTGCATCGTGCTCCCGCTGTGTGGCTGTGCGCCCGTCCGTGCGCTCTTCTCCGGCCACCGGGGGAGCGCTTCCATGGACCGTGCGTGGGTCGGCCCGCTGTACTGGATCCAGTGGGCTGGGGGACACCGCCGCCTACATCCCCGCGGGCGGCGGACCGGTCCGGGAGGCGAACTCCGCCTCCCGGACTGTGCGTTGCCGGAGCGGTGCGCAGGGCCTGTACGGAGCGTGTGCGCGGCTGTCCGCCCGCAGCCGATTTGGCCGAAAATCGACGGTGGCCTTTGCGGGCAAATAGCGCTCCTACCACGTCACTTGAGGGCGCATGAGGTGCTTTCGGGGAGCGTATCGGGGGCGCATTCGCGTCGCCGATCCACCCCCGCCCACTCGTCGTTCCCAGTGAATCTCTCGTGATCGCCTTGCCTCGGGCGGGTGTTCGCATCTGCTTCGGATCGGCTTTGCAGCGGCCTCCCAACGGCGCGAACGTATTCGCGGGGGCGCATTCCAGGGGGCGCAAGCCGCCGCAGGGGCCCTCCCGTACGCGGTCTTCGTGGCAGCATGGAGCCGAGTTCGTACGGTGCACTGGTTGTCCACAGCCTGTGGAGGCGTCGATGCGGTGGTTGGTGGGGTGGAGCAGTACCGCCGCCAGAGCGCCCGAGATCGGCAGGGCGGGCGCGACCGGAAGCGACGGCGAGACCGTGCACCCGGTGGGTTCCCAACTCCTGTGGGGCGACCCCGATCCGCTCTGGGCGGTCGGCGACTGGCGCCCCGACGAGGTCCGCGTCATCAAGGCCGACGCGCAGAACCGGATCGCCGTCCTCGGCACCTGCGGAGCGAGCGACGAGGAACTCAAGGTCGGCCTCTTCGCCGCGCGCGGCGGGGCACTGCGCCACCTCACCGCCTGGTCCGGCAGCTACACCGCCGTCGTCCAGGTCGGCCGCCGCACCACCGTCGCGGGCGACCTCGCGGGCGCGCGGCCCGTCTTCCACACCCCCTGGGCGGGCGGTACGGCCTACGCGACCGCCGCCCTGCCGCTGGCCGACCTCATCGAGGCCAACCTCGACTTCGGGCACCTGGCGGCCCTGCTCGCCGCCCCCGACGTACCGGCCGCGGTCCACGACTCGACCCCGTACGACGGCGTACGACGCATTCCGCCGGGGCACGCGCTGATCATGCGCGCGGGTGCCCGCGAGGTCGCCGGCTACGAGCCCGTCGCCTCCCTCGCCGTCGCCGCGCCCACCGCGGACCCCGACAGCGCGGTGGACGGCGTCCGGGACGCCCTCGTGGAGGCCGTACGCGCGCGCCTCGCCGCTCCCCGGCACGTACCCGGGACCGACATCGACCCCGGGCCCGTACCCGGGATGGGGCCCGCGGAGCGGCGCGCGGCGCGCGGGATGCCCGTGCCGGGAATCGGGGCCGACCTCTCCGGAGGGCCCGCCTCCGGGACGCTGGCCCTGCTCGCGGCGGGGCTGCCGGGAGCGCCCGGCACCGTCCTCGGGCACGGCACGGGCGCCGGTGAGCGGCTCCTCGCCGTCACCTTCAACGACCTTGCCGTCCGCGGACGGGAGGCCGAGGTGGAGCGGGCCGGGACGCTCGCCGCGAATCCCCGGCTGCACCACGTGGTCGTCGCCGGCGGCGAAGAGACGCTTCCGTACGCCGACCTGGACGGGCCGCTGACGGATGAGCCGGGGCCGTCGCTGGTGACGGCCGCACGACACCGTGCGCGGCTGTCCTCCGGCAGCGCGGACCACTTCACGGGATACGGGGCCCGGCAGGTCCTGGACGCGCACCCCGCGCGCCTGGCCGACCTGCTGATGGACCGCAAGAGACGCCATCTGGTCCGGCCCGTCGCCGCGTTGGCGAAGGCGGACGGGTCCGTCATGGTTCCCGCGCGCGTGTACGGGGCCGCGCGCAAGCTCGCCCGTACGCCGTACCGGACCGGCGTCGACGTTCTCGCCGACCGGCTGCTGCACCGGCGCTTCGACGAACCGGGAGGCGCGGTGGGTGCGTCACTCGCTGCGCTCACCTGGGCCAGGCCTGGTCCCGCGGCGCGTTGGCTGACCGGTGAGGCGCTGGCTGAAGTATCGGTTCGCCTACAAGGAGCCGCAGGTCGGACGGGGGCGGTCGGTCCCGGGCAGCGGCCCGGTGACTTCCGCGCCCGGGCGGCGCTCGCGCGCCACGCCGCCGATCTTCGCGTCCTGGAGCAGGCCGCCGAGATCCGCTTCCAGCGGCTGCACGCGCCGTTCCTGGACAACCAGGTCGTCCGCGCGTGCCGTGAGTTGCCGGAGGCGCTGCGGGTGCAGCCCGGGGCACGCGCGGCGATCCTCCGGACCGTTCTGGAGGGCGCCGGGGTGGCCGATCTGCCGCCCGGCTGGGGCGCGCCGTCGCACGCGTCCTCGGCGGCGGCCGCGCGGACGGGGTTGCGGGTGGCCGCGGATTCCCTGATCGCCTTGTTCGACACTCCTCTGCTGGCGCAGGCGGGGCTCGTCGAGGCACGGGTCGTCCGCAAGGCCCTGCGGGCGGCCGCGGCGGGGGAGCCGCTGCCGCTGGACGGGCTGGCGGATCTTGTCTCCCTGGAACTGTGGCTGCGCCGCCTGCTGGCCCGCCGCGGCACCTGCTGGACGGGCACACCCGCCCGCCAACGGGCCGTACCCGCGGGGATCGTGCCGCAGGGGCGGGCGTTGGGGGCGGGGGCCGGGGGGCGGGGCTAGCGGTACAGGTGGATTGTCGTCGGGTCGGGGCCGTGCCGGTACGTCGAGCCCGTCGCCGCCGGATCAGACCTGCCCTACAGGGAGCCGCGTCCAGCCCCGAACGTAAGCGACGGGCTTACGACGCACCGCCACGGCCCCTTCGGCGCGCGACCGCCTGCGGGCCGGTACCCCGTCCACCGTGAGCCGTTCGTCTGCGGGGTCGGTGGGGGTTGTTCGCGCAGTTCCTCGCGCCCCTAAAAGCCTTGGGGTGTCCGGCGTTTGAAGGGGCGGCCCACTCGCCCAGGCGTGCATGTTTCAGCCTGTCCGGCGTTCGAGGACGAGGCCGTTCAGGCCGATCGGGGGGCTGGGGGCGGAGCCCCCAGGTTGAGGACGGGACGGGTAGGGGCGGCGGGGGCGAAGAACCTGGGCTCAGGCCCGCCGGGGAAAGCCTCGGCCCCGCGCACGGGGCGAGGTGAGAATGGGCGGGTGCGGTACAGAATCCTGGGGGTCGCCCAGGCGGAGGATGATCAGGGGGCCCCGGTCGCGCTGGGCGGCCCCCGGGTACGCGCCTTGCTCACGGCGCTCGCCCGACGAACGGACCGCACGACCACCCCCCAGACCCTGATCGACGAGGTATGGGCGGACGACCCCCCACTGGACGCCCCGGCGGCGTTGCAGGCCCTGGTCGGCCGCCTGCGCCGGGCGATCGGCAAGGACGCGGTCGCCTCGGAGACGGGCGGCTACCGGTTGCGGGCCGCCAAGGACGACGTCGACCTGTTCGTCTTCGAACGGCGGGTACGAGAGGGCAGGGCCGCCCTCGATCGCGGCGACGCGTCCACCGCCGCCCGCACCCTGCGCGACGCCCTCGCCCTGTGGCACGGCCCGGCTCTCGCAGACCTCCCCGACCGAGACGCCGCCACCCGCCCGGACGCGCTCCGCCTGGAGGCCACGCGCGCCCGCATCGAGGCGGACCTGCGACTGGGCCGCGCCCCCGATGTCGTACCGGAGTTGAAGGAGCTGACAACCGCCCACCCGTACGACGAGGCCCTGCACGCCCTGCTCATCCGCGCCCTGCGCGACGCGGGCCGGGGAGCGGACGCGCTCGCCGCGTACGAAGGGGTGCGCCGCGCCCTCCAGGAGGGCCTGGGTGCGGATCCCGGCGGGGAACTGCGGAGGCTGCACGCGGAGTTGCTCGCCCCGGCGGAAGCGGGCGGGCAGGCAGCCGCCCCCGTAAGCGCCGACAATCGCGTACGGCGGGAAGGGGACGTGGCGGAGGCGCCCACCCGTAGTGGCCGCCGCGTCGACACCGGCTCCTTCGAAGAGCGACCGGCTCCGGATCCGAGCGAGGACGGACACCTCCGACCCGGCGACCCCCGCCTCGACCCCGAACGCACCGGCAACCTCCGCCCCCGTCTGAACTCCTTCGTCGGCCGGGAACCCGAACTCGACGCGATCCGTTCGGATGTGCAGAGGGCACGCCTGGTCACGCTGACCGGACCGGGCGGTTCGGGAAAGACCCGCCTCGCCGAGGAAGCCGCCGCCGGGCTCCCGCAGGCGTGGCTGGTCGAGCTGGCCCCGCTCGACCGGCCCGAGGCGGTCCCGGGCGCGGTGGTCAGCGCCCTCGGTCTGCGCGAGACCGTGCTGATGACCCACGAGATGGCGATGGTCGGCCAGGACGACCCGCTCGGCCTGCTTGTCGAGTACTGCGCCCCGCGCAGCCAGCTCCTGATCCTTGACAACTGCGAGCACGTCATCGGCGCGGCCGCCGAACTCGCCGAGACCCTGCTCACCCGCTGTCCGGGGCTCACCATCCTCGCCACCAGCCGTGAACCCCTCGGCGTCCCCGGCGAGTTGGTGCGCCCGGTCGAGCCCCTGCCGCCCGACCCCGCGCGCCGGCTCTTCATGGAGCGCGCGGCGGCCGTACGTCCCGACGCCGACGCCGCGCTCCACGACTTCGATGCGGTGGACGAGATCTGCAGGCGGCTCGACGGCCTGCCCCTGGCCATCGAGCTGGCCGCCGCGCGCCTGCGGCTGCTGGCACCCCGCCAGATCGCCGACCGGCTCGACGACCGCTTCCGGCTGCTCACCTCCGGAAGCCGCACGGTGCTGCCCCGCCAGCAGACCCTGCGCGCGGTCGTCGACTGGTCCTGGGACCTGCTCGACGAACGGGAGCGGGCCGTGCTGTGCGAGGCGTCCGTCTTCGCGGGCGGCTGGGACCTCACGGCCGCCGAAGCCGTCTGTACGGGTTCCCTCACCGGTCCGGTCGCCGATGGCGTGGCCGGTGTCGTCGGGGCGCTCGTCGACAAGTCGCTGATCGTCGCGACCCCGTTCACCGCCCCTTACGACGAGGACAGCGGCAGTGGCGGCATGCGGTACCGCATGCTGGAGACAATCCACGAGTACGCCACCGAGCGCGCCGCCGAAGTCCCCGAGCTGCGCGCCGCGGCCGAGCGGCGCCACCGCGCGTGGGCGCGGGACCTCGTCGAGGAGGCCGAGCCACTGCTGCGCTCCGCCGCGCAGCTGCCCTGGATCCACCGCTTGGAGACCGAGCTCGACAACATCCGGGCGGCCCTGCACCGCGCGATCGCCGCCGGCGCGGAGGAGGACGCCGGCGCGATCGTCCTCGCCATGGGCTGGTTCTGGTGGCTGCGCAACTTCCGCCGCGAAGGCGGGGAATGGACGGACCGCCTGCTGCGGCTGGGCGTGGCGCTCGACGCGAGGGGCGTCGTGTCCGAGGCGAACCGGTCGCACGGCGGGGAGGGTGGCGACGGTGGCGACGGGTGCGAGGGCCGCGACGGTGGCGACCTCTTCGCCGACCTGGACCGTTTCGACCCGCTGGCCGCCTTCCTCGACGCCCCGGACCACGAGGAGTCCCATCCGCTGCACGGCATGCGGATGCGGGCGCGCATGCTGCACCTGTTCATGCTCGTGGAGACCGATCCGTTGGACGCGGGGGCGTATCCGTGGATACCGGAGTACATCCTGCGGGTGCGGGACTTCTTCGAGAAGGGCGGCCCGCACGCGGCGACCATGCCGGGCATCGTCTGGCCGTTGACCGCCTTCTTCCTGAGCGGTTGGCACGACGTGCGTCCGTCGATGGACACGGCGCTCGCCAACTGCCGTGTGTACGGCGGGGAGTGGGAGATCGGCGTCACCCTGATGTTCCGTACGCACATGGTCGTCGACGCCCCGGGCGGCATGCCGGGCGTGGACGACGACCTCGCGGAGCTGCGGGTGCTCAGCCGGCGGGTGGGCGACCGCTGGGTGCGCGCCCAGGTGTGCAGCGCCGCGGGGGAGACGGCCATGGCGCGCGGTTTCTACGACGAGGCCAAGGGTGAGTACGAGGAGGCACTGCGGCTGGCCTTCGAGGTCGGCGCGTACGCCGAGACACCCTTCCTCATGGCGCGGCTGGCCGAGCTCGCCTACCGCGCGGGCGAGCGCTCGCAGGCGCTGACCGCCCTGGACGAGGCGAACGCCGCGGCCGAGCGGTACAGCGTGACGGACTCCCGCGCCTTCGTCCGCCTGCTCCGCGCCCAGCTGGCCCTGGACGACGGCGAGGTCGCCTTCGCGCGCGAACAGTGGGAGCAGGCGTGCGAGATGACCGTCCGCGGCACCCCGCCGCCACAGTTCATGGCGGCGCTGAACTGGGTCGAGGCGCTCGTGACGGCCGCCGAGTCCGGCCCGGAGCCCGGCCTGCGCAAGATGGTCGACGCGTTGGCCGCGGCGGTGACGGGACGGTGCGCCGACGTGGTGACGGCGAGCTTCGTCGAGAGCACGGCGGGCCTGCTGGCCGAGCTCGGCGACCATCCTCGAGCGGCCCGTCTGCTCGCCGCCGGTACTTCCTGGCGCGGCGGTCACCCCCGTCCCACCCAGGAACGCACCGGCGCCGAGCGCACGGAGACCGCCGCGCGTGCCGCTCTCGGTCCCGTCCGCCATGAGTCCGAGCGGACGACGGGGGCGGCCTTCACCCAGGCCGACGCCCTGCGGGAGCTCGCGGAGGCGCTGAAGGACTACGAGTAAGGACTACGACCTCACTGGCACTGGAACGTGGATTCCGCCCAGTCCGCCAGGGCCACCGCGTCGAATCTCGTGTGCGGTTCGACGGCCAGCCGAATCGTTGTGCGGCCGGTGAGGTTCACATGCACGGGGATCGCGGGGTCGCCGCCCTTGACCGGTGGCGACTGCCACAGGCGCGCTCCGTCGGCGTACACGGAGAAGCTCACCTGGCCGAGGCCCAGCGTCAGGTCGTCCACGCCGACCAGCGCGTCGTACGCCGAGCAGCCGCGGTTGAGGTCGATGGTGACCGAGGACTCGCCGTGCACGGTCACGCCGTGGGTGTACTGCTGACCCGCGATCGACACCCCCCACCGCTGCCACACCCAGCTGCTCTCGCCGAGTCGCATCTCGGGCCTGGTGTGGTCGCCGGTGACGCCGTACTTCAACTCGTTCCACTGGTAGACGACCGGTGCGGGAGGCGGCGGCGGGGTGGGTGCGGGCGTCGGAGCGGGGGGCGGCGTGGGGGTGGGCCTCGGCTGCGCCCGCGTCGGGGTGGGGGACGGCTCGGTCGTGGGCTTCGGGGTGGTCCGGGGAGTGGGAGTCGGGGTCGGGCTGGGCGTCGGCGCGAGGGCCACCACCGGGGGCTGTGGCGCGGGCTTCCTCGACGGACTCGGCGTCGGCGTCGGCTGCGGCTGCGGCGCTTCGACCACCGGCGAGGCGGCCGGCGCCTTGGCCTCGGGCTGCTTGACCGGGCTGGCGTTGCCGACGAGGGTGAGTGCCACCGCCGCCGCGGCCACCGCGACGACTCCCGCCGCGATACCGGCCTTGACCGGCGCGCCGAGCCCCTCCGAGGCGGCCGCGCCGCCCCCGGCCCCCGCCCCGCCCGAGCCGCCGCCCGCCGCCGCGGCGCCCGCCGCCCCGGCCGCGCCCGCCCCGGCGCCCCCGGCGATGAGCGCGACGGCCTTCGCGTACCCGGCGGCCCCGAACCAACCGATGACCGCGACCGGCACGACCGCGGGGATCCCGCCGGCGACTTCCTTGATCTGGCCCGCGGCCAGCCGGCACTTGGCGCACCCCTCCAGGTGCTTGCGCAGTCCGCGCTCGGCCCGGGTGCGCAGGCCGCCGCGGGCGTAGGCGCCGAGCCGGTCGGCGTAGCGCGCGCACTCCTCGTCCATGGTGAGCGTGGTGCTGACGTGTGCCTGGAGGTAGGCCTGCTTGAGGCCCTCGCGGGCGCGGCTGGCCAGGACGCGGGTGCCGTTGGCGTCGAGCCCGAAAAGCGTGGCGACCGCGCTCGGGGACTCGTCCTCGACCTCCGTGTGCCACAGCACGGCCTGCCACCGCTCCGGCAGCGACCGGAACGCCTGCATGGCCATCGACTGCTCGGCCTCGTGCATCGCCCGTACGTCGGCGCCCAGGTCCAGCGTGTCGTCGTCGGACACCTCGGACGTGCGGGAGGACTGCGCGGCGAACGCCGCGAAGTCGTCGACCAGTTGCTCCCGTTTCGCGGACTTCGTCCAGCTCGCGGCGACGCGGCGGACCGTGGTCAGCAGATACGCGCGTACGGCGTGCTCGGGGCCGTGGCCGCGGCGGACCGCCTGGAGCATGCGGGCGAACACCTCGGCGGTGAGGTCGTCCGCGGTGTGCGCGTCCCGGCAGCAGGTGCGGGCGTAGCGACGGACGGCTTCGGCGTGACGGCGGTACAACTCCTCGTACGCCGTGTCGTCGCCCGCGCGCATCCGCCCGATCAGATCGGCGTCGGAGGGCGGCAGCCCGATCGGGGGCGGCATGACGTTCCCGCCGTCACGCCGGTCGAACCGGTCGCGCTGTGCCGGAACGCTGCGGTCCCTCGGAACGCCCGAAGCGCCCGAAGTATCCGAAGCGTCTGAAGCGCCCGGCGTGCCCGAGGGTTCCGAGGTGATGCCCGACGGACCGCCCTGGCTCGGTACCTGCCGTGAGGGCGACCCGCCGGCCTCCGCGCCACCGTCACCGAGTGACTCGTCCCGACCGTCAACGCTCATCGCGGAAAGCCCCCGCCTGCACACTCGGACCCGAATACCGGGACAGAGTGCCACACGCTTCAGGGGCGGGACCCCACCGCACGGACCAACCACTCGTCCGTGGGGACTTGCCACACGACAGCACTAGCGGTCACTCGTTTGGGGAATAGTCAATAAACGCTCCCCATAAGGCAGTTGCGCTGTGGCCGGAATGTGCGGACCCCGGACTGCGCCACCTCGGACTCCGTCACCCCGACCACCATCACGCCGGCCGCGAGCGCAGCCCCTCCAGCAGGATGTCCAGCAGCCGGGCCGAGGCCGCGGCCTGCTGAGCGGCATCCGGCAGCGAGGGCGCCGCCGTGGCTATGACCAGCAGTACGTCCGCCACGGTCACGTCCGCCCGCAGCTCGCCCGCCGCGCGCGCCCGATCCACCAGCCGGCCCACCACGTCGAGCAGCGCGGCCGCACCGGCGTCGTCGGCCACCGCGGCCATGGCTTCTTCCTCGGGCGCCGACCGCTGCTCGACGAGCCGGAGCTCGGGGGCGAGCTGGGACCGCTGCTGCGGCACCCGCGCCTCGTCCGCCGAGGGCCCGTCCTCCGCGACGCCGACCCGCAGCACCTGCGGCGGCAGCAGCCGCCCGGCACCCGAGGCCACCGACGTACGCAGGAAGCGCGAGAGCGCCGACCACGGCTCGTCCTCCTGACCGAGCGCCGCGCGCGCCTGGTCGGTCAGCCGGGAGGTCTCCTCCTCGGCTATCCGACGGACCAGGACGTCCTTGCTCGGGAAGCGGCGGTACACCGTGCCGACGCCGACCCGGGCGCGCCGCGCCACGTCCTCCATCGGCGCGCCGTACCCCAGCTCGCCGAAGACCTCGCGCGCCGCGCGCAGTACGTGCTCCAGATTGCGCTGTGCGTCCACCCGTAGCGGCGTCGTCCGCGATCCGTCCACCGGACCGCGGCCATTGCCGCCAACCGCCGCGCCGACCGTGCCACCGGATGCGATGGCAGACGCGGAAGACCAACGAGAATCCTGAATGTGCATAAGCGTTCCCCCGGTAATGACGTCTCCCCCCGGAGACTCTCCCCGCCATTGGAAGCCGGAGCGTGCGGGAACAAGCGTGATTCACGAACCCGCCGTGCGGACTCGTCGAGCGCA
This sequence comes from Streptomyces sp. NPDC090798, assembly GCF_044768965.1. Taxonomy (NCBI): domain Bacteria; kingdom Bacillati; phylum Actinomycetota; class Actinomycetes; order Kitasatosporales; family Streptomycetaceae; genus Streptomyces; species Streptomyces sp. NPDC090798. The sequence continues at coordinate 188,196 of NZ_JBIVXA010000019.1, forward strand.
TCCCCCTACACCCCGTCGACACACGAACATAGTTGAGTGGGGGTCAATTCAGAAGGGGCAGGTTCCGCACGGAGCGCCCCCCGATCGGAGTACGGGTCGGGTACCTCCCGATTACGCCCCCTCCGAACCTCTCGATCACCCCCGCTGACCTGCGCACTCTTCCCGCACTCAGGCAAACCGGCCAACCCCTCGGGCCCCCGGCGGTCGGTCACACAAATTGTCGAGCCTGTGGACAAACTCAAGAGCGGGGTGCGTCATGGGATGGTGAAGGAACCTGTGCGCATTCTCATCGTCGGCGGCGGCTACGTCGGGATGTACACCGCCCTGCGCCTCCAGCGAAAGTTGAAGCCGGAACTGAACCGGGGCGAGGTCGAGATCACCGTCGTCTCCCCCGACCCCTATATGACTTATCAGCCGTTCCTTCCCGAGGCCGCCGCGGGCCTGATCTCGCCGCGCCACGTGGTGGTTCCGCTGCGCAGGGTCCTCGACCGGTGCCGGATCGTGGTCGGCGAGGCCCACAGCATCGACCACGCCAAGCGCACCGCGACGCTCAGCACGCTCGCCACCGCCGAGGAGGGCGCGGGCACGGAACAGATCACGTACGACGAACTCGTCCTCGCCCCCGGCTCGGTCGCCCGCACCCTCCCGATCCCCGGCCTCCTCGACTACGCCATCGGCTTCAAGACCATCGAGGAAGCCATCGGGCTGCGCAACCACGTCATCGAGCAGATGGACATCGCCTCCTCCACCCGGGACCCCGCGATCCGCGACGCCGCCCTGACCTTCGTCTTCGTGGGGGGCGGCTACGCGGGTGTGGAGGCGCTCGGCGAACTCGAGGACATGGCCCGCTACGCCGCCCGCTACTACCACAACGTCAACGCCGACGACATGAAGTGGATCCTCGTCGAGGCCTCGAACCGCATCCTCCCCGAGGTCGGCGAGGAGATGGGCAAGTACACGGTCACCCAGCTGCGCCGCCGCAACATCGACGTGCGCCTCGAGACCCGCCTCGACTCCTGCGCGGACCGGATCGCCGTCCTCAGCGACGGCGCCCGCTTCCCCACGCGGACGGTCGTGTGGACCGCCGGTGTGAAACCGCACCCGATCCTGGCCGCCACCGACCTCCCCCTCAACGAGCGCGGGCGCCTCAAGTGCACCGCCGAGCTGACCGTCGACGGCGCCCCACACGCGTGGGCAGCGGGAGACGCCGCCGCCGTCCCCGATGTCACCGTCGAGGAGCCCGGCAAGGAGACCGCGCCCAACGCCCAGCACGCGGTGCGCCAGGCCAGGGTCCTCGGCGACAACATCGCGCACGCCCTGCGCGAGGAGCCCCTGGAGACGTACTCCCACAAGTACGTCGGCTCGGTCGCGTCCCTCGGGCTGCACAAGGGTGTCGCGCACGTCTACGGGCGCAAGCTGAAGGGCTATCCTGCCTGGTTCATGCACCGCGTCTACCACCTGAGCAGGGTCCCGACCTTCAACCGCAAGGCCCGCGTGCTCGCCGAATGGACCTTGGCGGGGCTCTTCAAAAGGGAGATCGTGTCCCTCGGATCGCTCGAACATCCTCGAGCGGAGTTCGAACTCGCGGCCGGTGGAAAGCATCCGATCGACCCGAAGCTCGACCCGAAGGGGTCGTCCTGACCGGACCCAGGAACTCCACCGATCAGGCAGGCGTCTGACGGATGTCGGTCCGGTCGGCCAGACTGGTCCCGACCTTGGGCGGGCCGACGGTTCGCTCTTCGCACCCACAGGCTTCTTCCCCAGCGCCGCATTTCCCGGGTTCCGATCAGGGAGGCAGCGCTCCAGTGGCTCCGGCCGCGGGCCGGACCCCCGGCCGGATCCGGAGCTGACCGGAGACGACAATCACGAGGCAAGGATTCGGTGAACTTCACCCGCTGGAGCGCCCGGCTCCCCGGAACGCAGCGCCGCGCCGCGGCGCGAACCGAACACACGGCCTCCCCGGACCGTCGAGGCGAGGGCTCCGTGCCCGCGGCCCGCGCCGAGCACCTGACCGACGACGCGCCACCCGTGCCCGCCGTCGACGACCTGCCCGTGCGCGAGGTACTCGACCGCGTCCCGGCCCTCGTCGCCCTCGTGCACGGCCACGACCACCGCGTGGCGTACGTCAACGACGCCTACGTGGCGGCCTTCGGCGCCCGGCCCGTCGGCGAACCCGCCCGCGAGGCGCTGCCCGAGCTCGCGCAGATCGGCCTGCTCCCGCTCCTCGACCAGGTGCTGCGCAGCGCCAAGCCGCGCACGGTCAAGTCCCGCAAAGCACCCGGCGGCCGCTCGTACACCTTCACCTGCACGCCCGTCGACGCCACCCCGGACGGCCAGGACGGCGGCGTACTCGTCTTCGCCACCGACGTCACCGACCACGCCGAGGCCGCCGAGCGACTGCGCGCCAGCGAGCGCCGCCAGCGCGAGACCGCCGTCACCCTCCAGCGCTCCCTGCTCCCCCAGGAGCTGGAAGAACCCGACGACCTGCGCGTCGCCGCCACCTACCAGCCCGGCGGCACCGAGGCCGCGGTCGGCGGCGACTGGTACGACGTGATCACCCTCGGCGGCGGCCGCACCGCGCTCGTCATCGGCGACGTGATGGGCCGCGGAGTGCGCGCCGCGGCCGTCATGGGGCAACTGCGCACCGCCGTACGCGCGTACGCCCGACTCGACCTGCCCCCGCACGAGGTCCTGCAACTCCTCGACGGACTCGCCACGGAGATCGACGCCAACCAGATCGCCACCTGCGCGTACGCCGTCCACGACCCCAACGAGGGGCGACTCGTGTACGCCTCCGCGGGCCACCTCCCGATCCTCGTCCGCGACGAGCACGGCACCGTGATCCGCGCCGATGAACCCACCGGACCACCGCTCGGCACCGGCGGCTGGATGCACGCCTCGGGCTCGGTCCCGCTGGGGCCCGGCTCCACGGCCGTCCTCTACACCGACGGCCTGGTCGAGCGCCGTAACGAGGACCTCGACGAGGGGATCGCGTCCCTGGAACGCGCCCTCGCGGGGGCGACGGGCACGCCCCAGGTCGTCTGCGACCGCCTCGTCCGCTCCGCGGGCGTCACCGCCGACCACGACGACGACGTGGCCGTCCTCGTCCTCCAGCACCCCTCCCGTACGGGCCCCGACGGCGAGCTCTTCCGCAACGCGGCCCTGGAGCTGCTGGGCGGCGTGGAAGCGGCTCCACGCGCGCGTGCCTTCGCCTCCGGCGTGCTGACGAGTTGGCGTTTCCCGTCCGACCTTCATGATCTGGGCGTCCTCGCCACCAGCGAACTGGTCGCCAACTCCCTCCAGCACGGCACCCCGCCGATGCGCCTTCGGCTGCGCCGTACCGACCGCCGCCTCATCATCGAGGTCACCGACGGCGACGACCATCTGCCGCGTCGGCGTCGCGCCGAGCCCGCCGACGAGGCAGGCCGCGGTATCGCGATCGTCGCGACGATCGCTTCCGGTTGGGGGTCGCGGCGTACACCCGGGGGAGGGAAGGCGGTCTGGTGCGAGTTCGCCCTACCCCGTACCACCGGCTGACCCGCGGCTGCGGGGGTGTTCCTCGTCTGCGGGCGGGTGGGGGCCGGCCGCGCAGTTCCCCGCGCCCCCAAAGCCTTGGGGCGTCCGGCGTTCGAGGGCTCGCGCCCTGTCCACCCCGGCGCGCACGTCCTTCAGCCGGTCCGGCGTTCGAGGCCGAGGCCAACCTCCGTCAGGCGCTTGCCGGCACCGGCTCCGCGGGTGCCGCCCCACCCTGAGCCACCACCCGGCTCTTCGCCAGCCACGGCTGGTTCTGTACAGGGCTGAGCTGCCGCCCGAGCCGCAGCGCCAGGAACGTGATGCCAAGGGAGAAGAGCAGGAACGTCACGACGTACGGACCGTGCAGCGAGGCCCCCATCGGACCGCCCACCGCCGGACCGACGGCCAGCGCGAGCTGCTTAACCAGCGCGAAGGCGGAGTTGTACTGGCCGGCCAGTCCCGTCGGCGCGAGATCCGCGACCAGCGGCGCGACCGTCGGCGACAGCATCGCCTCGCCGAGTCCGAACAGCGCGTACGTGGAGACGAACGCCGCCGTGGCCATCGTCTGGCTGCCGTGTCCGAGCCCCGCGTATCCGGCGGTCAGCCACGCCACGGCCCAGATGAGGCCCACCGCCGCGATCACCCGAGACCGCTTCCGGCGCTCGACGAACTTCAGCACCGCGAACTGCGCCACCACGATCATCGCCGTGTTCGCCGCCATCGCCGTACCGAGCGCGGAGGTCGAGATCCCGGCGGCCTCGACGCCGTACGCGGACAGCCCCGACTCGAACTGCCCGTAGCAGGCGAAGAACAGCACGAAGCCCAGCACGGACAGCTGGACCATGGCCCGGTCGCCGAGCAGCCGCTTCCAGCTGCCGCCCTCGGCCTGCGGCGCGTCCCCCTTGATCCGCGGCGCGTGCGGCACCCGTACGGTCGCCATGATCACGACCAGTACCAGGAACATCGCCGCTTCGATCGCGAACAGCAGCGTGAACGAACTCGCGCGGGTCGTGTCGACGATGTGGCCGCCGATCAGGCCACCCACGCCGAGCCCGAGGTTCTGCAGGAAGAACTGCGTCGCGAAGGCGCGCGACCGCGTGTCGGCCGTCGAGCAGTCCACGATCATCGTCGCCAGCGCCGGCTGCATGACGGCTTGCCCCGCACCGAGCGCCGCCGCCGACAGCAGTACGGCCGTGGCGTTGCTCGCGAGCCCCAGGCTCAGCGCCCCGAAGGCGGCGGTGACCAGGGCGGTGAGCAGGACCGGCAGCGGGCCGCGCAGGACGATGGCCCGCCCGGCGAACGGCAGCACCACGAGAGCGGCCACGGCGAAGACGGCGAGCACGAGGCCCGCCGTCATGGAGCCGAGTCCCCGAACCTGCGCCACATAGACGTAGAGGAAGGGGACGGTAAAGCCGAGCCCGAACGCTCCGAGTGCGTTGCCCACGTGGATCCGGCGCATCGCCGCGCCCATCGCCCTGGTCACTTTCACCTGCCTTGGTCGTGAAGCTTCGGCGCGCATGGATGCAGGCCTGAAGACTTCGAAGCTAAAGTTAGATGTTGAACTGTACAGCTTGAAGGACTTCAATGCCAAGCGAGCTCGTGCGATACTTCGGACATGGGCGACACCCCCGGCGTCACCGCGCCGACAACCGAGCCGACACTCGACGAACAGATCGCCGCCTACCAGCGCGAGTTCCGGGATCTCGACCCCCAGGTCGAGAAGATCGTGTCGGCCCTCGGCCGCCTCAACCGCCGTATGCACGTCGCCTACGGCCGCCAGACCGCCACCCTGGGCATCAGCAACGCCGAGTGGGAGGTCCTCAAGGCCCTCGTCCTGTCCGGCGAGCCCTACCGGATGGGTCCCAGCGACCTCGCCAAGCGGCTGGGCCTGACCCCGGCCGCGATGACCCACCGGATCGACCGGATGGTCGCGGAGGGTCTGGTCACCCGGGAGCGCGACGAGTCGAACCGTGTCCGCGTGATCGTGGAGCTCACGGACGAGGGGCGCGAGAAGTGGCTGGAGGCCATGCGCCTCGCCACGGTCTTCGAGGAGGACCTCCTCCAGGACCTGTCCGCCGACGAGCGCGGTGTCCTCGGTGAGGTTCTGACGCGTCTTCTACGACGCGTGGAGCACGCCCAGCCGGACGCGGGCGGCCGGCTCAGCGACCTCGATTAAAAGATCTTGACAGGGGCGGTTGACATCACCCTGCTGGATCCGTAGGGTTCTTCGAGTTGCCACGGGGCCGTAACGGTTCTGCGGTAGCACCTCCGCCGCAGTAGCGGCACCCCAAACCACCAGCACGATCTCCCAAACGGGTGAATTCGGTGTGCCCGAATTCAATTTGATTGGGACACGGCGGTCCGATTAGGAACTGCCGAGAGGATCCGCTAAAGTTTGGGACGTCGGAACGGCCCAAGGGCTGGGAAGACAAGCCCCGCTGACTGGGAATCAGGCCCGAAAGGATCTGATAGAGTCGGAACCGCCGGAAAGGGAAACGCGAAAGCGGGAACCTGGAAAGCACCGAGGAAATCGGATCGCGAAACGGTCTGATAGAGTCG
>NZ_JBIVXA010000020.1:0-83088 GCF_044768965.1 Streptomyces sp. NPDC090798
AGGTGCTGGACCGGTACCTGCACCACCTGCGGACGCCCCCTGCCCAGCCCTCGGAGCAGCCGCAGACAGCCCACAACCTAACGAAGCACTACTAGGCTCCGGGCGCATGGTGCATGTATTGAGCGGCCGGATCCTGCTGCGGCCCACCGACCCGGAGCGCTCCCGCGCCTTCTACGGCGAGCGGCTGGGCCTCGCCGTCCACCGGGAGTTCGGGACGGGCCCCGAGCGCGGCACGGTCTACTTCCTCGGCGGCGGCTTCCTGGAGGTCTCGGGCCGCTCCGAGGCCCCGCCCTCGCCCGCGCTCAGACTGTGGCTCCAGGTGGCCGACGCCGACGCGGCGCACGAGGAGCTGTCGGCGGCCGGGGTCGACATCCTGCGCCCGCCGGTGAAGGAGCCGTGGGGGCTGATCGAGATGTGGATCGCGGATCCGGACGGTGTCGAGATCGTGCTCGTGGAGATCCCGGCGGATCATCCGCTGCGCTACCGCCCCGGAATCTGAGCGCACGACGCCCTGCGCCGGATGGCCACGGCCCGGGCACGGGCATAGCGTGCTGGAGGGGCCTTCTGACGGAAGGGCGGAGGAACGTCATGAAGCTCGACAAGCCGGTGACCGGCGGTCCGTGCTGGACCGAGCTCGGGACCAGTGATCTGGAGGCGGCCAAGCGCTTCTACGCCGAGCTGTTCGGCTGGCGCCCGCAGACCGACCCGCGCCAGGAGGCGGGCGGCTACACGGTCGCGCACCTCGGCGACGCGCCGGTCGCGGCGATCTCCCCGCTGTACCAGGAGTCGCAGCCGGTGGCCTGGAACGTGTCGTTCGCGGTGGCCGACGCGGACACCGCCGCGGACGCGGTGCAGGCCGCGGGCGGCACGGTCGTCCTCGGCCCGATGGACGTGTTCGATGCCGGGCGTTTCGCGGTGGCGTTCGACCCGACCGGTGCGGCCTTCCAGCTGTGGCAGGCGCGGGCCTTCGCGGGCGCGGGGCTGTTCAACGCGCCGGGCGCGCTCGGCTGGGTGGAACTGCTGACGCGCGCCCCGGACCGGGCCGTCGAGTTCTACACCACGCTGTTCGGCTGGACCGTGAACGCCTCCGAGCACTACACGCAGTGGGGCATCGGCGGAGCCGACTTCGGCGGCATGGTGGCGATGGACGACAACTTCCCGCACGCGGTGCCGCCGCACTGGCTGCCGTACTTCGCCGTCGAGGACGTGGACGCCACCGCGAACGCGACCGTCGGGGCGGGCGGCAGCATTCTGATGGAGCCCACGTCCGTGCCGCAGGGCCCCCGGATCGCCGTCCTGCGGGACCCGCAGGGGGCGTTCTTCGGGGTTCATGTGGCGGGCGAGGAGGGCTAGCCGGACGCTCGACCGGGGCTCATGCCAGGGGTGTCACCGCCACCTGGTCGATGACCGGCGCGTACGCGGAGCGCTGTTGGTGGGCGTTGGTGGTGTCGCCGTCGAAGTCGGTCCGTTCGTCGGCGGTGAAGGTGAGGGTGTTGGTGCCCTCGTTCAGGGTGACGGGGACGGTGAGGTCGCAGAAGTTGTTGAAGTGGAAGGTGGTGGGGAAGAGGATCCGGTGCGGCGGCGCCCCGTTCACGGACAGCTCCGCGTGGCGGCAGACCGGGTCGGGGTTGTAGTGGGTGGCCGGGGCCTGCTCGCCGTTGGAGTAGCGGACGGTCACGGCGTGACGTCCGGTGCGCGTCGCCGTGACGGTCAGAGCAAGGGCGTTGTCCGGTCCCCGGCCGATTCCCTCGACCGCCTTCCCGCCGGTGGCGAAGGTGTGGGCACCCGTCACCTCGGCCTCGCCCGTCACCGTGCCCTCCTCGGCTGGGTACACGGTGGTCTTGAGGCGTCCGGTTCCCGGGCCGACGCACAGCCGGTCGAGGACGAGGCGCTCCGAAGTGCCGGTCACCGTCAGCTTGTTGATGCCGCCGGCCAGGAACAGTGGGATCCCGTCCCGGCCGAGTCCCCCGACTTCCACTCCGTTGACCGTCAACAGCCCTTCGCCCGGGTCAAGTTGATCAACCGTCACAAGCGCCTCACCGTCGGTGGCGGCGTGCACCCAGAACGTGGCGGTGCCTGCGCGCGGCAGCAGTACGGCACCCGGCCCGGAGGCGCCACGGTGCGCGTACGTCACGCGGGCGCCGGCGCCGAGGCCCGCGTGCTCGGCCTCGTACAGCGCGGGCGCGGTCACGTGCGTGTCCCGCAGGGCGAGGTCGATCCGGTCGATGATCGCGTCGCCCTTGGTGGCGCCGAGGTCGGGGTCCCGCGCGGACAGGGTGAGCGTGTGCGCGCCCGCCGTCAGCTCCACCCGGGTGTCGGTGTGCCCCCAGACGACCGGCTTGTAGCCGAGAGGGAGACGCAGCTCCTGGGGGTCCGCGCCGTCGACACGCAGGAAGACGTTGGTGGGGCCCTGCTCCTGCACGAGTTCGTGGAGGTTGTGGGAGCTGGCGAAGACGCTCAGGTCGTACGTCCCGTCCTGGGGGACCTCGACGCAGAAGGCGACGACGAGGTCGGAGCCGGTGCGTAGTCCGCCGACGTGGTAGGTGCCCGAGGTGGCGAACTTGTCGACGTCCGAGGGGGATCCCTCGGGCCCCCTCCTCGAGTGACCCTCGCCCGTGCAGGTCGCGTTCTCCGCGTGGTACGACCCGCGCCAGCCGATCGAGGACGGCGCGAGGACCCCGTCGCCACCGGGCGAGAGGATGACCTCGTAGGCGGACATCGCGTCGAGGTCGGCGAGAGGAAGGACCACCCTGCCTTCACCGACCGGCAGTTCGAGGTCCCTGATGCGCAACGGCTGTGCCGAGGGGCCGACCTGGCCGGTCCACGGGATCTCGTGGAGCCTGGCATGGACCGTGTCGCCGAAGATCTCGGTGGAGACGTTCTCGAAGACGAGATCCGCCGCGCCGCCGCTGCCGCCGAACAGGGCGCGGGCCTGGCGCTTGTCCCGGTCGAGCGTGGCGACACCCTGGAGGGTGTACTGGGCATTGGGGTACGGCGCCCGCACCTGGACCGTGCGGCCGGTCATCCGGCCGTAGGTGTGGAACAGCCACCACTGGCCGTTGCCCTTGTTCGCCTCGACCGCCGAGTCGTTGAGGTTGCCGTCGATGTTCCAGTACGCCATGTCGGCGTCGATCTTCGACTCCTCGATGGCGGAGATCCACTGGATCATCTGCCCGGGCACGGACTGGTGGTAGTTGTGCGCGTACTCGTTGATGTTGACGGGGAGGGGGCCGATTCCCAACTCCCGCTCCATGTCACGGTACTTGGCGACGTTCGTACGGATCGCGGCGGGCGTCGACAGCTCGTGCCAGGTCACCACGTCCGGGAGGACGTCGTGGGCCTTGGCGAACTCCAGGAAGCCCCGCACCTCCTCGTACAGGACGCAGGTGTTCGGGCCCGCGATGCGCGCGTGCGGGTCGAGGCCCTTGATGAGGTGGTGCAGGTCCTTCCAGGCGGCGAAGTAGTGCCGCGGGTCGGTGTGCCAGGAGGTCTTGTCGTAGCTCCACTCCCCCGTGCCGAACATGTTCCCTTCGGGTTCGTTGAACGGTACGTAGACGATGTGGGACTTGCGGGCGCCCGTCGTCAGGACCTGCCTGACCTGCTTCTCCACCCTGGCCCGGTAGTCGGCGAGGCGTTCCTCGCCGGTGGCGCCGGGCCACTGGTAGGGGAAGCCTCGGTAGATGTCGGTCATGTAGAGGTAGACGTCCCTGCCGCCGCAGTCCACGAAGGAGGTCAGGACTTCGAGGGCGTCGGCGCCGGGGTGCTGGGCGCCGTCCTGGGCCTTGGTCGACACCGTGCGGACGTACATGCCCTCGACCACGTTGCGGGTGGGCACTCCGTCGCCGTACAGGCCGTAGAGCGTGCCGCTCGCCCCGCCGTGGAAGGCGCCGGTGTCGGTGCCGAGGTCGATGGTGAGCGTCTCGGTGTCTGCTGCCACTGCGCCTCCGCGGGTCCCTCTGTTTGTTCGACATCCCGCACGTCAGCCGGAACCCCGAACCGGGCGAGCTTGAACGTAGGAGCGCCGCGCGGCGCGTGTCAACGGCGAGTGACCACCCAGCATGTGGGCCCCCGGCCCGGCTCAGACGCGTGGCACCCCGAGACGGCCTTCGAGCTGACCGAGCAACTCACCGAGCAGGTCCGCGAGTTCGCGTTGGCGGGCGAGGTCGATCCCGGACAGGGCCGTCGTCTCGTAGGCGAGCTGCTGGGGCAGGATGCCGTCGACGAGGTCGCGCCCCGCGTCGGTGAGCCGGACGTGCGCGACCCGGCGGTCGCGGGTGTCACCGCGGCGCTCGACCAGGCCGCGCTCGGTCAGTTGCTTCAGGCGTTTGGTGACGGCGGCACCGGAGGAGAACGTCTCGCGGGCGATCTCACTGGGGGTCAGCTCGTGACCGGTGCGGCGCAGGGTCCCGAGGACGTCGAACTCCGGACGGGTGAGCCCGGCCCGGCGCAACGGGGCGTCCTCGGCCTGCTGGAGCAGCGCGGCCGAGCGGTTGATCCGGCCGATGATCTCCATCGGCCCGGTGTCGATCCCGGGATGCACGGCCTGCCACTGCCGCACCACGGCGGCCATGGTGTCCACCGGGGGCGGGGTGCCGGGGGGTGCCGTGGTGGGGGTACCTGAGGCGGCCGGGGTGCCCGAGGCGGTCTGGTTACCAGAGGGGGCCGGGGTGCCCGAGGCGGTCTGGTTACCAGAGGGGGCTGGGGTGCCCGAGGGGGCCGGGGTGACAGTGGGAGCCGGGGTGACAGTGGGAGCCGGGGTGACAGTGGGAGCCGGGGTGGCAGTGGGAGCCGGGGTGCCCGAGGGGGCCTGGGGCGGGGTCTCGGCGCCCGTCGCGGGGCCGGGCCGAACGTCGGGCGCGCCCGCCCCGGCCGCCGGTGCGGACCCCGCGCCCGGCTCCGCCGACGCCGGCCGACCGGCCTCGGCATGCGCCGGCGTGGACCCCCCGGCCGGGGTGCCCCCGCCGGCCGCTTCCCCGGCCCCGTTGTCCGCCGGCGCCGGCTCCCCGAGCGGAGCACTCGCCGGGAGACCCCGTCCGGCCGGGTCACCTGACGGTCCGCGCCCACCGGCGCGCGCGTCCGCCGGCGCCGGCTCCCGGGCCGCCGGACTGTCCGCACCGGCAGCACCACCGACCACGGCACCCACCGCACCCGACCCCCCAGGCGCAGGCGCGCTCATCCCACTCGGCTGCCCGTGTGGCGCGTCGTGCCGAGGTGTCGCCGGGGTCGGTGTGCCGCTCTGGCCGAGTGCCGCGTCCGTCGCGCGCCCATCCGCTGCCGTCATGCCTGTGCGCCCTCCAAGGAGTGCAGTCCCTGCCGTCGTACCGTCGCCGCGAGCGTACGGTGTCCGGACTGCTCGGCCCGCATCACCCGCTCCTCCGGCAGGGCGCGTTGCCACCATTCGCCGGCGGCGGCGTCGGCGGTGGCGCGCAGCTCCACGACGGCGCCGGACAGCGCGCGGCGGGCGGACTCCAGGGCGCCTGGCTCGGGCCGCTCGGCGTCGAGCACGCCCACGGCACATGCGCGGGCCCGCTCGACGGCGTCGAGGGCGTCCTCGATACGGTCGCCGGCCCGCCGGTTGGTGACCGCGACCGCCGCGGCGAAGCCGACCAGCGCGCCCACCAGGGTGTCCGCGACCCGGTCGGTCATCAGCTCACCGGGATGCTGGACGCGGGCGAACTCGGTGATGAGCAGGGCCATGGGGGTCACGCAGATGCTGCCGAGCCAGTAGTTGCGGCCGATCAGGGCCTCGGCGCCGAAGTTCAGGGCGAGGCAGAGCAGGACGAGGACCGTCTGGCTGAGATGGGCCAGCGGGGCGAGCGCGGCGAAGAAGAGGACGCCGAGCAGGTTGCCGACGACGCGCTGCACTCCCCGGCTCCAGGTCAGGGTGACGTTGGCCTGGTAGAGCGAGGCGGCGGTGACCAGCGCCCAGTAGGGGCGGCCGACGCCGAGCGCGAGCGAGGCGTATCCGGCGAGGGCACAGCCGAGGCCGGTGCGCAGGGCGATCGGGGCGAGTGGGCCCAGGCGACGGAACAAGGGGCTTGGGCGGACGGCGAGTTCGGCTTCCACGCCCAGGAGTTCGTCTGCGGCTTCCCCGAGGTCGTGCGGACGAGGTACGGGCCCGGCGCCCCGTAGCTCGCGTGCCCAGGCCCGCAGCCGCTGGGGCTCCGTGTCGGCGGGCGCGGTGATCGCCACCTCGGCGCGCACGACGAGCCGTTCCAGGGCGCGCCGGGGCGCGCTGCGGGCGCCGGTGGAGAGCAGCGACTGCCAGGCCCCGTGCACGGCGGCGGCCGCGGCGGCACGGGCCCGGGCGGCCGCGTCCCCGCTGCCCGCCGTCTCGGCGTAGGTGGCCGCGGCGTTCATCGCGTGCGCCGTCGCGCGGCGCTCGGGCCCGTGGGGGCGGACGAGCCCGGGTGCCATGCCGACGATCCACGCCCAGGCGCCCGCGGCGGCGCCCAGCGCGAGATGCCCGGGAACCTGGCCGAGTGTCTGCGGTACGAACAGGGACGCGGAGCTGATGAAGGCGAGGACCACGTGACCGGGCGGCCCGATGCGCGTGGCGTCGCACAGCGCCTTCTGCACGGCGGCCAGCAGCGCGCCGACGGTGACCAGCACGACGGCGTTCGTCGTGAGCGAGGCCGCGGTCAGCGCGACGGCGAGGCCGCCGAGCATGCCGAGGACGACCCAGGCCAGCGCGCGGGCGCGGGCGGCGTACGGACGGTTGTGGGCATAGAGCGCGCACAGTGACCCGGCCATGGTGTACATCGCCAGGTCCAGCCGGCCGAGCGCGAGAAGCGTCAGATTCGGCGGGGCGACCGAGGCGACCACGCTCAGCGCGGGCTTGAACCAGATGTCGGCGGGGCGACCGAGCCGCAGCACACCGGCCAGCGGGAGACGGCGTCCACGAGAGCGGTGACGTCCATGGGGGCGGCGGCGTACGCGGGGGATCTGGGGGGTCGCACTACTCATACCTTCAAGATTAGCAGGTGTTTTACTCGTGAAATATATTCTCCCCTCACCGCCCACCCACGCGCACCCACGCCCACCCACGCCCACCCACGCCCACCTGCGACGCGCTCCCGCACGCTCCCCCGTGTACACCTTTGCGCTCGCTTGCGCACCGCCCGGCCCGGGCATGCCCTGACCGACTGTCCGACATCAACGACTGTCCGACTCCGTCGAGCGGGGAGGTACGCGGTGCACGGACCGGCGTCACCCGGCTGGCTGCTCGTAGCGCTGTGCGCGGCGAGCGGGGCCTACTGCCTGTTGCGGATGCGCAGCCCCGTCGAGGGACAGCGCCGCACCGCGGGCGCCGAGGCGCTCATGGGATTCGGCATGGCCGCGATGGCCGTGCCCGCGGCCGCGGCCACTCCGCCGCGCTGGACCTGGTTGGCGTACGCCGCGGTGTTCGGCGCCGCCGCCCTGCACGCGCTGTGGACGGCCCGCAGCAGCCCGCACCATCTGCACCATCTGGTCGGGGCCTGCGCCATGGTCTACATGGCCGCCGCGATGGCCGCCTCCCCCGGACACCACGGGCACGGCGGCGGTTCCGGGATTCCCCTCGTCACGGGGGCGCTCCTGATCTACTTCGTCGGGTACGTGCTGCGCTCCGGAGCCCGGCTGCTGCCGGTCGCGGCGGTGGCCGGCGACTCGGGGACGCTCGGCGGCACCCCCCGGACCCTCGGCTGGGGCGACCGCCCCGAGCTGTCACAGGCGTGCCGTCTGTCCATGGGGATCGCGATGCTGGCCATGCTGGTCACGCTCTGAGAACCGCTCGGGCCCCAGCCGGGTGAAACCGTGGCGTACGTCACTTTGTCGTGGCGGGCCGTATCCCCCGGCGACGCTCCGCTCATAGGCTTCACCCCATGATGGTCCCCGCGGCACTGTTGCTGCTCGGCGCCCTGGCCGCCGTGGTCGCTCCACGACTGCTCGCCCGGGCTGACTGGCCGGACCATGAACCCGTGGTCGCCCTGTGGGCGTGGCAGTGCGTGGTGGCGGCCGTTCTGCTGTGCTGCGTCCTGTCGATGACGCTCAGCGCGGCCGCCGCATGGGTGGCGGTGCGCGGCCATGTCTTCGCCCCCGCTCCGCACTCCGTCGTGGACGCCTACGCGTTGAGCACGGGGAGCCCGTGGGCCGCGACGACCGCCGTGGCCCTCGCGTGCGGCGGCGCCTGGACCGCGGCGATGCTGGTCCGCGAGGTGCTGCGGGCCCGCGCCCACCGTCGGCAGAGCCGTGACGAACTCCTCCTGCGCGCACCGCTGTTGCCCGGCGAGGAGCCGGGCAGTGACCGGCTGGTGGTGCTGGAGGGCGAACGTCCGGACGCCTGGTGGCTGCCCGGGACCGCTCCCCAACTGGTCGTCACCACAGCCGCGTTGCGCCGTCTCAAAGGGCGACAGCTGGATGCCGTGCTCGCCCATGAGCAGGGGCACGCGCGGGCCCGGCACGACTGGCTGCTGCACTGCTCGGCCGCGCTCGCCGTCGGGTTTCCGCAGGTGCCCGTGTTCGCCGCGTTCCGCGACGAGATGCACCGCCTGGTCGAACTCGCCGCCGACGACATGGCCTCCCGCCGCTTCGGCCGCCTCACGATCGCCCTCGCGCTGGTGGAACTGAACGAGGACCGGGGCGTGTTCGGCCCCTGTCCGACTCCGCAGGCCCACGTCCCGCAGCGGGTGCACCGCCTGCTCACTCCCCCGGACCGGCTGACGCCGTCGCGGCGGCTGCGACTGACCGCGGCGGCCACGCTGGTGCCGGTGATCCCCCTGCTGGTGGCGTTCGTGCCGGGCCTGCGGGCGCTCGGCTAGCCGGAACGAGGACGGTTCGGCGCCACGGGGTTGACCTCCGGCGCCGTACGTCGGCGAGGATCACCGTATGCGCTCCCCGCCCGTCGACCCACCGCTCCGCACCCCCACCCCAGGGACCGCGGCACTCACCGCGGCGGTGCTCGCCCCTCCGTCCGTGCTGCTCCTCCTGCTGGTCACGTTCTCCTGGCGACCGCTGCTGGCCCTCGACGGCGACATCGCGCGCACCACGCACCGCTGGGCGGTCGACGAACCCGGTGTCACCCATGCGGTCCGCGTTCTGACGGACTGGGTGTGGGACCCGTGGACGATGCGCGCGCTGGGTGCGCTGGTCGTGGTCCGGCTGGTGCGGCGGCGCTCGACGTGGTGGCCGGCGCTGTGGGTGACGGCCGCCGGTGTGCTGGGCACGGTGGTGCAGCAGTCACTGAAGGCGGCGGTCGGCCGGGCGCGCCCCGTCTGGCCCGACCCCGTGGACTCCGCGCACTACGCGGCCTTCCCCTCGGGCCACGCCATGACCGCGACGGTGGTGTGCGGGCTGCTGCTGTGGCTGCTCCAGCTGTACGGCGCCGGGCGCGCGCTGCGGCGTACGGCACTCGCGCTGGCCGTGACCTCGGTCCTGGGTGTCGGGCTGACCCGTGTCTGGCTGGGCGTCCACTGGCCCTCGGACGTCCTGGGCGGCTGGCTGCTCGGCGCGCTGGTGGTCGCCCTGACGGTGGTGGCCCACGAGCGCCGGTTCGGCTCGAAGCGCGCTTGACCGGCCCGGACCGCGCCCCGAAGGATCTCCTTCATGACGATCAAAGGCGTCCTTTTCGACTTCTCCGGAACTCTGTTCCGCGCCGAACCGGCCGAGTCCTGGCTACGCGCGGTGCTCAAGGGTGCCGATCTCACCCTGCCGGAAGGGGAGTTGACCGAGGCGGCGGACGCCCTGAAGGCGGTGGGCGCGCTGCCCGGCGGTGGCGTCGCGCCCCGGCTGCCGGAGGGCACGGAGGACTTGTGGCACAGGCGGGACGAGAGCGCCGAGCGGCACCGGGCCATGTTCACCGCGATCTCCCGCCAGGTACGACTGCCCGATGCCCGGCTGCACGACGCGCTGTACGACCGTCACATGCTCCCGGCGGCGTGGGGGCCCTACCCCGACACGGCCGAGGTGCTCGACGCCCTGTGCGAGCGCGGGGTCGCGGTGGGGGTGGTCAGCAACATCGGCTGGGATCTGCGGCCCGTCTTCCGTGAGCACGGCCTCGACCGGTACGTCGGCGCGTACGTGCTGTCGTACGAGCACGGCATCCAGAAGCCGGACACCCGGCTGTTCGCGACCGCCTGCGACGCACTGGGCGTCGCCCCCGAGGACACACTGATGGTCGGGGACGACCGCCGCGCGGACGGCGGTGCGGCGGCGCTGGGCTGCGCGGTGCACTTCGTGGACCACCTGCCCGCGGCGCGGCGCCCGGAGGGACTGCGGCCGGTGCTGGACCTGGTCGGCTGACCCGCACCGCTTCCCGGGAGCGCCCTTGGGCCCGACAGCGGTCGACGTCGGGCCCCCCGGGAGGCCCCGCACTCTCAGCTCTGATAGCCCTCGACCTGCGAAGACGGCCGTACGCGCGCGTCGTCCGGGTTCTCCCCGAACTCGGACTTCGCGCGCCGTTGGCGCAGCAGGTCCCAGCACTGGTCGAGCTCGCGCTCCAGCTGTCCGAGCCGTTCGTGTTCCGTGGCGCTGTCGATCTGCCCTGATGTGACGGCGTCGCGCAGCCGTCGCTCGTCGTCCACCATCGCCGTGATCTTGGCCAGGATCTGCTCTTGATCCATCTCCACCCGCCTCCTCGGCACTCCCGCCCACTCTATGGAGGCCACGGCGGCTGTGCGACTCGCTCGGGAATCCCGCACGGCCGGGAATTCCGCTCGGCCTGTGCCCGTCCGCCTGAGACGATCCCCCGCGTCGCCCCAGGCGGACGGCAGCCCGAAGCCTCCCCCGCGGTGGGTCATGGCCCGGACGCTCTGAGTATAGTTGGCTGGCAGCCAGTCAACACAGGAGTTACAGGATGTCCCCGCGCAGCCCGTCGGTCAATGAAGAGTTGCGGCGGCGTTCCCGGGAGCGGCTGCTGCAGGCCGCGGTGGAGCTGGTGAACGAGCGCGGCTACGAGGCTACGACGCTCGGGGACATCGCGGATCGCGCGGGATCGGCGCGCGGACTGGTGTCGTACTACTTCCCCGGCAAACGCCAGCTCCTGCAGTCCGCCGTGCACCGGATGATGCACCGCACTCTGGAGGAGGGGCTCGAGCGCGAGCCGCGTACCGAGGACGGCCGGGAGCGGCTGGCGCGGGCCATCGACGCGATTCTGGGCCTCGCGCGGGACCGGCCCGTGCTGATGCGTCAGCACATGGCGGGGATATTGCAGGGCGAGGGGTTCGTGCAGTGTCCGGAGCAGCAGCGCCTCGCGCAGCTGCTGCGGGAGACCGTCGCCGGGTACGGCTCCCAGGACGCCGACGCCGACTACCCGATGCTGCGGGCGGTGCTCATGGGTGCGGTGTACGCGGCCCTGGTGCCGGGTGTGCCGATGCCGGTCCCGAGGCTGCGGGCCGAGCTGTTCGAGCGCTACCACCTCGACTGGGAGATGGGTGTCCCGCCGGACACCGAGGTGCCCGGCGGGACGTGCGAGAGCGATCTGTCACGGTTCTTCACGACCGGCCGGCGACCGGACGAGCAGCTGCCTGACGATCAGTCGCCTGACGATCAGTCCGAGTAGTCCGGCTGCGTCTGGACGTTGAGCTCGCGCAGGTGGACCCGCTTGGCCGGGTCGGTGCGCCGGTCGCTGAGCTTGAGGACGTCGAAGCCCTTGGCGATGTCGTTCGAGTAGATGTAGCCGTTGTAGTAGTACGCCGACCAGGAACCGCCGACCGTGAGCTTGTCGGTGGTCAGCGGTCCGCGCTCGAAGTAGGCGATCTCCTTCGGGTTCGAGGAGTCGGTGAAGTCCCAGACGGAGACGCCGCCCTGATACCAGGCCTGGACCATGAGGTCCTTGCCCTTGACGGGGATCAGCGAGCCGTTGTGGGCCACGCAGTTCTCGGTGTCGGCCTGATGGCGGGGGATCTTGAAGTAGCTCTTGAAGACGAGCTTGCGCTTGTCGCCCTTGCCGACGATGTCGTAGATGCCGTCGGCGCCGCGGTCCGGACCGATGGCCGCGTTGCAGGTGGCCGCCCCACCGCCGCCCAACTCGTCGGTGAACACGACCTTGTTCGCCTTCTGGTTGAAGGTCGCCGAGTGCCAGAACGCGAAGTTGACGTTGTCCTCGACCTGGTCGATGACCTTCGGGTGTTCCGGGTCCTTGATGGAGAACAGGATGCCGTCGCCCATGCAGGCACCGGCGGCCAGGTCCTTGGAGGGCAGGACCGTGATGTCGTGGCAGCCGGTGGTCTTGGAGACACCCGGGTTGGTGGGCGCGCCCGGGTTGCCGCCGCCGTCCGGTCCCTCGCCCGGGAACAGCACCGGGAAGTTCACCACGGCCGCCTTCTCAGGGGCGCCCCGAGGCACCTTGATGACCGAGATGCCGTCGTGCGGCGGCTGGCAGTCGGGGAAGGTGGCGCTCGGTGAGTACGAGGCGACGTAGATGTAGACGTTCTTGCGCTCGGGCACCAGCGTGTGGGTGTGCGAGCCGCAGGCGGTCTCGACGGCGGCGACGTACTTCGGGTTCGCCTTGTCGGTGATGTCGAAGACCTTCATGCCCTCCCACGAGGACTTCTCGGTCGCGGGCTGCGTGGTGATGTTGCAGGAGTTGTCGCTGCGCGAGGAGTCGGTGGACAGGAAGAGCAGGTTGCCGGAGACGGACACGTCGTTCTGCGAGCCCGGGCAGAGCACCTGCGCCACCGTCCTGGGCGCCTTCGGGTTGCTGATGTCGAAGACGCGGAAGCCGTCGTAGTTGCCGGCGAAGGCGTACTTGCCCTGGAACGCGAGGTCGGAATTGAAGCCGGGCAGCGCGTCCTTAGGGATGTTGGTGAGGTGCTCGATGTTGTCGGAGTGGACGATCTCGTCCTGCCCGGGTATCTCGCCGTTCGCGATCGCCGTCCTGGTCTCGGCGGCGTCGTCGCGGGACACCTTCTCCGGCACGGCGGGGCCGTCCCCGGGATCGGGGGTCGCGGCCGCCGGGCCGGCCGTGAGCAGCGCGGCCAGGAGTCCGGCCGCGACCGCGGCAACTCCCAGGCGTCTGCGCCGCGTTCGGGGATCGATCAACAGGGTCACTGCGTCCTCCCTTGTAGCCGTTCGCAGTTGAACGGTTCACGGACCCCAGAAGTATCGTCCGCCCCATGCGCTGATCAACAGATGGCAACGCACTCGTAATGAAAGTTTTTGATCAGTAACGTTCACCGGCGTGCTAGGACGGTCATGAAACACCCGTGAGGTGTCCGGCGATTCATGTGCCCCTGGAGGTCGATGTGTTGCTCCGTCGTACGTCCCCCGCGTCCCGTACGCCCCGCACACGTACGCCCCGCACACGCCGTGGGCTCCTGGGCGCGGCGTCACTGACGGTCGCCGTGCTCGCGCTCGGGGGCTGCGACTCCGGCCCGGCTTCCACGCCCGGGTCCGCCGGGACGAGCGGTCCTTCGGTGATCGCCCCCGGCAAGCCGGGCGAGGCGGCCGAGACCCTCTCCGCCGCGGACGCCGCGAAACAGCGCAGCGAGGACGACTCCCCCAACGCGGCGGACTTCGCCTACGCCCGGATGATGATCGAACACCACACCCAGGCCCTGGAGATGACCGGACTCGCTCCGAAGCAGGCCGCGTCGGGCCAGGTGAAGCGGCTCGCCGCGCGGATCGCGGCCGCACAGGGGCCCGAGATCTCCACGATGGAGGGCTGGCTCAAGGCCCACGACGGCGACAAGCGGGCCGCGGAACACCGGCACGAGGCGATGCCCGGCATGGCGACCGAGGCACAGCTGAAGCAGTTGCGCACGGCGCGGGGCAAGGCCTTCGACGCGCTCTTCCTGAAGCTGATGATCACACATCACGACGGGGCGATCTCCATGGCCACGGAGGTCAAGGCCCAGGGCAACAACATCCAGGTCGAGGAGATGGCCGACGACGTGATCGCCCAGCAGACGAGCGAGATCAGCAGGATGCGCGAGATGCGGTGACGCTCGGTAACCGTCGGTGACACCGTCGGCGACCACCCAAGCACTCACGGCACGTATGCACGCCATGACTTCCCGTACGGATGAACACGCACACGTGTGCCGCGCGCCGCCCCCTGTCAGCGGAGCGTCGGTGGTGCGATGCTGGAGCCATCAGCGACTCCTCGGGCTGTTCGGCTTTCGGATTGGGAGTTCCGCCGTGTTGTATGTCGCCGTCGTCGGCTCAGGGCCCAGCGGGGTCTACACCGCACAGAGCCTCGTCCAGAGCGGGCTGTCCGAGGTCCGGGTGGATGTCCTGGACCGGCTGCCATGCCCGTACGGCCTGGTGCGCTACGGCGTGGCGCCGGACCACGAGAAGATCAAGTCGCTGCAGAACAATCTGCGGACGGTCCTGGAGGACGAGCGGGTGCGGTTCCTGGGCGGTGTCCAGGTCGGTCCGGGCGGGGTGCCCGTGACCCGGCTGCGGGAGCTGTACCACGCGGTGGTCTACTGCGTGGGCGCCGCCACCGACCGCCATCTCGGAGTGCCGGGCGAGGAGCTGTCGGGCAGCTGGTCGGCGACCGAGTTCGTGTCCTGGTACAGCGCGCACCCCGATTCCGTCCCCGACGGCTTCGTGCTCGGCGCGCGCTCGGCGGTGGTCGTCGGCGTCGGGAACGTCGCCGTCGACGTGACCCGGATGCTGGCCCGCGGCGCGTCCGAGCTGAGCCCCACTGACGTGCCGCAGGCGGCGCTGAGCGCGCTGGCCGCGAGCAAGGTGACCGAGATCAGCATGATCGGGCGGCGCGGGCCCTCGCAGGCCCGGTTCACCACCAAGGAGCTGCGCGAGCTCGGCTCGCTGCCGGACACCGAAGTCGTCGTGGATCCCGAGGAGTTGGCGCTGGATCCGCAGTACGCCGACCCGTCGGACCTGCCCGCCGCGCAGCGCCGCAACGTGGAGGTGCTGCGGGGGTGGGCCGCCGCGCCGCCGCAGGACCGGGCCCGCCGGATCCGGCTGCGCTTCTTCCTGCGCCCGGTCGAGCTGCTTCCCGACGAGGGCGACGGCACCCGGGTGGGCGCGGTGCGCTTCGAGCGCACGGCGCCCGACGGGCACGGCGGAGTCACGGGGACGGGACGGTACGAGGACATCGAGGCGCAGTTGGTGCTGCGCTCGGTCGGCTACCGGGGCGTCCCCCTCGAAGGGCTGCCCTTCGACACGGACCACGGCACGGTGCCGCACCGCGCGGGCCGGGTGCTGCGGGACGGCGTGGTCGCGCCGGGCGAGTATGTCGCGGGCTGGATCAAGCGGGGCCCGACCGGTGTCATCGGCACCAACCGGCCGTGCGCCAAGGAGACGGTGACCTCGCTCGTCGAGGACGCCCCCGAACTCAAGCGGCGGGATCTGGCCGAGGACCCCCTCGCGGCGCTGCGGGCAGCCGGGGCGGCACCGGTTCCGTGGGCCGGATGGGAGGCGATCGAGCGGGCGGAGGCGGAGCTCGGGGCCTCGCTCGGACGGGGTGTGGTCAAGCTGCCCGACTGGACGTCACTGCTGGCGGCGGCGCGGACTGCGGCTTCGTCCGTGCAGGGCGTCGCGGGGCGCACGGGAATGTGACGCCCTGGGGTGTTTCCGGCGGGGTCGGGCGCGACTCGGTGGGCATGACACATAGCGGCAACGGGCCGGACATCAACAAACTGTTCAAGCCCTTTACGGTCTCGTGCTGTCCGGACGTTCCTCGCGTCGCCCGGCCGCCGCCCCCTTCCCCACCCGCCGCTCCTGGAGTGCCCATGGCGACCACCGCATCCGCGCATCCCGTGCATCCCGTCGACGAGGTCCCACCCGTACGCCACCTGGCCGCCTTCGGGCTCCAGCACGTGCTCGCGATGTACGCGGGCGCGGTGGCCGTGCCGCTGATCGTGGGCGGGGCGATGAAGCTCTCGCCCGCCGACCTCGCGTATCTGATCACCGCGGACCTGCTGGTGTGCGGTATCGCGACCCTCATCCAGTGCGTGGGCTTCTGGCGGTTCGGTGTACGACTGCCGATCATGCAGGGCTGCACCTTCGCTGCGGTCTCGCCGATGGTCCTGATCGGGACGACGGGCGGCGGACTGCCCGCGATCTACGGATCGGTGATCGTCGCGGGGCTCGCGATCATGTTGCTGGCGCCGGTCTTCGGCAAGCTGCTGCGCTTCTTCCCGCCGCTGGTCACGGGCACCGTCATCCTGATCATCGGGGTCTCGCTGCTACCGGTGGCGGGCAACTGGGCGGCCGGCGGCGTGGGCGTGAAGGACTTCGGGGAACCGAAGAACCTGGCGCTCGCGGGCTTCGTCCTGGCCGTGGTGCTGGGTGTGCAGCGGTTCGCGCCGCCCTTCCTGAGCCGGATCGCGGTGCTGGTCGGCATCGCGGTGGGCCTCGCCGTGGCGGTGCCGTTCGGGTTCACGGACTTCGGCGGGGTCGGGGACGCCGACTGGGTCGGGATCAGCACGCCGTTCCACTTCGGCACGCCGACGTTCCACGCCTCCGCGATCGTGTCGATGCTGGTCGTGGCGCTGGTGACGATGACGGAGACGACCGGTGACCTCATCGCGGTCGGCGAGATGACCGACCGGAAGGTCGAGCCGCGCACGCTGGCCGACGGTCTGCGCGCCGACGGTCTCTCCACGGTGCTCGGCGGTGTGTTCAACACCTTCCCTTACACGGCGTTCGCGCAGAACGTGGGTCTGGTCGGCATGACCCGGGTGCGCAGCCGCTGGGTGGTGGCGACCGCGGGCGGCATCCTCGTCCTGCTCGGTCTGCTGCCCAAGCTGGGCGCGGTGGTCGCGGCGGTGCCGGCGCCAGTGCTCGGCGGCGCGGGTCTGGTGATGTTCGGGACGGTCGCCGCGAGCGGGCTGCGGACGCTGGCCAGGGTGGACTTCAAGGGCAACAACAACCTGACGGTGGTGGCCGTCTCGATCGCCGTGGGCATGCTCCCCGTCGGTGTGCCGACGGTCTACGCGAAGTTCCCCGACTGGTTCCAGACGGTGATGAACAGCGGGATCAGCGCCGGGTGCCTGACGGCGATCGTCCTGAACCTGCTCTTCAACCACCTGCCGGGGAAGGGGGGTTCGGCCGGGGTCGGCGCCGAACCGGAGGCCGCCTCAGTCTGATCCCGCCGGTCGCCCCGCCCGTCACCCAGCCGTTCGCCGAGGTTCGCCGAGCCGCTCGCCCTGCCGCTCGATCGCGGCGAGAACGCTGTCGAGGAGCCCGGGGAACAGCGCGTCCAGGTCGGCTCCGCGCAGGGCGTTCAGCTTGGCCGTTCCCCGGTAGACCTGCCGGATCACCCCGCTCTCGCGGAGCACCCGGAAGTGGTGCGTGGTGGTGGACTTGGTGACCGGCAGGTCGAAGTGCGAACAGGAGAGCTCGTCGCCCACGGCGGCGAGCTCTCGCACGATCCGCAGCCGCATGGGGTCGGAGAGCGCGTGCAGCACCGACTCCAGGCGGATCTCCTCGCGCACGGGGTGTGGCAGGTCACGACTGCTGCCGGCGGGGTCTGCGGGCGTCACGGTGGCTCCACTTCGTCCAGGAACCTCATTTTCGTCCAGGAACCTCAGTGTACGAGGATTGTTCGACATCTCTCGTAGTTTGACACATCCCGTACTACGATGCTTATCGTACGAGGCGCAGCTTGACCCCCTCGACGAACGGAGTCTTCCGTGAGCACGCTCTTCGAGCCCTTCACCCTGCGCGAGGTGACCGTCCCGAACCGGGTGTGGATGCCCCCGATGTGCCAGTACTCGGCCGCGCCGGAGGGACCCTCGACGGGCGCGCCGAACGACTGGCACTTCGCTCACTACGCCGCCCGCGCCACCGGCGGCACGGGGCTGATCGTCGTCGAGGCCACCGCCGTCTCCCCCGAGGGCCGGATCAGCCCGTACGACCTGGGTATCTGGAACGACACCCAGGTCGAGGCCTTCCGCAGGATCACCCGCTTCCTCAGGAGTCAGGGCACCGTGCCCGCGATCCAGCTCGTGCACAGCGGCCGCAAGGCCTCCACCGACCGTCCCTGGAAGGGCGGGGCGCCGGTCGGCGAGGACGCGTACGGCTGGCAGCCACTCGCCCCGAGCGCGCTGGCCTTCGACGAGCGGCACCCGGTGCCGACCGAGCTGACCGTGGCCGGGATCCGGGAGATCGTGAGCCAGTTCGCGGACGCGGCGCGGCGCGCCCTGGACGCCGGTTTCGAGATCGCCGAGATCCACGGCGCCCACGGCTACCTCGTCAACGAGTTCCTCTCCCCGCACTCCAACCGCCGCACCGACGCGTACGGCGGCTCGTACGAGAACCGTGTCCGCTTCGCCCTCGATGTCGTGGACGCCGTACGGGAGGTCTGGCCCGACGACAAGCCGCTGTTCTTCCGGATCTCGGCCACCGACTGGCTGGAGGAGGGCGGCTGGAGCGCCGACGACACCGTCCGCTTCGCGGGCGAGCTGCGCGCGCACGGCATCGACCTGCTGGACGTCTCCACCGGCGGCAACGTCTCGGGGGCACGCATTCCGGTCGGGCCGGGTTACCAAGTCCCCTTCGCCGCCCGGGTCAAGGCGGAGACCTCGCTGCCCGTCGCCGCCGTCGGTCTCATCACCGACGCCGAGCAGGCCGCGAAGATCCTCGCCAACGACGAGGCCGACGCCGTCCTGCTGGGGCGTGAGCTGCTGCGCAACCCGTCGTTCGCACGCCTGGCGGCCCGTGAACTGGGCGCGGAGGTCCGCGTCCACGTCCCCGACCAGTACCACCGCTCCGTGTAGCACGCATTTGACGACAGGACCTAACGGGCCGCGTTCCGGTGCAACCGTCGCAGGATCAGCGCCAGTTGGAGGCGGAGGCGGCCGTGCGGGTCGTGGACCGGCCAGTCGAGCCAGTGCTCGGCCTGGGCCAGGCGGCCCTGGAGTGTGGAGTGGTGCACGTTCAGCTCCACCGCGGCGGCGCGCAGACTCGTGCTGAAGGCGACCGCGTTCAGCGTGCTCGCCGCCCAGGGAGCCGTCGCGACGGCGTGTTCCAGGGCGCGGACGTCAGGGCCGGGTTCCGTCGTCGGGCCGACCGTGTCCGCGAGCAGCGCGAGGCCGCCCAGCTCGTCCGCGTACACCGTGCGGGGGCCGGGGTCCTGGTCGGTGCCCTCCGCGGTGAACCGCAGGGCGGTACGTGCGGCTTCCCACGACGCCGGAAGGTCCCGTACGGGCACCGCGGGGCCGATGCCCGCGCGACGGCCACCGGTGGTGGGCGTGCTGTCGCCGGTGGCGGGCACCGCTTCGACGAGCGGCCCGTCCTCGGGGGTCGCCACCACACGGGCGGCGGCCACGTCCCGCAGGCCGAGCCGGACGGCCGCCTGACGCCGGGCGTGCTCGGTGGCGGAGGCGTCCAGGAGCACCTCGACCGAGGCGGGGTCGACCTCGCGGGCCTTTGCCGGGGCCCGCCCGCGCGTCCGGTCGAGCACCACCCGGGCGGCGGCCGCGGCGCGCTCAAGGACCATCGCGTGGACCCCGTCGGAGACTCCCGTGCGCTCCAGCCAGACGGCAGGCGGTCCGTCCGGCGTCAATGGGGCCGAGGACCAGGCCGGGTCGAGGGGGCCGCCGTCGTCCCGGCGCATCCCGTCGGCCTCGACCCGGACGCGGACCCCGCGCTCCTCGTCGACGAGCCGGGCCGGGCAGCCGGACAGCACGGCCGCGCCGCGCACCAGGGACTCCAGACCCGCCCGGCCCTCGATCAGCCGGTCGAAGTAGGAGATCACCTGGAGTGCGGCACCCGCGTCGGGGTCGAGCGCCGCGAGCCTGCCCGCCAGCTCCTTCACCGAACTCACTCACCTCGCACGGGCCCACCGAAAAGCGTCGCCCTCTCATGCTCCGATTCCCGGCGCCCGGTGCCAAGCCGTCATCGGTACGAACCCCCGGTGGACGGGATCAGTTCCCCAGGAGCCGGCGCAGCCAGCGCAGACGTGCGGCCCTGGCGTCCTGGGACAGGGCGGCCTGCGGCGCCATCAGGTCGAATCCGTGGAAGCCGCCGGGCCACACGTGGAGTTCGGCCCGGCCACCCGCCTGCCACAGCCCGCTCGCGTAGGCGACGGCCTCGTCGCGGAAGGTCTCGGCCGAGCCGACGTCGATGAAGGCCGGGGGCAGTCCGGAGAGGTCTTCGGCACGGGCAGGGGCGGCGTAGGGAGAGACGTCCGGGCCGCCGCGGGCGTCACCGAGCAGGGCCGTCCACCCCATCTGGTTCGCCGCGCGGTCCCACACGCCGAGACCGGCCATCTGATGGCTGGAGGGGGTGTCGTTGCGGTCGTCGAGCATCGGGCACAGCAGCACCTGTCCCAGGAGCGCCGGTGCGCCGCGGTCCCGGGCGAGCAGGGCGACCGCCGCGGTCAGACCGCCCCCGGCGCTCTCGCCCGCGACGATGATCCGCTCGGGGTCGAACCCCAGTTCCCCGGCGTGCTCGGCCGTCCACTCCAGTCCGGCGTAGCAGTCCTCGACGAGGGCCGGATGCGGGTGTTCGGGCGCGAGGCGGTACTCCACCGACACCACGGCCGTGCCCAGCTCCTGGGCCCAGTCGAGCATTTCCCCGATGCCGGTGCGGTTGTCGCCGATCACCATGCCGCCGCCGTGCACGTGGTAGACGACGGGCACGGCCGCGGCGGCCCGGGTCGGCCGGCAGATCAGCAGGGAGATGTCCGGTGCGCCCTGCGGCCCGGGCACCGTGCGCTCCTCCACCTCGAAGGCGCCGTCCCGGGTCGGATCGAGGTCCGCCTCGTCGGACTGTGCCATGCCCTCGCGCAGCGCCGGGATCATCTCGATGCCGAACGAGGACGGCAGCTGTTCGCCGATGACTTCGAGGGCGGCGGCGAGCTCCGGGTCGAACGGCGGGGGCGGCCCGACCCGAGAGCCCTGCGCCTCGGCGGAAGGATTGGTGGTCATCGGCTCTCCCTGCGTCCGGGCCACGTCCCTGTGACCACTGGCTGCCATCCTGCCTCGCGCCCGGGGCCCCAAGGCAGCGCCAGACGGCGGAGAAGTCCCGCCGAACGGCGGGATGCCCGTCGCCGCCCGATCCCCGTCGCCGCTCAGTCCCCGTCTCCGTTCAGTCGCGTATCCGCACGCGGCCCGGACTCCGTCCGCCCGTCACTTCACCGCCGAACTGGCGTGCCGCTTCGACCGGTTGGAACGCTCGCCCGTGGTGTGGCCGAACCTCCCGCCCGCCTTCGCGCACCGGGCCACCAGGAGGCCGTGACGCTCGGCGCAGGACGACGTTGGCGAATGAAAACCCTACATACTGTAGGGTTTGCGTCATCGTGAGCCTCTTACGTCTCGGGGGACCCCCAAATGAAGGAACGTGACGACGGTCCGGCGGCGCCGAGTGACGGCACCTTCGAGCGGGTCCTGGACCGGGCTCTGCGCTCCCCCGAGATGATGGCAGCCATGGAGCGCGTCGGCGTGGCGGACACGCGCGAGCGCCTGCGCGCCGAAGCCCTTCAGGAGCGCCCCTCGCTCTCCCGGACCGCCGCGGTCGAGTACGACCGGTACCTCCGGCTGCGGGCGTCCCGACGGCATGACGTGCCCCCAAAGGCCGCCGTACGCGTGGGGGATGGTTCCGTGTCCGTCTCGGCCCTGCTCGTGCCGAGTCTCGGGGTCGTCGCCGCGGGTGTGTACGTCCTGAGCGGGTTCGACCTGCACGCCCTCGACGTACGCCCGCATCTGAACGACGGGCTGATCATGGTGGTGGTGATCCTGGCCGCGGTGACGGCGGGCGCGGCACTGGGCGACCTGCTCTGGTCGCTGGCGACGCGCGACCGCCCCACCTCGGAGGACCGCGATCCCGAGGTGAGGCGCGCCCATGAGGAGTGGCAACTGGCCCTGCTGGAGCGGGGAGTGATGCCGTTTCTGCTCGGCACGCTGGACGGGACGGCCTCGGGCCCGGCGCCGCTACCGGCCCCGGCCCAACCCTCTCCTCACCCTTCGCTTCAGCCCTCCACGAGGGAGCGGCCCAGCCAGTCGGACTTGTCCTTCACCCCGGGCAGCGCGAAGAAGTAGCCGCCCCCGGTGGGGCTGATGTAGTCGACGAGCGGCTCGTCGATCAGACGCGTCTGGGTCGCCTCGAACTGACGGACCACGTCCTGCTGGTACGAGCAGAAGGCCAGACCCATGTCGAGGTTGCCCGCCTTGTCGACGCCCCGGTCGTAGTTGTAGCCGCGGCGCAGGATCCGGGTGGTGTCGGTCTTCGCCGTACGGGGGTTGGCCAGCCGGATGTGGGCGTCCAGCGGGATCGCCTCGCCCTTGGGGTCCTTGGCGTAGCGCGGGAGGTCGGTCTCCTGGGCGCCGTCCAGCGGTGCGCCGGTGTCACGGCGGCGGCCGATCATCTTCTCCTGCTCGGTGAGCGAGACCCGGTCCCAGAACTCGACCAGCATGCGGATGATCCGGATGACCTGGTAGCTGCCGCCGACCGCCCAGGCCGGTTCGCCGTCGGCCGCGGTGACCCAGACCAGCTTGTCCATCTCGCGGGACGAGGTCGTGTCGGGGTTGGCGATGCCGTCCTTGAACCCGAGGAAGTTGCGCTGCGCGCCGGTCGGACGGGACGGGTTCTGGAAGCCGTCGACGCGCCACTTGATCTGCATCGCGCCGCGCGTGTGCCGGGTGATGTCGCGCAGGGCGTGCAACACCGTGTCGGAGCTGGCGGCGCACAGCTGCAAGGACAGGTCGCCGTGGCACTCGGCGGCGTCGAGGTTGTCGTTGGGAAAGGTTCGCATCGGCTTGAGGTGGCGCGGTATGCGGTCGGCGAGGCCGTAGCGGTCGTCGAAGAGCGAGGCGCCGACGCCCACGGTGACGGTGAGGTCGTCCGTGGGCAGGTCCGGTCCCAGCAGGCCGCTGTCGGAGGGCGGTGCGCCCACGCCGAGGTCGACCGGGGTGCCGCCGGTGGTCAGGAAGCGGGCCCGTTCGGTGATCGTACGCAGCAGGGCGGCCAGTTCGGTCCGGTCCTCGGCGATGACGTCGAAGGAGACGAAGACGGCGGCCTTGGGCGCGGGGGTGGTGATGCCGGCCTGGTGGGCGCCGTGGAAGGACACCTTGCCGCCGCCCGAGTCGGCCGCCGCGGCGGGAGTGCTGCCCGCGGCCACCTGGGCTCCGACGAGCCCGGCGCCCGCCAGGGCGGCTCCGGCCGCGCCGACGCCGAGTGCGGTCTTGGTGAACGTACGGCGGCCGAAGGGGCAGCCGCCCGGCGCGGCCTGGTCGTCCTGGCTCGGGGTCGTCATCGGGGGAGGTCCTCTCCTGTGGGCGCGTGGTCCCGGTACTGCGGGGCGGTGGTTCGGCGCGGGTGGGGCCGACGGTCTCGGGCCGGCGCCGCCGGGCTGCTCACGCGGCGTTGGCTCAAGCGGGCTTCGGGCTGCTCACGCGGCTTTGCGGATCTCCAGGAGGTCCGGGATAGGGGCGAGCTCTTCCAGCAACTGGCCGACCGTGCCGTCGAGGCGCTGCCGGTCGCTGTCGGACAGCTTGTCCAGCGGCGTCCAGGTGCCGTCCTCGGCCCGCTGGGCGAGCACCAGTTGCTCGGTGCGCCGCATCCACGTGTCGACGGCCGGGATCACCTTGGCGTCGCGCTTGTCGATCAGCGGGCGGAGCAGGGTGAGCAGTTCGCGGGTGCCCTCGAGATTGGCCTCGGTGGTGGCGAGCTCGCTGCCGCTGCCGTAGTCGGCGTCGCCGCTCAGTTCGCGGTGCAGGGTGTTCTCGAGGATCTCGTGGGTGCGCAGCGGGAGGTCGGCCGGGTCGAAGTCCTGCTTCGGGAAGTCCGTGCGCAGGGCGTCCACATCGGCGGCGAGTTGCTTGGCGTACGGCGCGAGGGTGGCGGCGGACTGACCGTGCCACAGGCCGTACTCGATGCGGTGGAAGCCGGTGAAGGCCGGGTCCTCGACCCCGCCCGCGAGTCCGGCCGTACGGCCGTTGATCTTGGCGTCGAAGTCGGCGAACGTTCCGTAGGCGGCGCCGAGCGAGGCGTACTGCGTGTGCGCGGACAGCCAGTCCCTGCGGGCCTGGTCGAGTCTGTCGGCGTCGAGGTCGCTCTGGAGGGTGCGCGCCCTGGTCTGCAGGTCGGCCAGACCCTGGTCGACGTACGTCCGGTAGGCGGCCAGCGGTGCGGCGAGGTCCTTCTCGGAGACCGGCAGTACGGCCTGGACGGAGTCACCGCCCGCGCTGACGCGTACGGCCGCCGAGGTGACGGCCTTCCCGCCGTTGGGCACACAGCGCCAGGCGTACGAGCCCGTCCCGACGGTGGCGATCAGGGCGCGGGTGGTGCCGGGGGCGATGCCCTCGACCTCGCCGTAGACGGCGTTGCTGACCGGGTCGATCAGATAGATCTCGGAGGTACGGGAGCCGGTGTTGCGCACCTGGAAGGTCTGCCGACCCGGCTTGGGTGCGGTGAAGCCCTTGCCGCAGTCGGCCGCGGACACCTCGACGACGGGCGTCCCGGACGCGGGCTTTCCGCTGCCGGCGGCGATGGCGATCCCCGCGATGAGCGCGGGCGCGGCGACGAGAGCGGCGGGGACGGTCCAGCGGGGGAAGCGACGGGGGGCGGACGGCCTGGCCGCGGCGCCCTCGGCGGGAGCGGACGGCTTCTCGGGACCGGAGGACGCCGACTTGGCGGACTTCTCGGCTTCGGAGGCGGGCGTGGCGGGCTTCTCGACCTCGGCCTCGGTCTCGTTCTCTGTCTCTGTCTCTGTCTCTGTCTCGGTCTCGGTCTCGGCCTCGGTATCGGTCTCGGTCTCGGTCTCGGTCTCGGCCGCCGCGGTGGCCTTGTCGGCGCCGGAGGAAACGGACCCGGCCTCGCCCCCGGCCGGAGCGGGCACGGTGGACCGCTCGGCCTCGACGGCGGTCGACGCGACGGCGCTCCCGGTGCCGGGGTCGGCGGGCGTCCCGGCTGCCTGTGGGGCGGCGAGCGTCGCGGGGAGCACCGCGGGCTTCGTGCCCTCGGCGGGTGCGGACGCCCCGGCCGTCGGCTCGGCGGCCACCGCGGCGGCGGACACCACAGGCACCGGCACCGGCTTCGCCGGGGTCGCCCCGCGGACGCCGCGTACGAACAGCGTCATCACGATCGCCAGGTACGTGACGTAGACACCGACCTGGAGCCAGGTCATCTGCGGGGTGAGGTTGAGCGTGCCCTGGACGACGGTGACGTACCAGGAGGCCGGGTCGAGATGCGCCGACAGATCGAAGGCGTACGACGTGCCGCCCGGGATCACCGTGGCTTCCTGGAGGTCGCGCACGCCGTAGCCGAGGACGCCCGCGGCGATGGCGATGAGCACGGCGCCGGTGATACCGAAGAACCGTGTGAGGTTGATGTGCAGGACGCGCCGGTACAGGCCCCAGCACAGCGCCGCGGCGATCAGCAGTCCGACCGCCGCTCCGGCCAGCGGACCCGAGGAACTGCCCGCGGCCTGCGCGGTGGTCCACAGGAACAGCGCGGTCTCCAGGCCCTCGCGTCCGACGGCGAGGAACGACGTGGCGATCAGTACGCCCGCGCCCATGCCCAGCGCGGCGGTGACCTTCTGCTTGATCTCGCCGGAGAAGGTACGGGCCGAGCGCCGCATCCAGAACACCATGGCGGTGACGAACACGACCGCGATCAGACTGAGCGTGCCGCCGAACGCCTCCTGCGACTTCCCGGGCAGACTGGCCGCCGTGAACGTCAGGACCGCGCCGAAGCTCATCGACAACCCGATGGCGGCGGCAACTCCCGTCCACACATGGGGCAGTCGGGCACGCTGGTCGGACCGTACGAGGGTGGCCACCAGTACCGAGACGACCAGTCCCGCTTCCAACCCCTCACGCAGACCGATCAGAAAGCTGGGAAACGCGTCGTCCCACACCTCGGGCCTCTCTCCGATGCAGCAAATACCAGGCCGGACGGCCAAGGGCGGGGCTTAGTGTAGGCATACCTAACTAACGGTCAAGAGGGCGCACAAATCACGACACAGTGGACGCGGAGCGCGCACCGGGCCGGGGTCGGACGCAGCGAGGGCGGATCGGCCGAACAGTCGGCGCGGCGACCGCGCAAGGCGGGCATCATGCCTCTGAGCTGCGGTAACGCGAGAGCGGAGGGCAAGAGCCCCGCTGTCCGGGACAATGCGCGGGGCGCACGACGAGGGCCCGGCGGCGCGGTCGCACCCCCGGCACGGACATTCTGTCCGTGCTTCGATTCTCACCAGGCCCTTACCTCGCGGCACCGCCGGGACCAGGCAGTCTTTCCCCGCAACACCGCTGACCGCCGCTCGTTAAGACCCTCGGCGGCAATCCTCACCGCGACCACAACTCACCTTTTCCTTACAGCATGTAGGGTTTCCCCGCTCTGCCCTTCTCAGGGAACACACAGAGTCCCCCGCTCCCGCAGCTCTTCCCCACCGCCCTCTCCCCAAGGTGATGCTCCACGGTGTCTGCACAACAGCCAGTACTCGTCCCGGAACAGAGGAACCCGAAGTCCCGCCGGACCGACCCGGCCGGACGGCCGGCCATCGGCGCCCGGCTGCGACCACGGGCGGCCGCGGCCACCGTCTGGTACCTGCGACTGCTCGCGCTGCTCAACCTGGTGGCGGTCACATCGCTGCCGTTCCGGGAAGAGGTGCACGAGCACAACGGAGGCGAGTTCTTCACCCCGTACCTGGCCACCGCCGGGCTGGTCTCGGCCGCGCTGGCGCTGTTCCTGGCCCTGGTGATGCGGCGCCGCAAACGGGCCGCGTGGATCTTCAACATGCTGCTGGCGGGACCGCTCTTCGGCCTGTACGTCCTGGCTCTCACGCAGGAGCACTACCGACGGCACGGCTTCAACTGGTTCTCGACCCTGTTCACCGGACTCTTCGTCGTCGCGCTGCTGGTGGGGCGAAGGGAGTTCCAGGCCGTCGGGGACCGCTCCAACCCCCGGCTGGCGCTGGCCGTCGGCGCCGGCGGCTTCCTGGTCAGCGGCACCCTCGGAACGCTGCTGGTGAGCGCCACCAACAAGGTTTCCGGGGCGCCGCTGGGCGACCGGATCGCGTACACGCTGCTGCGCGGGGTCAGCGTCGGCCCGCTCGCCGACCGCCTCGACTCGGTGGTCGCGCCCCGCTGGGTGGACGTGATCGTCAACATCCTGATCGCGGCGTCCTTCCTGCTCGTGCTCTACGCCTGCTTCCGCGCGCCGCGCGGGCGGGAACTCCTCGGCGAGGACGACGAGCGACGTCTGCGCGACCTTCTCGCCAAGCACGGTGAACGGGACTCGCTGGGCTACTTCGCGCTGCGCCGCGACAAGGCCGTCACGTGGTCCCCGAGCGGCAAGGCGGCGATCGCCTACCGGGTGGTCGGCGGAGTGACCCTGGCCTCCGGCGACCCGATCGGCGACCCCGAGGCCTGGCCCGGCGCGATCGAGGCATGGCTGCACGAGGCGCGGCGGCACGCCTGGACGCCGGCCGTGATGGGCGCCGGCGAGGAGGCCGGCACCATCTACGCCCGGCACGGCCTCGACGCCCTCGAACTCGGCGACGAAGCCATCGTGGACCGTGCCGAATTCACCCTCGAAGGGCGCGCGATGCGCGGAGTGCGCCAGGCGCACAACCGCATCCGCCGGGCTGGGTACACCGTCGGCATCCGCCGCCACGAGGACATCCCCGGCGCCGACATGGCCACGCTCATCGACAAGGCGGACCACTGGCGGGACGGCGAGACCGAGCGTGGGTTCTCCATGGCGCTCGGCCGGCTCGGTGACCCGGGCGACGGCCGGTGCGTGATGCTGGAGTGCCGCGACAGCCAGGACGAACCACGGGCCGTGCTGAGCTTCGTACCGTGGGGCGCCAAGGGGCTGTCGCTCGACCTGATGCGCCGGGACCGCAACTCCGAGAACGGCCTCATGGAGTTCATGGTCATCGAACTCCTGCTGCGCGCCGAGGAGATCGGGGTGCAGCGGGTCTCACTGAACTTCGCCATGTTCCGTTCCGTCTTCGAGCGCGGCTCCCGGCTGGGCGCCGGACCCGTGCTGCGTCTGTGGTGCTCCGTGCTGACCTTCCTCTCCCGCTGGTGGCAACTCGAGTCCCTCTACCGGGCCAACGCCAAGTACCGGCCCGTCTGGGAACCCCGTTACCTCCTGTTCGAGAAGAGCAGCGACCTCCCCCGCATCGGGATCGCCGCCGCCCGCGCGGAGGGCTTCCTCACCCCGCCCGCGCTGCCCGCGCTCGGCCGCCGCCCACTCCTGCGGGCACCGGGGCGACGGTCACAACCCCCGCACGGCGGCGGGCAGGTCCCCGGACAGCAGCGCGGTTCTTCGGCCGACACCTCGTCAATCAGGTGATCCGACAGGCCTGTTCGACGTAGGGGGGCCGGGCGGGCACCAGGGCACGCACCCGCCGCCCGCCCTGGCCCACGAAGTCGTGAAAGGTGCCTCCGTCCGGGTGGCTTGGGAACTTCTTTACCGATGCCGTCAGTTCTGATCACACCGGTTCGGGCTCGCTCCGAGCCGGTTCGGAACGATGAGTGCGATCAGTGAAGGAGCCACACCGACATGGTGTTCAAACGGCTGCTCGGGGCGATGGGTGCAGGCGGCCCCTCGGTGGACACGGTTCTCGACGGCGGCGCGGTGGCGCCCGGCGGGATCCTGTCCGGGCAGGTCCATCTCCAGGGTGGCAGCACGGACGTGGAGATCGAGCACATCGGGCTCGAGCTGATCGCCCGGGTGGAGGCCGAGCACGAGGACGGGGAGAGCGAGGGCGCCGTCGTCTTCGAGCGGTTCACGGTCGGCGGCGGTTTCCGTCTCGCCGAGGAGGAGCGGTACAGCGTTCCGTTCCGGGTCTCCCTGCCGTGGGAGACACCCCTCAGCGAGCTGTACGGGCAGCCGCTGGGCATCGTCCTCGGCGTGCGCACCGAGCTCGCGGTGGCCGGTGCGAAGGACAAGGGCGACCTGGATCCGCTCGCGGTGCGTCCGCTGCCGGTCCAGGAAGCGGTCCTGGAGGCGCTGGGGCAGCTGGGCTTCGGCTTCAAGTCGGCCGATCTCGAATACGGCCACATCGGGGGTACGGGGCAGCGGTTGCCCTTCTACCAGGAGATCGAGCTGACGCCCGCGCCGCGGTACGCGCACGTGGTGAACGAGATCGAGCTGACCTTCCTCGCCACCCCGGCCGGCATGGAGATCGTCCTGGAGGCCGACAAGCGCGGCGGGCACTTCGAGTCCGGACAGGACGCCCTCACCCGCTTCACGGTGAGCCATCACGATGTCGAGGCCCGCGACTGGAACAGCGAAGTCGACGGCTGGATCAGGCAGTTGGTCGAGCACCGGGCGTCGTACGGCTCCCACGCCACGTACGGCCACGCCGATCCTTATGCCGCCGGAGGCGCACACGGGCATCACTCGGCCCATGGGGCGGGCCACGGGTGGGGCCATGAGTCCGGCCACGGGTCGGGTCATGAGTCCGGTCATGAGGGCCACCGCTCCGGGCCCGGCCTCGGTACCGCGGTCGCGGCCGGCGCGGCGGGGCTCGCGGTGGGGGTGGTCGGCGGGCTGGTCGCGGCCGAAGTCGTCGACGAGGTGGGCGACTTCTTCGAGGGCGACGACGAAGGCGGCGAAGAGGACTGAGTCCTCAGGCGTGTCCGTGTCCGGGGACGGTGTGCGCCGTCCCCGGACACGGACCGCGTGGCTCAGCGCGCGGCGCTCGGAGCGTCCGTCGTCGCGCGCGGGGCGGCCTGCTCGGCGGAGTTCTTGACGATCGCCGTGGGGGTCACCGCAGCCGTGCCCTGTTCGGCGGTGGCGGCGGACGCGGGGTTCTCGTCCTTCATCGCCTTGGTCTCGCTCTTGAGGATGCGCATCGACTTGCCCAGCGCACGGGCGGTGTCCGGCAGCTTCTTCGAGCCGAACAGCACGATGAGCACGATCGCCACGATCAGCAGGTGCCAGGGTTCCAGTCCGTTGCGGAGCATCGCGCGCCCGCCTTTCTTCGCTTCGGTCGAGGGCGCGCCCCACTGGCCGTCACCCACTTGAAGATTGCCGCTTTGCGCAACAGTACAACCATGGGGGCGGAACGCACGGCTCCCGGCTCCCCCTTCCGTCCCCCTTCCGTTCTTGTTCCGCTCCTGTTCCGCTGCTGTTCCGTGCGCAGGACGACGACAGCGCTGCGGGTCCGGTCGGCCCAGCCCGCGGGCAGCAGCGCGCCCAGCACGGCGATCAGCAGTCCGCCGAGGGCGAGCAGGACCGGTTGGAGGCCCTGGTCGGACGGGTGCGCGCATCGGGTGTACCCGTGGAACCGACGGTCACGGGGCCGCTTCGTGCGCTGCCGTCGGGGGTCGATCCGGCCGCGTACCGGGTGGTGCAGCCGCCTGCCGGGCGGTGCAGGAGGCGTTGACGCACACGATGAAGCACGCGGTCGGCGCGGAGCGACGGTGACGGTCGAGTACGGCGCCGACCGACTCCGTGTCGACGTCAAGGACACCGGGGGCACGTCGGACGCGTCCGCGTCGACCGCCGGAAACGGCCGCGGTCCGCTCGGTCTGCGCGAACGGCTGACCGTGTACGGGGGGAGCCTGACCACCGGGCGGCGTCCGACCTGCGGCTACCGCGTCACCACGCTGATCCCCCTGAAGGCGTGATGCTGATCCTCTGAAGGCGTGATGACGTCTCCGCTGCGCGGGGTGGTCGCCGACGACCGGACGCTCGCCCGTACGGGCTTCCGGATGATTCTCACGGCCGATCGCATCGGCGTGGTCGCGGAGGCGGCCGACGGCGCCGGAGCCGTGGAGGCGGTCCGCCGCACCCGCCCCGACGTGGTGCCGATGGACCTCCGTATGCCGGAACTGGACGGCCTGGAGGCGACCCGCCGCATCCTGACCGGCGCGTCCGACCCGCCCCGCGTGATCATCCTGACGACCTTCGACCTCGGCGACCTGGTGTACGCGACACTGGCCGCCGGAGCCAGCGGGTTCCCCCTCAAGGACGTCTGCTCGCCCAGGGCTGCGCAACACCGAAGTCGCCGCCCACCTCACCTCCGACTGGCCGAGGCGACGGTCAAGACCCATGTCGGCCGCATCCTCGCCGAACTCGGCCTCCGCGACCGCGTCCAGGCGGTCTTCACCGCGTACGAAACGGGCCTGGTCACGCCCGGCACCGTGGCCAGGAGCACCTAGGACGGACAAGTTTCGGCCGGCAACTCCCGCTCAATTTCTACAGTGATGTAGTTTTTTGGTGTCGATCCATCCAGTGCCGGGCGTCCACTCGCCCGGCCGACGGCAGCACGGAGGAGAGCAGCGTGGGAGTTTCCCTGTCCAAAGGCGGCAATGTCTCACTCAGCAAGGAGGCGCCGGGTCTGACCGCGGTCCTGGTCGGTCTGGGCTGGGACGTGCGGACCACGACGGGCACCGACTACGACCTCGACGCGTCCGCGCTGCTGGTCGACGAGTCGGGCAAGGTCCTCTCGGACCAGCACTTCGTCTTCTACAACAACCTGAAGAGCCCGGACGGTTCGGTCGAGCACACCGGCGACAACCTGACCGGTGAGGGCGAGGGCGACGACGAGTCGATCAAGGTGAACCTGGCCGGCGTACCGGCCGAGGTCGCCAAGATCGTGTTCCCGGTCTCGATCCACGACGCCGACGCGCGCGGACAGAGCTTCGGCCAGGTCCGCAACGCGTTCATCCGCGTCGTCAACCAGGCCGGCGGCACCGAACTCGCGCGCTACGACCTGTCGGAGGACGCCGCGTCCGAAACCGCGATGATCTTCGGCGAGTTGTACCGCAACGGCGCGGAGTGGAAGTTCCGCGCGGTGGGCCAGGGGTACGCCTCGGGTCTGTCCGGGATCGCCTCCGACTTCGGCGTCGGAGTCTGACGCGTCCCACCGGTCCCCCGCCGTCCCCGCCTCGATGCGAATCCCCTGGGCGCGGGCGGCGGGCCCTTGTCGGCCCCGGCGCCGGAACACGCCCCAAAAGGCACATGTGACTGTCAGTGCCTTGGTGCAGACTCACGATGAGTTGTCGTACGCCTGGGGAGGATGCCGTGTTCACGGGGATGGACGAGGTCGGCTGGGCCTCGATGGAACATGCCTATGGCAGCGCCGAGGACGTCCCGGAGTTGCTCCGGGGACTGGCCTCCGCCTGCCCGGAGGAGCGTGAGAGAGCGCTCGACGGGATGTACGGGGCCGTGCACCACCAGGGCGATGTGTACGACTCGACGCTCGCGTGCATCCCGTTCCTGTTCGAACTCGTCGGGCACTCGGAACTCCGCGACCGGGGCGGCGTCGTGGAGTTGCTCGTCAGCATCGGCGGTGGGGACGCCTTCGACGACGGTCCGTTCGAAGACGGGGACGGCGCCGAGGGCAACCACGCCATGGCCCGGACGGCCATACGGTCGGGCGCCGCGGCCTTCATCGGCCTGCTCGCGGACCGGGACCCGGAGGTGCGCCGGGCGGCACCGACGGCGCTCGTGCGGTTCCTCGGCCAACCGGACCGCGTCCTCGGGCTGTTGACGGGGAGACTCGAGGAGGAAGAGGAGGAACAGGTCCGGCCGGCCCTGGCCGAGGCCCTGGGACTGTTCGCGCGCCTGCACACCGCGTCCGCCGCTCCCGCGGTGGAGTACCTGGTCGAACTCGGTGCCGCTCCGCACGACCCCGGGCTGCGGCTCGCCGCCCTCGGCCAACTCGCCGGCTGCGCACCCGATCGCCTGCCCGCCGACCTCGTTCCCACCGTCGTCGCGCTGCTCCGGGCAAGATCACAGCGCCCCCGGATGCCGGACCAGCCCGAGCGGCCCGACACCGACACCCTCATCGGCCACCTGCGGCGCCTGCGCCCCGCCGACGAGGAGGGGGGCCATCTCCTGCGGACGCTGCACACCGCGCTAGGCGGCCGGACCGCCGACCGGATCGCCCTGCTCAAGGGGCAGTTGAGCAGCGACGAGCCGGCCGACCGGTGCAACGGCGTGTGGATGGCAGCGGGGCTGCTCCGTGAATGGCGGGGCTCGTACGAAGAGCTGGTCGCGTTGATCGGCAAGCAGCTCGTCACCGAGGATCAGCGTTTGCGCGATGCCGCGGCCTCCGTCCTGGAGTCCCTCTTCCGTCTGGCGGCCCCGGCCGGCGACCATCTGGCCGCCCTGGTGGCGATGGGCCCCGAGCACCGCGTACGCCAGTGGGAGCGCGGCGTACCCACCCTCGGCGCCCCGCTCAAGGCGCTGGCCAGGGCCAGGGACCCGCGCGCGGTGGCGGCGCTCGCCGAGGTGCTGGACGGTCCCGTCGTGCCGCCCGAGACCGGTCACGAGGTCCAGCACTTGGGCCCGGCGGCGGCCCCGCTCGCTCCACTGCTGCGCGAGCGGCTCGGCGAGGTCCCCCTCGACGCGTTCGATACGTACGAGCGTGCCGAACCGCTGCTGTTCGCGCTCGGCAGGCTGGGACACGCGCCGGCGGTACCGGAGATGCTGCGGCTGCTGCACGGTGCGCCGGAGGGGCTGCGAAGCCGGGTGTGGCTCGTGCGGGCGATCGCGGACGCGCTCGGCAGATGCGGCCCGGACGCGCGGGAGGCGATACCGGCCCTGCGCAACCTGCTGGACGGGGGATCCGCCGTGGCGGCGGCCGGCGCGCTCTGGTCGGTGGAGGGAGACGCGGAGGCCGTACTGCCTACGCTGCGAAGAGAATTGGTGGAGGAACCGGTCCACGCGCGCAACGCGGCCGAGGCCCTGGGCCGACTGGGGCCCGCGGCCCGACCCGCCCTGCCGGAACTGCGCCGCATGGCCGACTCCGGGAAGGTGTGGCGGCGCGCGATCGCCGCGGCCGCCCTGTGGGACATCGCCGGGGATCCCGGGCCGGTCCTCCCCGCGCTCCGCTCCGCCTGGGAGCAGAACGCGGACACCCACGCCGTCCTCGCCGACTGTCTGACCCGGATGGGTCCCGCGGGAGCACCCGCCCACGATCTGCTCCGTACGGAACTCGCCACGCCACGGCGGCGCCAGGCGCGCGCCGGCGGATACGGCAGCCATGACATCGCCGAGGACGAACAGCTGCTGCGTGCCTGCCGCGCCGCCCTGGACACCGCGTAGAAACGGCAGCTCAAAGCCGCTTGAGCACAGCTCGTCGGGGCATTGTCAGACCCCTCCCCTACTGTGATCACCATCGCCGGCAGGTGGGTTCGGGAGGGGTCCTGTCATGGGTTGGATCGAGACATCCAGTGGGTATGCCGTCACATTGGACGGCGCGCAGGTGCGGTGCCGCAACGCGGCGGGACGCACGCTGAAGCAGGTGCCCGCGAAGCTGCGGGACGACGTGGAGGTCGTCCGGCTGCGGCAGTTGGCCGAGTGGCTGGAGCGGCATGAGCGCGAGTGCCGCTCCCAGGTGGACACCTGGATCGTCCGTTCCCTGCCCGTGCCGACGAACCTGCTGGCCCGGGTGTGGCCCGACGCCGCCTGGCGGGCGGCGCTGCGGGACCTGGTGGTGGCGCCGGTGGACACGGACGGCACGGTCGCGCTGGAGCGCGCCGGGTTCCTGCGGGACGCGGATCCGGAGCAGGGTCTTGGCGTGGTCGACCTGGACGGCGACTCGGTCCGGCTCGCCGCGCGGACGGTGGTGATACCGCATCCGGTGCTCCTCGAAGACCTGGAGGAGCTGCGGGAGTTCGCGGCGGAGCTCGGTGTCGAGCAGGGCGCGGGCCAGTTGTTCCGGGAGGTCTGGCCGCGGCCGGACGAGAGGGACGGCGCCGCCTTCGAGTGGAGCGCCTACGCGGGCGGGAAGTTCGAGGAACTGCGGCACGCGACCGCGCGGGCGGGCTCGTACGGCTATCGGGTGCGCGGCGGGTACGCGGTGTGCCCGCTGGTCGAGAACGGGGCCGCGGTGGAGGCGGCCTACTGGATCGGCGCCGACTACCCGGAGGCCGAGACCCGCACCGGCGGCCTGGAGTGGCGGTCCGCGGGCGGACGCCGGCTGCCGTTGCGGGAGGTGGGGCCGGTGGCCTGGTCGGAGGGGGTTCGGATGGCGGCTTTGGTGTACGCGGGGCGTGTGGTGAACGGCGAGGACGAGGAGGGGGAGCTGTGAACGGGGATCAGCTGCTGGAGTCGGGAGCGGTACTGCCGCTGGGCGAGGGTGCCGGCGATGTGCTGACGGCGCGGATGTACGGGCATCCCGTACTGGAGGGGCGCACGGTGGTGCGGCTGGTGCCCGAGGCGATCGGGGCCGCCGAGGACCTCGCCCTGGAGTACCTGGGCTTCGGCACCGCCGAATCGGCGCCGGTGGGCCGGGTGAGGCGCCAGTCGCTTGGCTTCCCCGCCTGGGCCCTGGTCAACGACCCGGTGAACGGGCACCATGCGCTCGCCGTGGTCAAGGAGATGGAGCGGCTCACCCGGATGGTGCCGAGCAAGCCGGGCCACGCCAAGGACGGCTTCGACGAGATCGGCACCCGGCTGGACCGCTCGGTGCCGCACTTCCTGCCGACGTACTACGAGCAGGTGGCCCGGCTGTTCCTGGCGGCGGAGTCGCGCCAGCACGCCGCGTCGTTCTTCGGCAAGGCCCGGGCGGCCGAGCAGCGGCACGCTCTCGACGTGGACGAGGACCGGCTGCGGGAGGTGTTCCTGGAGTTCGCCGGGGCGGGCGCGCTGAGCGGGAAGGCGCTGCGCGACCACGCCAAGGGGCTGGCGGCACGACTGTCCGGGACAGCAGCGTACGAGCAGTTCAGGACGCTGTCGTCGCAGCGCTGCGCGGCCGGGATCGCTCCTTACGCGGGCATGCTGGAGGATCTGCGGCGGCTGGCGAAGGGGGCGGGGCTCGATCCGCGCGCCGAGGAGCGTGCGCTGCTCGCCGAGATCCTCCCCTCGGGGGCCATGAACCGCGCGGCCGGGAGCTTCTGGAAGTCCGCGCTGCCCGCTCTGGCGGAGCTGGCGCACGAGGATCCGGCGGTACGGGAGAGGCTGTTGACGCTGATGCCGTCCACGGCCGGTGATCAGCGCGAGGAGTTCGGCGCGGCGTGGCTGGCGCTGCTCGACACCTGCGGGGCGATCGGTCTGCTGCTCGACGGTACGGTCGACGCGGCCGACTGGCTGAGCTCCTGGGACCGGCACCGCCAGCGCGGCTGGCGGCAGCGCAAGCGGCTCGCCG
The DNA here is from genome assembly GCF_044768965.1 of Streptomyces sp. NPDC090798. Lineage (NCBI taxonomy): Bacteria > Bacillati > Actinomycetota > Actinomycetes > Kitasatosporales > Streptomycetaceae > Streptomyces > Streptomyces sp. NPDC090798. The sequence goes on from NZ_JBIVXA010000020.1 coordinate 35,951, forward strand.
AGGAACTCGCCCTGGCGGAGCGGCTGGCGCCCCGGCTGATCGCCGACGGCAAGCCGGTGCGACTGCTGCGCGAGCAGGGCTGGAACTCCTACGTGGATCTCGACCTGCTGGACACCGCCCTGGCGGCGGGTGTGCCGGTCGCCGGCCCCTCACCGGAGACCGAGGGCCTGGAACTGCGCTACTGGACGGACGACGAGCGCCCTGGCCGCCGGGACCTGGTCGCGGTCGCAGCCGACCCGCGCTTCGCTCCCCTGTTGCGCAGGGCGGTGGAGAGCCTCTCGCTCGTGGACGCACCCGCGTCCGGACCTTCGGCCCGCGTGCGGCGGCTCGCGGACCATCCGGCTCTGCGCACGGCCGTGGCGGGCTGGCTTCGGGACCGTGCCGACGAACTGGCCGCGCCGGTCGGCCTGCCGGGGCTCAAAGAGCTGCTGACCAAGGTCTCCCGCTTCTCGGCACCCGCCGCACTGGCGACGGCACCGGAGGCCGTCCGCCGGATCGCCGGCTTCGACCCCGCCCCGGTCCTGGGCCGCACCCTGCGCACGGGCATCCTCGACGAACTGGGCTGGCCCGCCCTCGAAGAGGCCCTGGACACCCTCGGCAAGGTCACTCCTCCGGCGAGTGGACTGCACCCGTGGCAGCACCAGCACGGCCGGTCGTACCAGTACGCGGACGCCTGGCCCGCGCTGATCGTCCGTGTGCAGACCCAGGTCGCGCTGGCCGGCCCCGAGGCGCTGCTCGACGCGCGCACGCTCACCCTGCCGTCCCAGGGACGCCAGTACGGCGAGCCGACGGTGCGTCACGTGGAGGGCCAGTGGCTCATCGCGTCGGGGTACGGGGACGAGCAGCGGGCCGTCTGGTCCGGGCGCCCCGCCGACGTGTTCAAGCCGACGGGCCTGCCGGGCGGCTGGTACGGCGGCCACCCGGTGTCGCTCGCGCTGCCCGACGGCGGCCGCTGCTTCGGCGGCCGGCCCGTGCACGCCGGGGACACCACGTTCGCCGAGCAGCGCCGTGAGATCGCCTCGGACGGCATCTCGTACTGGGTGCTGCACGAGAACCGCTGGCACGAGTACGACCCCGCCTCCGCCAAGCGCGGCCGGGCGTCGGTGCCGGCGTTCTTCGACTCGGCGCTCGCCGACACCCGCCCGGGCATCGTCCTCACGCAGTCGGACTGCCGGTTGCTGCCTGTCCAGCCGGGTCTGGAGGGCTCACCGTTCGGCAGCAAGGACGGCCTGCTCGGCTGGTGGGTGACGCACGACCAGAACTCCGGCGCCTGGACGGCCTGTTCCGTCGACGGGAGCCGTGGTCCGGCGACCACCAAGGGCGTTCCCGCCCCGCCCCTGCGCCTGCCGGGCGGCGCCGTCCTGCACCCCGTGCAGACGGGCTGGAACCGCACGATCGTCGAGCTGTGCGACAGGGACGGCCTGTCGGTGGCCCGCGTCCAGCTGGGCGACCGCGGCGGCGTACATGCGGCGGGCACCCGCTTTCTGCCGCCGCTGTGGTACTGGCACGCGCTGCGCCCTCGCGACGAGCACGGCTCGGCCGCGCTGCGGGCCGTGTCCGACGCGGACGCCACCGCGCTGCTGGCCGCCGTGCGGGACGGCGAGAGCCCGCGGGAGGCCGTGGCCCGGCTGCTGCCCGCCGTCACCGACGAGCGGCTCGCCCTCGGGGTGGCCGGGTTGGTCGAGGAGACGGCCCGCTGCGCCAAGCGGATCACGACGCTCGCCGAGCGGGCCGAGCGGCCGGTCGCCGCGCCGCAGGACAAGGAGGAGGAAGTCCGGTACGCGTACGACCACGTCCTGCGCGAGGCGCTGCGGGAGTTCACCGCTCCCGGACACTTCTACGGTTACTACGGCAACGAACAGCACGCCACCACGGCCGTCGACCAGCTCAGGGCGCTGCGTGCGCTGTTGGTCCCGGGCACACCGCCCGCGAAGTTCCCGTTCGTCGGCACCGGAGTCGCCTGGCTCTCGCTGACCGGCCCCGGCACGGCGGCGGCCGCCCTGCGCGCCGCCGCGCCCACCACGCCGGAGGACCAGCGCGCCGGGCTGCTGGAGTTCCTCGACGTCGTCCTGTCGGTCGGCGACGGCGTGCTCGTCGATCCCCGCGGACGACTGCGGGTCGTGCAGCTCAAGGCCTCCCGGTCGGAGCGGCCGGAGCGCGTCGGGGAGGTGCTGGCCTCGGACGACCGGCGGCTGCTGGTCCTGTCCTGCCAGAGGGTCGACGCGGACGACGCGTACTGGAACGCCGTCGAGTACGACCCGGCGGGCGAGTTCGGCCCCTGGGAGGGCTTCGCGCTCGCGGAGTCCGACATCCGGGGTATGTCCGGGGACGAGGCCATGGCGCCCGCCGTACGGCGGTTGGTGGCGCTCGTGAGGGAGCGGGGACCGCTGCCCTACCGGCCGGAGCAGGCACGGGAGTTCGCCGAGCGGGTCGGGGTGAGCGCGGTGGCCGGAGCGCTGCTCCTCCTCGGACTGCCCGGGCTCAACTCCTACGGCAAGGACGGGCTCCTGCCCGCGGAGCAACTACAGCCGCTGGGCGCGAAGAGCGCGGAGGCACAGGCCGCCCGGAGCGCCCTCGGTGAACTCTCCGTCGTGGAGCGGCAGTCGTTCACCACCGCGCTGGTCCCCACGGATCCCGGACGCATGGAGCGGCTGTGGACCGACGGTTTCGACCTGGAGCCCGTCGTACGGATCTGGATCGAGCGGCGGGGGCGGCGGCGGGCGGCGCCGCCCGAGCTGATCGCGCGGATGGTGAGCGAGATCGGTCCTGGCCGGATGCTCGACGCCGTCCTCAACCCCCAGGCGCGCCCCGAGCTGACCGGCCGCACCGAGCAGCGGATGCGGGACAACGGACTCGAACCGCTGGACGCTGAGGCCCTGTTCACCGGCTCCACCCTGGCCGCGTACGTCAGCATGCTGCGCTGGCTAGCCTATCGGCTGCCGTACGGCGATCCGCTGCGCGCGACGCTGCCCGAGACGCTGCGCATGCTGCGCGAGCGCCTCACCGACCCCGGGCTGCTGCTCGACCTCGGGGTGAGCTGGGGGCATGACGGCTACATGGTGTCGACCCGGGTACGGGAGACGTTCGGGCTGCCCGTCCAGGGGGGCGGGGACGCGGAGGGCCTGCTGCGGGCGGGCCCGGCGATCGTGCTGGCGCCGATGCGGCACCGCTCGGAGTGGGACACCGTATGGCTGCGGCCGTCGGCCGTGCTGCCGCAGGCGGGCGAGGAGGGCGGACCCGATCACCCGGCCCTGAAACTGCTCGCCGCGCTGAGCCGGGACAGCGGGCAACTGCACTCACTGCGCACGTTGTTGAGCGACGAGTTCACCGCCCTGATCACGGCGGACGGCCCTCCCGGAGCCGCACAGCACCCGGCTCACAGCGTGCCGGAGCTGGTGGCCGAGGCGGCGTGGAGGTGCGGGCTCTCCGAGGACGCGGCCGCGCTCTATCTGATGCTGCTCGCACTCCCGGACCCGACGGACCGCAACCAGGCGGCCTGGACGGGCTGGAAGCCCGCGCGGCTGAAGCGGGTCCGGGCCGAACTGGCCGCCTCCGGGCTGGTGGTGGAGGCGAAGCGGTCCCGGGCCGGGCGAGCGCAGTTCCTGCCCGGCGGCTGGCTGGAGCACAAGGCGCCGCGGTTGCCCGTCGAGAGCTGGAAGACCCCGCTGCTGCCGGAGACGACCCACGGTTTCGTGGTGCCGGACTGCCCGGTTCCGGAGTTGTTCACGCGGGCCTGGCGGAGGGTCGTCGAGGGTGACGCGCCCGGGTTCGAGGAGTTCGCCGGGCGCGGTGGCCGGGGCGGCAGAGGTGGCCGAAGCGGAGGCAGGGCATGAGCGGCGGACAGACCGCGGCGAGCGGGATGTCGGCAGTGGGCGCGACGACTGGGACGGACGTGACGGAAGCGGTGGGCATGACGGGTGTGACGGGCGGGTCGAGCGTGACGGGCGCACGGCAGATCGAGCTGCCCGAGGACCGTTACGCCGAGGAGCTGACGTTTCTCGCGGCGTACGACGAGGGGCCGCGACCGCCGGGCTGGCACCTGACCCCGCGTGCCGTGGTGACGTTCGTGTGTGGTTCGGACGGCGAGACGCTGAGCGGCGCGGACGGGCGACGGCTCGTCGTGTCACGGAAGTTCGTGGGCGACCGGGGACTCGTCGAGCGGTGTGTGGTGACGCTCGCGGGCGAGCGGGGTCTTCTGCTGGTCGGCGAGCCCGGCACCGCCAAGTCGATGCTCTCCGAACTGCTGGCCGCCGCCGTGTGCGGCACCAGCGCGCTCACCGTGCAGGGCACCGCGGGCACCACGGAGGACCAGCTCAGATACGGCTGGAACTACGCGATGCTGCTCGCCACGGGGCCGAGCCGCGCGGCCATGGTGCCCTCACCCGTGCTCACGGCGATGACCCGGGGAGCCGTCGCCCGGATCGAGGAGGTCACTCGCTGTCTGCCCGAAGTGCAGGACGCGCTGGTGTCCCTGCTGTCCGAACGGCGCATCGCCGTACCGGAGTTGGCCGGCGGCCCGGACGGGGACGGTACGGTGCACGCCGTGCCGGGGTTCACGCTGATCGCGACGGCCAACCTCCGTGACCGCGGTGTCTCCGAGATGTCGGCCGCCCTCAAGCGCCGCTTCAACTTCGAGGCCGTCGGGCCGATCGACGACCTCGTCGCGGAGACGGAGCTGGTCCGTGGCCAGGCCACGGCGGCGCTCGCCCGCTCGGGTGCCCGTTTCCCCGTGGACGACGCGGTGCTGGAAGCACTGGTCACGGCCTTCCGGGATCTGCGCTCGGGCCGCAGCGCGGAGGGCTGGGAGGTCGAGCGGCCCACCACGGTGATGTCGACGGCGGAGGCGGTGCAGGTCGCCACGTCCATGGGCCTGGGCGCCGCGTATCTCGGGGACGGCAGGGATGTCGTGCGCACCCTGCCCGGCCATCTGCTCGGCACGGTGCGCAAGGACGACCCGGCCGATCACGCGCGGCTGCTGGGCTACTGGGACGGTCCGGTGCGACGGCGCGCGGAGCAGGGCGCCGCACTGTGGCGGACGCTGTGGGAGCTGCGCGATGACCTCGTGTGAGGCGGCGGCCGACTCGGCAGCGTCGCCCGAGGCCGCCCTGGGGGCGCTGGCCGAGTGTCGGGAGCCGTTCCTGATCGGTGTACGGCACCATTCGCCGGCGCTCGCGGCGGCCGTGCCGGGGATGCTGTCGGCGGCGGCGCCGGAGGTGCTTCTCATCGAGCTTCCGGAGGAGTTCGCGCCGTGGCTGGAACATCTGGGGGATCCGGCGACGGTGCCACCGGTGGCGCTGGCGGGAAGCCGGGAGCACGGCGGGGTGGTCTTTCTGCCCTTCGCCGAGTTCTCCCCGGAGCTCGCGGCGATTCGGTGGGCGAGGGAGGCGGGGGTGCCGGTCGTGCCGTTCGACCTGCCCCTGGCCGCGCGGGACGCCGACGAGAGGGCGCGGGAGGTGACGGAGGAGCCGGGTGCGGGCCGTGCGGGTGGCGGGCGTGGGCGGCTGGCGGCCGCCCTGCGGGCGCGTGCCGGGGGCCGGACGGAGGACGACCTGTGGGCCCGGCTGGTGGAGTCGGGCGCGCCGGGCGCCGCGGCGGAGGAGTTGCGGCGCGCCGCGCTGCTCGTCGGCTGGGCGTTGCGGGCGGACACGGGAGAGGACGCCGTGGACCCGTACGACCTGCGGCGCGAGGCCAATATGCGGGGACGACTGGCCGAGTACGCGGGGCGGCGTACGGCGGCGGTGATCGGGGCGTTTCACGCGCCCGCGCTACTGCGGGCGGGTTCCGGTCCGGTGGGTTCAGGTGCCGGTCCGGTGGATTCGGGTGCCAGCTCGGCGGGTTCAGGTGCCGGCCCGGTGGATTCAGGTGCCGGTCCCGCGGACAGTGTCCCCTCGGTCATCACCTCCCTCGTGCCCTACTCGTACCCGCTGCTCGACGAGCGGTCGGGGTATCCGGCAGGCATCCGTGATCCGGAGTGGCAGCGAGGGGTGTTCCGGGCGGCCGGGGAGCCGGGGCGGCTCGACGAGTTGCTGACGGCGACGGCCGTGCGGATCTGCGCCGCCGTCCGTGAGACGGGGCATCCCAGTGGCCCCGCCGACGCCCGGGAGGTGGTGCGGGTGGCGCGGGACCTGGCCACGCTGCGCGGGCTGCCCGCCGCGGGCCGCGGGGAGCTGGTCGAGGCGGTGCGGACGGTGCTCACGCAGGGCCAGTTGCTGGGTCGGGGGCGGGTCGTGGCCGCGGCCATGGAGCGCGTGCTCGTCGGTGACCGGCAGGGGAGACTCGCCCCCGGCACGCCACGCTCCGGCCTTGGCCCGGCGGTCGAGGGCCTCCTCGCGGAACTCTCACTGCCGTCCCCCACCGCTCCCGCCCGTCGTGAGCTGCGGCTCGACTCGCTGCGCTCCGAACTCGACCGCCGGCGCGAGATCTGTCTGCGCAGGATGGCGGTCTGCCGTGTTCCCTACGGCGAGGAGGCCGGCGTGGCGGGGGTCGGCGACGGCGCCGCGCTCACCACACGGTGGACGGTGAGCTGGACGCCCTCGACAGCCGCCATGCTGGATGTGACCGGCGTTCACGGAGTGACGCTGGAGCAGGCGGCCGGCGGCGTCCTGGCGCGGCGACGGGCGGCGGAGCGGCGCGACGGCGGTCCGATCGCGGCCCAGGTGCTCGCCGGGCTCGAGGACGCGGCCCGCTGCGCCCTCCCGGAACTCGCCTCGGAGCGCCTCACTGAAGTCGCCGAACTGCTGCCCGCCTCCGGCACCCTGCCCGAACTCCTCGGCGGGCTCGACCTGTTGAGCCGGATCGGTGCGGGGCATGTGCCGGGGCTGCCCGCCTCTTGGGAGAAGGAGCGGATCGAGGCGGCGTACGAGGCGCTGGGCGCCGCCGGTGTCCGCGCGCTCGACGGGCTGGCCGGTTCCACCGACACCGCCGATGCCCACGCTCTGGTGGACCTCGCCACCCGGGTGGACGGCGCGGGCGGCGGACTCCGGCTCGCGGACGCCCTCGCCCGCCTGGACGAGGACGGTACGCCGCTGATCCGCGGCGCCGCGGGAGCCGCCCGGGTGCTGCTGGGGCTGCGGGAGGCGACGGAGTTCGGCACCCGGCTGGCCTCCCGTGTCGACGGTGCGGTGACTCCCGAACTCCGTTCCGACCTCGCCGCGTTCCTGCGCGGCACACTGCTCGCCGCCGGTCCGCTGCTTGAGACGGGCGAGGCCGTGGACCCGCTCCTGGAGCGCGTCGAGTCCCTCACCGACCGGGCCTTCCTCGACCGTCTGCCGGCCCTGCGCGCCGGCTTCGACGTCCTGGCGCCGGCGGCCCGGTCCCGGATGCTCGCCGCGGTGGAGGACCGCACCGGCCGCGCGGTGGGCGACTTGCCGGACGCGGTGGCGGAGCCGGGGTTCCTGGCCCGGATGGCGGCGGCGGATCTGGCGGGGCGGACGGCCTTGGCGACGGCGGGGTTGGACCCCTTGGGCGCGGAGCCGGCGCCGTCCCCGACCTCGCATCAGGCCCTTCACAACGACCCCGCCGTGCCCAGCGGCCCTGCCATGCCCAGCAGCAGCCCTATCGTGCCCGACAGTCTCGCCGTGCCCCACAGTCTCGGCCCCGGCGATCGATGGCGTCTCCTGCTGGGCAGGGCACGGCGGTTGACGGGGCGGGCCGGCCGGATCGCACGCGCACTCGACGAGTTGTACGGGAGCGGGCGCGGCGAGGGGGTCGCAGAGCCCGGCGACGCCGGTGCCGGCGGCGGGAGCGAGGCGTCGTTCCCGGATGTGCGGAGCTGGTCCGAGGAGCTCGCGGCGCTCTTCGGACCCGGGGTACGGGAAGAGGTGCTGGCCGCGGCCGCCGACGCCGGACGCGTCGACGCCCTGCAGGAACTCGACCCCGCCTCGGCCCGCCCCTCGGTCGAGCTCCTGCGGACGGTCCTCTCGTACGCGGGAGGCATGCCCGAGCAGCAACTCGCGCGACTTCGACCGCTGGTGGCCCGGCTGGTCAAGGAGCTCACGGACGCTCTCGCTCAAAGGCTGCGGCCCGCCCTCGCCGGTCTCGCGCATCCGCGGCCCACCCGCAGACCGGGCGGCCCCCTGGATCTCGCCCGCACCGTGCGCGCGAATCTCGCGACGGCGCGCCGCGATCCGGCGACGGGAGCGGTGACGGTGCTGCCGGAGCGGCCGGTGTTCCGTACCCGGGCCCGCAAGGCGGCGGACTGGCGGCTCGTGCTGGTCGTCGATGTGTCCGGGTCCATGGAGGCGTCGACGATCTGGGCGGCGCTCACCGCGTCCGTGGTCGCCGGGGTCCCGGCGCTGAGCACGCACTTCGTGGCGTTCTCGACGGAGGTCATGGACCTCACCGACCAGGTGGACGATCCTCTCGGGCTGCTCCTCGAGGTGCGGGTCGGCGGCGGGACGAGCATCGCCCGGGGCCTGCGGCACGCGCGCTCCCTGGTGACGGTTCCCTCCCGGACGCTGGTCGTTCTGATCAGCGACTTCGAGGAGGGGGGTCCGGTGGGTCCGCTGCTGTCCGAGGTGCGGGCACTCGTCGACTCGGGCTGCCATGTCCTCGGCTGCGCCTCGCTGGACGACGCGGGCCGACCGCGCTACTCGGCCGGTGTGGCCGGGCAGTTGGTGGCCGCGGGCATGCCGGTGGCGGCCCTCAGCCCGCTGGAACTGGCCCGCTGGGTGGGCGAACGCATGGGAGGTACGCACCGATGACCACGCTTCCCCCGGTGACGTCCGAAGTGGCCCGCGCCGCGCTGGAGTTGCTGCCGACCCGTCTGCGCAAACGTGCCGACTCGGCCGCGGCCAAGGCGGCCAACTGGCCCGTCGCCGTTACGGACGCGACGGTCGTGGTGCGGGTCGACGACGCGACGGCGGTCACTCTCACCACCACGGCCGGGGTGGTGACGTCCGCCGCAGACGCCGTGTGCAGTTGTCTGCTCGCGCCCGCGTGTCTGCATCGCGCGGCGGTCCTGACGCTGGCACCGCTGGCGGAGGAGACGGACGGCCCGGAAAAGACGGCTGTCGTTCCGTCGGACGCCGGCGACTCCGCCCCTGCCCCTCCGGAGACCGGGGCCCTCCGCCTCACTCCCCCGCAGTCCGTGGCGGTGCACGCCCTCCGGGCGGCCGCGACCGCCGTGCTGGCAGCCGGAGTGACCGGCTCCGGTGCCGTGCACCGCGCCACGCTCCTCCATGCCGCCCACTCGGCGCGTGTCGCCGGACTTCACCGTGCCACGGCCGCGGCCGTGGCGGTGGCGCGACGGCTCTCCGAGGCGGGCACCGGGGACCCCGCGTTCCGGCTGCCCGAACTGGCCTCGGAGATGACGGAGTTGCTGACCGTCGCGGACGGGCTGGGCCGCGCACCGGACCCGGATCTGATCGGCACCGCACGTCGCGCCTATGTGGCGAACGGTTCGCTGCGGCTGCACGGTCTGTTCACCGAGCCGGTGGTGACCGCTTCGGGGTACGCCGGGGCGGTCACCTACGCGCTCGCGCAGGACGGCCGGCTCCGCTCGCTGTCCGACGTGGCGCCGGGCGACGCCGACCGTGCTCGGCAGGCCGCGGGCTCCGCCGTCCCCGGGGGCAGCGCCCTCACCCTGCGGGAACTGGGCGACCACGGCGGGGCGATCCTCACCGACCCGACCGTCTCACCGGACGGGCGGATCGGCGGCGGCGGCGCGGTCCGTTCCGTACGGGCGTCGGGGGCCCGTTGGCACGAGGAGCCGCTCGACACGCTCTGGCGGCGTTCCCCGGCCGACCAGGTGGCCGCCGCGCTGAGCTGGTCGGCCGAGCCCGCCGACGAGCGGTACGCGGGTGGTGACCTGCTCTTCCTCACCGGGACGATCACCGGCGGAGGGTTCGCCGTGGACGGCGGTCCCACCGTGCGCCTCCTGGCGCCGGACGAGGGTCCCGAACTCCCCTACATAGAGAATCTCCAGCTTCTGGCGGGGGCCCACGGTCTGCCCCTGCGCCTCGTCGCGCGGCTCGCAGCGGACCGGCCGAGCGGCGTACGCGCCCTCGCCGCGGCCTGGCAGGGCACGGACGGCGCCCCGGTCCGCGCGGACCTCGGCCTGCGCCGCCTCAACCGCACCCACCTGCCCGGGACCGGGACGGCCGTCATCCCGTCCGCCCCGGCGCCCGCGCTTCCCACGGAACTCGACCTCCTGCGGCGGGCCGTGGACCGCGCGGTCGCGGGTGGGCGCGCCGTCACGGCCACCGTGTCCGACGGCGAACTCCCCCGTCGGCTCGCTGCGGCGGGTCTGACCACGGGGGCCGCGTGCGCGCGGGCCCTGGTGGACACCGCGTCGGACCGGCGCCATGACGCGCTGGGCCGACTGCGGCCGGCCGACCCGGACGCGTACGCACGCGCCTGGCTCGCGTCGTCCACCTACGCCTCGGCCGCCACGGCATCCCTCCTCACGGCCGCCTGGACACCGGAGGGGGAGCGCGATCCGGCCTGACCGCGGGGGGTCTCCTCAGCCCGTCTTCCACCCCCACAGGGGCCCGACCCGTTGCCAGTCCTCGTCCCACTGCGCCATGCGCCGCCGTTCCATTCGCCCGCGTACCAGCCGTCCCCCGATGAACGGCACGCCCGCGCCACTCACCCCCACCAGGACGCCCACCAGCGCGGCGCGCAGCCGGGCCTGGGAGGGCGTGGGGGGTTTGGTGACGAGGCGGCCGTCGGCGTCCGTCCATACGGTCACCGGGGTGCCCGCGGGGCTGCCGACGGACACCCGGGCCTGGCCGGCGTGCGGCGAGCCGTCCGCCGTGGTCCAGTGGACCTTCGCCCAGACCATGTCGGCGTCGTTCGCCGACGCGGTCGACTTCGGCAGGTCCTTGTTGAGCAACGCCCTAACGGAGTGCCACTCGGCCCGCTGCCGGGCGAGGCCGTTCTCCACGGACTGCGCCGCCAGCAGACCGGTGAACACCCCGCCGAGCGCGGTGAGCGCCCAGGCGACGAGCACGATCCAGGCCTCCAGCACGTCACTGCGACGCCGCAGCGGATTGCGCCGCCATCGCCACAGCCACACCTTCGGAACCTTCGGACCACGGAATGCCGCCATCGATGGCATCCTCCTCACGACCGCACGGACATGCCACATCGCCCTCCCATACGGGATCGGTCCCTCCGATGCTCACAACGAGTCCCACGCCCCGTGCGTTCCAGGAATCCGGCCACCCCTCGCCCGTGGACGCGTCGGCCGGGACGAGACCTCGCCGATGATCGACGCCACCCTGCTGACCTGCGGTAATACGGCGTACAGCGGAGACTGTCAGTGCCGGGGTGCAGACTGGCCGATGTCTGAGACGACGTCGTCGCGGAGGTGATCGGCATGGCCGAAGTACTGCTCACCGTCGGTACACGCAAGGGGCTGTTCATCGGGCGGCGGCGCGGCGCCGCCTGGGAGTTCGACGAGAGTCCGTACTTCAACGCGCAGGCCGTGTACTCGGTCGCGATCGACACCCGCGGCGAGACACCGCGGCTGCTGGCCGGAGGGGACAGCGCGCACTGGGGTCCGTCCGTCTTCCACTCCGACGACCTGGGGCGGACGTGGACCGAACCGGCTCAGCCGGCCGTCAAGTTCCCCAAGGACACCGGGGCTTCGCTGGAGCGGGTGTGGCAGTTGCACCCGGCGGCGGCCGAGCGGGACGTGGTGTACGCGGGCACGGAGCCGGCCGCGCTGTACCGCTCGGAGGACAGAGGCGAGTCCTTCGAGCTGGTCCGCCCCCTGTGGGAGCACCCCACCCGGTCGCAGTGGGTGCCGGGCGGCGGTGGCGAGGGGCTGCACACCGTCCTCACCGACCAGCGTGACCCAGGGGTCGTCACGGTCGCCGTCTCCACGGCGGGGGTGTTCCGTACACACGACGGCGGGGCGAGCTGGGAGCCGTCCAACTCCGGTGTCTCCGCGGTGTTCCTGCCGGATCCGCACCCGGAGTTCGGTCAGTGCGTGCACAAGATCGCACAGGACGCGTCGACCCCGGACCGGCTCTACCTCCAGAACCACTGGGGTGTGTACCGCAGCGACGACGCGGGCGGCGAGTGGACCGACATCGGCGCGGACCTGCCGTCCACCTTCGGGTTCGCGGTGGCCGCGCATCCGCACCGCGGGGACACGGCGTACGTCTTCCCGATCAACGCGGACGCGGACCGCGTCCCGGCCGACCGGCGCTGTCGTGTCTTCCGCACGCAGGACGCGGGCAAGACCTGGGATCCGCTGACCGCGGGGCTGCCCACGGAGGACCACTACGGCACGGTGCTTCGCGACGCGCTCTGCACGGACGGCGCGGACCCGGCGGGCGTCTACTTCGGCAATCGCAACGGCGAGGTGTACGCGTCGGCGGACGACGGGGACAGCTGGCGGCAACTGGCCTCGCATCTGCCTGACGTGCTGTGCGTACGCGCCGCGGTCGTCGGCTGACGCCGGGGAGGCGCCTTCTCGGACGACATCCGGCGTCGGTCACCCGCAGTGGTGGTGCCGACCCGGCCAGTAGCGAATTCACCGCGTCGAACGGTCCCTTGCGCCGCTGGCGCGCCGCTGCGGGAGGCGCGAGCATGGAGGTATGGGGATGGCGGTGAAGACGTGACGCCTGCGATTCCGGAATCAGGCAAAGATCCCGGCAAAGAGCCCTATATCGGTACGGAAGAAGCAGCCTCGGACGCGGCGGCGATCGTCACCCTGGTTGGCACGGTGATCGGCTGGACCCGAAGCGCGGAAGAACTCCTCGGCCGTTCGGCCCGCGAGGTCGTCGGAGGCTCCGTCGGCCGTCTGATCGCCGTGCCCGAAGACCCCGGCCGCGTAGCGGCGATCATGGAACGCTGCCGTGGGGGCCAGCCCTGGAGCGGAGTGGTCACGCTGTCGCATCGCGACGGCCGCCGTGTCGAAGTGAATCTGCGCGTTTCCGCATCGTTCCAGGTCGGCGACTGCGAGTGCTTTCTCGTCTCGGCACGGAAACGGATCACGCGCTGGGCCATGGGGCAGTCCGTGCTGGACGGGTTCCTGACCCGTTCGCCCGTGGGAATGGCCATCGTGGACATGAACCTGCACTGCGTCTGGCTCAACAACACCCTGGAGAGCATCGGCGGCATACCCCGTGAGCAGCGTCTGGGCCGGCGCCTGAGCGACCTGTTCCCGGGTCTCCAGGCGGAGTCCATCGAGGACGTGATGCGCAAGGTACTGCGGACCGGCGAGCCGGTCAGCGACTTCGAGTACCTGGGCTGGAGCTGGGCCGACCCGCATCGGCAGCACGCCTACTCCACGTCGTTCTTCCCCCTGGTGGACGTCGACGGCGCCGTCACGGGCATCTGCTACATGGTCCTCGACGTCACCGACCGGTGGAACGCCCGAAAACTGATCTCCATGGTCAATGAAGCCGGCGCCTGTGTGGGCAGCACCCTGGACGTCATGGAGACGGCCCAGGAACTGGCCGACTTCGCCGTACCCCGGTTCGCCGACTTCGCCATCGTGGATCTGCTGGAGCCGGTCCTCAGCACCGAGGGGCACGGAACCTGGCTGTCCGACGCGGGCCCGGCGGTGCCGGGGCCGACGATGCGGCGGGCCGGCATGAGTTCCGTCCGGGCCGGGTGCCCGGAGGCGGTCGCCCAGGTCGGCGATCCGGTGGACTTCATCCCTCCCCCGCACGATCTCGGCCTTCTCGTGAACGGCGAGCCCGTCCTCATACCGGTGCTTAACCCCGACAACCCTCAATGGGTCGTCGAACAGCCGACCAGGACCTCGAGCATGCGCGAGTTCGGACTGCACTCACTCATCTCCGTGCCGATGCGGGCCCGGGACACCGTCCTCGGCCTCACCACCTTCGTCCGCTCGCAGAATCCGGCTCCCTTCACTCCGGACGACGTACTGCTCGCCCGGGAACTCGTCGCACGAGCGGCCGTCTGCGTCGACAACGCCCGCCGCTACACACGGGAGCACCACGCCACACTGACGCTCCAGCACAGCCTTCTGCCCCACACGCTGGAGGGCGGCATGGCCGTGGACGTGGCCTCCATGTATCTGCCCGCGGACGCCAAGGACGGGGTGGGCGGAGACTGGTTCGATGTCATCCCGCTGTCCGGAGCCCGGGTCGGCCTCGTCGTGGGCGATGTGGTCGGCCACGGCCTGAGTGCGGCCGCCACGATGGGCCGGCTGCGTACCGCGGTGCAGACGCTCGCCGACATGGATCTGCCACCCGACGAGCTCCTGGCCCACCTCGACGACCTGGTGCTCCGCCTCAGCGAGGAGGAGTCCCATGACGCGTCGGCCGACCTGATCCGGACCACGGTGATGGGTGCCACCTGCCTGTACGCCATCTATGACCCGGTCACACGGAACTGCACGCTGGCCCGGGCCGGCCATCCGCCGCCGGTCCTCGTCACCCCGGAGGGCCGGGTCAGCTTCCCGGAACTGCCGGCCGGTCCGCCACTGGGGCTGGGTGGACTCCCGTTCGAGGCAGTAGACATCGAGCTCGCCGAGAACAGTCTGATCGGCCTCTACACCGACGGCCTCATCGAAGGCGACGAGCGGGACGTCGAGGTCGGGATGGCCCACCTCGGGGACGCCCTGAGCCCTTGCGATCTCCCGCTCGAGACGCTCTGCGGCAACGTGCGGGGCCTGACCTCCACGCCGCAGTCCGACGATGTCGCGTTCCTCGTGGCGCGCACGCACGCGCTGAGCGCCGACCACGTCGCCTCGTGGGACGTGGCCTCCGATCCCGCCGCCGTGGCCGGGGCCCGCGCCCTCGCCACCCGCCAACTCCGCGAATGGGGGTGGCAAGAGCTGGCCATGCAGACCGAACTCGTCGTCAGCGAGTTGGTCACCAACGCGGTGCGCTACGCCCCGGGCCCCGTGCGACTGCGGCTGCTGCGCGCATCCCGTCTGATCTGCGAGGTCAGCGACACCAGCAACAGCTCCCCGCGGCTGCGGCACGCCCGGACCACCGACGAAGGGGGGCGCGGCCTCTTCCTCGTCGCCCAGCTCGCCCACCGCTGGGGCACCCGGTACACACACGAGGGAAAGATCATCTGGGCGGAACTGGACTCGTAGACGCCCGCAGCGCGGTGGTGATGTCGGCGGGGTGGTCCTTGACGGGGCGCTCAGGGAACGCACGCGGTGCCGTCCGTGCCTCGGCCCGGCGACCGGATGCCAGCAAGGCGAAGGCTGTGGCCCAAGGGCGGTACGGGCCCCGGTCCGCCCCCAGGTCGACCTCGACCGACTCTGGATCGGTAGACCCTCGATCGGTATTCCCTGGATCGGCGTCGGACCACGCTTCCTGTGCTCCTCCCGCAGGCACAGCAGGACGAGCGGGAGAAGCCCCCGCTCCAGGCCCGGCGTCCCGGCGCCGTCCAGCCGTACCTTGCGGCTTCCCGCGCGGCCGTCCCTTCCATCGTGGCCGACTACCGTGCCTCGGCCGGCGTCGAGGTCGAGCGCGACCTGGCCGACCGTGCTGCCGGGAACCGGCTGCGGATGCCCGTGGCCGTTCTCCAGCTGCACCGGGGCGCGGCTCTCGGCTTCGACGCCGCCGCGCGGTGGCGCGCCTGGGCACCCGACCCGCGGCACACGACCGTCCCCAGCACCGTTTCGCCGCGTGCCGGACCACGCGCGGGGCGAGAATCAGGGGGTGACTGTGCCAGCTGAGACCTCGCCCATGTCGGGGCAGACCGTGTGCGGCAAGGACGCGCGCAGTCCGCTGCGCTCCTTCCTGCAGACCGAGACCGGCAGTGCCGCCGTCCTGCTGGCCGCCACCCTCGTGGCCCTCGCCTGGGCCAACACGGGGCCGGGCACGTACGAGGCATTCTGGCGCACCGAGCTGTCGGTCCGCCTCGGGGCGGGCGAAGTGGCCCTGAACCTGCGGGAGTGGGTGAACAGCGGGCTGATGACGCTGTTCTTCTTCGTCGTGGGACTCGAGGCGCGCCGGGAGTTCGACCTGGGCGAGCTGCGGGAGCGCAGGAGGGTGACGCTGCCGCTGCTCGCCGGGCTCAGCGGCATGGTCGTGCCGATCGCGATCTACCTGGCCCTGAACGCGGCCCATGCCTCCCAGCACGGCTGGGGCACCGCCATGTCGACGGACACGGCCTTCGCCCTGGGCATGCTCGCCCTCTTCGGGGCACGGCTGCCCGACAGCCTTCGGGTCTTCATCCTCACCGTCTCCGTCGTGGACGACTTCCTGGCGCTGGCCGTGATCGCCGTCGCCTACAGCGGCGCCCTGGCCCTGCCCGCGCTGCTGACGGCGCTCGGCCTCTTCGCGGCCGTCGTGCTGGTGCGGCGCACCCTCGGGGTGCGGACTCCCGCCCTGTACGCGGCGCTGGGCGCGGCGGTGTGGGTCGCGCTGCTCAAGTCGGGGGTGGACCCGGTCGTGACCGGGCTCGCGATGGGTCTGCTCACCTACGCCTACCCGGCCGAGCGCGTCGACCTGGAGCGAGCCAGCCGTCTGTTCCGGCGCTTCCGCGAGCAGCCGACGCCGGAACTGGAACGCTCGGTACGGCGTGGGATCGCCTCGACGCTCTCGCCCAACGACCGGCTCACGCGCATGTTCCACCCCTGGACGAGCTATGTGATCGTGCCGCTGTTCGCCCTCGCCAACGCCGGCATCACCATCGGCGCCGGCCAGTTGGCCGATGCCTTCACCTCACCGATCGCCCTCGGTATCCTTCTCGGCTACGTGCTCGGCAAGCCGCTCGGCATCATCGGCGCCACCTGGCTCACGACACTCGCCAGCCGCGGGCGTCTGCGCCCGCCGGTCGGCTGGGGCGCCATCACCGCGGGCGGCACCCTGGCGGGAGTGGGGTTCACCGTGTCCCTGCTGATCGCCACCCTCGCCTTCGACGGGACCCAGCTGGCGGAGGCGAAGATCGGCATCCTCACCGCCGTGGTCTGCTCGTTCCTCCTCACCTGGCTGGTCACCTCGGTGATCCGCGCCCTTCCCAAGCGTTCCCGTATCCGGGCACTCCTCGGCACGGGCACCACCATCGTCGACCTCAGCGACCCCGTCGACGTGGACCGCGATCACGTACGCGGCCCGCTGGAGGCGCCCGTGACGCTCGTCGAGTACGGGGACTTCGAGTGTTCGTACTGCGGCCTGGCCGAGCCCGTGGTGCGCGAGCTGCTCGACGGCTTCGGCGACGTGCGCTACGTGTGGCGGCATCTGCCGCTGACCGACGTCCATCCGAACGCCCAGCTCGCGGCGGAGGCCGCCGAGGCCGCGGCCCACCAGGACGGGTACTGGGAGATGCACGATCTGCTGATGGAGCACCAGGGTGACCTGCGGCTGAAGGACCTGCTCCGCTACGCCGGGGAGATCGGCCTCGACACCGAACGCTTCCGCAAGGATCTCCGCGAGGGCACGGGGACGGCCCGGGTCGCGGCGGACGTGGAGTCCGCCGACCTCAGCGGTGTTTCGGGCACCCCGACGTTCTTCGTCAACGGCCGCCGCCACTACGGCGCCTACGACATCGCCTCACTGTCGGCTGCGGTGCGCGCCGCGCGGCAGCGGGCGGCGCTTCAAGGGGCCGGCCGACAGGACTGAGCCCGGGTCAGGGCGAGGCCGTACGGTTCAGGGCGTCTCGTGGGCGCCCTCGAACAGGTCGCTCTCCCGTGTGCCGCCGGTCCACGGCGGATGGGCCCGCACGTATTCCTCGACCCGGCCCGCGTCCCCGGGCACGCTGAAGAGCCTCAGCAGGGCCGCGGCGTCCGCCTGGCTGGAGTGGGCTGCCAGGGCTCGCAGCTTGTGCGGCCAGAAGTCGGTGACATCCACGGCGGCGGTCACGGTGTCGTCGTCGACGGCGACGTCGAGCGGGGGAATCCAGGCGTCGGGTCCGAGGGCGGCCTCCGCCAGGGCCCGCACCGCTTTCAGACTCGAGAGCGACACGGCGATGTAGTACAGCTTCGGCAGGCTCCGCGGGTGCCGGCCGCCCTCCTCGTTCCGATCGCTGCGATCGTTGTGGGGGTGAAGTCCGCCGGACCGCCTGATCCGCTCGAAGGCGGCGACGGTCAGCTCGTGCGCACGGACATGATCGGGATGGTACGAGAACCCATTGGGCGGATACGTCACGATCACATCCGGCCGGTACTCCCGTATGAGCGCCTCGAGCCGCCGGACGACCGGCTCGCCCTCCATCCTGCTGAACGCGTGCGGATCGATGTCGTCCGCCGAGTCGGGCACGCCGGAGTCGGGGTAGTTCAGCCGGACCAGGTCACTGATGCCGAGCGCGGCCCCCGACTCGGCGAGCTCGCGGGAGCGCCGTGCGGCGACCTGCGCCGGCTCGTGGTCGCGGTGGCCGGGCTTGCTGCTGCCGGCTCCGTCGCCCTGCGCGCCGTCGGTGCAGGTGACGAGAACCGTACGAACCCCGGCGGCCGCGTAGCGGGCGAGCGTGCCGCCCGTCTGACTGGCCTCGTCGTCCGGATGCGCGTGGACGACCATCAGCGTCGGCCGCCGGGTCTGCGGTGCGGTCATGACATGGACCCTTCCGTCGGCGGCCCACCCTACCCAAGGCGGCCTCCCCCAGGTCGGCCGCTGTAGCGCACAGGACGCGTTCCTCGGCCGCGCGTCAGGGCCCCGTCGAGGGGTCGGCGGGGTCCCGGGAGGTTCGGCCGCCCGCTTCGATACTTCCCTTGATGCCGAGTTTTCTGCGTGCTCGCTGGTAGAACGTCGTACCGCCCAGGCGCACGACATGAGCCGCCGCGGGGCACGCCGTCACGGTGACCCGCTCGCCCGCGTCGAGGTAGCCGAGCACCTCGCCGTCGACCTCGACCGCCAATCGCCCGGTCGTGGGGAGGAGTTCGAGGGTGACGTCCTCGTCCGCGGGCAGGACGAGCGCCCGGTCGAACGACGAGTGCGCGCTGGCGGGGACGACCAGGATGGCTTCCACCCGGGGCGAGAGGATCGGGCCGCCCGCGGCGAAGCTGTACGCCGTCGATCCGGTCGACGTGGAGACGACGACGGCGTCGGCGGCGTAGCGGATGAACTCCTCGCCCTGGAGCCGGATCGCGATGGCGGCCATGCCGCTGCCGGGTACCCGTACGAGGGCGATGTCGTTGAAGGCACGGACCTCGCGCCCGTCCGGGAGGCGCGTTCGCACGGCCATGCGGGCCTCGGTGGTGAACTGGCCGCTGTCGATCCGGTCCAGCGCCGGCTGGAGCTCGTCGACATCGATCTCCGCGAGGAAGCCCAGCCGGCCCAGGTTGACGCCGAGTACCGGAGTGTCACTTCCGGACAGCAGCCTCATGGAACGGAGCATGGTCCCGTCCCCGCCGAGACTGACGATCAGATCGGCCCGGGCGACGAGGTCCAGAGCCGGTACGGCCACGGCACTGCAGGCGATACGGCCCACCTCGTCCGGCAGCCCCAGCACCTCGGCCTCGTTCTTGCGGGCCCACTGCACGGCCGACTCGATGACCGGTCCCGGATTGCGCCGGGGATGCAGGATCAGGCCGACCGATCCGATCAGACCCATGAGAGGGTTCCCTTCCGTCGAGACACCATGTCCAAGTAGTCCATCATTGCCCCGTGAGGGCCATTTCCGACCGATGCGGCACGGAATGCAGCCTGGACGACTCATACGGAAGGGGTCGGCGGCGGACCGGCGCCGTCCGCGGGGAGCACGGCGCCGTCGACGTAGCGCCGCGCCGGTCCCCGCCCCCGGCTCAGGCCTGGTACGGCTGCTGAGGCTGCTGCGGCTGGCCGTACTGCTGGGCCGCGTGAGCGCTCGCGGCCTGCGCCTGCAGCTGCTCCGCCTGCTCCTTGGTCGCCTTCTGCTCCACTCCGCAGAAAGTGCACTGCGTCGCGTACTTCGACGAGATCGGGAACAGCGGCACGAAGAACAGCGTGAACTTCGTGACACGCTTCCGGAGCGTGTGCGCGGAGGGATTGCCGCAGCTGCCACACACCAGCGTCAGTATCGCGAGCTGGTACAGGTATCCCCTGGTGCCAAAAATGATCATACTGTTGGTCCCTCCCGGGTCGGCGCGAACGAGCTGCGGGATGCACTCGCGGAGCACAGTCTCGTGCACGTCGACGCGCTCGGCGATGGCGGGGTTGCGCGATGGCGGAGTTGCGCGACGCCGCCCGAAATTCCGACGGGGGTTCGGGCGGCCGCCGGTGCCGGGTCGGGGTCGCGGTGACGCAGAGCGACGCGGCTGACACTCCGTCACGGCCGCGTCGGCGACGATCGGATCGGGCTCGGCATCCACGATGGTGGCGAATCCCGCACCTTCCGGCGCGCACCACCCCCGCGCCGGCGGCCGCCCCGCCTGCAGGACCCGTACCCGCGCCGGAAGCCGCGCGGGTGGCGCGAGGTCCGATGACCGCTCTACGGCAGGCGCCAGTCCACCGGCTGCACGCCCTGCCTCACCAACAGCTCGTTGGCCCGGCTGAACGGACGCGAGCCGAAGAAGCCGCGATCGGCCGACATCGGTGAGGGGTGCGCGGACTCGATCGCCGGGAGGTCCCCGAGCAGCGGCCGCAGATTGCGGGCGTCACGCCCCCACAGAATCGACACCAGCGGCTTCTCCCGCGCGACCAGCGCCCGGATCGCCTGCTCCGTGACCTCTTCCCAGCCCTTGCCCCGGTGCGCCGCGGGCTTGCGGGGCGCCGTCGTCAGCGCCCTGTTGAGCAGCAGCACCCCCTGCTCGGTCCAGGGCGTCAGATCACCGTTGGACGGCCTGGGCAGCCCCAGGTCCGTGTGCAGTTCCCGGAAGATGTTCTCCAGACTGCCCGGCAGTGAACGCACCTCGGGCGACACGGCGAAACTCAGCCCGATGGCCATCCCCGGCGTGGGGTAGGGATCCTGGCCGACGATCAACACCCGGACGTCGTCGAAAGGCTGCTGGAAGGCCCGCAGGACATTTGCCCCGGCCGGGAGATAGGTCCGGCCTGCCGCTATCTCGGCCCGGAGGAAGTCCCCCATGGCGGCGATACGTTCGGCCGCAGGCTCCAGAGCCTTCGCCCAGCCTGCTTCGATGAGTTCATGCAAGGGTCGTGGTGCCACGACGTGCCACTCTACTGGCACACGCCGTGACGCATTCATACGGACGAGCGGCGCGCGCGGACCCGCCTCTCGACGCTAGTCTTCCTCCTCGCCGAGATCATCGAGCCGGTCCAGCCGGTCGCCCGACCGATCGCCCAACCGGCCGGTCAGCAGAGAGGAGGGGAGCCTGTTGCGTCCCTCCAACGCGTCCGCCGGTGTGCTGGCGGTGGACTCGGGCGGCTCGGGTCTGCGGGCGGCGCTGGCCGTGCACGGGCATGTCGTCGGCGTTCCGCTGACGTCGAAGGAGCCGGTCCGCACGGGCCCGCGCGGCATCGACGCCGGACATCTGCTGGAGCAACTGCTTCCGATGGCACGGGAGTTGATGACCGCCACCGGGACGGGGGAACTCGAGGCCGTCGCCGTCGGAGCGGCGGGTCTCGCCACCCTCGGCGACGCACTGCGCGCCGAGCTGCCCTCCGCGCTGGAGCACGAACTCGGCGTACGGCGGCTCGCTTTGGCCGCCGACGCGGTGACCGCGTACGTGGGCGCGCTCGGCCCCCGGCCGGGCGCGGTGATCGCCGCGGGCACCGGCATGATCGCGGTCGGCACCGATCTGGGGAGCTGGCGCAGGGCGGACGGCTGGGGCCACCTGCTCGGCGACTGCGGCGGTGGGGCGTGGATCGGCCGCGCCGGGCTCGAGGCGGCCGTACGCGCCTTCGACGGGCGCCCCGGTGGATCGGCGGAACTGCTGGCGCGGGCCGAAGAGATGTTCGGACCGGTGGCCGGGTTGCCGGGCAAGCTGTATCCGCGCACCGACCGGCCCGCCGTACTCGCCTCCTTCGCGCCCGAAGTGGCCGCGTGCGCCGCGTCCGCCGTCGGCGACCCCGTCGCGCGCGACGTGCTGCGCGCCGCCGCCCGGCACCTGGCCGACTCCGCGGCCGCCGTCTGCCCGGACACCGGCGAGGACCGAGTCGCCCTCACCGGGGGCCTGTTCGAGATGGGCGACCCCCTGCTCGTACCGCTGCGCGCGGAGCTGACGGAGCGGTTGCCGCACGCCCGGCAGGTAGCGGCCGCGGGCACCCCGCTGGACGGCGCCGTACGTATCGCCGTCGACCTGGCGAGCGACCGGCTCACGCTCCCCCGCGATGAACACATGCTGGACGTGAGGACCGAAAAGGGCACAACCTGACTATCCATACCCCGAAAGGGGGATTCATCCGCCCTGTCGGACAAGTGAAGTTGACTCCCGCACCGGTCTTCACAGGAGCACCACAGCACCGGCGAGTCCAGCCACACCGATCATTTCTGATCCACGCGTAACTCATCAGACAAAACCGGACGGATACCGCTCACCTGCACCCTCCCCGAACAGGGGAGCCCAAGAAGCCAGTAACATGCGTCGCCATGAGCTCCCCCACTGGGCCCGCGTCCGGCCTGCCAGTACGAATGCCGCGACCTCGCCAGCCCGGGCGGCACCGCCGACCCGAGCCGCTGGCGGCTCCCGAGGGCGCGCCCGCGCTCGTCCTCGCGGTGCCGGGCACCTCCAGCGCGGCCACGCGCAGCCTCGCCGAGGAGGTCGTGAGCATCGCGCGCTCCGAGCTGCCCGGCCTCGACGCCCGGATCGGGTACCTCGACGGGGACGACGCCGAGTTCCCCACGCTGCAGTCCGTGCTCACGCGTGCCGCCGAGGAGCGCACCGCCCGCTATGAGCAGGCCCGTGCCGCCGGTGCGGACGTGACCGAGCCCGACGGCCCCGTCGCCGTCGTGGTGCCCCTGCTCGCCGGCCCGGACAACGCGCTGCTGCGCCGGGTCCGCCAGGCCGTCATGGAGAGCCGGATCGCGGCCGACCTGACCGACGTTCTCGGCCCCCACCCGCTGCTCGCGGAGGCGCTGCACGTGCGTCTGTCCGAGGCGGGTCTGGCGCGCGCCGACCGTGCCCGGCTGTTCACCGTGGCGACGGCCGCCGACGGCATCATCCTCGCCTCCGTGGGCGGCGAGGAGGCCGTGCAGGCGGCCGGGATCACCGGCATGCTGCTCGCCGCGCGGCTCGCCGTGCCGGTGATGGCGGCGGCGCTGGACGAGGAGGGCGCGATCGCGGCCACGGCCGAGCAGCTGCGCGGCTCGGGTTCCCAGCAGCTCGCCCTGGCTCCGTACCTGATCGGCCCGGAGATCGACGCCGGCCTGCTGGACGCGGCCGCCAAGGAGGCGGGCTGCTCCGCCGCCGAGGCGCTCGGCCCGTACCCGGCGATCGGCAAGCTCGCGCTGGCCAAGTACACGACGGCACTGGGCATCGCCCCGCAGCAGCCGCAGGGCGCGCCGGTCCGCTGACCGCCCAGGCACCACCCCTCGCACGCCGAAGGGCCCGCTCCTCTCACCGGAGCGGGCCCTTCTCTCGTCGGCTCTCTCGTACGTCGGCGGCTCGCGCGTCGGCGGCGGGCCACCGAACGGGCAGGTCAGCCGAAGACCACGCAGGAGGCCGCCGGAACCTCCACCGAGCCGCCCCGTCGCGGCACCCCCGTGTCCGGGTCGACCGCGAACCACGTCACGTCCCCCGAGCGCTCGTTGGCGGCGTACAGGAAGCGCCCCGAGGGGTCGAGGGCCAGCGCGCGCGGCCAGGTGCCGCCGCAGGGCACCGTGGCGACCAGCCGCAGCCCTTCGCCCACCGCGTCGGGAGTGAGCACGGAGACGACGTCCTGGCCTCGGGTGGCGGTCCACACGAAGCGCCCGTCGGGCGACACCACGATGCCCGAGGGGTACGCGTCACCGTCCGGGACCCCCGAGAGCACCGGCGTCTCTCCGACGGGCCGCAGAGAGCCTTCCAGGGCGCTCCAGCGGCAGACGGTGACCGTGGGCGCGAGTTCGTTGAGCACGTACGCGTGTTCGCCGCGCGGGTGGAAGGCCAGGTGGCGGGGCCCGGAGCCGGGGCGCAGCGCGATCTCGCGGTGCAGCGTGAGCCGGCCGCCGTCCAGCGCGCACACCCGCACGGAGTCCGTGCCGAGATCGACGCTGACGGCCCAATGCCCGCTCGGGTCGGGCTGTACCTGGTGGGCGTGCGGGCTCTGCTGGCGCGGGGTGTGCGGGCCGCGCCCCTGGTGCTGGAGCACGCTGGAGGCGGCGCCGACGAGCGCTCCGTCGTCGCGCACGGGCAGGGCGGTGACGCTGCCGGAGCCGTAGTTGGCGGTCAGGACGTGTCCCGCGAACACGCTGAGGTGTGTGGGGCCGCTGCCTCCGACGGAGACCAATGGCCCGGCGGGCTTCGGTTCGTCGCCGTCCACGCGGTACGTGGCCACCGCGCCGTCGGCCGTCTCGCTGACCGCGTAGAGCATGTCGTGGACGGGCGACATGGCGAGGTACGAGGGATCGGGTACGCCGTCCACCGCGCTCAGGATCGTCAGCGCGCCGCTGCCGCGGTCCACGGCCGCGGTGAGGACGCCGGGACCTCCCGCCGCCGTGAACGAGCCGATGAACGCCCGCTGTTCCCGCGTGCCGCCGTCTGCCACTGCCGTTCCCCTTTCGGTCCCGCGCTGTCCGGGGCCGACGGTAGCAGTCGACGACCAACGGTCTAGACCAAGGTCCCGCCTGTCTCCCCGAGCGCCCGTGGGCGCGCCTCCGGGTGGTGGACGTACGCGGGGTGCCGTTCCACGGTCTCGTAGGTGCGGTGGAAGACGGGTGTGGCGCTGCCGGAGATGGGCGGCACGATCCACGACCAGTCCGCGCCGACCCGGCGGCCCTTGCGCTCCTCGCGGCCGAGGTGGGTCAGGAAGCGCCGGGACTCGGTGTGGTGGTCGGTGACGGTGACGCCCGCGCGGTCGAAGGAGTGCAGGACGGAGCGGTTGAGTTCGACGAGCGCGCGGTCCTTCCACAGCGAGCGGTCGGTGCGGGTGTCGAGGCCCAGGCGGTCGGCGACGGACGGCAGGAGGTCGTAGCGGTCGGTGTCGGCGAGGTTGCGGGCGCCTATCTCGGTGCCCATGTACCAGCCGTTGAACGGGGCCGCCGGATAGCAGATGCCGCCGATCTCCAGGCACATGTTGGCCAGCGCGGGCACGGCGTGCCAGCGCAGTCCGAGCGAGCGCCACCAGGTGTACTCGGGGTGGTCGAGCTCCACTTCGAGCACCGCGTCCTTCGGCAGCGTGAACCAGCGGGGTTCGTCGTCGGGCTTGCCGTCGGCGCCCTGGATCACCAGCGGCAGGACGTCGAACGGGGTTCCGGGGCCGCCGGGCCAGCCGAGCCGCCGGGCCAGCGTGGTGAGGCCCGCGTTGCGCGGGTCGCCGGTCACGCCGCCGTCCGGGCGGGCGTAGCCGGCGTACCGGATGAGCTGTTCGTTCCAGATCCGTGGCCCGGGGCGGTCCGGCCGGTCGGGCGCGAAGACGGTGATGAGCGCCCTGATCCGGCCCTCGCCGGCGGCCTCCCGCAGATGGTCCGCCGACGCCTCGGCGACGTCCTCGGCCGTCCGCACGTCCCTGCGGTCACGGACGCGCAGGGAGCGCCAGTACAGGCGCCCGATGCAGCGGTTGGCGTTGCGCCAGGCGACGCGGGCACCGAAGGCGAGTTCCTCGGTGGTGTGGCGGTACGTGCCGGTCTCCGCGATCTCGACCCGCGCGGCGGCGATGCGCCGGGCCGGGTCGCCGAGGCGCTCCTCGGTGTGGCGGAGGGTGAGGAACTCGGCGGCCGCGCGGAGGAGTGCGTACGGCGGGGAGTCGTCGTGCGACGTCGGGGCGGCGGGACGGCCCGGCACGGGTATCAGGCGTCCTGCGAGCCCCGGGACGGACAGCTCCGCCCGCCGGGAACCGATGGCGTACGGCAGTGCGGTCGGGGTCGCGCCACGCGCCCCGCGACCTGCCGGAACACGGTCCAGCCAGCCGCCCGGCCCCTCGGCCCACGGCGTCGGGTACCGCGCGCTCCCGTCGTCGCCGAAGCGCTCTGCGCGTCCCGTTCCTCGCGGGAAGTCCCGCATGGTGCCACCCCCAAGCGGCTTGGCCCGCGGGCCGCTCCCGCACGCTCCGCGGGTTCCGTGCGTCTGATAGCCGCGGGGTTACCCCGCCCGGGCGGTGATCCACCCTCTACGTGGTCTGTGCACGTGCCTCGTGCGTCAGACGCGAACGGGGCTCGAAGCCCGGGGGTGCAGGAGGGGCGCGGCGAGTTCGGCGAGCGCCCGCTCGAGCCCGTGCAGGTGTGCGAGTACCGGCTCTTCCGCGGGAGGTGTTTCGGCCTGGACCGTGATCGGCCGCGGTCCGGGTGAGGTGAGCGCCTCGACGGCCTTCTCGACGCGCTCGCAGGCGGCGGTGAGGCGGTCGTCGCTGGAGGCCACGGGGTCCGACGCGATGGCGGCGAGGCCTCGTACCTCCCGCGCGCAGGTGTTCAGCGCCGCGAGTACCTGGCGCGCCCTCCGGCCTCGGGCGCGCAGGGGATTGAGGGGGTGCAGAAGCGGCGTGAGCGAGACCCGCACCTTGTTCAGCACCGTCTCCAGCTCCGCGACGCGCGCCGCGGGGTCGGCGGCGGCGGAGCCGTTCAGACGTGCCGCGGCCTCGGTCGTGCAGGCGTGGACGCACTGGATCGCCCGCACGATCCAGGCGTCCGTCGTGGCGTGCGTGGTGATCGGCAGCACGAGCAGCACCGCCAGCGCGGCGCCGATCGCCCCGATGCCGGTCTCCGCCAGACGCAGGACGACCAGATGCTGGTCCAGCACGCCGAACATCCCGTAGAGCAGTTCGGCCATCACCGTCACCGCGAGCATCATCCAGGTGTACGAGACCGCGGCACTGTAGAAGATGACGAAGACGCACACGGCGAGCAGGGCCACGGTCGGTACGGGCGCCCCGTGCAGCGGGACGACGGCCGAGGCGCCGAGGGCGATGCCGATCACCGTTCCGAGGATCCGGCGGTAGCCGCGGATCAGGGTCTCGCCGCGCGAGGTGGTGTTGACGAAGATCCACCAGACGGCGCCGACGGCCCAGTACCAGCGCTCCTGGGACAGCAGGCTTCCCACGCCCAGGGCGAAGGCGGCGGCCACGACGGCCTGGACCGCCTGCCGGGTGGTGGGACGGGCGAGGCCCCGGCCGGCCGAAGGGGCGAGCGCGCCGGCGGGTGGCATCCGGCGCTCGTAGCACCACAGTCCGAATCGGACCGCCGAGGACGCGAGGAGGGCCAGCAGTACGGCGACGTACAGCTCGGGCAGTCGCGCCGGCACGGTGTGCAGGAACTGCGCCATGAAGAAGGCCATGAACCCGAAGACGCCGAGGGCGTGGCCGCGCGCGCCCCAGCGCCGGACGTACACACCGGCGCCGACGACGGCGAGGAAGGCCGCGCCCCGCGCCGCCGGGTGATCGTGCAGGGTGGCCGCGAGAGCCAGGACCGGAAGGCCCACCACGGGCAGCAGCGCCGTCGTCGTCAGTTGTCCGCGCACCGTGGCGTCGGTGACCGTGAAGAGGGCGAGCAGCGCAGCGAGTCCTCCCGCGACCGCGCCCGCGAGGGAGGAACCGGTGACGCCGCACAGGGCGACGGCCAGGCCGATGCCGAGGACGGCCCGGATGGCTCCGCGCAGCCGCAGCCGGCCCGGGTCCGGTGCCACGAACACCCTCTTCAGCACTGTTTCCCCGCCCCTTGAGCTCAGCCTGTACTTCAGGCATGCAAAAGGCGCCGCGGAGGGTCCCGCAGCGCCATCGACCTGCCCATCACAGCATCATCGGGACTGTTGGCTCAAGTCGGCTCCGGAGCGCTGAGCCAATGGCACAGTCACCGAGCGGAGAGGGGAGCCATGTGGATGCCATTGGCATCACTCCGTGTCGATCGGGTGCGGGGGGAGTTCGAAGCGCAGCAGGGCCCCGGTCAGGTGCGTGCGCAGATCCGTCTCCATCTCGACGTGGCGGACCTCGCCGCCGTCCTCGATGACGGCCTTCACCAGTTCCTCGACGACGTCGGGGACCTCGCGCAGGGCGTCTCCGCAGAAGGGGCACTGCTCCCCCGTGCGGGCGAGCAGCCCGTCGCGGTCGCAGACGACTCCTGGGGCCACGGCCTCGGTGTCCACGGCCAGCGTCCGGATCGCGGCCAGCGACCCCGCCCACAGGGTGTCGTCGAGTCCGACCGTCGCGTGATGCTTGGTCGCGACGGCCTCGAGGATCTCGCCGACCAGCCGCTCCTGCTCCTGGTGCGCGCGGTCGGCGACAAGGACCCGTACCTTGTCCCGGATGTCGGCGGCGGTCGCGGTGTCGCGGTCGACGGTGAAGCGACCGACGAGCCGGTCGTGCAGGTCACGGGGGAGGAACTCGATGAAGGCCGGTACCTGGTGGGAATGCCCGCCGACGGCCAGCAGATCGAAGCCCCCGTCCTTGAACAGGCGCTTGAGCTCGCCGATGAGCCGCCGATAGTGCTTTTTGCTCAGTTCGTCGGCCTTGTTGCGGACCCGGTCCTCGTCGATCCCCGCGACGTGCCTGGCCCCCCGCAGCGTTCGGTCGCGGATCGCCTCCAGCTCCTGGACCTCGTCGAGGTGGTACTCCCAGATCTGGGCGGTGGCCTCGTCCACGACGACCGCGCAGGTGCGGTCGTACTCGTCGAGCACCGCGAGCATCGGACGGACGTAGGGGTCCGCGTCCACCACGACGCGTTCGTGGGTGGCGCGCGGCAGCCACACCTCCTCGTAGACGCCGTTGCCGCTGCAGGAGAAGACGACGACGGTCCCGGGCCGCTGGGGTTCCTCGCCGAGCCTCTGCTCGATCTTCGCGATGTCGTCGCGCAGCGAGAGCCGTACGGCGTGCTCCAGGGAGTGGTCGTCCGCGAGCGGTCCGATGCGCTCCAGCAGACTGGCCAGCCGGGTCCGGTAGGCACGACGGCCGGGCTGGTCCGGTTCCACCGGAAGGTAGAGGGAGACCAACGGGAGCCCGTTCCCGCCGAGCCGGAGAATTCGGTCGACCTGCTCTTGCGTGATCATCGTCGCTCCTCGCCGCTCCTCGAGCCTTGCGCCACCCCTCCAGGTAACGCGGTGGGCGCCGCACCGGCAAACGCGGCGCGGCGGACCATGTGAGCAGGAGGGGTGCACCGGCCCACCGGGCTCACGGCGGGCTGAGCCATTGGTACGGTCGACGAAGATCACCCCAGGCGGCAGGGAGGCCGGTGGATCATGGCCGTGGACGAACTCGACACCCGTATCCTGCGGCTACTGCTCGAGCAGCCGCGTACCAGCGTGCGCGAGTACGCCCGCATGCTCGGTGTCGCCCGCGGCACGCTCCAGGCGCGCCTCGACCGGCTGGAACGGGACGGGGTGATCACCGGCACGGGCCCCTCGCTGTCCCCCGCGGCGCTCGGCCACCCCGTCCTCGCCTTCGTGCACATCGAGGTCACGCAGGGCCACCTCGACGAGGTCGGCGACGCGCTGGCCGCCGTACCGGAGATCATCGAGGCGTTCTCGATCACGGGCGGCGGCGATCTGCTCACCCGGGTCGTGGCGCGCGACAACGCCCACCTGGAGGACGTGATCCAGGCGCTCATCAGCATGCCCGGCGTCGTGCGCACCCGCACCGAGGTGGCACTGCGCGAGCGGGTTCCGCACCGGGTGCTGCCGCTGGTGGAGTCGATCGGGCGGGCCACCAGAAGCTGACCGGTGGCCCAGGGGTGATCGACCGCGCTCGGCCCGCTTGGCATCCTGGACCCCATGAGCACTCTCGGCCGCACTTCGGTCATCTTCGATCTCGACGGCACACTTGTGGACAGCGAGCCGAACTATTTCGAGGCCGGCCGCCGGACGCTCGCCGAGCAGGGCGTCACGGACTTCACCTGGGCCGAGCACGAGCGGTACGTCGGCATCAGCACCCGGGAGACGGTGGCGCTCTGGAAGGAACGCTACGACGTGCGGTCCCCGCTCGACGCCCTGCTCGCCGACATGAACCGCCGCTATCTGGAACTGGCCCGCGCCGCCACGCACGTGTACCCGGAGATGCGGAAGTTCGTGGAACTGCTGGCCGCCGAGGGCGTTCCGATGGCCGTGGCCTCGGGCTCCGCGCCCGCCGCCATCGAGGCGATCCTGACGGGCACCGGTCTGGCCGCCCAGCTGACGACCGTCGTCTCGGCCGACGAGGTCGCGCACGGCAAGCCCGCCCCGGACGTCTTCCTCGAAGCGGCGCGCCGTCTGGGGGCCGGCCCGGCGGACTGCGTGGTCCTGGAGGACGCCGCTCCGGGCGCCGCCGCCGCGCACGCGGCCGGGATGCGCTGCGTCGCCATCCCTTACGTCGCCGCGCAGGCCGACGACCCGGCGTTCGCCACGGCGGGGCTGCTGCTGCGCGGCGGTCAGGGCGAGTTCACCGCGCAGGCCGCGTACGACTGGCTCACGCGCTCGGCCTCGGCTTCCTGAGTCGCGGGCCGCCTCGCGATGTCTTCCTGAACCGCGGCCACGCCTCGATGACGTGCGATGTCCGGCGTCGGCTCAGGAGGCGTGCGGCACGATCTTGCCCCGGCGGTGGCCGCGCACCGCGTGCGCTTGAGTCGTTCGACCGCCCGCGTCTTTCTCAGGCAGCCTCCCTCGCCCCCACCGCACCGGTCCCCCGGCCGCCCCCGTCGCGGTGGATCGGTGTACCGGAGCCGGTGAGAGGAGCGCCCGTCCCGCCCTCCCGTGCCGCGACGATCTCCGCTGCGATGGACAGGGCGGTCTCCTCGGGCGTACGGGCTCCGAGGTCGAGCCCGATCGGGGATCTCAGGCGGGCCAACTCCCCCTCGCCGAGGCCGACTTCGCGCAGCCGACGCGCACGGTCCTCGTGGGTGCGGCGCGACCCCATGGCGCCGACGAACGCCACCGGCATCCGCAGGGCCGCCTCCAGCAGCGGTACGTCGAACTTGGCGTCGTGGGTGAGCACGCACAGGACCGTGCGGTCGTCGGTCGCGGTGCGCCGGAGATAGCGGTGCGGCCAGTCGACCACGATGTCGTCCGCGTCGGGGAAGCGGACCCGGGTGGCGAAGACCGGGCGGGCGTCGCACACGGTCACGTGGTAGCCGAGGAACTTGCCCACCCGTACCAGCGCCGTCGCGAAGTCCACGGCGCCGAAGACGATCATTCGGGGCGGCGGCACGCTCGACTCGACGAGCAGGGTCACGCCGCCCGGGCAGCGCGCGCCGTCCTCCGACAGTTCGAGGGTGCCGGTGCGGCCCGCCGCCAGCTGGGCACGTGCCTCGGCCACCGCCGTGCGGTCCAGCTCCGGACGACCGCCGAGGCTTCCCTCGTGGGAGACGCCCGGGCCTCCCGCGTACGACGTGGACGCCCCGGGGGAGTCGGACGAGCCGTCGGGGCGGACGAGCAGCACCCTCCCCAGCAGTTCCACCGGTCCCCGGGCCACCCGGGCCACGGCCGCCGCCTCGCCCCGGGACGCGGCCGCCAGCGCCGCCGCGTACACCGGCCGCTCAGGCGCGTCCGCGCGCACCGGGGTGACCAGGACCTCGATGACCCCGCCGCAGGTCAGACCCACCGCGAAGGCGTCCTCGTCGCTGTAGCCGAACCGCTCCAGCACCGTCCGGCCGTCCTGGAGCGCCTGGACGCACAGGTCGTACACGGCGCCTTCCACGCAGCCGCCGGAGACCGAGCCGATGGCCGTGCCGTCGCTGTCGACCGCGAGGGCGGCGCCGGGACCGCGCGGGGCACTGCCGCCGACGCTCACGACGGTGGCGACGGCGAAGTCCCTGCCCTCCTCGGCCCACCGGTTCAGCTCGTCGGCGATGTCAAGCATCCCGGTCCCCTCCCGCGCCGGCCAGCAGTACCCGGTCCGGGCGGATCGGCAGATTCCGGTGACGTACACCCGTCGCGTGCCAGACCGCGTTGGCGATCGCCGCCGCCGCGCCGACGACCCCGATCTCGCCGATGCCCTTGATGCCGACCGGGTCCCCGGGGTCGGGGTCGTCCACCCAGTCCGCCTCGATGTCGGGTACGTCGGCGTGCGCGGAGAAGTGGTAGCCGGCGAGGTCGGCGCCGACATGGCCGCCGCCGGCCCGGTCCCGGTGAGCCTCCTCGTGCAGGGCCATGGACAGGCCCCAGATCATGCCTCCGACGAACTGGCCGCGCGCGGTCAGCGGGTTGACGATCCGGCCGGCCGCGAAGATGCCGAGCATCCGCCGCACCCGCACCTCCCCGCTGGTGACATCGACGGCGACCTCGGCGAACTGGGCACCGAAGGAGTGCCGTTCCTTCTGCTCCAGCGCGCCGACCGCCTGTGAGGTGTCCGAGCGTGCGGTGATCCCCTCCGGCGGAATGCCGCCGCCCAGGGCCAGCCGCTCGCGCAGTTCGTCCGCCGCGACCCTGATCGCCCAGGCCCAGGAGCGGGTGCCCATCGAGCCGCCGGCGATCATCGCGAAGCCGAAGTCGCTGTCCGCGATCCGCATCCGGATGCGCTCCGGCGCCACCTCCAGCGCGTCCGCGGCGATCAGGGTGAGCGCGGTCCGGGCCCCGGTCCCGATGTCGGACGCGGTGATCCGTACGGTGAAGGTGCCGTCCGGCTCGGCCGTCACGGCCGCCGTGGACGGGGCGGACAGCACGGGGAACGTGGACGCGGCCGTGCCGGTCCCGAGCAGCCAGCGGCCCTCGCGGCGGATACCGGGACGCGGGTCACGGTCCGCCCAGCCGAACCGGCGGGCCCCCTCCTCGAAACACGCGAGCAGGTTGCGGCCGCTGAACGGCAGCCCGGAGACGGGGCCGACGGCCGGTTCGTTACGGGCGCGCAGCGCGATCGGGTCGAGACCGCACTTCTCGGCGAGTTCGTCGATCGCGGACTCCAGGGCGAAGGAGCCAGGTGCCTCGCCCGGCGCCCGCATCCAGCTCGGGGTCGGCACGTCGAGCGGGACGACACGGCTCTGCGAGTAGTGCGCGTCGCAGGCGTACATCGCACGCCCGAACTCGGCGCTCCGCTCGACGAACTCGTACACAGTCGAGGTGAGGGACTCGGCCCGGTGGTCGAACGCGCGCAGCCGGCCGTCCGCGTCGGCGCCGAGCCTGACCCGCTGGGCCGTGGGGCTGCGGTAGCCGACGAGCGAGAACATCTGACGGCGGGTCAGTACGACGCGGACGGGGCGCTGCAGCACGGTCGCGGCCATCGCGGCGGCGACCGAGTGCGGGCGGGTGCTCTTGGAGCCGAAGCCGCCGCCGACGTGTTCCGAGCGCACCCGCACCGACTGGGGATCGAGCGAGAACAGCTTCGCGAGCTCGTCCGCCACGAACCTGCTGCCCTGGTTGGAGTCGACGACCTCGAGCCGCCCGCCGTCCCAGCGCGCGATCGCCGCGTGCGGCTCCATGGGGCTGTGGTGCTCCTCCGGAGTGCTGTACTCGGCGTCCACGACCACGGCGGACGCGGCGAGTTCGGCCTCCAGGTCGCCCTTTTGCGCGGCGGGGGCGCTCTCCGGCGCGTACACCCCGGGCAGCCCGGCGGCGAACACGACGTCGTGCGGCTCCTCGTCGTACGCGACGACGAGGGACTCGGCGGCCTCCCTGGCCTGCTCGGGCGTCTCGGCGACGACCAGCGCCACCGGCCAGCCGACGAACGGGACCCGGTCGTGCTGGAAGATCTGGGCGATCGGGTCGGGCGCCCCGAAGGCGTTCGTGTAGTCGCCGTTGAGACGCGGGGCGTTCTCGTGGTGCAGGACGGCGACGACGCCCGGCATCGCGAGGACGGGCGCGGACTCCACCGCGCGGATCCGGCCACGGGCAATGGTGGACAACACCAGCCATCCATGGGCGAGTTCGGGATACGGGACCTCGCCCGCGTAGCGCGCCGCCCCGGTGACCTTGGCCACGCCCTCGATACGGGTGTGCGCGGCGCCGACGGCTCCGGACGTCGCGGTCGCCGCCGACGTCGCGGTCGTGGTCGCGGTCGTGCTGGTCATCGGGCCGCCTCCTCGGTGAGTTCGGTCAGCATCGCCACGACGAGGTTGCGCATCAGGGGCACCTTGTATCCGTTGTGGGGCAGCGGCCGGGCGCCCGCGAGTTCGGCGTCCGCGGCGGCGGCGAAGGCCTCGGCGTTCGCCGGTCCCCCGGTCAGCGCCCGCTCGGCCGTCCGGGCCCGCCACGGCCGGGAGGCCACCGCCCCGAAGGCGAGGCGCACTTCGCGTACGACACCGTCGTGGACGTCGAGCGCGGCGGCGATCGAGCCGATCGCGAACGCGTACGAGGCGCGCTCGCGCACCTTGCGGTAGCGGGAGCGGGCGGCGACCGGGGCGGCCGGCAGGGTGACGCCGGTGATCAGCGCGCCGGGCGGCAGGGCGGTCTCCAGATGCGGGGTGTCACCCACCGGCAGATAGAACTCCGCGAGCGGCAACTCCCCTGGCCCGTCCGCCGTTTCGTATGAGACGGCGGCGTCGAAGGCGGTGAGGGCCACGGCCATGTCCGAGGGGTGCGTGGCCACGCAGTGCGCGGAGGCGCCGAGGATGGCGTGGTTGTGGTGCTCGCCCTCGACGGCCGGGCAGCCGCTGCCGGGGACCCGCTTGTTGCAGGGCTTCGCCAGGTCGGTGAAGTAGCCGCAGCGGGTGCGCTGGAGCAGGTTTCCGCCGACCGTGGCCATGTTGCGCAGCTGACCGGAGGCCCCGGCCAGCACGGCCTGGGTCAGCGCCGGGTAGTGGCGCCGCACGTCGGGATGGGCGGCGAGATCGCTGTTGGTCACGGTCGCGCCGATCCGCAGACCGCCGCTCTCTGTGAACCGGACGCGGTCGAGGGGGAGTTCACGCACGTCGACGAGGCGGGCGGGCCGCTCCACCCCGCACTTCATCAGGTCGACGAGATTGGTACCACCGCCGAGAAAGCGCGCGTCTGGGTCGGCACCCAGCAGCGCGACCGCGCCGGTGACGTCGTGGGCACGCTCGTAGTCGAACTCCTTCATGCCGCCGCCTCCTTGGTCTCGGACGACCGCATATCGGACGACTGCGCCGCCCGCGCGACGGCCTCGACGATCGACACATACGCGCCGCACCGGCACAGGTTGCCGCTCATCCGCTCACGGATCTCCTCGGGCGTGAGCTGCGCAACCCCCGCTTCGGGCCGCACGTCGGCGGTCACCGCGCTCGGCCAGCCCGCCGCGTGCTCCTCGATCACCGCGAGGGCCGAACAGATCTGGCCGGGCGTGCAGTAGCCGCACTGGTAGCCGTCGAGTTCGAGGAAGGCCTGTTGCACGGGATGCAGCCGATCACCGTCCGCCACCCCTTCGATGGTGGTGATCTCGCGTCCCTCGGCGGCGACCGCGAGTTGCAGACAGGAGACGGCCCGGCGCCCGTCGAGCAGCACCGTGCACGCGCCGCACTGGCCCTGATCACAGCCCTTCTTGGTACCGGTGAGGTCGAGACGCTCCCGCAGCGCGTCGAGCAGGGTGGTGCGGTGGTCGACGGACAGCGTGTATTTCTCGCCGTTGACGTGCAGGGTGACGGCGCTGGACGTCGAGGTCGTGGCGCCGGACGTCGTGGGGGCCATGATCAGCCTTCTTTCGCCTGTCTGATGGGGGAAAGGAAGTCGCGAGAGGGCCGGGAAAAGGGAATACCGATGGTCCACACTGGCCGGATCCGGCGGTATGGTGAACCCCTAAGCGGACAGCTGTCCGCTCATCCCGAACCTATCGGACAGCTGTCCGCTTAGCAAGGTACTCGCCTGGCAGGGCGGGGGACGAAGGAGGCCCGAGTGCAGCAGAAGAAGGCCACCCCGCTGCGCTCGGACGCGCAACGCAATCGCGAGCGCATCCTCGATGTGGCCCTGGCCGAGCTGACGCGGTCGGCGGACACCCCGCTCAGCGCGATCGCCAAGAAGGCGGGGGTCGGACAGGGGACGTTCTACCGCAACTTCCCCAATCGCGAGGCGCTCCTCCTGGAGATCTACCGCCACGAGGTGCAGCAGGTCGCCGACACCGCGGCCCAGCTGCTCGAGACGCGTGCGCCGGACCGGGCCCTGCGGGAGTGGATGGACCGTCTCGCCCAGTTCGCCATGACCAAGGTCGGCCTGGCCGAGGCCCTGCGCGCGAGCACCCTCGCGCACGGCACCCTGACCCGGCTGGGACAGGGCGCGATGTCCTCGGCCGCCGCGCTGCTCCTGGCCGCGAACGACAAGGCGGGCAGCATCCGCCCCGGCGTGACCCCCGAGGACTTCTTCCTCTTCATCGCCGGTCTCTGGCAGATCGACGCGGACGGCGACTGGCAGCCGCGCGCCACCCGCCTTCTGGACCTCGTGATGGACGGTCTACGGGTGGGCGCACCGGGCGCCGCGCCGCCGGAGTGAGCTGATCCGCGGCCGGCGGGCGGAGTACTCCCCCGTGGCGGACGGCTCGTGCCGTGGTGTTCAGAGATCTGGTTCGGTGTCGGCGACGTAAGTGTCCTGGGCCGCTGGACGACACCCGCCGGGGCGGGCGACGGGATTCGAACCCGCGTCTCTCTCTTGACAGGAGAAGTAGCCGAAACCTTCGCACCTGAACGAGTTCACCGTAGTGGTCACCGCCGTCGCGGTCACCTGGTTTCCGGTGCGCGGCAGACGCGTGACGGGGCGTTGTCAGTGGTGGCGTGCAGGATGGCGGGTATGACAACACCAGCCGCAGTGATCGTGGATGCCGCCGCCTACGCACAGGCGGTCGAGGACGCCGTGAAGGCTTCGGCCGCCTACTACGCGGGCGGCACGTCAGTACTGGACGACGACACCTACGACCGGCTCGTGCGGGGCATCGCGGCGTGGGAGTCCGCTCATCCCGACGAGGTGCTGCCCGACTCACCGACCGGAAAGGTCGCCGGTGGCGCCATAGAGGGCGATGTCCCGCACACGGTGCCCATGCTGAGCCTGGACAACGTGTTCTCGCCGGAGGAGTTCACCGCCTGGACCGCGTCGCTGGCCCGGCGGATCGGCCATGACGTCACACGGTTCGGTGTCGAGCCGAAGCTCGACGGGCTCGCGATCGCCGCCCGGTACACCCATGGCCGCCTCACCCGGCTGATCACCCGTGGCGACGGGACGGCCGGGGAGGACGTCTCACACGCCATCGGCACCGTCGAAGGCCTCCCGGCCGAACTCGCCGAGCCGGTCACGGTGGAGGTGCGCGGCGAAGTCCTGATGACCACCGCCCAGTTCGAGCACGCCAACGAGGTGCGCACCGCGCACGGCGGGCAGCCGTTCGCGAACCCGCGCAACGCCGCGGCGGGCACTCTGCGCGCCAAGGACCGCGCCTACACCGTGCCGATGACCTTCTTCGGCTACGCCCTGCTGCCGCTGCCCGGCACCGAGGAGGCCCTCGCGGCGCGGCTGGGTGAGGGCGCGCACAGCGAGCTGATGGCGCGGTGCGGCGAGCTCGGCGTGAACACCACCGCCGCCACCGCCGTGCCCGGGACCACGGCGGAGACCGCCGAGCAGGTCCTGGCCCGGGTGAAGGAGATCGCCGCGCTGCGGGCGGAGTTGCCGTTCGGCATCGACGGGATCGTCATCAAGGCCGACCTCGCCGCCGATCAGCAGGCCGCCGGGTCCGGTTCACGTGCACCGCGCTGGGCGATCGCCTACAAGCTGCCGGCCGTGGAGAAGATCACCCGGCTGCTGGAGGTGGAGTGGAACGTGGGCCGCACCGGCATCATCGCTCCGCGCGCGGTCCTCGAACCGGTCGAGATCGACGGCTCCACCATCACCTACGCCACCCTCCACAACCCTGCCGACATCACCCGTCGCGACCTGCGTCTGGGCGACCATGTGATGGTCCACCGCGCCGGGGACGTGATTCCCCGCGTCGAGGCCCCCGTCGCTCATCTGCGCACCGGGGAGGAGCGGCCGATCGTCTTCCCCGAGGCGTGCCCGCGGTGCGGCTCCGCCATCGACACCAGCGAGCAGCGCTGGCGCTGCGAGAACGGCCGCAACTGTCACCTGGTCGCCGCCCTCTCGTACGCCGCCGGCCGCGACCAGCTCGACATCGAGGGCCTGGGCCACACCCGTGTCGTCCAGCTCGTGGAGGCCGGTCTGGTCACCGATCTGGCCGACGTGTTCGCCCTCACCCGCGACCAGCTCCTCGGCCTGGAACGGATGGGTGAGACCAGCACCGACAATCTCCTCGCGGCGATCGGCGCGGCCAAGGGGCAGCCGTTGTCGCGGGTGCTGTGCGCGCTCGGCGTCCGCGGTACGGGGCGCTCCATGTCCCGTCGGATCGCCCGGTACTTCGCCACCATGGATCACATCCGCGCCGCCGACGCCGAAGCGATGCAGCGGGTCGAGGGCATCGGCACGGAGAAGGCCCCGTCCATCGTGGCCGAAGTCGCCGAACTCGCCCCGCTCATCGACAAGCTCGCCGCGGCCGGGGTCAACATGACCGAGCCGGGCGCCACTCCGCCCGTCATCGCCGACGACACCGACGCCGACGCCGGCACCCAGGTCGCTGAGCCGGCGGGAGGGCCGCTGACCGGGATGGCGGTCGTCGTCACCGGAGCCATGACCGGGCCGCTGGAGAAGCTCAGCCGCAACGAGATGAACGAACTCATCGAGCGCGCCGGCGGCCGCTCCTCCTCCAGCGTCTCCAAGAGGACCACGCTGGTCGTCGCCGGCGAGGGCGCCGGATCCAAGCGCGCCAAGGCCGAGGACCTCGGCATCCGGCTGGTCACCCCCGACGAGTTCGCGACTCTGGTCGCCGACTACGTCGACGGACCCTTGACGACCGACGCCGACGTGACGTGACGTGACGTGACGCGGCAGCGTGCGGTCGCCGTCGAGGGCGACCACACGCTGCCGGGCCTATGCGCCGCTCGCGTCGAGCATGTCCTCGCGCTCGACGATCTTCACGCGTTCCCGGCCCTGCGGTTCGCCCAGCGCCTTCTCCGCGGCGTCCAGGCGGTACCAGCCCTCCCAGGTGGTGAAGCGGACGTCCCGCTCGCCGAGGAACGCGTCCACGGCCTCCGGGTCGGGCGAGCCGGGCGTGTGCAGACGTCCGTTCGCGTGGTCGTCGAGCAGGCTCGCGACGGTCTCGTTGGCGTCGCCCTTGGTGTGGCCGATCAGACCGACGGGGCCGCGTCGGATCCAGCCGGTGACGTACGTCGACTGCAGGTGCTCGCCGGTCTCCTCGATCACCCGGCCGCCCTGGTCCGGGACCGTGCCCGACTCGGCGTCCCAGGGGAGCTTGGGCAGTTCGTCGGACAGGTAGCCCACGGCGCGGTAGACCGCACCGAGGTCCCAGTCCTTGTACTCGCCGGTTCCCTTGACGTTGCCGGTGCCGTCGAGGGCGGTGCGCTCGGTGCGCAGGCCGACGACCTGGCCGTTCTCGCCGAGGATCTCGGTCGGGGACTCGAAGAAGTGCAGGAACAGCTTGTGCGGGCGGTCACCGGTGTCGCGGATGGCCCAGTTCTCCAAGGTCTTGGCGACCATGTCGGCCTGCTTGTTGCCGCGCCGGGTCGCGATCGAGCCCTCGTCGTAGTCGATGTCCTCGGGGTCGACGATGACCTCGATGTTCGGGGAGTGGTCCAGTTCCCGCAGTTCCATCGGGCTGAACTTCGCCTGCGCCGGACCGCGGCGGCCGAAGACGTGGACCTCCAGGGCCTTGTTGGCCTTGAGGCCGTCGTGGACGTTCCGCGGGATCTCGGTCGGCAGCAGTTCGTCGGCGGTCTTGGCGAGGATGCGGGCGACGTCGAGCGCGACGTTGCCGACGCCGAGGACGGCGACCTTCTCCGCTTCGAGCGGCCAGGTCCGCGCCGCGTCCGGGTGGCCGTCGTACCAGGAGACGAAGTCCGCGGCGCCGTACGAGCCGTCGAGGCCGATGCCGGGTATGTCGAGGGCCCGGTCGGCCGTCGCCCCCGTGGAGAAGATCACGGCGTCGTAGAAGGTGCGCAGGTCGTCGAGGTTGATGTCCCCCGGGTAGTCGACATTGCCGAAGAGACGTATCTGAGGCTTGTCGAGCACCTGGTGCAGAGCCGTGATGATGCCCTTGATCCGAGGGTGGTCGGGGGCCACGCCGTAGCGGATCAGACCGAAGGGGGCCGGCATCCGTTCGAAGAGGTCGATGGACACACCGGGCTCGACCGCAACCGCGGACTTCAGCAGCGCGTCGGCAGCGTAGATCCCGGCGGGGCCGGCTCCGACAATGGCTACCCGCAGAGGGCGAGGCATGATCAGGTTCCCTTCGAACGACGGCAGGGTGGCTCGTCGGGAAGCCTAAACTAAGGCAAACCTTAGTCAGTAGTCGGGCTGGATCTATGACCTCATAAACCGATCTTATGACTGGTCGCCAGGGAGCACGGCCTTCATAATCGGGGGCAAAATGGGACATGTGGGTGTCCGGCGTGTGTCAGTGGACCGCCTCGTGGAGCAGCCGTCGGGCCGCGGACTGGTGGCAATCCCGTTCGCGCTGATCGTAGTGATCACCATCGTGGACCTCCACTCCCCGACCAGTGTCCACCTCGGTCCGCTGCTGGTCATCGCCCCCGCCCTCACCGCCTCTCTGGCCGGGCCCCGGCTGACCGCCGCGGTCGGGGCGCTTGCCGTGGCCGCCCAGGTCTTCATCGCGGTCTTCCACGGCGGGCTGATGACCGCCAACCACATCTCGCAGATCATCGCCCTGACCGTGCTCTCCGCGCTGGTGGTCTTCGTCTGCCATGTACGCGAGCGGCGTGCCCGAGAGCTGAGCCGGGCGCGGTCGGTGGCAGAGACGGCGCAGCGGGTCCTGCTTCGACCGCCGCCCCGCCGGATCGGGCCCCTGCGTGTGGCCTGGCTGTATCTGGCCGCCGAGGACGAGACGCAGATCGGCGGCGACCTGTTCGCGGTCGCCCGCGCCGCCCAGTCCTCCACGCGGGTGATCATCGGGGACGTACGCGGCAAGGGACTGGCCTCCATCGGCGAGGCCTCGGTGGTGCTGGGGTCGTTCCGTGAGGGCGCTCACCGGTACGCCACCCTGCCCGAGCTCACGGCGGCACTGGAGGTCAGCGTGTGCCGCGACCTGGAGGACGTGGCCGACACCGAGCACGACCCGGGCGAGCACTTCACCACAGCGCTCGTGCTCGACCTCCCCGACGAGGGGCCGGAGGCCTGGATGATCAACTGTGGTCATCCACCGCCTCTCCTGCTGCGCGACGGCGAGGTCACGGTCCTGTACGCGCGCCACCCCGTCCCCCCGCTGGGCATGTGCGAGCTGCCCGCCGCGAGCCACCGCCCCGACCCGTTCACCTTCGAAACCGGTGACATCCTCCTGCTCTACACCGATGGCGTCATCGAAGCCCGCTCACCGTCCGGCGTCTTCTACCCGCTCGCCGAGCGGGTCGCCGCCTTTTCCGTCTCCAGCCCCGACGCCCTGCTGCGGCACGTCCACGACGACCTCCTCGCACACGTCGGCGACCACCCCGGCGACGACGCCGCCCTCCTGATCATCGAGCGCACCGCCTCCCACCACCCGCATCGACCGCACTTCACCGCCCATCCCGTCGACGGCCACCACCGGCTTCACGCCAGCGGATCGCCCCCGTCGGCGGAACGCTGACCTCACTCCCGGTCCATGTCCGACTCCGCCGCGCTCGCCGCGGAATCGGCGTCGTCGACGAGTTTCCGCAGGTGACCGAGGTCAGCGGAGGAGGTGGGCGGGGGCTGCCGAGTGGTCTGCATGCCCTGTGCGGACCGCGGGCCGTGCGTGCCCCGCGTGCTCTGTGCACTCTGCGCGTTCCCGCCATGGCCGCAGCCGGCCAAGAACAGCAAGGCGGCCAGTACGGCCGGCACGGTGTGGCGCGCGCGCATCAGTTCGTACGACCGTTGTCGTGGGCGCCGCACCACTTCTGGACGTCGGCCAGGTCCTTCTGGCGGGTCTCCAGGGTGGGGACCAGGGAACGCCGGAAGGTGAGCCGGTCGTTCAGGTAGGTCTCGATCTGGGTGTGTCCCGCGGACTTGGCGTTCGCCACCCGCTGCTCGAGACGGGCGATGGAGCCACGCTGGGAAGCGTCCGCGCGCAGCCGGGTGAGGATCCGGTCGATCCGCCGGTCGATCTTCGGTGCGCGCTTGCAGAGCGCCGCCGCGCCGTCGCCCGTGGGGGTGCCGGACGGCACGGGGGTCGCGGCGTCGGCCGTGGCGGCGCCGGCGGCGCCGAACAGCGACCCGGCGGCGACCAACGAGACGACCGAGATCACGGTCTTCCTGGTGCTTGGCATGACGAACTCCTCCGCGTTCACGGGCGACTGCTGCCCCCTCGCCGGGAAAGCTAGGAGCCGTCTTTGTGGAATTCTTGTGGCCGGTCGGCGGTCGTGACCATCCAGTTGCGCTGGAGCGGAAGCGTGGCCCCCGCGTCCGCCGTGCCGTCGCTCAGCGGCAGGGTGACCTCGACGCGGGTGCCCGGACCCGTGGGCCGGTCCAGTACCCGGATCCCGCCCCGGTGCAGGGCGATCTGCTGGGCGACCAGGGTCAGTCCGAGGCCGGAGCCGGGGCTGTCCGGTCGGCGGCGGAAGCGTTCGAAGACCTCGGTGCGCAGCGCGGGCGGGATGCCCGGACCCCGGTCGTCGACGACGAGGAGCGCGTCGGCACCGCTCGCGCGCAAGGTCACCTCGACCTGCGGGGGCTGCCCGTCCGTATGTCCGTGGACCAGGGCGTTGACGAGCAGGTTGTCCACCAGGCTCCGCAGTCCCGCCTCCCAGCCGTGCACACGCAGCCCCGGTGCGCAGTGGCCGGCCACCCGTGCGTGCGGATGGCGTCGCCGATGTTCCTCCGTGCTCGCTTCGACGAGGTCGGCGAGGTCGACCGGACCGAAGGCGTCCGCCTCGACGAGGTCTCCGCGGCCGAGGTCGCGCAGCATGACGAGGACCCCGAGGAGGCGTGCGTGTTCGCGGCTCAGGTCGTGCAGCACTTCGTCGCGGTCGGATCCGGCGAGTTCCGGATGCTCGGTGAGGATCTCCAGATTGGTCTGCATGCTCATCAGCGGGGTGCGCAGTTCGTGCGAGGCCGCCGAGGCGAAGGAGCGGGCGGTGGCCAGTGCCTCGGCGGTCCTGGCCGCCTGCTCGTCGTAGCGGGCCAGGACGGTCTGCAGGGTGTGTGCGAGGTCGTCGACCTCGGCGATCCGCGTCGGAGTGTGGTCCAGGCGGGTGGGACTGGAGCGGGGGTCCAGGCCGCTCGCCCGGCGTTGCAGCCGGCGCAGCGGTGTGCTCGCCCGGGTGGCGACGGCCCAGGCGAGCAGCCCGGACAGCGGTGCGGCGAGCAGGGCGACGGTCACCGCGCGCCGTCGGACCAGGCGCACCTGGGTGTCGGCGGCGGTGTCGGACGCGAACAGCCACAGGGTGCCGCGCACACCGGGGCGCGACCCGGTCACCCGGGTCGACAGGATCCGCCAGCTCCTGCCGTCGGCACGGAGGGTGACCGGGACGGGCGCCCTGGCGGGCAGCACCACGTCGGCCGCCGGTTGCGGGCCGCCCGTGAAGGTCCCCTCGGGGCCGATCAGCCGTACGCCCACGTCCAGGGCCGAGGTGAACAGCCGGCGTTCGCGGGCCTGCTCCACCGCCGCCGGCCGGTCGGCGGCGCTCGCACGCAGCAGCCCCCGGGCGTCCGTGGCTACGGCCACCGCGCGCTCACGCAGATGCGCGTCCTGCTGGTCGTGCAGATCCGCGGCGACCAGCCGCAGCAGCAGCCAGCCGGTGGCCAGTACCAGTACGGGCACGGTGGCGCCGACGGCCAGGGCGATCCGCGTGGACAGTCTCACGGCCGCTCCCCCGCGTCGTCGTCGCGCAGGACGAAGCCCACGCCTCGTACGGTGTGGATGATCCGGGAGCGCCCCGACGTCTCCAGTTTGCGGCGCAGATAGCTGACGAAGGTGTCCACCGCGTCGGTGCGCACCTCGAAGTCGTAGCCCCATACGCGATCGAGGAGCTGGTCGCGGCTGAGCACGATGCCTGCGTTGCGGGCGAGGACGTGGAGGAGTTCGAACTCGCGTCGGGTCAGGTCCACCGGCCGCCCGTCGAGGCTCACCCTGCGGGCGGCGGCATCCAGGAGCAGCCCGCCGGCCCGTACGGTGCCGCTGTCCCGTGGCGGCCTGCGCCGCAGCAGTGCCTCCAGGCGCAGGACCAGCTCCTGCAGGGCGAAGGGCTTGACGAGGTAGTCGTCGCCGCCCGCCTGCAGGCCCGCGATCCGGTCGGCGGTCTCGTCGAGCGCGGAGAGCATCAGCACGGGTACGTCGTTGTCCTCGTCCCGCAGGGTCCTGCACACCTCGATGCCGCTGAGGTCGGGCATCGAGATGTCCAGCACGACCACATCGGGTGGCGTCCGCCGGGCCACCGCCAGGGCCGGCCGGCCCCCGTCGGCCAGGTCCACGGTAAATCCGCCGAGCCTCAGTCCGCGCTCCAGCGAGCGGCGGATCGCCGCGTCGTCGTCCACGACCAGGACACGGCCGCGCTGCCCACTCATCACCACTGTCCCTCCCCGCCACGCCCCGGCCACTGCCGGGGCTCGCCGCCGCCCATCGTGCATCAGCCGCGACGGTCCCGGCCCCGAGGGGTGGACCAAGGGTTCGGTGAATCGCCCAGGCCGGCCCCGGTTGGCGCGTGCCCTCGCGGAGCGTGGCGGTTGCGCGGGGCCTGACCCGGCGGTTGCATACGACTGTGTCGATGGGTGTGGATGGAAGCGGGCAGGTCGGCCACGGGAAACGGTGGGCGGCCAGGGCCGCGCTGGTCGCGGCGGCGCT
This sequence comes from Streptomyces sp. NPDC090798, assembly GCF_044768965.1. Lineage (NCBI taxonomy): Bacteria > Bacillati > Actinomycetota > Actinomycetes > Kitasatosporales > Streptomycetaceae > Streptomyces > Streptomyces sp. NPDC090798. The sequence goes on from NZ_JBIVXA010000020.1 coordinate 80,482, forward strand.
GGCGGTGCTGGTGCCGCTCGGATACGGAGGCGTGGACGGCGTACTGCTGCTCCTGGCCGCGCTCCTCGGCGTGGCCGTCACGGCGGCGGCGCTGTGGTGGGCGCTGACCCGGCGCGGGCCACTCCGCTGGGTGGCGGCCGTGCTGGCCGCCGTCGCGCCCGGCGCCGTGATCACCCTGTTCGCCGTGGCCCGCCTGCTCTGGGCCGTCCCCGTGTCCCTGGCGCTGTGGACCGTGGCCGTCTGGAGCGGCCGGTACGCCCTGCGGAGCGACCGGACGCGCGCCCCGCGGCCGAAGGAACGCAGGGCACCGCCGCCGAGGCGCCCCTTCCTCCTCATGAACCCGCACTCCGGCGGCGGCAAGGTGGCGAAGTTCGGACTGCGGGAGAAGGCGGAGCGGCTCGGCGCGCAGGTCGTGCTCCTCGACCCGGAGAAGCACCAGGACGTCACCGCGCTGGCCCGGGCCGCCGTCGCGGACGGCGCGGATCTGCTGGGCGTCGCCGGCGGTGACGGTACCCAGGCGCTGGTCGCGGCCGTCGCCGCCGAACACGGTCTGCCGTTCCTGGTGGTCTGCGCCGGCACCCGCAATCACTTCGCCATGGACCTCGGCCTCGACCGCGACGACCCGGCGACCTGCCTCGACGCCCTCACCGACGGCGTCGAACTCCGCGTGGACCTCGGCTTCGCCGGCGGCCACCCGTTCGTCAACAACGCCTCCTTCGGCGCGTACGCGGCCGTCGTCCAGAGCCCCGCGTACCGCGACGACAAGATCGGCACCATCCTGGACCTCCTGCCCGACCTGCTCACCCGCCAGCGCGGGCCGCGGCTGACCGCCCACGCCGCGGACACGACGCTCGACGCCCCGCAGGCCGTACTGGTGAGCAACAACCCCTACCGCACCAACGATCCGGCCGGTCTCGGCCGCCGCGAACGGCTCGACTCCGGGCTGCTCGGTGTCCTCGGCATCACGGTGGACAGCGCGGCCGAGGCCGCCGCGCTCGTACTGGACCCCGCGCCGGACGGACTCGCGGTCCTGACCGCCCGCGAGGTGGTCATCGACGCCGACCGCGCGGAGATCGAGGCCGGCATCGACGGCGAGGCCCTGGTCCTGCCCGCCCCGGTGCACTGCCGCGTCGAACCCGGCGCCCTGCGCGTCCGCGTCCCCAAGGAGCGACCCGGTGTGCCCGATTCCCAACCCCCCTTGGACTGGCGCCGGTTGCGCACGCTCGCAGCGACCATGGGGCGAACGGCGGTCGTACGACATCCTGGTCGCAGGCGGGACACGTAGACGAAGGTCACAATTACATATCGGACAGTTCGCGCTCCAATCTTCACACCAGGCACACAAATTGGCTAAGTTGGCGGCAGGCCGCACGACTCCCTCCGGCGAACCTCGCCGGGTCGCGCGACCTCCGCCGAATCCGGTGCCCCTGTGGCAACCGGAACCGGGACCCAACCGACCTTGGGGTGAATCGGCCCAACTGCCCAACCGGGCAAGGGCCGTAGGGCATGCCTTCCGGAATCTTCCGCCCGAACCCGACGGCCGACCCGGTAGGCGGAGCACGGAAGGAGTACGGCTCCCATGGCGCCGGAACGAACCCCGCGCCCTGGAGGCGGCAGCCTCCCTGGCATGCCCGACTCCGCACGCGCGACGGCCGCCCTCAGTGGCGCGGACGGTCCGAGCCGCGAGGAGGTGCAGCAGCGGATCAGCTCCCTCTACGACCAGGCCGAGAACGCCGTCGGGTTCGTCAACGGAACCCGCGCGATGGCCACAGGGAGCCGAGGCCGCGTCAACCCGGCGCCGGAAACCGCGCGCAGGCGCCGCGACCCCGCACTCGACGACATCACCAAGACCTGGTTCGACGCGGCGCGCACGCAGCTGGGTCCCTCCGCGCCGGCCAGGCTGCCGGCCGACCGGATGCCGAAGCCCGCGGTCGAGGCACGGCCCACCGGCCCGGCGAAGCGGCCGGAGGACGGACTCGCCAACCGCGGCCGGGAGTTGACCGCCCGCCCCGTTCTGGAGTTGACCGCAGGCCCCTCCGCCGAGGCGGCCGCCGGGCCCGTGGCCGAGTTGACGGCCAGGGCCGTCGCCGCGCTGCCGGCCGCGCCGGAGCCTGCGCCGCAACCTGCGCAGGAGGCCGCCACGGCCCTGCTGCCCGCGCTGGCCGCCGGGCCGGCCCAGTCCTCGTTGAAGACGTCCAAGGAGAAGATCCAGCGGAAACTGGCGCTGGCCCGTGAGCTGGTGTCCAAGCACGCCGCACGGTGGAACCCCGGGCCCGCGGCGATCGAGTCACGTCCGGCCGAGAGTGTCTGGCCCGCCCCGGAGGATCAGGCTCGCCGCCAGGCCGCGGAGGAGTGGCAGCGACAGCGGTCGGCCGCACTCGGCCCGGACATGTCCCTCGGTACCGGGATGCCGCTCGGCGCGGACATGTCCATGGGCGCGGGGATGCCGCTCGGCACGGACATGTCGCCCAGCACCGGCATGCCCCTGACCGCGGACATGTCCCTCGGTGCGGGAATGCCGCTCGGCACGGACATGTCCATGGGTGCGGGGATGCCGCTCGGCACGGACATGTCGCCCAGCACCGGCAGGCCCCTGACCGCGGGTAT
>NZ_JBIVXA010000020.1:83185-183248 GCF_044768965.1 Streptomyces sp. NPDC090798
TATGCCTCCCGGCGCGGACATGTCCCTCGGTGCGGGAATGCCGCTCAGCGCGGACATGTCCCTCGGCACCGGCAGGCCCCTGACCGCGGGTATGCCTCCCGGCGCGGACATGTCCCTCGGTGCGGGAATGCCGCTCAGCGCGGACATGTCCCTCGGCACCGGCAGGCCCCTGACCGCGGGTATGCCCGTGGGCACCGGAGCGTCCGTCGGCGCGGTCAACACGGTCAACCCCGTCGGCGCGATGGGCGCCGCGGAGTCGGCGTACGGCGGCAAGGCCGCCAAGGCCCTCGCCTTCGCCCGTGCGCAGATCGGCAAGCCGTGTGTCTGGGGCGCGACCGGACCGGACTCATACGACTCCGCCAGCCTCGTCCAGGCCGCCTGGAGGGCCGCCGGGGTCGCGCTCCCGCGCACCGTGCACGGGCAGGCGACCGCCGGTGCGGCGATTCCCCTGACCGACATCCAGTTCGGCGACCTGATCTTCTTCTACGACGACGTCAGCCACGTCGGCTTCTACACCAGCAACGGCATGATGATCCACGCCCCCAGCCCGGGTGCCTCGATACGCGAAGAGTCCATCTTCTTCGCCGGACAGAAGGCGATCCACAGCGCGCTGCGCCCGGCGTGACGGACGGCGCTACGTCTCCCCTGACGGCCACGTATGCAAGCGAGTTGCGGAGCCGCCAGGCGGGAAAGGGATCCGCGCCACATCGATCAAGGCCTCAAAAACGCACATAAGGCACCGCAACGGTCAAAGGTTCGCAATAGGGTATGTACGTGATCCGCACGGACCTCGCCGCTCGGCTCGCCACCCGCGCTGACCATACTGGGCGGGCACGCCGCCTCCCACCGCAAAGTGACTCATGCCCAAGCCCTCCACCGCCCGCGCCACCGCTCCGGAAACCGTCTGGCTGGCCGGCGGGCGCCATGTCGGGCCCGCCCCGCAGGAGATCCTCAGGGAGAACCTGCGGAGGCTGAAGGCCGACGAGACGATCCACGACTTCCTGGAGGCGGAGAACCCCTCGGACTCCGAGGGACATGTCTTCGAGGCGCGCTGGCTGGTCGACGACGCCGTCACGGTTCGCGCTCGGCTCACGACGGACGGACGCGATCTCGCCGCCGAGGCAAGCCGCTGGACACTGGTGGCCGAGGCGGAACGGCCCTGGGACCTCGCGTGGCCCTCTCCCGCGACCATGTTCTGGCCCGAGGGCCACGAGGTCGCCTGGGACCACGACATCGTGGCCGGGCTCCGTCTGCGGGACATCAACCCGCTGCCGCAGGAGGACAAGGCACTGCGCCGCCTGCTCAAGGAGGCCGCGCAGCACAGCTGGAGCATCAACGTCGTCATCCACGAGGCGATGACCACCGACGAACGCGGTCGCCTCCCGCTGGCCCGGCTGCTCCCGCCCGCTCTGCGTCACCGCGTCGTGGAACACCGCGCCGCGCCCGAGCAGTTCCAGGCGGTCAACTGGGCGCTGTACGACCTGGGCGTACGGGTGCCGCGCGGTGGCGCCGTGATTCTTCCCGGTTCCCCCGCCCGGCTCGGGTACGACGAGCAGGACTGCACCGTACGCAGTGTGTTCCTCGACGGCTCGGAGCCGACGGAGCTCCTGGAGAAGGTCGTACGGTACGCGGCACTGCCCCGGCCGCTGCCGGTAGCGGCGGAGGTCGCCCTCACCGGCCTCCGGGAGGACTGGAAGCTGCTGACGCTCGAGGAGGCGCGGGCGCTGGTGGCCGTCTACGCCGAGGCACTCGACGCCATGACGAAGTCACGCGACCAGTACCGCGAGGCGACCGAACTCGCCCATGCGGCGCTGGCCGAGCTCCGAGACCTCCGCACTACGACGTCCGGTGCGCACGAGACGTCCGCCGGCCAGGACGGGAACCCGCTGCACCAGCTGACGCGGACGTTCCAGCGGGTCGCGGGCACCGTGCGGGCGCGGCGCGCGGCCCGCGACGACGCGCCGGACCGGAGCGCTGCCAGGGGCACTGACACCGGAACCGGTGCCGACACGCCCGAGAACGAGCCCGGAAAGGGCTAGTGATCGCTACCGGAAACCCGCGCCGGCCCGAGGCCATCCTCTGAAACCGGCGTGTCGCGGCGCGCCCGCTCGTGTCACGCGCCCCGCCAGAGGTTGGCGAACGCCGCGTTCTCGATGGACCGGCGCTGGCGTACCGCTTCCAGTTCCATGACCGCGTCGTTGACTGCGGCCAGCACGGTCGTCACCGCGTCGTCGGTCACGACCGGACCGTCCGCGCCCTGCTCGGCCGGAATCCCGACGGCCGCCGCGAGGGAGACGAGGACGGGCTCGTCGGCGGCCCAGCGGTGCAGGGCCCGGCGCCGGGCGGGCGAATCGACCACGACCATCCGGACGGCTCCGAAAAGCAGTCGTCGTTGGCGTTGGCGGGTCAGCTGACCGTCCGCCTCCAGTGCGGCCAGATGGACCGCGGCCAGGCCGCGCCCCCTGCGCCACAGCCAGTCCTCGACGGGCTCGTACGGCACCTGGCGTACGAGTGAGGACGCCGCCTCGGCCAGGAGGCGGTCTTCCGTCGTCGGCTCCGGTGCCGGCACGAGGCGATCACCGTCCAGGTGGACGGCGTCAGCGGCGAGGAGGTCGATCACCTCGGCGCCGGCGAGTGCGAGGGACAGGTCGCCCTGCCCAACGGGGCGGTCCGGGTCCACGTCCAAGGCGGTGATCAAGAGGTCCCTGGCCGTGGTCATAGATGGCTCCCCCACACAGTCTCCGGAGGGGAAAGCCTACGATCTTCGGCGGGGAAAGCCTACGATCCTCCACCGCTCGGCGCGGGTGCGCGCGGAGCGGAGCAGGGGGCCCGTCGCTCCATGCGACGGGCCCCCTGCTCCGTGTGAACCGTCCGCCCCACAAGCGGCCGGGCATCAGCCGCGGAAGACGTCCTTGGTCTTCTCCTTCGCCTGACGCGCGTCACCCTTGGCCTTCTCCATGCGCCCCTCGGCCGTCATCCGCTCGTTGCCCACGGCACGACCCGTGGTCTCCTTGATCTTGCCCTTGGCCTGCTCGGCCTTGGCCTTGGCTTTCTGCTCGCCAGCCATGGAACTCACCTCTCGGTGCTCTCGGCATCAGGTGCTCACTGACCCGTGTGATCCTGGACAGATCCTGTAAACATGTCCGGTCCATAAAGTCCACGGAGTCCCGTGGAGTCCGTGGACTTTGGGTAGTCCATGGAGATCGCGCACCGCGCAGGAGCTACAGCCGCCGGAGAACCGCCCCGGCCATGGCCGCCTCGCCCTTGGCGTTGGGGTGTGCGGGGGCGGCGGGTGAAGCGGGCTGCAGCGGCTCGATCCATCGGTCGGCGGGTGCCTTGCACATGTCGTGTCCGACGGTGGGTTTGTACGTGTCGACGTATTCGGCCCGGCTGAACAGGGCCACCGTGCGCATCATCAGGTTGAGCCGCTTCCCGACGTCACGCAGGTAGGCGAAGTCCTTGGCGGCGAACGGGACGGACGGATAGCAGCCGCTGCCGTCGTCGGGCAGGAGGTCCGGGTAGCCGACCACGAGCACGCGGGCGTGCGGGGCCCTGTCGTGCACGGCGCGCAGCACCCGCGCGATCTTGGGAGCCGTCTCGATGATGTTCAGTGTCAGCTGGTCGAAGCCCGAGGAGTTGTAGTACTGCTGGCAGGGGTTGCCCGACGGGTCCTTGGAACTCAGCGTGGCACAGGTGCCGATGATGGAGCCGAAGCCGATGTCGTTGCCGCCTATCTGCACGGTCACCAGATCCGTGGAGCGCTCGACGGCGTTCAGTTGGGGTCCGTTGGTTCCCTGCGCCTTCCACATGTTGTCGGTCGTCGCGCCGGCGCAGCTCACGTCCGTGAACGTTCCGGTCGACCGCCGCGTCGCGACGAGCGAGGGGTAGTTCTGGTCGGAGCGGGCGCAGTTGGCGTCCACCTGACGAGGGATCAGAGGTCCGGAGGTGTACGAGTCCCCGAGCGCCACGTAGTTGACTCCCCGGTGGGAGTGCGGTCCGCTCGCGACGGCGGGTGACGCCGAGGCGACGCCGAGGAGAAGGACACCGCAACCGAGGGCGGCTCCCAGCGCGGAGGCGTGTCCTCGTCTTCGGGTGGCATCGCCCCGGACCACGTGATGGTTCATCATCTCTCCTCCGTCGACACTGACGCGGCGTTCCTTGCAGGCTCAACATCGCTTGTATACCGGCCGGTAGGTCGCTGGAGAAGAGATCTGTCACATATGCGGGAAACCCGTTCGGGCAGGGCAACCGGGCGGCGGCCGTCAGCGCGCGTCGGTGGTCTTCAGAGCGGGCTCGCAATTGGGCTCGGCCTTGGCCTTGGCCTTGGCTGCGGCGGTCGCCGGTACCGTCGCAGCGGTCGCCGGTGCCGTCGCGGTGGGCTCCGGCCGCCTGCGCAGGCCGACCGCGCTGAGCACCGCGCTGATCGCGAGGGCCACCACGGCGCAGAGCAGGGCCGCGCGCAGCCCGGACAGGAAGTGGTCGGAGGCGGCGTGGCCGACGAGGAGGCCCATCACCGCGACCCCGATGAGGCCGCCCAGCTGACGCGAGGCGTTGAGGACGCCGGAGGCGATACCGGCGTTGGCCGGGTCCACGGAGGCGAGCATGGCGTTCGTCATGGAGGGGACGACCAGACCGAGGCCGAATCCGGCGACGACGAACTGCGCGATCAGCTGTGCGTACGCCCCCGAGTCGACGACCGGGACCGCGGCCAGGTAGCCGACGACGGCCAGGGTGTTTCCGGTGATCAGCACGGTCCGGGCGCCGTAGTGCTTGACCAGTGGACCGCACGACAGGTTCGCGATCATGATGGCGGCCGTCATCGGGAGGAACGCGAGTCCGGCCCCGATGGGCGAGTAGTCCCAGACCTGCTGGAAGAAGAGGCTGAAGACGAAGATCAGGCCGTAGAAGGCGAAGTTCAGCAGTGCGCCGATGAGGGACGTGGAGCTGAACACCCGCCTGCCGAACAGGTGGAGGGGCAGCATCGGATCGCCGCTGCGGTGCTCCACCGCGAGGAAGCCGATCAGCGCGACCAGGAAGACGGCCAGGCAGGCCAGCACGGTGGCCGAGGACCAGCCCTGCGCGTTGGCCTCCACGATCGCTCCCGTGAACGCGGCCAGGCCGACGACGGCGAGCAGTTGGCCGGGCAGGTCCAGCGAGCGACGGACCGAGGCGTCGCGGGCGGGGGCGGGCCGGGCGTGGGCCCGCACGAGCACGATGCCGACGGCGGCGATGGGGACGTTGACGTGGAAGATCGAGCGCCAGCCGAGCGAGTCCACCAGCAGGCCGCCGACGACCGGGCCGAGCGCGAGGGCGAGTCCGCCGGCCGCGGCCCAGAGGCTCACGGCACGGGTGCGTTCCGCCGGGTCGGGGAAGTTGGTGTTCACGATCGACAGGGAGGACGGCACGATCATCGCGGCGCCGACGCCCTGGACCACGCGGGCGGTGACGAGGGCGACCAGCGAGGGGGCGGCGCCGCAGGCCAGGGATGTCACGGCGAACAGCGCGAAGCCCGCCATGAAGATCCGCTTGGGGTCGTACCGGTCGCCCAAGGCGCCGGCGGTCAGGAGGAAGGCGGCGAAGGTGAGCGTGTAGCCGTTGATCACCCATTCCAGACCGGACAGACTGCCACCGAAGTCCGCGCCGAGCGCCTTGGTGGCGACGTTCACGACGCTGACGTCCAGGATGACGACCACGAAACCGAGACTGGCCGCGAACAGCGTCAGACCCGGCCGGGTCTTGTGGGGTTGGGGCTGAGGCACGGATTTCCTTCCGACATGCCGGAGGGCGGTGGGGGGCCGGAGCCGGGCGATACGCGGCGGGCTCCGGTAGACTGTTCGTCTACGAGCGAACAGTCCGAGTGTACGCAGATCATCGAACACTCTGCAATCCGTGTACGGCACGCGTCACGGACCAAGCGAGTCGGGACGGAGCGACCAGCCATGACGGCACAGAGCCGAGAGTCGACCGCACGGGGCGGGCGGGCGACCGTGCGGAGCGGACGGCCGACCGCGGCCACGAGTCACCGGACACCACCGGTCCACACCCCTCCGGGCGACGTACCGCTGGAGACGGCGCTGCTCGCCCTCGCCGACCCCGTCCGCCAGACCCTGGTGCGGGAGTTGGCCGGGGCCGCCGACTGGGAACGGGCGTGCGGCAGCTTCGACGTGCCGGTCACCAAGGCGACCCTCAGCCGCCACTTCGCCGTACTGCGCGAGGCCGGTCTCCTGGAGCAGCGCGACGCCGGACCCAAGAGGCTCAACCGGCTGCGCCGCGCCGAGTTCGACGAGCGCTTCCCCGGCCTCCTCGACCTGGTCCTGCGCAGGTAGGGCCTGTCCGGCCGATCATGCCGCGGACGGCCGACTTCCACGAGCCCGACTACGCGGGGCACGTCTTCACCCGGTCATCGCGAGGGGGTGGACCCGCGGGAACATCGCCCGCGACATCCGGCAAAATCCTGTCCCGGACCCGCACCTCGAACTGGACCCGCACCACGAACTTCTGGACCCGCAGCACGAACTTCTGGACCCGCGCCTCGAACGCGCCCCTTCGGGACCGCTGACGGCACCGGCCGCAACGAGTGAACCCCGCCTCCGGAGCACCGGGGACGGGGTTCTGTGGAGCGCCGGGCAGGCCTTGCACCTGCATCTCCCCGCAGGAAGCGGGGCGTCTTTCCTTGGACCACCAACGCGAGGCCTGTCGCCGAGACTTCCGGCGGCCTGCTCAAGATCGATCATAGCGTATGACAAGCCGCCGACGGCGCAGGCGTCAGGCGGCTGACGGCCGGGCGTACTGGAGAAGGTGGTCGGCGAGCAGGTGCAGGACCGCCAGGCTGTGGTCGCTGTTGCGGTCGACGAGCCAGGTCATGTTCAGGCCGTCGATCACCGAGTGCACGTACCGCGCGAGGATCGGCACCGGCTGCGTCCACTCGATCCCGGCGTTGTCGGCGGCGAGTTCGAGCAGGGAGGCGAAGGCGGCCAGGAAGATCTCGTACTGTCTCCTGGCGATGTTCTCGAAGCCGGGATTGCGCAGCGCGTACTGGGTGAGCTCGTAACTGATCTGGTGCTCGCCGGGGTTGGCCTCGAACCCCTTCCAGAACGCGTGCAGGCTGTCGAGGACGCTGTCGCGGATGTCCTTGTGCGGCGCGAACAGGCCCCGCACCTCGGCGACGTACCGCTCGGTGAGGGTCTCGGTGACGCGTTCGAGGAGCTGCGCCCTGGAGTCGAAGCAGTAGTGGAAGGCCCCGAGGGTCATACCGGCCTCGTTGACGATCGCACGGGTGGTGGCCTTGGCCACGCCGTCACGCGTCATGACCCGGATCGCGGCCTCGAGGAGCTCGGCCCTCCGGTCGCTCGCCGCCATACGGGACACACGATCTCCCCTCTTCACCTGCGGGTTCGTCCGCCAGGATAGCCAGACCCACGGGCCGCGCGTCGGCTCGGAGCGCGGATCCGCCAAGAAGTAAGTCAAGCGTCCAAGACTCTTGACTTACTTCCGCGCGGTGGGCGACCGTAGCGGAACCCGGCGCCTGGCGCGAGGGCCTGCCGTTCGGGTCAGGTCGTTTCAGGAGAGGGCGCTTGCTCACCCCGCGTGGCCCAGGCCTGATCCGAACGACAGGCCCCAGCCCCCTCAGGAGGCGGAAGTGCGACCGCAAGCCACTGTCGTTCTGGACGGATTCGGCACGCTGGAGTCCCTGCGCTGGCACGACGGCGCGCTGTGGTTCTGCGACTTCGCCCACGGGACGGTGCACCGCTGGGACACCTTCGGGAAGCCGGAGACCGTGGTGGAGGTCCCCGGCCGGGCCGGCGGCCTCGGCTGGCTGCCCGACGGGCGGATGCTGGTCGTCTCGATGGACGGACACCGCGTCCACCGCCAGGAGCCGGACGGCTCCCTGGTCGTGCACGCGGACCTCGGGGACATCGCCGGCGGCCCGGTCAACGACATGCTCGTCGACGGGCAGGGCCGCGCCTACGTGGGCAATTTCGGCTTCGACTACCACGGCTTCGTCCGACAGCGGCCCAACGCCATGCTCTACGCACCGCCGGGACCGCCCAGGGCCCCGCTCGCCTGCCTGTCACCGGAGGGCGAACTGCTGGGCCTGAGCGAGCCGTTGGTGTTCCCCAACGGCTGCATCCTCATCGACGGGGGGCGGACCCTGCTGGTCGCCGAGACACTGGCGATGCGGCTCACCGCACTGCCCGTGCTGCCGGACGGACGGCTCGGCCCGCCACGCCCCTGGGCTCCGCTGGTCCCGGCCTGGCTGTGGAAGTCCCTCAACCGTCCCGGGCTGCGCGGCCGGATCACCCGGCGTGTCTCGTCGCTGCTGGACCACCAGGCGATCGCCGACCGCTCCGACACCCCCATCGCCCCGGACGGCATCGCACCGGGCAAGGACGGCACGGCCTGGGTCGCCAACGCGCTGCGCGGCGAGTGCGTCCGGGTCGGCCCCGGCGGCACGATCCTGGACCGCGTCGTCACCAGCCAACGTACGCTCAGCTGCCTGGTCGCGGGCCCGCGCGGCGACACCCTGTACGCCGCCACCGTCCCCACCGACGACCCGGAGCGCGCGGCACAGCTCAACGGGGCACGGCTGGAGGCGTACGTCCTGCCGTCATGACCGCGCACGCACGGGCCTTCCCCGACAGCCGGCCGGCCCGCCCCCTCCGCTCGCGGACACGAGCACTCCGTCCACGGGGCCATCCCCCGCCCGCCTCCCGGGAGTTCACATGCACGGACATCGAACGGGTGACGGCGCCCACGACACCTCGTTCGGCAGCGGCGGCACCTGCGAGGGGAGGCCGCGATGAGCGTGGTCCTGGTGACCGGCGCGGCCAGTGGGATCGGCGCCGCCACCGCGCGGGAGGCGGTGCGACGCGGCCACCGGGTCGCCCTCGCCGACATCGACCTGGCCGGGGCCACCCGCCTCGCCGACCGACTCGGCACCGCCGCCTGCGCGATCCCCCTCGACATCCGTGACGCGGACGCCTGGGAGGAGGCCTTCGACGCCGTCGCGGCCCGGCTCGGTCCCGTCGAGGTTCTCGTCAACAACGCCGGGATCATCCACACGGGATACGCACGCCAGTTGTCACTGGAGCAGCACCGCCACATGGTCGAGGTCAACCTCCTCGGCCCGATGGCCGGGACGCTGACCGCGCTGCCCCGGATGCGCGCCCAGGGGCACGGGCACATCATCACCGTCTGCAGCATGAGCTCGTTCCTGCCGCTGTCCGGTTACACCACCTACGGCGCGACCAAGCACGGGCTGCGTGCCTTCCACCACAGCGTGGCGATCGAGGAACGGGGCGGTCCGGTGACGTTCAGCATCATCCACCCGCCCGGCACCCGGACGCCGATGCTGGAGCAGGAGATGGCCGACCCCAGCGCGGTGATCACCTTCGCCGAGAAGCCGCTCACCCCCGAGAAGGTCGCCTCGGTCGTCGTCGACGCGATCGTGAAGAAGCCGGTCGAAGTCGTCCACCCCGCCGTCGGCGGAAGGGTTCAGCGGGTCGCCGGGGTGTTCCCACGGCTGATGCGCTTCGTGATCCCCAAGGTGGCGGCCATGGCGGAACGCCGCAGTAGGAGCATCGCCACGGCCGCGGTGCGCGAGCGAGGAGACAGCCGATGACCACCGACACCGCCACCACCCCGGCCCGGTCCGCCCCCGCGGAACCGGGTCGCTTCGACCGGTTGCGGGCGGCGACCGCGGGCCTGGAGCCGCCCTTCGGCGTCATCGATCTGGACGCCTTCGACGCCAACGCCGTCGACCTCGAACGCCGCGCGGGCGGCAAACCGATACGGCTCGCGAGCAAGTCGCTGCGGTCGCGCGCCCTCATCCGCCGGGCTCTCGCCCGTCCCGGGTTCCAGGGCATCCTCGGCTTCACGCTGCCCGAAGCCCTTTGGCTGGCCGAGGAGTTCGAGGACGTCGTCGTCGGCTACCCCACCACCGACGCCACCGCGCTGCGCCGGCTGGCCGCCGACGAACGGCTCGCCTCCCGGATCACCCTGATGGTGGACTCCGTCGAGCATCTCGACCTCGTGGACGCCGCGACCGGCCCCAGGCAGACCCGTGTTCGCGTCTGCCTGGAGCTGGACGCCGCCCTGCGACTGGCGGGCGGCCGACTTCATCTCGGGCCGCGCAGGTCGCCGGTGCACACGCCGCGGGAGGCGGCCGCGTTCGCCCGCGAGGTCGCGGCCCGTCCTGGCTTCGAACTGGCCGGGATCATGGGGTACGAGGGCCAGGTCGCCGGCCTCGGCGACAACCAGCCCGGTTCCCTGCTCAAGCGGGCCGTCGTGCGCGCGATGCAGCGCTCCTCCGTCGAGGAACTGCGCCACCGACGGGAGGCCGCGGTCGCCGCCGTACGTGCCGTCGCTCCGCTGCGGTTCGTCAACGGCGGCGGCACCGGCAGCCTGGAGACCACGACACGGGAGGACGCCGTCACCGAACTCGCGGCGGGCTCCGGCCTGTACGGTCCCGGGCTCTTCGACTTCTACCGGTCCTTCCGGCCGGTCCACGCCGCGTACTTCGTGCTGCCTGTCGTACGCCGCCCCTCCCCGAAGATCGCGACGCTCCTGGGCGGCGGATGGGTCGCGTCCGGCCCGCCCGGCAAGGACCGGCTGCCCACGCTGGCCTGGCCCCCCGGCCTGCGCGTCACCGCCACCGAAGCGGCGGGCGAGGTGCAGACGCCGCTGCTCGGCAAGCCCGCTCAGGTCCTGCGCATCGGCGACCGGGTGTGGCTGCGGCACGCCAAGGCCGGTGAACTGTGCGAGCGGGTCGGCGAACTCCACTTGGTCAGCGGCGGCGAGGTGGTCGACACCGTACCGACGTACCGGGGTGAGGGCCGGCACTTCCTGTGACGGACCGCCCTCCGGGCAGGGTGACACCATGACCCGCGTCACCGGCCGAACCGTCCTGATCGTCGGCGCCTCCTCGGGCATCGGCGCGGAGGTGGCACGCCAACTCGCGCACAGCGGCAACCGGCTGGTCATCACGGCACGGCGCGCCCCCGAACTCGCCTCCGTGGCCAGGGAGATCCGAGCCGCGGGCAGCGCCTGCCTGGACATCGCCGCCGACGCCCTGGACCCGGAGGCGGCCTCCGCGGTGGTGGACACGTGCGTCGCGGAGTACGGATCCGTCGACATCGCGCTCCTCAACGCCGGCCAGGGACCGGACATGTGCATGGACCAGGTCACCGTGTCCGACATCGCACGGATCACCGCCTTGAACTACGACGTCGTCGTCCACTACCTCGTCCCGCTGATCGCACAGATGAAAACCCAGCGCAACGGAGGCCTGATCGCCCACACCAACTCGCTGGCAGGCCTGATGGGCATCCCCCGCCAGGGCCCGTACTCGGCCGCGAAGGCCGCCGCACGCACCCTCTTCGACACCGCGCGCGTCGAACTCGCGCCCCGCGGGATCCGGTTCACCAGCATCCACCCGGGCTTCGTCGCAACCGACCGCGTCGGCGCCGACGGTCTCCCCAAGCCCTTCCAAGTCAGCCAGAACCGCGCGGCACGGCACGTCGTACGCGCCCTGGAAAGAGAACCGGCGCAGGCGTACTTCCCCTGGACCACGACAACCCTGGTCCGCACCCTGCACGCCCTCCCCACGCCGCTCTCCGCCCTGCTACTCCGGAGACTGGCCTCGCTCCAGTAGCCGCAATGGCCTCAGGGTTCGATGACGAGGCGTTCCACGAGGTCACCGCGGAGCGTGAACCGGTAGCGCAGGTCGACGGTTCCGCCGGGGAAGTCGCCTTCGAGGTGGTGCGTGGCGGTGTAGTTGTTCGCGTCGGTGCGCTCGGCCCCGGTGAGATCGATGGTGTACGTGAACTCGGTCGCCGACCGGTTCAGCCACCGCTCGATGGCGGCGGTGCCCTGGTGGGTGTTGCCGTCGTCGATCACCGTGGCGTCCTGGGTGAACGTGGCGACGGCCGCGGCGGTGTCGTGGGCGCGGTGCGCCGTGAGGTAGCGGGTGATCACCTCGGGCAGGGTGTCCGGAGCGATGTCCTGGGGCTGGTCGTACTGCATGGCTGGCCTCTCGGTGGTGGCGTCTTTCGGGTGCTGTCGGTGAGGACGGTTCACACCGTGGGGGTGGTGCCGCCGTCGATGACGTGCTCGGCGCCGACGATGGCCGAGGCGCGGTCGGAGACGAGGAAGGCGACGAGTTCGGCCACCTCCTCGGGATGGTTGGGGCGGCCGAGGGGGATGCCGCCGAGGGAGTCCATGAGCCGGGCCAGCGCCGCGTCCTGGGTGATACCGGCGTCGTGGGCGATCCTGGCGACCAGGTTGTCGGCCGCGGTGGTCCGGACGAAGCCGGGCGAGACGGTGTTGACGCGGATGCCGTGCGGGGCGACCTCGTTGGCGAGGCCCTTGCTGTAGGTGGTCAGGGCGGCCTTGGCGGCGGCGTAGGCGAGGGTTCCGTTCCACAGCGGCATGCGGCGCTGGATCGACGTGACGTGCACGATGGCGCCCTTTCCGGCCGCGATCATGCCGGGCAGCAGTCCGCGGTCCAGGCGGACGGCGGCCAGCAGGTTGACGTTCAGTTCCCTGGCCCAGTCGTCCTCGCCGAGTGCCGCGAAGCCCCCGGCGGGCGCCTCGGAGCCGCCGAGGGTGTGGACCAGGATGTCGGCACCTCCGAGCCGGGCCTCCACCTCACCGACCACCTGTGCGGCGCCGTCGGCCGTGGACAGGTCGGCGGCGATGAACGTCTTCTCCTCGACCTCGTCGGGACGGCTGCGGGCGGTGACGAGTACGGTCGCGCCGGCCTGGGCGAGGCGTCGGGCGATGGCGGCGCCGCAGCCTTTGGTGCCGCCGGTGACCAGGGCACGACGACCCTCGAGGGATTCGCCGGGGTGGGTGGTCATGGTGGGCTCCGTTCCCGGGTACGGGCATGCCGAACACCGCCGCCCCGTTGCTGCTAAAATAGAAGCTACTAACTTCGACTTTAGCAGTAACTGAGGGGATGGTCGCCGTGGCGAGCCGGATCAGGCTGGAGGACCGGGAGTGCCCGCTGTCCACGACGGTGGAACACGTGGGCGAGTGGTGGACGCTGCTGATCCTCCACGACGCCTTCGACGGCTACACCCGCTTCGACCAGTTCCAGGAGAACCTGGGAATCTCCTCCAGCATGCTCACGGCCCGGCTCAAGAGCCTCGTCGCGGACGGACTGCTGGAGCGCCGGCCGTATCAGACCAACCCCGTACGCCACGAGTACGTCCTGACGGAGCTCGGTCGCTCACTGCGCCCGGTCATAGTCGCCCTGGCCGCCTGGGGCAACTCCCGGCTGGCGCCGCAGGACCGCAGCATGATCCTCGTCGACGCGGACAGCGGCGAGGAGGTCGAGCCCGTCGTCGTCGACGCCAGGACCGGCCGCCGGCTCGACGACAGCGGCGCCTTCGTCTTCACGGCGGGCCCGGCGGCGAGCCCCGCCATGCGCGACCGCTACACGAACGGGTCGACGACGGCGAGGTGAGCGGCCCCGACGGCTGAGCACCGCCCCCACGACCGCTCAGCCGGGCGGAAGGGGGTGATGGCCGGGCGGTGTGTTCCGCGGGGGAAGCTCGCGTCCCAGGCGGGCGAGCGGGGACAGTGCCATGAGCGCGGGGGACAGCATCATGCCGGCGGCCGTCACCAGGAGGCTGGTGCGCGGGCCCCACTCCCCCGCGAGAAAGCCGCCGAGCAGAGAGCCGAGCGGGGCGGCCCCCATGCCGAGGAACGTGATCGTCGCGGCCACGCGGCCTTGCATCCCGTCCGGGGTGACGGCCTGCCGCACGGCCATGACCGTGACGTTCACCAGTTGGCCGAAGGTCCCGAACACGAAGTTGACCGCGACGAGCGAGGGGATCGTCACCACGGAGGGGCCGCTCAGCACGGGCACCCAGAGCATCACGCCGTCGCCGAGCGCCGCCGCCGACACGAGCACCACGCCGTGCCCGAACCGGCCCGGGAGCCGGGCGGCCAGCACGGAACCCAGGAGCGCGCCCGGCCCCGTGGCGGCGAGTGTCAGCCCCACGACGCTCCCCGACAGGTGCAAGTCCCGTGGCAGGAACAGCAGATAGCCGGTCATCATCGCCGCGAAGGAGAACTGGAAGGCGGCCGAGGCCAGACCCACGGTCCGTAGCAAAGTGTCCCCGGCGACGAAGCGCAGGCCCTCGTGGATCCGGCACCAGACCCGAGGGGCCCGTCCGGAGCGCTCGGGGACCGATTCGCGGCGCCGGATCCGCCGGATCGAAAGGAACGACCCCGCGAAGGACTGGGCGCAGGACGCGGCGGCGATCGGCGCCGACAGAAGGGACACCAGCGCGCCGCCCAGGGCGGGGCCCACGATCTGCGCCGCCGAGCGGCTGCCCTCGATCGCGCTGGTGGCCCACGCCAACCGGTCGCGTTCCACCAGTCGTACGAGAGAGGCCTGGTACGCCACGTCGAAGAACACCGACAGGGCCCCGACCGTGAAGGCGACCACGAGCAGCTCCGGCAGGCCGAGCCAGCCGAGGAGTCCGGCCAGGGCGGCACCGCCCAGCGCCAGGGCCCGGCCGAGGTCCGCCAGCACCATCACCGTGCGGGTCCGCCATCGGTCCACCCACGCTCCGACCAGAAGCGCGAGCAGCAGGGTCGGCGCCTGCCCCACCGCGCGCAGGACGCCCAAGCGGCCGGCATCGGCGTCCAGGGTGAGAACCGCGATCAGCGGAAGGACCACCAGGCTCGCGTGCTCGCCGAGTTGGGAGGCCGTCTGCCCGACCCACAGCCGGCGGAAGTCGGCGTCGCGCCGGAGGGGCGGCGGACCAGGACGCCCCGCGGCGGACGCGGAGGAGGACGAGGCGGACGAGGATGGCGAGGAGGACGAGGAGGACGGACAGGAGGAAGCGTCCGGCACAGCAAACCCCTTGGGTCGCGCAAGACAGGGCCCGCCACCCGACGCACGACGAGGACGCCGACGGTTCAGGTGGGGGGAGGGCTCGCTGTGCCGCGCTTCAAGGGCAGCACGCGATGACGGGCCGCTCAGGGCCTACGACGTCAACGCGCGCTCGGACGACCGACCATGTCTCGACTCCTCGGGAATCCCACTCGCTGCCCGCACATTAGTCTTCGACCGATCGGCGCGAAAGGGGAATACCTACGCGGCAGTTGATGTGTTCAGGTCCCGGTTGACGGCGCGGGCGGCGCCCTCGACGGTCGCGACGCCGTCGGACATCGTGCGGTTGTCCTGGGAGAGCACGGCCATTGCGTAGTCGTGACCGCCGCCGGTGAACACACCGACGCTGTGCACCCGCCAGCCGTGGGTGTCGCGCGGCAGCCAGCCGTTCTTGACCTGAACGGTCGCCGTCGCGGGTGCCCCGGCGGGCGTCCCCCAACGCTGGTCGGGGACGACCCGGTTCATGAGCCGCAGGGCGTAGGTACGCGCGTCCCGGTCGAGGACGGAGTTGTCCGAGGTGAGCAGTCGGAGCAGCTTCAGCTGGTCTCCGGCCGTGACCTGGGTGTGCCCCCAGTAACCCTTGGGGCCGGGGACGGTGTCCCCCATCCCGGCCAGGGTCAGGAAATGCTGGATGCCGGCGTGGCCGATCTGGTCCCACAGGGCGTTCGTCGCGTCGTTGTCCGACTTGGTGATCATGGCGGTGGTCAGTTGCACCTCGCGAGCGGTCAGCTCCCGGTGCTGCTCCATGGTCTGGCGCAGCAGCGCCCCCAATATCGTGACCTTGACCACGCTCGCCGAGTCGAAGGCGGTGTCGGCCCGGAAGCTGCACGAGGTCCCCGTGGTGCGGTCGTACAGCGCGAGCGCCGCGGAGCGGTCCCGCCCCCGCAGGGCACCCGCGATGTCCTTCGACAGCCGGGCCGCGAGCCCTGGCCGCTGCGAGGCGCACTTCACCTGGGAGCCGCCGACGGTGGCGGTCGCGTCGGAGGTGGCGTCGGCGGTGCTCGCCTGGGCCGGAGTGGCGGCGAAGAGCGCCGCGAGCACCGTCCCGGCGGCCGCGGTCGCGGCCAGTCCACGCCGGGCGCGGCGCAGTGCGTGCATGTCCGGCATGAGGATTCCCCGCTCTGTGTCTGCGGTCACATCGGGGGCCATTCAAAGGCACATCCCGATTCCCGAATGACGGCGACGCTACAGGGACGGAAGAGACCTCGGTGCGCGGTAAATAGCAATATGTCCGATTTGGGAGGTCTTTAGTCGTGTGACATTCATCAACCCATTCGTCCCTGCGGATGGTCACAGCGGCAGCGTTCACGCCTGGGGGGACGCCGGCGAAGGAGCCTTCGTCATGGTTCGCCGGCGGCGTGGCACGGGCCCCAGCAGGACGTAGGCCGCCGAACCTGCGGCGAAGGCCAGCCGGATCAGGCCGCAGACACGGTCCGAGGGCACCAACAGGGTGCTGCCGTACAGGGAGAGCAGGGCGATCCAGCTCCACCACGGCACCAAACGACGCTGCCCGACCGCGTCCCACAGCAGGGTGCCGAGCAGGATCGAGGCGCTGTAGTACGTGTAGACGCTCGGGTCGAGTGCGATGCGGGCGTCGGCGCCGAGCAGCACGACCGCGGGCCAGCGGCCCCTGAGTACCGCCAGCGCGCCGAGACCGAGTCCCAGGAGTACTTGGGCCGGACGGTCCCACCAGGGCGTGGCCGGGGCCAGGACACCCAGCCAACGCAGCGCCGAGGCGGGCTGGTTGGCGATGGTGAATCTGGCGGCGGCAGCCGAGTTGAGATGGGTGACATAGAACGGCAGCCACGCGGCGGCCACCAGGCCGACCGTCCACAGCGCGGAGTTGCGTCGTTGCGCGGCCGGCAGGGCGAGCAGCAGAGCCGCGAACGCCAGCGCCCAGGGTTTCGAGTCCACCGCCAGCGCGAGCATGATGCCCACCGTGCGCCCTTGGCCCCGCACCAGGGCACGTACGGCCAGAGTGGTGAAGAACAGCGCCAGTACGTCGTCCAAGTGGGCGAAACGGACCGCTACTTCGACCCACATCGGTATGAAGGCCACCCCTGCCACGAGCACCCGCCGCTGGAGCCGGCGGTGGTTGAGTCCCGTGCCGCGGTTGTGGTCGGCGGCGCTGCGGCCGACCAGAACCAGCATGTAGAGGCCGAGCGCGGACATCACCGCCTCCGCCAGCACCTCCGCCATGTGGGGCGGCAACGGGGCGAACAGCGCGGCCGCCAGAAAGCTCACGGGGCCGATCTGCAACTCCGGATGGTTGGCGTAGATGGCCAGGCCGCCACCGGGAACGGCGGCGAAAAGCAGCTGGCCTCCGGTTCGCAGGTAGTGCCAGGAGATCCCCCCGTGTCTCTGCACCAACAGGAACCAGAGCAACGTCCACGCCGCCAGGACGACGATATGGGGTCGTATGCCCTTGCTCTTCTGTCGCATGACCCAGGGGACGGCCCGTCCCGCGGCGCGGCCACCCGTTTCGCGGTGACCTCGCTCCGGGTCCTGCGCCTGTGTCGATCCCCCCGCGTCCTTCCGGCCCTCGTCCCACCGCACAGGCGCCTACCGCGCCAACTGATCTGCGACGTCACCGACCGGCGCGCACCGGTCCCCCACTGGAAGATCCGCGCCTTCCATCAACACCCCTTGTCGTTCCCTCACCCGCGGCACAGACCGCGGGCGGTTCCCCGCGGGCTCCGGCACTCAAGCGCCTGCCGCCACGACAACCACGCTCAGGTACGAGGCACTCAACTCGCGTTGCCCGTACCGCCGGAGATATGTTCCGAGGGCCTGGTCATGGCCCTCGCCGCTTTCCCGCGCTTACGGATCAACCCTAGACATACATTCGGGCGCGACTCGCAACGCAGGGGAAACACACACCCCACTCTCACCAGGCGCGCTGTTCGGCCGACGCACGAGAGGCCGCGGCGAGGACTCCGTCCAGGATGACGTCCAGAGCCCAGTCGGAGCGGCTCGGGCCGTCTCCCGACACGAGCGTGTCGCCGAGCCGGGCGATGTGGGGGTAGCGCGCCGGGTCCGCCGTGGCGATCTTCGCGGCCAGGGCGGAGAACTCTTCGGACTCCTGCGTGGCGGACTTCGGGGAGCTGTGTTCGACGGCCACGGCGGTGGGATACAGCAGCAGCAGGTCCATGGCCCAGGCCGCTTCCCGCCCCGACACCCCGCCCTCGTCGAGGAGGCCGAGGATCGCGTCGGCCAGCGCCAGGTAGTTCGGGCCGCTCGGCTGCGTGGACATCGCCATCCCGGCGATCTCCGGGTGCCGGAAGAGCACCTCTCCATAGCTGGCCAGCAGCGCCTTCAACCGGTCCCGCCAGGTCCCGGCCCCCGGCGCGGGCACCTTCACCGGCCCCAACAGGGAGTCGAGGATCTGCGCGTGCAGGTCCCCCGTGTTGCGGACGTAGACGTAGAGCGACGCGGGCCCGGTGTCGAGGGCCGCGGCGATGCGGCGCATCGTCACCTTGCCCAGCCCCTCGTCACGAAGGATCGCCAGCGCGGCGTCGATGATTCCCTGCCTGGTCAGGGCGGGCTTCGCCGGGCGTTCCCGTCGGCTGATCGGAGCGGACTTCTCAGGCGTCATACCGCACCATCTTAACGAACGCGTTCGTGAAAAACAAGTTCGTACCGTACGATGCGGGCGCACGGCGCGCCCGACACCCCGCGGGGCCGCTACGCCCCTTCCTCACGGCGCAACGACCCCACATTCCTCACACCGCGACCCCGTTCAGCTCGGCCAGCTCCTTCTCGGGAAGGACCAGGGCGGCGGCGGCGATGTTGTCGCGCAGGTGTGCCACCGAGGAGGTGCCGGGGATGAGCAGGATGTTCGGGGAACGCTGCGACAGCCAGGCCAGGGCGACGGCGACCGGAGTGGTCCCCAGCCGGTTGGCGACCGCGTGCAGGGTGTCCGACTGCAGCGGGGAGAAACCGCCGATGGGGAAGTAGGGCACGTAGGCGATGCCCTGCTCGGACAGGGAGTCGATCAGCGCGTCGTCGGCGCGGTTCGCGAGGTTGTAGAGGTTCTGCACACACACGACGGGCGCGATGGACTGGGCTTCCTTGATCTGCTCGGCGGAGACGGTACTGACACCGAGATGCCTGATCAGCCCCTCCTGCTGGAGCTCCGCGAGCACGGTGAACGGCTCGGCGAGCGAACCCGGCTCGGGGGCGTCGAACCCTCCGACCCGCAGGTTGACGACGTCGAGCGCGTCCAGGCCGAGGTTGTCGAGGTTGCTGTGCACGGCCTGACGCAGCTCGTCGCGCGACAGCGCCTTCGGCCAGCCTCCCTCGGCGTCCCGCCGTGCTCCGACCTTGGTCACGATGTGCAGGCCGGCCGGGTAGGGGTGCAGCGCTTCCTTGATGATCTGGTTGGTGACGTACGGGCCGTAGAAGTCGGAGGTGTCGATGTGGGTGATCCCCCGCTCGACCGCCTCGCGCAGAACGGCCACGGCGGCGTCCCGGTCGGCCGGCGGCCCGAACACGTGCGGACCGGCGAGCTGCATGGCGCCGTAGCCCATGCGGGTGACCGTCAGGTCCTTGGCCATGGTGAACGTTCCGCCGGGAAGTGACTGCGCGGTCATGACGATGCTCCTGTTGGATCGGTGAGGCGGTGAGGCGGTGGGGCGGAAGGTCGGTCGCTGGGTCTGGCGCGCGTACGTGGTGACGTGCCGGCTCGGACTACCAGGGAAGGGTGCCTTCGGCGTCGAAGAAGCCCCCGGTGGGACCGTCGGGGCCGATCTGCGCCGTCCGTACGATGATCTCGGCGCCCTGCTCGACGGTCTGGATGCCGGTGTTCCCGTTCAGGTCGGTCTTGGTGAAGCCGGGCTCCACCGCGTTGATCCGCATGTTCGGGAACGCCTTCGCGTACTGCACGGTGATCATGTTGACGGTGGTCTTCGAAGCCGGGTAGGCGACGCCCGGGTAGGCGTACGCCGGGGTGCCCGCATCGCTCACCCGGGCCAGCGAGGCCAGCCCGCTGCTGACGTTGACCACCACCGGGGCGGCCGAGGCCTGGAGCAGCGGAAGGAAGGCGTGGGTGACGCGCACGATGCCGAAGACGTTCGTCTCGAACGTCTCCCGCATCACGTCGGCGGTCACGTCCGCGGCGCCGATCACGGAGTTGCCCTCGCCCCTCGACTCGATGCCCGCGTTGTTGATCAGTACGTCAAGGCCGCCCTCGGCCTCGATGGCCTTCACGGCGGCCCGCACCGACGCGTCGTCGGTGACATCGAGCTGGACGGACCGGGCGCCCAGCCGCTCGGCGGCCCGGCGTCCGCGTTCGGCGTCCCGGCTGCCGACGTAGACCGTGTGGCCCGCGGCGACGAGCCGGCGGGCGGTCTCGTAGCCGAGTCCCTTGTTCGCTCCGGTGATGAGTGTTGTCGTCATGACTCCACCCTGCGACCGGACGATGCGCGCAGCCAGTAGCCCGGCCTTCCTGGGACTGTCGGTACCAGGCTCGTACGCGTCCGGCGACGCGCCGGGAAGCCGTCCGCGCATGATGGCGGCTCCGGCCGCACGGGCGACAGCGAGGCCCTGCCGAACCGACCGCACCACGAGTGCCAGACTGCACGTCGGGACCTCCGCGATCAGGTGGCTGTCGGCGATCCCCGCGGCACCCCGAAACGCCCGAAAGACGCCCTAGGCACACGCGAGAGAAGAAGAGGGACGCCCATGACCGAGGTACGTGAAGTACGGGGAACCTCCGTGAACATCCCCACCCAGGACGGCTCGGCCGACGCCTATCTGGCCCACCCCGACGACAACGCCGCCCACCCCGCGGTGCTGTTCTACATGGACGCCTTCGGACTGCGCCCCCGGCTGAAGGAGATGGCCGACCGGCTCGCCGGTGCCGGCTACACCGTGCTGGTTCCCAACCTCCTCTATCGCCACGGGCCGGCACCGGTACTGGAGCTGCCCGACGTCATCGACGCGGCCCACCGTCCGGCGCTGTTCGAGCAACTCATCCCGATCATCCGGGAGTTGACCCCAGACCTGGCCATGCGCGACGCCGACGCCTATCTGTCCTGGCTGGCCGCCTGCCCGCAGGCCGCCGACGGACCGGTCGGCATCACCGGCTACTGCATGGGCGCCGGACTGGCCCTGCGCACCGCCGGCACCTACCCCGAGCGGGTCGCGGCCGCGGCGGGCTTCCACGGCGGCCGGCTGGCGACCGACGCCCCCGACAGCCCGCACCTGCTCGCCGGCCGGGTCACCGCGGAGCTGTACTTCGGCCACGCCGACCAGGACGCCTCCCTGCCTCCCGAGCAGATCGAGCGCCTCGACAAGGCGTTCACCGAGGCGGGTGTCCGCCACCACAGCGAGGTCTACGCCGGCGCGCACCACGGCTACACCATGGCCGACACCGCCGCGTACGACGCCAAGGCCACCGAACGCCACTGGGCAGCCCTGCTCGACCTCCTCGACCGCGCCCTCTGAACACGCCGCTCCACCGGTCACGGGTACAGCCGTCTCCGGTCGGGGACCCTCAGCGCGGTTGACTATTGGTGCCCTGCGTACGCCCCTCACCACGCGACGGGAACAGCCGCTCCAGGCCGCTTCGTGACCATGCCGAGAAAAGCAGGGCGCCGAGGGAGTCCCACAGTCTTCGGCAGCGCCCGTGCAGCACCGCCAGGACAATCGCGGCGCCCACGGCGATCAGGTGCTCACGGCCTGCCAGATTGGGTTTGACGACCGACTCCCACACCATCGAGCCGCCGGTGAGCGCGAACACGACGGGAGCGCGCCGGAGGACCGAGAGGTAGGTGAACAGTCCCACCACCGCGGCGGAGGGTCCGGTGTCGAGCACCTGGCCGATCTCGGGCGGCAGGCCGAGCCCCCACCAGCCCGGGCCGAGCGCGATCATCACACGGACCGTGAGGGTGCCGGCCAAGGTGGTGGCGTAGGCGATGCCCAGTGTCCGGGCCCGGCCGAGGGCGAGTTCCGCGAGAGCGAAGGCGAAGAACAGCTGGGTGATGCCCGCCCACACGGGAAGGTCGAGGGCGGGCACGTACAGCGACACCGGAGTACGCAGCAGGGCCAGGGGCAGCGGCAGGCAGGCCTTCACTCCGCCGGCCAGCCGCACGATCACCGCACCGGTGGGATGTTGGGCGAGCGCGTGGAAGAAGATGACCCCGAAGACGGCCACGAACGCCAACAGGAGTCCGGACAGCCCACGGCGCACGAGTTGCCGTACCGGATCCACGACGATGCCGTGCCACTCGCCGTACAGGGTGCGCCCGACGAACAACGCGAACCGGCGCAGCGGGCCGCGCGGCCGCACGCCCGCATCGTCACTCGCGGCGGACGGTAACCGGTCGTCGCCGAACCCGTCGCAGTGCGCATGACCGTTCCCGTCATCACCGCGACGCTCGTCGACCGCCCAACCCAATGGTCTCTCCCCCAATCCCCCATAGGACGCCTCATCGTATAGAGCGACAAAGTCCGCATCACGGAGCCCCCGGCCAGTGCCTGCTCCCTGTCTCTCCGATCCGTGTTCCGCTGTGACAGGGGTCTGACGCGGGCGCCGTTGCGACGTGTTGTGTGCAGTCGTGATGAGGGGACGCAGGCCTGAGCAGGGGGGCGGGGCAGGAGAGCCGCGAATTCCCAGGTCACGGCTTTCGGACTACGCGGAAATGGCGGGCCGCCCGGCCGTGCCGGAGCACGTGACATCTTCGCGGGAGCGTCCGGAGCCGACACGGCACCTGCCCGAACAGGAGTGGGCACCAGTGTCCGCGCCGGACGAGGTGGCGCCTCGCCGACGCGAATGCGCCGCACTGCTCGGGGAGTTCCGCCGCACTTCGGTGCTGGTGCAAGGGCCAGTTCCTCATCCTTACGCCCCTGTCGGGCGGAAGTGAGATCGGCTGGGTGGGAGTCACGGACCCGGTCGGCGAGCACCTGCCGTCACGCATCGCCGCGGTGACGGGCTCCCCCGAGTTCCTCGCCGTTTCGATGGCCGGCCACCACCTGCGCGCCGCCTCAGCCGAGGAGGACGACTACTACTGGGTCGTACAGCACGAATTCTCCTGACGGCACCGCCCTGCTCGTGGACCGGTCCGGACCGCGACCCCACGTCGATGCCGGTGCCAGGGGCTCCTGCGGATGCTCAGTCGGACACCGCCTCCTGCTGCGGCTCGGCCGGCGCGGGCTCCGAGGTGACTGCCGCGGTGTAGAAGACCGACGAACCCTGCTTGGTGCGGTGAGCGTGGCTCTTGGCGACCAGTCCTTCGAGGGTGGTGCGCACGACCGTGGTCTTCACGCTCCGGTCGGGGTGGGCCTGCGTGAGCGCGGTGGTGATCTCGGCGGCGGAACGCGGCTCGTTCTGCTTCTCCAGGTGCCCTCGGATCAGCTCGACGAGGGTCGGCTTGGCCGCTGCCGTGGACGCCTTCTCGGATGAGGCCTTGGCGGCGGGCTTCTTGGACGCCGACTTCTTCGCGCCCGTGGCGGCCGCCTTCTTCCCCTTGCTCTGCTTGGGTTCGGCGGTGGCCTGGTGAGGCACCGACGCCACAGCCGCGGCCTCCACCCCGGGGGCCGGGCTGGGACCACCGAGCGCGTCCTGCATGTTCACCAGCACGGTGTGGTCGTGCTGCAGGCCACGCAACTGCTCCTGCAAGGCTTCGATCTCCGCCCCGATACGCTCCTGCTCCTTGGCATTGCGCTCAAGGTCACCCGTCACCTGGGCGATGTACTGCGACGTGAGTTCTGTGGAATGGGAGTTGGAGCTGACTTCAGACATGACATGGGCCAATCACTCGCAGGACACAACTGCCACGGCCTGCAGCAGTGTAGAGATAGTACGCACGAATGGAACCGGATGGTCCTGTCGCGCCGGTATGTGCGACACATGTGCTTCCCGGGCCGACTCATGTGCTACTGCCGGCCGAACCGCCATGTTGCCTTCGATCCTGGGAAGTTGGCCGCTCTCGTCGCCTGCGGCCGCCGTCCTCATGAGCCTTGGCTCCGGGTGCGGTGACCGGTGAGCACGGCCGTGACCACTTCGGTGCGGGACCGGGGCCCGGTGCGTGCGAACAGCCGGGACAGCCGGTTGGCGACCACATCCTCACTGAGCCGCGGCACCCGTGGCGATCTGACGGCAGGTCAGCGCGTCGGCGATCAGTATCGCGAGCTGCTCCTCGTTCTCGGTGGCGGCCTGCTTGCGTCCGGGGA
Organism: Streptomyces sp. NPDC090798; assembly: GCF_044768965.1. Taxonomy (NCBI): domain Bacteria; kingdom Bacillati; phylum Actinomycetota; class Actinomycetes; order Kitasatosporales; family Streptomycetaceae; genus Streptomyces; species Streptomyces sp. NPDC090798. The sequence goes on from NZ_JBIVXA010000020.1 coordinate 107,268, forward strand.
CGGTGATCCCCGCCTCGCACATGGCGGCCCTGGTGCGGAAGCGCGACAGTGCGGCGCCGGTGTCCGTCACCCCGTCTCGAAGGGCCGACTGCGCGAGCGCGTCAGGCCCACCGCTTCGCGCAGGTTCTCCTGGGCGGTGCCGGAAGCGTCCTGCCGCAGGACTCGGGCCGAAGCGAGCAGATACCTCGGCCGAGCCCTTCCGCCGCCCATCCGGTCGGAGATGCGTTCGAGGCGTTCCAGGCAGGTCACCGCGTCACCCGTGTGTCCCCCTTCCGTGTGAACCTCGGCGGAGGAAGTGGGTTCCCCCATGACACGCGAGGCGTTGCTCGGGGGCCATGGCCTGGTGCACGGTGACGTGGACAGCGCCGTTGCCGCACTCCGTTGATATGCCAACGGAGGGACACGTACCTGGGCCTGCTCTGCCGCCTGTGTCCGGTGGAGATCGGCGACGACTCCGAACGGCGGCTGGCGGAGACCTCGCGCATCGCGCAGGCGCTGGGGATCGGGCGCGCCACCCTTACGACACTCGGCCACATGGCGCGGCGGCGGAGCGTCGTGGAGCTGGCCGCGGGCCGGCTGGACGGCAGCCTGGCCGGGCCGCGACCTGGTGCCGGACGGCGTGCCCGACGGGTCGTCAGGGACAGGCTCCGTTCCCACGGCTCCGCCCGCCACGACCTCCTGATCGACGGGTCAGGAGAAGGTCCCGCCGACGGCCCTCCGGAGGCATGGACGGACCGCGGCAGACAGCCGTGATCATGTCGGGGGTGTGGGGTGGGTGAGTCGGAGCGGGTCGCACGGGCGGGGTCGTGGATCGTTCGGTGTCAGGCGCTCGGACTACGCGCCACGACGAACCCGAGCGGCCTTGCGGGCCTCGGCCGTCTGACGGGCCTCGGCGGCCCGGCGGGACTCGCCACCGGCGCGTCCCGGGCGGGTGCCCAGGCCCCGGAAGGGGGCACCGCCACGTTCGGGTCGCTCCGCGACCGGCCGACTGCCGCCGATGGGAACACCGGAGGGAGCCTGTGCGCCGGTGATCCGGCTCAACTCCGCCTCACCGGAACGGACCTGGGTGACGTGAGGACGGATGCCCGCGTCGGACATGAGACGGATCATGTCGCGGCGCTGGCCGGGCAGAACGAGCGTGACGACACTGCCTGACTCACCGGCGCGGGCGGTACGGCCGCCTCGGTGCAGGTAGTCCTTGTGGTCACTGGGCGGGTCGACGTTGACGACGAGGTCGAGATCGTCGACATGGATACCGCGGGCCGCGACGTTGGTCGCCACCAGGACCGTGACATGACCGGTCTTGAACTGCGCGAGCGTACGCGTGCGCTGGGGCTGCGACTTGCCGCTGTGCAGCGCCGCGGCCTTCACACCACTGCCCAGCAGGTGCCTGGTGAACTGGTCGACGGCGTGCTTGGTGTCCAGGAACATGAGCACGCGCCCGTCGCGGGCGGCGATCTCGGTGGCGGCGGCGTACTTGTCGGCGCCGTGCACCTGCAGTACGTGATGCTCCATCGTGGTCACCGCGCCCGCCGAGGGGTCGACCGAGTGGACCACCGGGTCATGGAGGTATCGACGGACGAGGAGGTCGATGTTGCGGTCCAGCGTGGCGGAGAACAACAGGCGCTGACCGTCGGGGCGCACCTGGTCCAGCAGCTCGGTGACCTGGGGCATGAAACCCATGTCGGCCATCTGGTCGGCCTCGTCCAGGACGGTGATGCTCACCCGGTCGAGGCGGCAGTCATTGCGCTCGACGAGATCGGTGAGGCGGCCCGGGGTCGCGACGACGACCTCGGCCCCGGCCCGCAGCGCGGCGGCCTGACGCCCGATCGACATACCACCGACCACCGTGGCCAGCCGCACCTTAAGCAGCTGGGCGTACGGGGTGAGCGCATCGGAGACCTGCTGGGCCAGCTCGCGGGTGGGAACGAGGATCAGGGCGCGCGGTTTCCGGGCCTCGGCCCGCTGCCCTGCCGTGCGCACGAGGAGCGCGAGGCCGAAGGCGAGCGTCTTGCCGGATCCGGTGCGCCCGCGGCCCAGGACGTCGCGTCCCGCGAGGGAGTTGGGCAGCGTGGCGGCCTGGATCGGGAACGGCTCGTTCACGCCGAGGCTGGTGAGCTTCTTCAGCAACTCGCCGGGGAGGTCCAGCTCATCGAAGGCCGCGACCGGAGGGAGGGCGGGGGTGATGGTCTCCGGCAGCGCGAACTCGCCCTGCGGTGCGGAGGGACGGCGTCCGTCGCCGCCTGGACGGGCGCCGGGGCGCCCCTGGCCACCCTGCCGACGGGTCTTGGCAAAACGGTCGCTCGTACGAGCTGAGCGGTTCATGGAGAACCTTCCTCGATATGGCACGTATCGAGGAATTCTCGGCAGCGATGAACCGAATGAATTGCAAGAACGAACCGAATCCGACTTCCGGGCGGTACCCAGGGGTCCACGTTCTGCGAAATGCAAAAATGCCCGACGACATAAAGTCATCAAAGGCACTTGGATTTTACGCGAACCACAACTGACGTCAACTTTAGCACGGCACGCACATTCCGGGGACGAAAAGTACCCTTGTCGACCGGCGGACCGGCCGGGCGAGCCCACGCAGAGCTGCTGCGCGGACTCCCCCAGGCGTCGTCAGGCCACCTGTGCGGCGGAGCGCAGCGCCGGGACCTCGGGGGCGTGGGGATACTCGGCCGACCGGTGCTGGAAGGAGAGGATCTTCGGGTTCTGGACCACGCCGTCGCGCATCTCGATGGCGTTTCTGACCGTGGCGTCGGCCTCCCAGGCCGCGGGGCCGCTCATGACCTTGCGGAGATAGGGAAGGAGCGCCTCGCTGATCTCCCACGTGGCCGAGTTCCACAGGTGGGACGGACTGTGATCCACCGCGTAGTAGTGGCAGCCCGGCCCCACCGAGGGCATGGGCTCGCCGAAGGTGGTCGGACGGGCCCATTCGAAGCCCATGCCCGCGTCACAGGCGACGTCGATGAAGAAGGTGCCCGGCCGGAACAGGGCGAGTTCCTCTTCGGTGACGAACGTCAGCGGCGCGTCGGTGTCCTGCAGGACGCAGTTGACGATGATGTCGAACCCGGCCAGATACTCCGCGAGCGGCACGGAACCGCCGGCGGTGAATGCCCGCAGGCGTGACGGGTCGTCCTCCTGCTCCTCGAAGTGGCCCATCACGACCGACGGCATCGGCGAGGCCACGGCCGCCGCGGCGCGTTGGGTGAGCACCGTGACGTCGGAGACTCCCATGGCACCGAGGCCGGTGACCGCTCCGCGCGCCGTGGCGCCGAAGCTGATGACCACGGCACGCAGGCGGCGGCCATAACTACCTGTCAGCCCACCGAGTTGCAGGGCGTGCAGCACCGAGCAGTAGCCCGCGAGTTCGTTGTTCTTGTGGAACACATGGACGCTGAAGGCACCAGTGGACGTCCAGTGGTTCATGGCCTCCCAGGCGACGAGGGTCAGTTTTCGGTCGATGCCGATCTGGGTCATCTTCTGGTCCTGCACACAATGCGGCCATCCCCACAGCACTTGACCCTCGTGCAGCTCGGCGATGTCGTCGTGCATCGGTTTGGGCAGCAGCAGCACATCGCACTCGGCGAGGAGCCGCTCTCGGGAACGCAGGCCTCCCACGAGTGGTCGCAGAGCGTCGTCACCGACGCCGAACCGGTGGCCGTAGCCTTCTTCGAGGAAGATCCTTTCGCGTACGTCCGGGGCGATCCGGTCGAGGTGGCCAGGGTGCAGCGGCAACCGGAACTCGTTCTCCTTGCGGGAGGACGCGAGCACTCCGAGGCTCATCAGACTCATGCGCTTCCTTGTCATTTCGCTCTTGTTCATCGCGGGTGCGTGAAGCGCCGACTGCGTCCCGGCGGCATACGCCGGGGGTGAGAATCGGTCCAGGTGCGCGCGAGGTGCCGGAAGGCCTCCGAAACACCGTGAGAACCAGGAAATCCGCTACCGCGGGTGGCGGGACGGGATGCGGAAGGCGGCGCGATTGCGCTGGCCAGGAGGCATGGGGCGGCTCATTTCCGGCCGGGCCACATGGGCTCAGGCCTTGCCGTTCCCCGAGAACGACGCCGAAATGGATGACGGCATGCGAGGTGCGCTCGGTAGCACCACCGTACTCCCGCCCCCCACGAGCGCGGCCACCGCCGGCTCACGAACCCCCAAGAAAACTCAAACGCACCTTTCGCACGGGATTGTCCCTGTTCGTGTCCACCAGACACACCGACTGCCACGTCCCCAGTTCCAGCCGCCCGCCCAGCACCGGAAGCGTCGCGTGCGGCGGGACGACGGCGGGGAGTACGTGGTCACGGCCGTGCCCGGGGCTGCCGTGGCGGTGCTGCCAGCGGTCGTCCGCGGGGAGCAGGGAGTGCAGCGCGGCGAGGAGATCGTCGTCGCTTCCGGCGCCGGTTTCGATGATCGCGACACCGGCGGTGGCATGGGGCACGAAGACATTCAGCAGGCCGTCGCGGCCCGCCGCCACCTCACGAAGGAAGGCCTCGCAGTCGCGGGTGAGGTCGATGACCGTCTCCGCCGAACCGGTGGCGACGTTCAGGACTCGGGTGGTGAAGGCATCGGGCATGACCCGATTCTCACCCGTCCTCGGCGTTCCGCACACGACCGACAGCCGCTCTCTGATACACGCGTTCCAATCCGCGAGACACCATTGACCGGGCATGGACCACCTGGCTACTTTCACCCGCATGTTGCGTTCAGCCTTGCTCACCACGCGCGGTCACATCGACCTGCTGCGGGTGGCCTCCGCCGCGTGTCGCCGCGGCCTCTGACGCCCCCTCACTCCCTCGTTCCACCGCGCCCTCGCTCCGCTCCACCCGCACGTCGCGGCTGGGGCCTGCCTTTCGGACAGGTCGCCTCACGGTGCGGCGCCTGATCAGTCCCGCGGCCCGGACCTGATCCGAACGACAGGCCTCAGACCTGAGCCGCTGACGCGGCGGAGCCATGGCGTATTCCTCTCCGGCCGCTCTCCTCCCCGTGGAGCACTCATGAGCATCAGCCACGCCCCGCCCACCCCCTCCGAGCCCGATATATCGGACATAGCCAAGAACGGTGCGGCCCAGCCGGCGCCACCCGAACTCGTTCCGATCGTCCCCCTCTCCACCCGCCGCACCCGCGTGCCCCGCTGGCTGCGCCGCACCTCCGGCCCGCTCCTGCTGCTCGCGCTGTGGCAAGTTCTCAGCAGTACAGGGGTGTTGACCCCCGACATCCTCGCCTCGCCGGGCACCATCGCGCGGGTCGGCGGCAATCTGATCGCCGACGGTTCGCTGCCGAACGCGATGGGCGTCTCCTTGCAGCGCGTCGCGGTGGGGCTGTTGCTCGGAACCCTCGTCGGCACCGGACTCGCCCTCGTCTCCGGACTCTTCCGGATCGGCGAAGACCTCGTGGACGCCAGCGTCCAGATGCTGCGGACGGTGCCCTTCGTGGGACTGATCCCGCTGTTCATCATCTGGTTCGGCATCGGCGAGGCCCCGAAGATCGCGATCATCACGCTGGGGGTGTCCTTCCCCCTCTATCTGAACGTGTACGCCGGTATCCGCGGCGTCGATTCCCAGCTCATCGAGGCCGGGGAGTCCCTCGGCCTCTCCCGGTGGGGGCTCGTCCGGCATGTCGTACTGCCGGGCGCGCTGCCCGGGGCGATGACCGGGCTTCGCTACTCCCTCGGTATCGCCTGGCTCGCGCTCGTCTTCGCCGAGCAGATCAACGCGGACGCCGGGATCGGTTTCCTCATGGTGCAGGCACGTGACTTCCTGCGGACCGATGTGATCGTGGTCTGCCTGATCGTCTACGCCTTCCTCGGCCTGCTCGCCGACTTCATCGTCCGCTCCCTCGAAAGGCTGCTGCTGCAATGGCGACCGACGTTCACGGGCCGGTGACCCTCCAGAAGGGCGCCATCGCCCAGCAGAAGACCGCGACCGGTCGGCAGGACCCGACCACTCAGGCCTCCGCCGTACGCGTGCAGGGACTGACCCGCTCCTTCGACGGGCGCGCCGTCATCGACGACCTCCAACTCGACGTGCGTACAGGCGAGTTCGTGGCCCTCCTCGGCCGCAGCGGCTGCGGCAAGTCCACTCTGCTGCGCATCCTCGCCGGGCTCGACCGTGACATCGAGGGCACTGTGCTCGTCCCGCGGCGCAAGGCCGTCGCGTTCCAGGCGCCCCGGCTCATGCCGTGGAAGAAGGTGTGGCGCAACGTCCTGCTGGGTCTGCCCGGAAAGCCCGAACGCGCCGTCGCCGAGCAGGCGTTGACCGAGGTCGGACTCACCCACCGCGCGAACGCCTGGCCCAAGACACTCTCCGGCGGTGAGGCCCAACGTGCCTCGCTGGCCCGTGCGTTGGTCCGCGAACCCGATCTGCTGCTGCTCGACGAGCCGTTCGGCGCGCTGGACGCCCTCACCCGCATCAAGGCACAGCGGCTCGTCGGCGAACTGTGGCGACGGCGCGGCTGTGCCGTGCTGCTGGTCACGCACGACGTCGAGGAGGCCGTGCTGCTCGCCGACCGGGTCCTCGTCATGGACGGCGGTGTCATCGCGTACGAGACCCGGGTCGACCTGGACCGGCCGCGCGACATCGCCGACCCCCGCTTCGCCGAACTGCGTGCCGGCCTCCTGGAGCGCCTGGGCGTGGACACCGTCGCCTGAGCTCCCTCTCCCCGCCCATCAGCCGCCCTTCGCCGTCACCTCAACATCACCTCACCTCACCTGAACCAATCGAACGGAATCGCCATGCGCCGACACCTCGTCCCCGCCGCCCTGCTCCTCCCCCTGACCCTGCTCCTCGCCGCCTGCGGCGGGAACTCGGCCGCCGACACCGCCGGTGCCGGAACCGATGGCAAGGGTTCCCTCACGCTCAACGTCGGTGACCAGAAGGGTGGTTCCGAGGCGGTGCTGCGGGCCGCGGGAGAACTCAAGAACCTCAACTACAAGATCAAGTGGTCGACGTTCACATCCGGGCCGCCCCTCCTGGAGGCCGTCAACGCCAAGGCCGTCGACATCGGCGGCGTCGGCAACACCCCGCCCGTCTTCGCGGCCGGCGCGGGCTCGAAGGTCTCGGTGGTGGCCGCCTGGCACGGCACGTCCAAGGGCGAGGCCATTCTCGTGCCGAAGGACTCGTCGCTGCGCAGGCCCGAGGAGCTCAAGGGCAGTTCCATCGCCGTGGCGCAAGGTTCGTCCGCGCACTTCCAGCTGATCGCCTCGCTCAAGGAGGCCGGTCTGAAGCTGAGCGATGTGAAGGTCAAGTATCTGCAGCCCGCCGACGCGCTCGCCGCGTTCACCGGCGGCAAGGTGGACGCGTGGGCGGTGTGGGACCCGTACACCTCGCAGGTCCTCGAGACCAAGCAGGGTCGGATCCTGGCCGACGGGGACGGTGTCGTCAACGGGCTCAGCTTCCAGGTGGCGGCGCCGAGCGCGCTGAAGGACACCAAGAAGGCCGCTGCCATCAAGGACTATCTGGAGCGGCTGCGGCGTGCCCAGGACTGGGTGTACCGGCATCCGGACGCCTGGGCCAAGGTGTGGGCGAAGGACACCGGCCTGCCGTACGAGGTGGCGCTCGCCTCGGTGAAGCGCACCAACGCCAGCCGGATCGCGGTCGCCGTCGACAAGCCGCTCATCGCGTCGGAGCAGCAGATCGCGGACACCTTCACCGAGCTGAAGCTGATCCCGGGCAAGGTCGACTTCGCCGCCTTCGTCGACACGCGATTCAACGGCGGCCTGCCGCCCTCCACCACCACGCCCCGCGTCTACAAGGACTCCTGAAGACCGTCCGTCCGCGCTGCTTCCCGCCCGCCGGGTCGCGCGTCGGGTGGCTCACAGGCGTCGCCGTTCGGGAAGATCCCGCACCCCGGTCGAGTTAGTGGAAGCGTGAACAACACCGGGGTGCAGGCGCGCGAAGTCCGCGAGGTCGATGTCGTCGTCATAGGCGCTGGGCAGGCGGGACTGTCCAGCGCCTATCACCTGCGGCGGGGCGGTTTCGAGCCGGAGCGGGACTTCGCGGTGCTGGATCACGCACCGCGTCCGGGTGGTGCCTGGCAGTTCCGGTGGCCGTCGCTGACGTACGGCAAGGTGCACGGCATGCACTCCCTGCCCGGTATGGAGCTGGAGGGCGCGGACCCGGCGCGGCCGTCCTCCGAGGTGATCGCGGAGTACTTCGACACCTACGAGCGCACCTTCGACCTGCGGGTACGGCGGCCGGTGGACGTGCGGGCCGTGCGGGAGGGCGCCGGCGGACGGCTGCTGGTCGAGTCCTCCGACGGTACGTGGTCGACGCGGGCGCTGATCAATGCCACGGGGACCTGGGATCGGCCGTTCTGGCCGCGCTATCCCGGCCAGGAGACGTTCCGGGGGCGGCAGTTGCACACGGCCCAGTACCCGGGGCCCGAGGAGTTCGCCGGGCAGCGGGTGGTCGTCGTGGGCGGCGGCGCGTCCGGCACCCAGCATCTGATGGAGATCGCCCCGTACGCCGCCGCGACGACCTGGGTGACACGGCGGCCGCCCGTCTTCCGTGAGGGGCCCTTCACCGAGGACGTGGGGCGCGCGGCCGTCGCACTCGTGGAGGAACGGGTCCGGCAGGGGCTGCCTCCCAAGAGTGTCGTCTCGGTGACGGGGCTGCCGCTGAACGACGCGATCCGGCAGGCGCTGGCCGACGGCGTGCTGGACCGGCAGCCGATGTTCGACCGGATCACGCCATCCGGCGTCGACTGGGCCGACGGCCGTCACGTCGACGCGGACGTCATCCTGTGGGCGACCGGTTTTCGTGCCGCCCTCGACCATCTGACGCCGCTGCGGCTGCGTGAGCCGGGCGGCGGCATCCGCGTCGAGGGGACGCGCGCGCTCGCCGATCCCCGGATCCATCTGGTCGGGTACGGGCCTTCCGCCAGCACGATCGGCGCCAACCGGGCCGGGCGCGCGGCGGTACGGGACATCAGGCGGCTGCTGGCGGGAGTGACCGTCGGCGCCTGATGCCCCGTGGCCGGCTCGGAGACCTCGTGGGCAGGGTGGACCGGGCACCGGGCAGCGAGCTTCAGCGCGGGGCCGAGGCGGATGGCGAGCCCGGGGTCGAGTTCGAGTTCGACGGTGAGTGCGAGGGCGAGGGGGAGGCTCTCCTCCGGAGCTGGTTGAATTCGGCGACGTTCCTCTGCTGTTCCTCGTAGCTGGCCGTGAACCGGGTGTCGCCCGGCTTGACCGTGACGAAGTACAGCCAGTCGCCCGGGGCGGGGTTGATCGCGGCACGCATCGCGGCTTCGCCGGGGTTGGAGATCGGTGTGGGCGGCAGCCCCATGCGCTGGTACGAGTTGTAGGGACTCTCGAGCTTCGTGTCGTTCGTGGTCGTGGTCGGCGTGAAGCGGTTCAGCGCGTAGTTGAGGGTCGCGTCCATCTGCAGCGGCATGCCGCGTTCCAGGCGGTTGAAGATGACCCGGGCCACCTTGGCCATGTCGGCCTTGGTGGCGGACTCGGCCTGGACGATGCTCGCGATGGTGATCGCCTGATAGAGGTTCATCGCGTTGCGCTGGGCGCCCGCGGTGATGGGGCTGCCACTGAACTTCTTGTTCGCGGTGTTGACCATGAGCGCCAGCAGGGACTCGGGGGTCGCCGTCTTGTCGAGGGGGTACGTCGCCGGGTAGAGGTAGCCCTCGGGGTTGCCCTCCGCGTCGTTGGGCAACTTGAGGTTGGCCTTGGCCAGGGCCTTCTTGGTGGATCCCAGGGGCAGCGCGAGGGCCTTGTCGACAGCCTCGTAGACCTGGCCGGTGCGCCAGCCCGCCGGGATGACGAGGGACGTGGGCCGCGTCTCCTCGTTCTCCGTGTTCAGGGTGAGCAGCGGCACCGCCACGGCGGTGGCCGCCACGACGGCTCCGGTCGCGATGAGGGCGACCCGGCCCCGGCGCGTCAGTCGAATCGTGCTCCGTGGCGGAGTGTTCATCTGCATGCGGGCACGGTAACCCGCTAAAGCCTACAAACCCGGCATATCGTCATCTTGTCGGCTCCAGTTGGGCGTCCCGGTGGACCAGCGCCGCATAGCGCCCCTCCCGCTCCAACAGCTCCTCGTGCGTGCCGCGTTCGACCGCGCGGCCGGAGTCCAGGACGACGATCTGGTCGGCGCCACGGATGGTGGAGAGCCGGTGCGCGATGGTGAGCGTGGTCCGGTTGGCCGACAGGGCGTCGATGGCCTCCTGCACGGCGTACTCCGTGCGGGTGTCCAGGGCGCTGGTCGCCTCGTCGAGAATGAGGACCGGCGGGTCCCGCAGGATCGTGCGGGCGATGGCGAGGCGCTGCTTCTCACCGCCCGAGAACCGGTGGCCGCGTTCACCCACGACCGTGTCGTACCCGTCGGGCAGTGACGCGATGTGATCGTGGATCTGGGCCGCCCTGGCCGCCGCCTGCAGCTCCTCGTCGGTGGCGTCGGGCCTGGCGAAGCGCAGGTTGTCCGCGACCGAGGCGTGGAAAAGGTAGGTCTCCTGGGAGACGACGCCGATTCCGCGGGCGAGCGTGTCGAAGTCGAGGTCCCGTACGTCGACGCCGTCCAGCGTGACGCGGCCGCCCGTGACGTCGTACAGCCGTGGCACCAGATAGCTGAGCGTGGACTTGCCGGAGCCGGTCGGGCCGACGACGGCGAGACTGCCGCCCGCGGGGACGGTGATGTCGATGCCCTCGAGGATCGGGCCGCTCTTGTCGTCGTAGCGGAACTCGACGCCCTCGAAGCGGATCTCGCCCTTGACCTGGTCGAGGTGGACCGGGTGCTCCGGCTCGGTGATGTCGATGGGCAGGTCGAGGTACTCGAAGATGCGCTGGAAGAGCGCGAGCGAGGTCTGGATCTGGACGCCGGTGGACAGCAGGCTGACCGTCGGCCGGAACAGGCCCTGCTGGAGCGAGACGAAGGCGACGAGCGTGCCGATCGACACGGACGGGCCGCCGAACTGGAGGGCCATGCCCGCGGCCCAGTAGATGACGGCCGGCATGGCGGCCATGACGATGCCGATGACGGACATGCGCCAGCGACCCGCCATGTTCGACTTCACCTCGAGGTCGACCAGGCTGTCGGACTCGTCCTCGAACGCCTTGGTGAGCGAATCGCCGCGGCCCATGGTGCGGCCGAGCAGGATGCCGCTAACGGAGAGCGACTCGGTCACGGTGGCGGCCATCGCGGCCATCTGCTTCTGACGCTGGGTCGCTATCCTCTTGCGTTCGTTGCCGACGCGCCGGCTGATCCACACGAAGACCGGCAGCAGGAGCAGCGAGACCACGGTGAGCCGCCAGTCCAGGGCGACCATCGCGACGATCGTGGCGACCACGCTGGTGAGGTTGGAGACCAGCGAGGTGGCGGTGGAGGTCACGGTCGCCTGCATGCCGCCGATGTCGTTGGCGATGCGGGACTGGACCTCGCCGGTGCGGGTCCGGGTGAAGAAGGCGAGCGACATGCGCTGCAGCCGGCCGTAGACGGCGGTGCGCAGGTCGTGCATGACGCGCTGGCCGACGGTCGTGGAGATCAGGGTCTGCAGGACGCCGAAGATGCCGGTGACGACCGCGCTGAGAATCATGCCGAGCGCGAGCAGGCTCAGCAGACCGGTGCGGCCCTGGGGAATCGCGACGTCCAGGGTCTCCTTCAGCAGGAAGGGGGTCGCGACGGTGACGAGGGACGACGCGCCGACCAGCAGGCCGACGATCGCGAGGCGGCCGCGGTAGGGCCGGAACAGCTTCAGGATGCGGCGCACCTGCCGTGGCTGTTCGCCCTCGGCGGGTGACGGGGTCCAGGTGGATTGTTCGGGACGCATGGGCTCCTACGGGAGGTGAGACGACGATTACGCGGGCCAGGAAAACAATGACTGGCGGAGCTTAGCTCATTGTTACCTATACTCACAATGAACCGCATCCTGATATTGTTCCCGTATGACCACCCCCGATGCCGACGGCCTGCTCGCCGAGCAGTTGCTGCGGCTGACCCGACGTGTGCACCGCATCCAGAAGCGGCATCTGGAGCAGCGCGAGCTGGGCATCACCCCGGCCCAGTCCCGGCTGCTGCGCACGCTCGCGCACTACAGCTCGCCACCGCGCATGGCCGATCTCGCCGAGCGCCTGGAGGTGGTGCCCCGGGCCGTGACCACGCTGGTCGACGGCCTGGAGGCGAGCGGGAAGGTGCGCCGGGTCCCCGATCCCACCAATCGGAGGGTGATCCGGATCGAGGTCACGGACGAGGGGCGCGAGGCACTGCGGGAGCTGCGTGGCGCGCGCCGGTCGGCCGCGGAGGAGATCCTGGCGCCGTTGACGGACGAGCAACGCGAGGTACTCGGGGGGCTGCTGGACACGCTGGTGGACGGCATGCCCAGGCTTGAGCACCGCTGCTGAGGGTGTGCCATCGGCGGGCCCGTGGCGCGACGTACGACGCGCCGGGCCGCGGCCCCCACTCCGTACGACTGGAGTGGGAACACACGGCCTGTTCCGGGGCATCGGGGCGGTGACCCGTCCCGGGTCGGTCAACCGACCTCGGGGGCAGGTTCCTTGGTCGACTGGGCGGGGACTTCCGCCTTGCCCGAGTGGGCGGGGACTTCCACCTTGGTCGAATGGACGGGGACTTCCGCCTTGGTCGAATGGACGGGGACTTCCGCCTTGGTCGACTCGGGCTCCAGTACTTCCGTCGGCGACTCCCGCGGTGGCGCGTCGTCCTCCTCCACGAACGCGATCTCGCCCTCCAGTACCTTCTTCGCCCGCTCCGTGTCGAGCGCGCCATCCCAGCGGGACACCGCGAAGACGGCGACGCAGTTGCCGAGCAGGTTCGTGGCGACGCGCATCGAGTCCATGACGCGGTCCACGCCGAGGAGGAGGGCGACGGCTCCGGCGGGGACGACCCCGAGCGAGGAGGCCGTCGCCGACAGGGCGAGGAAGGCGGACCCGGGTACGCCCGCCATGCCCTTGCTGGTCAGCATGAGGACCAGGACGACGGTGATCTGCTGACCCAGGCTCAGCTCCACACCCACCGCCTGCGCGATGAACAACGTACCGATGGACAGGTAGATCGAGGCGCCGTCGAGGTTGAAGGAGTAGCCGGTGGGCAGGACCAGGCCCACGGCGTCGTCACGGCAGCCCACCTGCCGCAGCTTCTGCATCATGCGCGGCATGACCGTCTCACTGGAGGCGGTACCGAGCGCGAGCAGCATCTCCTCGCGGGTGTAACGGACGAACTTCCAGAGGCTGAGCCCGGTGACCGCCTTCAGGGCGACGGCGAGCAGCGCGAGGAACAGCAACGCGACCGCGTAGCACAGGACGATCAGCTTGCCGTACGTCTTGATGACGCCGAGCCCGTACTCCCCCACCAGGTGGACCATCGCGCCGAACACCGCGAGCGGGGCCAGCTTCATGATGAAGCCGACGATCGCGAAGACGACGTCCTGGACCTGCTCGATGGCGGGCAGCACCTTGGGTACCTTGGCGTTGCCGAGGTGGAGCAGTGCCGCGCCCACCAGGCAGGCGAGGACGAGGACTTGGAGCAGGGAGTTCTCGGCGAAGGCCCCGACGGCGCTCTGCGGCAGCGCGTCCAGGATGAACTCGCCGGTCGACGGGAGCGAGCCGCCACCGGTCTTGCCGTCGACGGCCGAGGCGTCGAGCTTCGAGGGGTCGGCGTGCATGCCCGAGCCCGGGCCGAAGACGTTCGCCGCGATCAGCCCGAGGAACAGCGCGGCGGTGGACGCGACCTCGAACCAGATCAGGGCCTTGAGCCCGATCCGGCCGAAGGCCTTCAGATCACCGGCCTTGGTGATGCCGACGACCACCACACAGAACACGAGCGGTGAGATGACCGCCTTGATGAGGCGTACGAAACCGTCGCCGAGCGGCTGGAAGGTCGTGGCCGTGTCCGGCCACAACCTTCCGACGACGATGCCGAGTACGAGCGCGCAGGCGACCTGCGCGAACAGTGAGGTACGCAGTATGCGTGCGACGCGTCGCGGGGACGGTACAGACGGCGGCACGGGCACTCCCCCGAGGGGACTTCTGGCATGCGGAAACTTCCTTCCGCAGTGATCACTATTGAGGAGTTGCCGGTGCCGCCGGATACCTCTGTGTCACGTCCAGGTAAATCCTGGAACGGACGTGCCGTCCCCCACCCGGGGCCTCACCGGTGTCAGCAGTCGCTGCGGTCCCGCGTCAACACTCCCTGCGCGGTGACCAGTACGCGGTCGTAGCAGCCGTCCGAGCCGTACAGCCGGTAGCGCTCACTCGTCGTACCGACCGCATGCCGTTGGTCGCGGGGCACGTTCGCGGTATACGTCGCGTCTCCCGCGTACGTGTCGTCGAGCCGGGACCACGTGGTGCGCCGGCCGCCGCGCGTCCCGTCGACCGCGGCCCGCTCGCCGAGCGTCAGGACGGTCCGCAACCGGTCGTCCGCGGCGAGCGTCGTGGTGCCGTCCATGGTGTACGTGCGGTGGGTGCGCGTCACGCCGACCGGTCCGCGCCCGTCGACGGTGACCGTCTCGTCGTCAATCCAGGTGGCCTTGAGCGCGTCCGTGTTCTCGCCGTCGGTCCAGCGGTGCGTGGAAGTGTTGGCGAGCGTGCGGCGCACGGTGGTCCACACCCGGCCGTGCGAGGTGTCGACGTATCCGGCGGTCGTCAGCCGGTGTCCGCCCACGGTGTCGAGCCGTTCTTCCGAACCGGGCGTGTACGTCGAGGAGTTGGCGAGGTCGCCGGCCCTGACGTCGGTGAGCGCGCCACTCACGTACGCGCGCTTCGCGTCCTGCCAGACGAGGACATTGACCGGGGCGCTCCAGCCGGTCTGGCCCGCGGGGACGCCCACGACGGAGACGTCGATCCGGTGCGGACGCCCGTCGTCGAGGAGACCGGCGTAGGGCGTGAGGTCGTATTCGATCGGCTTGATGTCGAAGGCGCGCGGCCCCGGGATCACGTACCAGAGGAAGGGGTTGGACCAGCCGCCGGTCCACACGGTCGGGAACGGCTCGGCGATGCCCGCGAGTTGGCCGTCCACCTTGATCTGCACCTCGCGGTAGGGGCCCTTGTCCGCCTTGCAGGAGTACGGGGCGGGGTCGGGCACCGTCAGGTACCAGTACTCCTCGCAGCCGCCGCCGGAGCCGGTCGCGTACACCTCGGCGACGATGCGCTCGCTGTTGCGCGGGGTGGTGAGGGTGCCGTCCTGGAGGATGAGGACACGGTCGGGGGTCGCGGCGGACTTCACGGCGCCGCCCTCCGCGTAGAAGGTCAGGGTCACCTTCACGTCGAGGACTCCGGTGTACGTGTCGTCGACGACGTTCCCGATGAGCATCTCGACGTCGCCGCCGTGCCGGAACGTGTCGCCGTACCTGGTCACGTCCTTCTCGACGGACCACTCGATGCCGTCGGGTGAAGGCTCCGGGGTGGAGGTGCGGAGGATCTCCACGCCGCCGATGTGCAGATAGCCGAGCCGGTCGAACTGGCGTCCCTTGACCTTGCCGTCGAGCCGCAGGACGACCTTGCTCCAGCGGTCGCCGCAGCCGCTCGGCGGTGTGTACGTGCCCCGATACGGCGTGAAGTCACGGAACTGCGCCTCGGCGACCGTCACCGCGCAGGACTTGGTGGCGGGTGTCGCCACCGGCGGGGCGGCGGTCAGGGGGTCGTGCCAGTCGGTGCCGAACTCGGCGGGCGTATCGGCGACAGTCCCGGTGGGCGTCCCGGAAGCGGCAGTCCCGGAAGCGGCGGTCCCGGAGGGCGCGTCGTGGGGCGTATCGGCGACCTGGTCCGCCGACCGGGCGACGGAGGCGGCCGGCCGGGCAGCGTCCGCCTGCGGTGCCGCCGAGGCCGGGCCCGCTCCCAGGAAGGCACTCGCCGAGAGGATCACTCCGACGAGCATGGACATGACGATCCGTCTTCTCATGTGCGGTGTTCTACGGGGGAGTCGGCCCGCCCCGCAATGGGCACTCGGTGACCGCACCACGGGGGCAGCCCGGTCGGCCACGGCCGCTACACCTTCAGATCGGCCTTGTCCCCCATCACGATGACAGGGTGCTGATGCGGGTCGAGCGTCCGCAGCAGATATTCCATGGCCGGCTTGGGCACGCTGACACACGCGGACGTACCGCTGCCGTGGTCCATGTGCAGCCAGATGCTGCCGCCCTTCGTCTGACCCAGGGGGCGGTCCGGGTCGTTGGGCGGGGTACCCACGCGGCGGTTGTAGTTGATGGCGACGACGTAGTCGAAGTCGTGCCAGTGCGACCTGGCCCAGTCGCGGGGAGCCTGATAAGCCGCCGAGTGGTCGTACGGGAGCAGGGCGCCCGGATCGTCGAGCACTCCGCCCGCGTCGGTGAGCGAGAACACCCCGACGGGGCTGCGCTTGTCGCCCTCGTGATGGTCGGTGGTCCAGCCCTTCGTCCCGTTGTGCGCGTGCCAGGAACGCCGCACCTCCCAGGTGGAACCGGACTTCGTGTACAGCACGACCGTGGAGTCGGCGGAGTCCCTGCCCTCGCCGTAGACCGCCACCACCTGGTGGGAGTCGGACGGGATCCGGGCCTGCAGGCGATTGCCGACCTCCGGTATCCGGGTCGGATCGACGGTGCGCGCGGGTGCGTGTTCGCCCTTGGCACCGGCTCCGCCGCGCCCCTTCACCGCACCGCTCCCCCCTTCCGAACCACCGCAGGCCGACAGGAACACAGCGAGGACACCGCACGTCACAGCGGTGAACCCCGTACGCCTCGCACTGTCTTTTCGCATGCGACCCATCGTTGCATCACGTATCGGACGAATAATCCCTACCCCCCAGACTCCTCGGTGAGGTGTTGTCTTTCCGGGCACGCTTTCGATGGGCCGGAGGTGGTCCCAGCCTTGTCTCGGAGTCCCTGCCGCCAACCCCTGTCTCCCGAACGCGTGTCCCGATTCCCTGTCCTGAATCCATGTCCTGGGATGAAAAATCGTTTGCCTCCGGTCGCGCCATGACGCGAACCTTTCACGGTTTGCTGCCGACCCCCACGGTCGGTCGGTCGCCGGAACTCCACGGCTTGGGCCCGGCCCCATTTCCTGACCCCACCCCTTACACGAGCCACTGGGACGTCATGCAGATTCAAGGCCTTCCCTATCCCGACCCGGGTGTGCCGGACGCGCGCTCGGGTCCCCGATTCCTGTGGTGGCTCGGCCGGAATCAGCTGGGCGGGCAGTTCAAGGCCCTTGCCTGGGGACTGCTGCACTTCGTGGCGGTCTCCGGGCTGCCGTTCTGCGTCGGCCTCGCCGTCCAGGCCGTCGTCGACCGCTCCGGCACCCGACTCGCCCTGACCGGTGGGCTGCTGGGGCTGTGCGGCGCCTGCATCGCGCTGGGCGACACCATGCTGCACCGGGCCGCGGTCACCAACTGGATCACCGCCGCCGCGCGCGTCCAGCAGCTGCTGGCCCACAAGACCGCCCAGTTGGGCTCCGCTCTGACACGACGTGTCGCGGCCGGCGAGGTCGTCGCGGTCTCGACGGGCGACGTCGAGAAGATCGGCTGGTTCGTGGAGGCCCTGTCCCGGTTCGCGGCGGCCGCCCTGACCGTCGTGCTGGTCTGTCTCGGCCTGGTCGTCTACCAGCCCGCGCTCGGCGTACTCGTCGCGGTGGGTGTGCCCGTCCTCGCGCTCGCCGTACTGCCGTTGCTGCCCCGTGCCACCCGGCGCGCGGACTTCCAGCGCGAGAAGGCCGGACGCGCCACCGAGCTGGCCTCGGACACCGTCGCGGGCCTGCGGGTGCTGCGCGGCATCGGCGGCGAGGAACTGTTCCTCGACCGCTACCGCCGCGCCTCCCAGGAGGTCCGCCACGCGGCCGTGCGCAGCGCCCGGATGTGGTCGCTGATCTCGGCCATCCAGGTGCTGCTGCCCGGCCTGCTGATGATCGCCGTCATCTGGCGCGGCGTTCACCTGGCCCGCGACGGCCGGATCACGGTCGGCGAACTCGTCACCGTGTACAGCGCGGTCATGCTGCTCACGTACCCATTGCGACACTTCGAGGAGATCGCGATGGCCTACTCGTTCTCCCGCCCGTCCGCCAAGCGCGCGGCCCGGGTGCTGTCCCTGGAACGGGCCATGGACAGCGGTGGATCGCGCTCGCCCGAGGTGCCGGCCGGCGATCTGTACGACCCCGCGACCGGGCTGCTCGCACCCGCCGGACGGCTCACCGCCGTGGTGTGCGGCGACCCGGACGCGGCGGGCGTGCTCGCCGCGCGGCTGGGGGGCCACCCCACGGAGGGTGGCACCTCGGTGCTCCTCGGAGGCGTACCCCTCGACGACTTGCCGCTCGATTCCGCCCGTACGGCCGTCCTCGTCCAGGACAAGGACCCGGTGCTGCTGTCCGGCTCGCTGCGCGAGCTGCTCGACGTGCCTTCCTCGGGTCTCGTCAGCGCCGAGGCCGCACTGACCGCCGCGCAGTGCGACGACGTCCTGGACGCGCTCACCCAGGGGTCGTTGGACGCCGGGGACCCGATGGAGGCCCGCATCACCGAACGCGGACGCTCCCTCTCCGGCGGGCAGCGCCAGCGCCTGGCCCTGGCCCGGTCGCTGATCACGGACCCCGAGGTGCTGGTCCTCGACGAGCCGACCTCCGCCGTCGACTCGCACACCGAGGCCCGGATCGCCGACGGCGTGCGCGCCCTGCGCACCGGGCGCACGACGGTCGTCCTCACCTCCTCGCCGCTGCTCCTGGACCACGCGGACCGCGTCGTTCTGGTGCACGAGGGCGAGGTCGTCGCGGTCGGCGTACACCGCGAGCTGGTACGCGGTGAGCCGCGGTACCGGGCTGTGGTGACCCGGGAGACCGATGACGAGGCCGCGCGGAGCAGTGTGCGGGAAGAAGACAGGACCGCTCGCGGCCACGTGAGGGAAGACGACAAGGCCGACCTGGGCCGCGTACTGAAGGAACTGGAAGAAATCGAGGAGACCGCATGATCGGCCTGGCGCCACCGGCCTACGACCCGGCGGCCCCGACGACGGCGCACACCCTGCCCGTCGGTGCCCCCGCGACCGTACGCGCCTACGTGACCGAACTCTTCCGGCGGCACCGCCGGGCCTTCTTGTCGCTCATCGCAGCCAACACGGTGGCCGTGGTGGCCTCGATGGCCGGGCCCTACCTGTTGGGCTCGATCGTCGAGCGGGTCTCGGACCACGCACGTGAACTCCATCTGGAGCGCACCGCCGCGCTGTTCGCCGTCGCACTCGTCGTACAGGCCGTGTTCGTACGTGAGGTTCGGCTGCGCGGGGCCGTGCTCGGCGAGCGGATGCTGGCCGATCTGCGCGAGGACTTCCTCGTACGGTCGGTCGGGCTGCCGCCCGGCGTCCTCGAGCGGGCCGGCACGGGTGACCTGCTGTCCCGTATCACCACGGACATCGACCGGCTCGCCAACGCGATGCGCGAAGCCGTTCCGCAGCTCGCGATCGGCGTGGTCTGGGTGGCCCTGCTGCTCGGCGGGCTCGCCGTGACCGCGCCGCCGCTCGCCCCCGCCGTACTGGTCGCCGTGCCCATCCTGTTGATCGGCTGCCGCTGGTACTTCAGACGCGCACCGTCCGCCTACCGCTCCGAGGCCGCCGGTTACGCCGCCGTCGCCGCCGCCCTCGCCGAGACCGTGGACGCGGGTCGCACCGTCGAGGCGCACCGCCTGGGCGAGCGCCGCATCGAGCTGTCGGAGCGCCGGATCAAGGAGTGGACGGCCTGGGAGCGCTACACGCTCTGGCTGCGCACGGTGCTCTTCCCGGTCATCGGTGTCACACACGTGGTGATCCTCTGCTCGGTCCTGATGATCGGCGGGGTCTTCGTCCTTCAGGGCTGGATCGGAGTGGGTCAGCTGACGACGGGCGCGCTCATCGCGCAGATGCTCGTCGATCCGGTGGGCCTGATCCTGCGCTGGTACGACGAGCTGCAGGTCGCCCAGGTGTCGCTGGGCCGGCTGGTCGGCGTCCGGGACATCGAGCCGGACGCGGGCGACCCGGAGACGATCCCGGACGGGCGGGACGTACGCGCGGACGAGGTGCGCTTCGGCTACCGAGCCGGGGTGGACGTGCTGCGTGAGGTCTCCCTGGAGGTCGCCCCGGGCACCCGGCTCGCGCTGGTCGGACCGTCCGGCGCGGGCAAGTCCACGCTGGGCAGGCTGCTCGCCGGGATCTACGCACCCCGGGACGGCCGCGTCACGCTCGGCGGCGCCGAACTGTCCCGGATGCCCGCCGAGGCGGTCCGCTCCCATGTGGCCCTGGTCAACCAGGAGCACCACGTCTTCGTGGGCTCCCTGCGCGACAACCTGCTGCTCGCCAGGACGGGAGCGATCGACGCCGAGCTGTGGGCGGCGCTCGGGGCGGTCGACGCGGACGGCTGGGCGCGGGCGCTGGACGACGGTCTGGACACCGAGGTCGGCTCGGGCGGGCTCGCGCTCACCCCGGCCCAGGCCCAGCAGATCGCCCTGGCCCGGCTGGTCCTCGCCGATCCGCACACCCTGGTCCTGGACGAAGCGACCTCGCTGCTCGACCCGCGCGCGGCCCGTCACCTGGAACGCTCGCTGGCCCGCGTCCTCGACGGACGCACCGTGGTCGCCATCGCCCACCGGCTGCACACCGCCCACGACGCGGACGTCATCGCCGTCGTGGAGAACGGCCGGATCAGTGAGCTGGGCAGTCACGACGAGCTGGTCGCGGCGGACGGCGCCTACGCGGCGCTGTGGCGGTCCTGGCACGGGTGAGGGTGCCCTGCCGGTGCGGTCCGCGCTCGTGTGCGGCAGCGGTCGCACCGGCGCCCGGGACCTGCCTCCGCGGGCGGGCCCGTACCGCCTAGGACCGTGTGGCGTTGCGCAGTGCCGAACCGGAGTGGAAGGCTGGATAACGGCACCGGCTCGGGGAACGCCCGGGAACCACCCGGTTCGCGAAGGGCGAAGCCTGTGTCGAGTGGCCCGCGCGCCCGCCGTCGAGCGCGGTGGGATCGGGCTCGCCCGCATCACCTGGAGGTACCCGTGAACAGCGTCGACGGATGGGGAGACGACGTCTACCAGCCCGACGGATCCGAGGTACAGGACGACGCGGGGCTGCTCGACTCCGAGGACACCCTGCTCTCCGACGGTGTCGGGGACCCGCTCGACCGGGGCTGGTCCCCGCCGGAGCGGCCGTGGGCGGTGGAGCACTCCGGGGTGACCGCCGCGGAGCGCCGACAGGGCGAGACTCTGGACCAGCGCCTCGCGGAGGAGATGCCCGACGTCGCCGAACCGGACGGGGACGGCATCGGCGACTGCCAGGGCACCGACGGCGAACCCTGGGACAACGAAGTGGGCGACAGCCGCTCCGGTCGTCTCGTCGCCCCCAACGAAGGAGCGCACGAGGACGACGAGAGCGGGCTGATCGCCACCGACGTCGGCATCGACGGCGCCGCGGCCTCGGCCGAGGAGGCCGCGATGCACATCGTCGACGAGGAAACCCCGTCCGGCTGACCGGCCCCCGTCCCTCTCCCCCAAGGAGCACCCATGCAGCAGGACAAGCAGCCCGACTACCACGCCGTCGTCTTCCGCGACCGCGCCGCCGGGTACGCGTTCCTCACCCGGTCCACCGCGACGAGCGACCAGACCATCGAGTGGGACGACGGCGAGACCTACCCGGTCGTCGACGTCGAGATCTCCTCGGAGAGCCACCCGTTCTACACGGGCAAGGCCCGGACCGTGGACTCGGAGGGCCGGATCGCACAGTTCGAGCGGCGGTACGGCGGTGCGGGGCAGGGAGCGGGCAAGGACGGGACGGCGTGAGAGGTCGCCCCCCCGCGCTCGGGCGCGTAATGCCGGCACTCCTCCTCGGGCGTGCGGGGCTGACGCTCTCGCTCAGATGACGTTGAGCGCCGCCGCGCAGCCCACTCCGCCGAGCAGCATGAAGACCGGCATGAGCACCTTGAGCTCGACCCAGCTGCCGGCCCGGAAGCGCATGACCTTGGGCGGGCCGATGGGGTACCAGCGCTTGCGGCCGAGCGGGATGGGCCACAGGATCGGACAGCCGGACACGGTCAGCGCGTCCCCGATGTCGTGCACCAGGGCTCCCAGGACGATCGGCAGTCCGAGCCACAGGTACTGCTGGCCCGGTGCGGTGAACAGCCAGTCCGAGCCGTTGCCAGGCTTGTCCAGGACTCCGGCGAGGATCCAGGCGCTGGTGGCCGCCAGCAGCCAGACCAGGACGTCGCTGCTGGAGCCGCGGGCGGCCCGCCACAGCAGTCCCTCGATCGCGAGCACCATGTGCACGAAGAGGATGGCCAGGACCGCCCAGCGGCCACCTGTGATCGCAAGGACCGCGCTGCCCGCGCCGATCAGCACCGCCCACAGCCAGGTGTGCGTCAGCGTGCGGTGGCCGCCGTTGCGCCGCGGGTCGCCCGGCTTGCGGGTCGATTTGTAGACGGCGTACGAGAGCTTGTCGACGATCTCGCACAGGGTCCGTGAGAGGGGCCCGAAGGCTCGCGAGATCGTCGCCGCCTTGTGGTCCAGGTCGGGGGCGAGCGCGGCACCCGCGCAGATCAGGGCGCCGACGAGGAGGACCGGCCAGGGCATCGAGTGACCGGCGGCGGCCGCCGCCGCTCCGACGCCGAGCCAGGCCGCGGCTCCCGAGAGTGAGTGTGCTGGTCCCATCATGGCCGTTCCCCGCCCCATTCTTCTTTCGCCGCTGTCCAGTTGCCCGCATACGCTGACGCTTCGTCGGCGCCACAGCGTAACGGTCGTGATCTTCGGACCAGCATCCGATTCCCCCATCGAGCGGGTTGACAGGCAAGATGGGGGCGTGACCCTTATCGATCAGCTGCCGCAGACCGCAGATCCCGACGCCCTCTACGAAGCCTTCGAGTCGTGGGCCGGAGAACGCGGTCTCACGCTCTACCCCCATCAGGAGGAGGCGCTGATCGAGGTGGTCTCGGGTGCGAACGTGATCGTCTCGACGCCCACCGGCTCGGGCAAGAGCATGATCGCCGCGGGCGCCCACTTCGCCGCGCTCGCCCGCGACGAGGTCACCTTCTACACGGCGCCGATCAAGGCACTGGTCTCGGAGAAGTTCTTCGAGCTGTGCAAGATCTTCGGCACCGAGAACGTCGGCATGCTGACCGGCGACGCCTCCGTGAACTCCGACGCCCCCATCATCTGCTGCACCGCCGAGGTGCTGGCGTCCATCGCGCTGCGGGACGGCAAGCACGCCGACGTCGGCCAGGTCGTCATGGACGAGTTCCACTTCTACGCGGAGGCCGACCGCGGCTGGGCATGGCAGATCCCGATCCTGGAACTGCCACAGGCGCAGTTCATCCTGATGTCGGCGACGCTCGGCGACGTCTCGATGTTCGAGAAGGACCTCACCCGGCGCACCGGACGGCCCACGTCGGTGGTCCGCTCGGCGACCCGGCCCGTGCCGCTCTCCTACGAATACGTGCTGACTCCGCTGACGGAGACGCTCACCGAGCTGCTCGCGACCAAGCAGGCCCCGGTCTACATCGTCCACTTCACCCAGGCGCAGGCCGTGGAGCGGGCGCAGGCACTGATGAGCATCAACATGTGCACACGCGAGGAGAAGGACCAGATCGCCGAGCTGATCGGCAACTTCCGCTTCACCACCAAGTTCGGCCGCAACCTCTCCCGGTACGTACGCCACGGCATCGGCGTGCACCACGCGGGCATGCTGCCCAAGTACCGGCGGCTGGTGGAGAAGCTGGCCCAGGCCGGTCTGCTGAAGGTCATCTGCGGCACGGACACCCTCGGTGTCGGCGTCAACGTCCCGATCCGCACCGTGCTGTTCACGGCGCTGACGAAGTACGACGGCAACCGTGTGCGCACGCTCCGTGCCCGCGAGTTCCACCAGATCGCCGGCCGTGCCGGGCGCGCCGGATTCGACACGGCGGGCTTCGTGGTGGCGCAGGCGCCCGAGCACGTCATCGAGAACGAGAAGGCGCTCGCCAAGGCGGGCGACGACCCGAAGAAGCGCCGCAAGGTGGTCCGCAAGAAGGCTCCCGAGGGCTTCGTCGGCTGGACGGACAACACCTTCGAGAAGCTCATCGCTTCCGAGCCCGAACCGCTCACCTCCCGCTTCCGGGTCACCCACACCATGCTCCTGTCGGTGATCGCCCGGCCCGGGAACGCCTTCGAGGCGATGCGGCATCTGCTGGAGGACAACCACGAGCCGCGCAAGCAGCAGCTGCGGCACATCCGGCGGGCGATCGCGATCTACCGCTCGCTCCTCGACGGCGGCATCGTCGAGAAGCTCGACGAGCCTGACGCCACGGGCCGCATCGTGCGCCTCACCGTGGATCTGCAACAGGACTTCGCGCTCAACCAGCCGCTGTCGACCTTCGCGCTCGCCGCGTTCGAGCTGCTGGACCCCGAGTCCCCCTCCTACGCCCTGGACATGGTGTCCGTCGTGGAGTCCACCCTGGACGACCCGCGGCAGATCCTCGCGGCCCAGCAGAACAAGGCGCGCGGCGAGGCCGTGGCGGCGATGAAGGCGGACGGCGTCGAGTACGAGGAGCGCATGGAGCGGCTCCAGGACGTGTCGTACCCCAAGCCGATGGAGGAGCTGCTCTTCCACGCCTACAACACCTACCGCAAGAGCCACCCGTGGGTCGGTGACCATCCGTTGTCGCCGAAGTCCGTCATCCGTGACATGTACGAACGGGCCATGTCCTTCACGGAGTTCGTCTCCCACTACGAGCTCGCCCGTACTGAGGGCATTGTCCTGCGCTACCTCGCGAGTGCCTACAAGGCGCTTGAACACACCGTCCCGGACGACCTCAAGTCCGACGACCTGGAGGATCTGATCGCCTGGCTGGGCGAGCTGGTGCGCCAGGTCGACTCGAGCCTCCTCGACGAGTGGGAGCAGCTCGCCAACCCCGAGGAGATGACGGCCGAGGAGGCCCAGGAGAGGGCCGACCAGGTCAAGCCGGTCACGTCGAACGCGCGCGCCTTCCGTGTCCTCGTCCGCAACGCGATGTTCCGCCGTGTCGAACTCGCCGCACTCGACAACGTCGACGAGCTCGGCGAGATGGACGGCGAAGCCGGCTGGGACGCCGATGCCTGGGGCGAGGCGATGGACAAGTACTGGGACGAGTACGAGGACCTCGGCACAGGGCCCGACGCCCGTGGCCCCAAGCTGCTGTCGATCGTGGAGGAACCGCAGAACGGCCTGTGGCGCGTCCGTCAGACCTTCGCCGACCCGAATGGTGACCACGACTGGGGCATCAGCGCGGAGGTCGACCTCGTGGCCTCCGACGCGGAGGGTCGCGCGGTCGTCAAGGTCACCGACGTCGGCCAGTTGTGAGCACAGGAGAATCCCACACATGACGAACCCGGCCGAGAGGCTCGTCGACCTGCTCGACCTGGAGCAGATCGAGGTCAACATCTTCCGTGGCCGCAGCCCGGACGAATCACTGCAGCGGGTCTTCGGCGGCCAGGTGGCGGGCCAGGCCCTGGTGGCGGCCGGGCGCACCGCCGAGGCCGACCGGCCGGTGCACTCACTGCACGCGTACTTCCTGCGCCCCGGCCGGCCGGGCGTACCGATCGTGTACCAGGTCGAACGGGTCAGGGACGGGCGGTCGTTCACCACCCGTCGCGTCACCGCCGTGCAGCAGGGCCGCACGATCTTCAATCTGACCGCCTCCTTTCACAAGCCTGAGGAAGGGAGCTTCGAGCACCAGCTGCCGCCGGCCCGTGAGATCCCGCACCCGGAGTCGCTGCCGACGGTCACGCAGGAGATAACCGAGCATCTGGGCGCGCTTCCCGAGTCGCTGGAGCGCATGGCGCGCCGTCAGCCGTTCGACATCCGGTATGTGGACGGACTGCGCTGGACCCCTGAGGAGATCAAGGACGCGGAGCCCCGCAGCGCGGTGTGGATGCGTGCCGTCGGGCCGCTGGGCGACGACCCGCTCGTGCACACCTGCGCCCTCACCTACGCGAGCGACATGACCCTCCTGGACGCCGTCCGCATCCCGGTGGAGCCGCTGTGGGGTCCGCGCGGCTTCGACATGGCCTCGCTCGACCACGCGATGTGGTTCCACCGGCCGTTCCGCGCGGACGAGTGGTTCCTGTACGACCAGGAGTCGCCGATCGCGACGGGCGGTCGCGGGTTGGCCCGCGGGCGCATCTACGACCTGGAGGGACGCCTGCTCGTCTCGGTCGTCCAGGAGGGGCTTTTTCGGACGCTGTAAGGATGCAGGACGGACAGGGCCCGGGAAGGAGCCGTCCGGGGAGGGCTGGTCCGTGCGTCGCGGACAGGAGCGCCCCGTCAGGGGTTTCTGCGGCGCAGCCAGCCGAGGAGCCTCCGTGGCCGCTCGGGCTCCACGCTCGGGGCCCTGCCCTCGAGGGCGGCCTCCCGCGGTCGCGAGGCCGCCGGAGCCGCCGCGACCAAGGGGGAGACCGGCGCCGGCGAGGCCTTCGGGGTCGGGCGGGGTGCGGGGCGGAGCTCTCGGGCCTCGACGAGTGCCTGGCCCAGGTCGGCACGGAGCCAGCTGACCTCGTCGGGATCCTCTGCCGTCATGATGCGCGAGACGAGGTGCGCGGCGGGAGTGTCCGGCGCGGCGGCGTGGGCGGCCCGCTCGGGCCGGAAGCGGTTCAGATACGCGCGCTCGTACGGGTCCCTGACGATCTCGGCCACCTGAACGGGGTCGAGCAGCGAGGCCACGATCGCGGCCCGCGCCCAGGGGTCCTCGGTCTGCCGCAGCAGGAATCCCATGTGCCGTCCCCGCCAGTTGCGGGGGCGGAGGTCCAGGCCGGCTTCCAGCTGATCGCGGAGTCCCTCGGGGGTACGGCCCTTGAGCAGCGGGGCGTTACGCTCGTCCGCCCCGAAGTGGCGCAGTTCTTCGGCCAGGTACAGCCAGACCACAGCCCTGTACCGGTTCAGGTAGAACTTCACGGGCACCACCAGGCCCAGGCGCGCGAAGCGCGTGAACCTGGCGGCCGTCACGCCCATGAGCGCCGCGCCCTCCGTGGTGCCGACAGCCTTGACGCGTTCCCGCAATGCCTCGGGGAAGCCGTCCTCGGAGCGCACCCGCTCGATCTCCGCCCGGGTGACGCGGCGTCCGCCTCCTCCCTCGTCGGGAATGGTGCGGACGCGTCCGAGATGCAGGGCGAGGTCGAACTCGCCGCGCTTGAGCTCCAGTTCTCGCGCGGCGCGTCCGAGCGACGATGTGGCGGACCTCGATGCGGTGGACGGCAAGGTGGCGGACTGCGAGGTGGTGGACGGCAAGGTGGTGGACTGCGTGATGGTGTTTCCGGACATGACGGTTCTCCCCCGTGGAGTGAGGTGCTCGCGCCGTCGGGCGCTTGCTTCGAGAAAAACCGTAGCCGGTTCGGCGGATCTCGCGGCGAGCCTGTGGATAACTCTCCCCGCGATGACGTATCCGCAGGTCAGAGGTCTACGGAAGACGGACGTTCCGGTTGGCGTTCATCCACGCCGAGGTGTTCGCCGACACGGTTGACAAGCAGTGTCATCTCGTAGGCGACCTGGCCGATGTCGGCTTCCGCGGCGCTGAGTACACACAGACAGCTGCCCGCGCCCGCCGCGGTGACGAAAAGGACCGCGTCGTCGAACTCGATCATCGTCTGGCGCACCTGACCGGCGCCGAAGTACCGACCTGAGCCCTTCGCCAGGCTGTGCAGGCCCGACGAGACCGCCGCGAGGTGCTCGGCGTCCTCACGTCGAAGCCCTGTGCTCGCGCCGGTCACCAGCCCGTCGTTGGACAGCACCAACGCGTGCCGTACGTGTTCGACGCGCTCGGTCAGGTCGTCGAGCAGCCAGCCGAGCCCCGTGTTCTGCGCCATGCTCCATCTCCCCGTGATGCTTTTCCCCCTGGCTGGAGGATCCGACCAGCCAGCCTTCCCCACGGCCGCCCTCCGGGCAAGGAGGATGGGCGCATGGCACAGAAGATGACCGATGAGCAATGGCGGGCCTTCGTCTCCCAGGGCACCCGCACCGGAAAGCTGTCGACCGTCCGCGCCGACGGAAGTCCGCACGTGGCGCCGATCTGGTTTCTCCTGGACGGCGACCACGTGCTCTTCAACACCGCGAAGGACAGTGTGAAGGGACGGAATCTGGCCCGCGACGGGCGAGCCGCCCTCTGCGTGGACGACGACCGGCCGCCGTTCGATTTCGTGGTTCTGGAGGGTCGTGCCGAGTTGTCGGAGGAGCTGGACGAGCTGCGTCACTGGGCAGCTCGGATCGGCGCACGCTACATGGGTGAGGATCGGGCCGAGGAGCTCGGGAAGCGCAACGGCGTCCCGGGTGAACTCCTCGTCCGCGTGAGGATCGAGAAGGTCGTGGCTTGGACCTCGATCGCGGCCTAGGTCTCCCCTTCGGAGGCCCAGGCCGTTTTTTTCCGTGGCCTCAACCGACGGAGTCGAGCAGCCGGGCGGTGTGCACCCGCCCGGCGTACTCCACGAGCCGGATGAGTACCTCCTTACCGGAGTCGCGGTCCCTGGCGTCGCAGAGCACCACGGGCGTACCCCGGTCGAGGTCGAGGGCGCGGGACACGTCCTGGGCGCCGTAGGCGCGGGCGCCCACGAAGCAGTTGACGGCCACCACGAACGGGATGTGCCGGTGCTCGAAGTAGTCCACCGCTGGAAAGCAGTCCTCGAGCCGGCGGGTGTCCGCGAGGACGACGGCCCCCAGCGCGCCCTGCGACAGCTCGTCCCACAGGAACCAGAACCGGTCCTGGCCCGGTGTGCCGAAGAGGTAGAGGGAGAGGCCGGACCGGATGGTGATGCGTCCGAAGTCCATGGCGACGGTCGTCGTGACCTTCTGGTCCACGCCGCCGGTGTCGTCCACCGACTGACCCGCCTCGCTGAGCAGTTCCTCGGTGCGCAGCGGCCTGATCTCGCTGACCGCCCCCACCAGGGTGGTCTTGCCCACGCCGAACCCGCCGGCTACCAGTATCTTCAACGCCAGGGCGGTCGTTTCGTCGGCCGAGGCGTCGGAGTTCTCGGAGACCATCGATCACTTCTCTCGGGAGTGGCGGCAGCGGTCGGCGCCGGCCGAACGATGCCGGGTATGCATCGGTGCGTATGTGCGTGTGTGGAGTCGTGTCGTTCATCTAGAGCGCCCTCAGCCCCTCGATCACCTCGCGGAGGATCCGCTCGTCGGGCAGTTGTGCGGGCGGCACCGGGCGGCTGATAGTGACGCAGCCCAGTTCCATCAGGTCGCCGAGCAGCACTCTGACCACGCCCACCGGCAGGTCCGCGCCCGCGGCGAGTTCGGCCACGGATTGTGTCTCCGTGCGGCACAGGTCGATGAGGGCCCGGTGTTCCGGCCCGAGCAGGGAGTCCTCGTCGACTCCGGACGCGCCCTTGTCGAGGGTGACCAGGGCGATCAGATCGAAGCGCACTCCGGTGGGGCCCGGTTTGGTGCGGCCGCCCGTCATCGCGTAGGGACGGACGAGCGGTCCCGCTTCGCTGTCGTACCACTGGCTGCCCGCGAGGTCCTCGGTCATCTGCGCCGCCCGTCCTCGGTCATCCGGCGGCGGGCGGCTGCGCGGCGACCCGCGGCGGCGTGTAGAGGTGCTCGCCGACGCGCTTGACCAGCCGCGCCATCTCATAGGCCACCAGACCGATGTCGGCCGTGACCGAGGTGAGGACGGCGAGGCACGAACCGTCGCCCGCTGCCGCGACGAACAGAAAGCCGTCGTCCATCTCCACCATCGTCTGGCGTACGCCCCCGGCGCCGAAGTGGCGTCCCGCGCCCTTGGCCAGACTGTGAAAGCCCGAGGCGACGGCGGCCAGGTGTTCGGCGTCCTCGCGCCTGAGACCGGTGGAAGAACCCACCGCCAGTCCGTCGTTCGACAGCACCACCGCATGCCGCACTTCGGCGACACGCAGCACCAAGTCGTCCAGCAGCCAGTCGAGTTCGCCGGATCGCTGGGCGGCCCTCATGCTCGAGTCCTGGATCACGCGGGGTCTCCTTCACTGCTGTCGCTGCCCGCATCGGGGTCTGGAGTGGCGTCGCGACCGGGTGTTCTGCCACCGCCACGCGCCCAGCCGTCGCGGTAGGCCGCCATACGGTCCCGTACGAGTTCGGGGGTGCGTGTGTCGTCGTGCTGGTGGGCCGCCACTTGAGTCGGCTCCTCGGTTCGCTGTGCGCGTAGTTGGGGCGCGAGGCTCGCCTGCCGTACGCGCCGTGGGAGGTCTTCGGACCCTTCGGAGTCGTCCGGAGGGCGGTGCAGCCGCAAAGTGGTGACTCCAGGTGGTGGGGTTTCCGGCGAGCCGTTCACAGGGGTTTCGGACGACACGTTCACGGGGGCTTCCGGCGAGCCGTGCGCAGGGGGTTCGGCAGCGGTCTGCACGAGGGGCACGAGTGCGGGCCGCTCGATGGGCGCCTCGACGGAGCCGTGCTCCGGGGCGGCCGCCACACGCGCGTACTCGCGTTCGTCGGGCCTTCCGTCGTCCGCCTTGCGGGGGGAACGTTCCGCCGCGCCTGCGTGCACCAGCGCGGTCGGTAGCAGGACGACGGCGGTGGTGCCCCCGTAGGGCGAGGTGCGCAGATGCACCTTGATGCCGTGCCGGGCCGCGAGCCTGCTGACCACGAAGAGACCGAGCCGGTCGCTGTCGAACAGGTCCAGCGCCTCGGACTGTTCGATGCGCCGATTGGCTTCGTCGAGCGTCTCCTTGCCCATGCCGAGTCCTCGGTCCTCGACCTCCACGGCGTAGCCGTTGCCGACCGGTTCGCCGGTGATGCGGACGCGGGTGTGCGGCGGGGAGAACTGGGCGGCGTTCTCGACGATTTCCGCCAGGAGGTGGGTGAGGTCGGCCACGGCGGCGCCGCCGACCGATGCCTCGGGCAGCTGTCGTACCTCCACGCGCGCGTAGTCCTCGACTTCGGACACGGCCGCGCGGACCACGTTCGTCAGCGAGACCGGCATGCGCCAGGCCCGGCCGGGTGCGGCGCCGGAAAGGATGATCAGGCTCTCCGCGTGGCGCCGCATCCGGGTGGTGAGGTGGTCGAGCCGGAAGAGGTCACTCAGTTCGTTCGGGTCCTCGGACCTGCGCTCCATGCTGTCCAGCAGGCTCAGCTGGCGGTGCACGAGGACCTGGCTGCGCCGGGCGAGATTGACGAAGACCCCCGAGATCCCGCTGGCCAGTTCCGCGCGTTCGACGGCGGCGCGCAGGGCGGCCCGGTGCACGGTGCCCAGGGCCTCCGCGACCTGTCCGGTCTCGTCCTCCGAGGGTGGTCCTGGCGGAGCCTCTGCGCGGACGTCGATCTCCTCCCCCGCGCGCAGCTTGCGCATCGCCTCGGGCAGTTTGCGTCGAGCGATCTCGAGGGCGCTGTTGCGCAGGAGCACCAGCTCGACGACGAGGCCGCGTCCGATGCGTACGGAGATCACGAGCGACGCGGCGACGGCGGCGAGGCCGAATACGACAGCGGCGCCGGCGGGTGTCAGCAGACCGCGGGTCAAGGGGTCGGCCCGGTCCGCGACACCCCGGCCCGCCTTCGCCTCGATGGCGCGCATGGCGTTCTGCACACGCGCGTGGGCGGTGTTCCAGTCGGCTTCCGGCGCGGCGTCGACGGCGTTTCCGCCGGGCCTTGACGCAAGCACCTTGTCCTCGACTGCGCGTACCTCGGTGTACGCGTTCCCCGTCACGAGGTCGCGCCAGGAGGCCTGTTCGGGTCCGCGCAGATCCGCGACGGCGGCGTCGGTCAGGGTGCGGCGGGTGGCGACCGCCCCGGTGAACAGCCGCAGTCGTTCACCGTCCAGGGTGTGGGCGAGCCGGGCACCGGACAGCACGGTGTCCTCCTGGGCCAGCGCCTCGCCGGCCCGGGAGAATTCTAGGAGTACGCGCGCGTCGGAGCCCAGGTCGGCGTCCTGGATGCCGGTGAGGGCGCCCCCGACCGCGAAGGCGGCCGAAATGGTCCTGGTGTACTGCCCGTACGCCTCGTCCCATCCGGTACGTCGCTCCAGTACGGCGGTGCGCAGGGGCCCCAGGCTCTCGGCCCCGTTGACGAAGGTGTCGAGCCGTCCGGCCACTCCGGCGGGCAGGTCGGCGCCGTCGGCGACGGTGTTGTGGTCGCCCAGTCGCAGCTTCGCCACCGCGCGGTCGGTGCGCTCCGCCAGCGTCTTGAGATCGCTCTGTGGCTCGGAGGACGGGTCGGTCGCATGGCGGACGGCGGCCGCGCGCTCGGCCTGGAGCGCGGCGACGGCGTCGTCGACCGGCGCTCGGACGGTGGAGTCCACACGCTGCAACTGCCGCAGCCGCGCGACATCCTGGGCGGTACTCACCGTGGCGTACGCCCACAGGGCGAGCAACGAGACCACCGGCACCATGAGCAGACAGACGATCTTGGCCCGCACGGTGCGAGGACGCATGCGCCATCGTCCGGCGCGCGCGGATGCCTCTGGCTGCGTCCCTGTGGCGTCCTCGTCGGGGTCGGTGTACTCGTCGGCGGGCGGTCCCGCGTGGGCGCGGCGGCCGCGCTGCGGGGGTGGGGCCGACGGCTCGGCGCCGGCTGCAGGGGTCCTACGGGGTGGACGCATGGCCTCCTCGCTCGGAGTGGTTCGGGGCGTGTCGTCCGAGCCGTCGTGACTCGGGCCCGCCACTAGCGGGCGACGCTCTCGACCGGCCGCTGGGCCGACGCGGATGCCTCGCGCTCGCGGGCCGTCGGGGACAGCGCGACGAATGCAGAGGTCAGGAAGAGATAGGACCCGAGGCCGACGGCGAGGGGGAAGATGAACTGCATCGCCGTGGCCCCGGGAAGGGCCTCCCCTGAGGGGCTGACACGCACGCTCACCGCCATCATTCCGGTGTAGTGCATGCTGCTCACCGCCCCACCCATGACGAGGGAGGCGACGGCGACCGCGACGGGCGACCTGATGTTGAGTGCCGCCCACAGGGCCGCGGTGGCCGCGACCACGGCGATCACCACGGAGAGCCCGACGAGCACCGGGTCGTAGCGCACGACGCCGTGCAGCCGAAGCGCCGCCATGCCCAGGTAGTGCATGCTCGCGACGCCGAGTCCGGTGGTGAGTCCGCCGAGGACGAGCGCACGGCCCCGGTCGCGGCCGTAGCCGACGGCGAAGACGCCCGCGCCGACGACGACCATCGCGACGAGCAGACTGAGGATGGTCAGCGGCACGTTGTAGCGAATTTCCGTACCGCTCACACTGAAGCCGAGCATCGCCACGAAGTGCATCGTCCAGATGCCGGTGCCGATCGCGGAGGCCGCGGTGAGGAGCCAGTTGCGGCGCGAGCGCCCGGTGGCGCCGAGCGCGCGGACCGTGCAGCGCAGCCCCAGGGCGGCGCCTATAGAGGCCATCGCGTACGACAGCACGGGGGTCAGCCAGCCGAAGGCGGCGTGGTCCAGGTGTCCCATGGCTCAGGGACGCTAGTCCCCGCAGGGGCGTACAAAGGGGGCGCATTTCGAAAGGTGTTGAAATATGACACAGACAGGTACGTGACCGATCGCGTGACGCTCGAACGTGTGCGCAGAGTCGTACTTCGTGTCAGTGAGAGATCATGCGGGACATGAGCGAGGACCACACACATGTCCAGGAGTTCTTCACGGCGCGCGCGGCCGACTGGGACGCGCGGTTCCCCGACGACGGGCCGGCCTATGCGGCGGCGGTCGGCGAACTCGGCCTGCGCGAGGGAGACCGCGTGCTCGACGCGGGCTGCGGCACCGGACGGGCGCTGCCGCCGCTGCGCGCGGCCGTGGGGCCCTCCGGCGTGGTCGTCGCGGCCGATCTGACCCCGGCCATGCTCGCGGCGGCGGTACGGGCCGGACGGCACCGCGACGGGCAGTTGCTGCTCACCGACGTCACCGCGCTGCCGTTGCGCACCGAGTCACTGGACGCCGTCTTCGGTGCGGGTCTGATCGCGCATCTGCCCAACCCTGACGAGAATCTGAGGGAGTTGGCGCGGGTGGTGCGGCCCGGTGGCACGCTGGCGCTGTTCCATCCGATCGGCCGGGCTGCGCTCGCGGCGCGCCAGGGGCGCCGGATCACACCGGGCGACCTGAGGGCGGAGGCCAATCTCCGCCCCCTGCTGGCCGCTTCCGGCTGGGACATGACCTCGTACGCCGACGAGGACGCCCGCTTCCTGGCGCTGGCCACACGGCGGGGCTGAGGCCTCAGACCTGTCCGGCGACCTCGGCCACGAAGGCGTCGGGGTTGTCGAACATGACGTTGTGCCCCGCACCGGGAACGGTCACCACCCGGACTCCGGCGGCCTCCAGCCCCTCCCTGTCCTCCAGTTCACCGCTCAGCGCCCCCTGGAGGTAGACACGGTCCGCCGTCAGCTCTACGAGCAGGTGGCGCATCGTGGGGACCGTGCCACGCACGAGGCCGATCGCGGTGCGGTGCAGCGCGCGCGGATCGGCGAGCCGCATGGTCGCCGCCCAGGACGGGCCGACCCGGTCGAGCACGCGCGCGTGGCCGCCGTTTTCGACGTACTCCTCCTCCGTGTACGAGGCGATGCCACTGCTGCCCGCCTTGACCGGGGGGTGCGGGTCGAGGTTCGCCTCCGTGAGAACCAGCCTGGACACGAGCTCGGGACGCCGATGGGCGAGCACGATGGCCACCGCGCCGCCCATGCTGTGCGCGACCAGTTCCGCCGCCGTGACACCGGCCTCGTCCAGGGCGGCCGCCAGCGCGTCCGCGTGGTCCTCCAGGCTGTAGCCGAAGTCCGCGGGCCGATCACTGATGCCGTGGCCGGGCAGGTCGACGAACAGGGTCCGGCGCCCTGCCAGTTCGGGCCGGGCCGCGATGTGGGCGTGGTAGACCGTCGAGGCCGACCCCAGTCCGTGCACGTACACCCGGGCCGGTTCAGCACCCGTCGCCTCCGTCCAGCGGATGCGGCTTCCCTTGCCGTCGAACTCGGCCTGCCTCATTGCTCTCCCTCGCGTCTGCCTCATCGTTTCTCGCGCTCCAGGAGAATACATCGGAGCCGATGTATATAGGAAGCGATGTATGAAGGAGAGGATGTACACCGCTGGTGCGGCAGAATGCAGGGCATGCTTGAGCTGGCCATCCTCGGTTTTCTGTACGACGCCCCACTGCACGGCTACGAGCTGCGCAAGCGCATCACCGCGCTGACCGGCCATGTGAAGCCCGTCGCGGAGAGCACGCTGTATCCCGCGATCAAGCGGCTGGAGAAGGCGGGGTTGCTGGCGCGGGCTACGCAGCCCGGCTCCGTGGCTGCCCCGCGCCATGTCCTGACGCTCACCGAGGAGGGGAGAAGCGAGTTGCGCCGCCGGCTCGCGGAGCCCGCACAGCGCGACATCACCGACGAGAACCGCTGGTTCACGGTGCTCGCCTTCCTCAGACACCTGGCCCACCCCGCGGCGCAGGCCGCGGTACTGCGCCGCAGGCTCACCTTCCTGGAGGAGCCCGCGAGCTTCTTCTACGAAGGCGACCGGCCGTTGCGCGCCGAAGAGCTCGACGATCCCTTCCGGCAGGGCATTCTCACCATCGCCCGGGCCACGAGCCGTGCCGAACTCACCTGGCTGCGGGCCACGATCGACTCACTCGAAGGGAAGGTTCGCGACGCTTCACCGGACCGTCCCTCTTCTGCCGCCGGGCCTTCAACTCTACGTTGAGTAGCAGCAGATGAACGATCAGCGATGGCAACCGCGCAGGGGGAAGGTGGCCCGATGACCGGAATGTTCGGCAGACTCCGCGAGATATGGCGCCGGAAAGCGGCCGACGAGGCCGAGGCGCAACGGGCCGCCAAGCGGCGACCGGAGAAACGTACACACAATCTTTTCGAGGCAGCCGCTGCCTATGTGTCGGCCTGTGCGGAGGACGACCAGGAGCAGATCGACGAGGCCGCGGCCTGGGTGTCGCCCGAGGCGCTGTCGTTCGGGGTGAACGAGCTGGCCTGCCGCGCCGTCATCGCTCTGGCGCGGGAGCGCGACGAGTCGCCTCGGACGGTGGCGCGGACACTGCTGGGACTCCCCGCCGCCTGACCGCGGTGGGCGCGGGCCGGGCGTTTCGCCCCCGTCCAGCCGGATAACTGCAGCTCCGCGTCTGTTTCGGGCTCGTGACAAGCGCCTTCGAATCGCATTATGGTGCGCCGACGAACGTAGCGATCGGGAGGCTGGGATGGCCGGGACGGACGATGGCGCCGTCGCCACCGCGGACGACGACGCGCTGTATGTACTGACGGCGGTGCTGTTGACGCCCGCGAAGTTCCCCAGCGTGCTGGGGGACGACTACCCGGAGGCCTGCGCGGCGCTCGACCTGGCACCGCTGGCCGACGGGTACGGTCTCGTGCTCGGCCAGGATGGCGAGGGTGCACGGTGGACGGTCGTCATCGACGACGTCTCGCTGGTCGCCGTCGCCATCGCGTCCTGGGACTGCGGGATGGAGCACGAGCTGTCGCCCGACGAGCGCACGGTCGTCTCCGCGCTGCCCGGCTGGCCCCTGGAGGTCGCGGTCGCGGCCCCCGGGGTGCCGGCCCCGCACGACCCCGCGCCCGAGCTCACGGAGCGGCCCGCGCTCACTCCACCGGACACCGCCGTCTGGGGACCGGCCCAACGGCGCCTAGGAGCGGACGAGATCGCCCTCCAGTGGGCGATCTGGCGGGAGCAGATCGACGACGGCGACTTCGTCACGTCGGAGGACACCGCCCAGCCCGAGGACGAGACCGAGAGCGCCGACGGCGACAGCGGCAGCGGCGAGAGCCGCAACGGTGTCCGCCGGGTGCTCGCGGAGGCGCGCTCCTATGTGGACACCCCGCCGCCCCTGGGCCGCGTCCGCTCGTCCTTCGCCACCGGCGACGCCCGGACCCTGCGCGCGGACGGCCCCGGCTGGTCCATGGTCGCCCGGACCGACGACATCGCCTTCGTCCTCCTCGACGAGGAGCCCGGAGAGGTCCTGCCCGTCGGCCGGGGCCCGGAACTGCCCGGTCTCCTGGAGGCCCTCGACAAGATGGCCGTACGCCCCAGCTGAGCGGTCGCGCGGTGTCCGCGTCGGGGCGAGCAACGTCGCACACCCCCGGGAACACTCCCGATCCCTGGCTGAAGATCCCTGACCGAGCGGCCCGCGGCCGACGGCCGCGGGCCGTGGATCGCCCGTCGCCGCGGACTTGGCGGGACAACGCGTCCGCTCGCGGACCCTGCCGGCGGCACGGTCCGCGAGCGGCGACGGAGCCGCCCCCCACCTGCCGGGAGACGCACTCGATCGGCAGCGCCTCAGCGGCCGAGTTCCTTGCGGGTGATGCGGCGCAGCCTGCGCCGCTGCGAGGGATCCAGCGTCAGGTACGCGGCCGCCGGAACTCCCACCACGATCAAGAAGGCGGCCCACCAGGGCAACCAGATCAGCAGGATGAGGCCGACCGCCACACCTCCTGCGGCGATCTTCGCGTTCTTCGACATGTGTCGCCTCCTTCGCGGCTGCTGCCGCTCTCTGTCCTGAAAACGGGTCCACGCCTCTCACGGTTCCAGTGCGCGACCCTGAGACATCCCTGAGGCGCTCCCCTGACTCAGCCCTGAGACCCTCCGCGCTCACTCACCCGCCGAGGCCTTCCGCGGCTGCTCGGTCCTGAGGGGTTCGCCGACCTCGTGCATGTGACGCAGGGCCTGCCGGTAGGAGTCGACGAGCCCGGTTTCCGCGTAGGGGATACCCAATTCCCGACAGTGTGCGCGCACCAACGGCTGGGCGAGCCGCAAGTGGGGTCGGGGCATGCTGGGGAACAAGTGGTGCTCGATCTGGTAGTTGAGGCCGCCGAGGAACCAGTCGGTCAGGGCGGCGCCGCGGACATTGCGGGAGGTGAGCACCTGGCGGCGCAGATGGCCCCAGCGCTCGCCGTCCGGGTCGGGCATCTCCATGCCCTTGTGGTTGGGCGCGAAGGCCATGCCCAGGTGCAGGCCGAACAGTGCCTGGTGCAGCGCTGCGAAGGCCAGGGCCTTGCCGAGGGACATGGAGGTGAGCAACAAGGTCGCGTACGCCACGACGTGGGTCACCAGCAACAGTGCCTCCACCACCCGCTCGCGCGGCGGCTGCCGGCGCAGGTCCTGGAAACCGTGGACCTTCAGGGCGACGCCTTCCAGGAGGGTGAGCGGGAAGAAGAGCCAGGCCTGGTTGCGGGTGAGCCAGCGCCGGAAGCCGACCCGGACCTCGGCCTGCACACCGGTGAAGACAAGGACGTCTGCGACGACGTCGGGATCCTTGTCGACGTGGTTCGGGTTGGCGTGGTGGCGGTTGTGCTTGTGGTTCCACCAGGAATAGCTCAGTCCGAGGAGCAGGTTGCCGTGGACCAGGCCGATCGCACGGCCGACCCCCTTGTTGGCGGTGATCTGCGTGTGGCCCGCGTCGTGGCCTATGAAGGCCGTGCGGGCCGAGAACACGGCGAGCAGCGGGGCGAGGACAAGCGCCCACCAGGAGTTGCCGATCAGGGCGACACCCGTCACCACCGCGGCCAGGGCCAGCGCGTTCGCCGTTATCGCGCGTGCGTACCAGCCGTGGCGCCGGTCCAGGAGACCCCGAGCCCTGACGGTGCGCAGGAGGGGCGCGAAGTCACTTCCGGGGCTCTGCCCGACGCCACCCCCTGGAAGGTCTTCCATGACGGCTGTGGCGGTCTGAGGCATGGCGGGTCTCCGGTTTCTGAGGGAAGGGGCTGACCTGATGAAACGTACGAATCAGTGACCCTCGGCGACCATGACGCCACCACCCGTGTACGTACTGAGGCTTTCCCCGTCCATCGAGGGGGGTTACGTACACCCCCGGCCCAGGGAGAGCCACCTCACGGTCCGGCATCCCCGCCCTGTGTACGCGGTGCTGTACCCTCGGCGACTCCGACCCAGTAGTCAAATTTGAGGAATGCGCCATCGCTGTGCAGAGAATTCCTGCGGCAACGCCCGCTGAGATCTCCGAACTGGCCCAATGCTGTGCCGTGTTCATGCCCGCCGATCCGTCCCGTACCGGAAGCGTCGCTTTCTGGCGGCCCGAGGGTGGCGTCCCACCAGTGGTGACCTCCGGCGCCTTCGAGGACCTGACCGTCGCACTGCCCGGAGACGACGGTGTCGAGCTCGTGACCGTGCCCGCCGTCCTGCTCCCGGTGCGCGCCGCGCTCCCGGTTCTCACGCGCGCGCGTGCCACCGCACACGCACACCGGGCGACCACGTTCTGGGGCGCGGCCGCCGTGCTCGCCCTCCAACTCGCCGCACGGGGTCTGCTGCTGCCGGGGCTGACGGCGAGCGACCACGACGCGTGGCGTGCCGGTCCACTGCGGGCCGACGACCTGGAGCGCGTCCGCGAACTCGCCGCGGCGATGCCGCCCGACGCGCACGCCGTACCGGTGGACGGCCGTGAGCCGG
Organism: Streptomyces sp. NPDC090798; assembly: GCF_044768965.1. Lineage (NCBI taxonomy): Bacteria > Bacillati > Actinomycetota > Actinomycetes > Kitasatosporales > Streptomycetaceae > Streptomyces > Streptomyces sp. NPDC090798. The sequence goes on from NZ_JBIVXA010000020.1 coordinate 146,475, forward strand.
TGCGGCTGCCCGACCCGGAGCGGCTGCTGCGAGCCTTCCTCGACGCGGTGGCGGACGCGCTGCCCCGCTCTCCCGCCGCGTCGCCGGCCGCGGGAGGAGCGGCCTTCGCGGCGCCGGAGCCGCAGCATGTGCCGGAGCAGCGCGCCTGGGCCGCCGACGTGGCCGCTGGGCACGACGCGGGCGTACGCGTCTCGCTGCGTGTCGAGGTCCCTGGGCTGGCGTCGGCCGGGGCGGACGAGTCGCGACTCCCCTTCCGCGGGGTGCTGCAGGTGCACAGCGTGAACGACCCGGGTCTCGTCGCGGACGCCCTCGCCGTCTGGGCCGGATCGGCGGCCTTCGGCCCACGCGCGCGGATGGACGTCCTGCTCGCCCTGCGCCGTGCGGCCCGTGCCTGGCCCCCGCTCACCCCGTTGCTCTCGGCGACGGTGCCGGACGCCGTCGAACTCGCCGACGAGGAGGTCACCGAACTCCTCGGCGAGGGCGCCCGCATGCTGGCGTCCGCCGGCGTCGACGTGCACTGGCCCAAGGAGTTGGCTCGCAAGCTGACCGCCCGCGCCGTCATCGGCCCGCCGGACGACGAGCGGAGTCCGGACAAGATCGCGTCGGCCACCCCCTCCTTCCTGTCCGCGGACGCGCTGCTGGCCTTCAACTGGTGGTTCGCGCTGGGCGATCAGCAACTCACACGACAGGAGCTGGACCACCTCGCCGAGGCGAACCGCCCCATGGTGCGGCTGCGCGACCAGTGGGTCCTCGTCGACCCGCAGGAGGTGCGCCGCGCCCGGGCGCAACAGGACCGCAAGCTCACGCCCGTCGAAGCGCTGAGCGCCGCTCTGACGGGCTCCACGGAGGTCGACGGCCGCAGGGTCGACGTACGATCCACGGGGTGGCTGGCGACGCTGCGGGAGCGGCTCTCGGACCCGGAGGGGCAGGAACCGGTCGGGCAGCCCGCCGCGCTCACCGCGACGCTGCGGGACTACCAGATGCGGGGCCTCAACTGGCTCGCCCGGATGACCTCCTTGGGACTGGGCGGTTGTCTGGCCGACGACATGGGCCTGGGCAAGACGATCACGCTGATCGCCCTGCATCTGCACCGGCAGACCGACACATCGGCGGGCCCCACCCTCGTGGTCTGTCCGGCCTCCTTGATGGGCAACTGGCAGCGCGAGATCGAGAAGTTCGCGCCCGGCACGCCGGTGCGCCGTTTCCACGGCTCGCGGCGCAGTCTGGAAGGCCTGGCGGACGGCGAGTTCGTGCTCACCACGTACGGCACGATGCGGCTCGACGCGCCGCGACTGGCCGAGGTGCCATGGGACATGGTCGTCGCGGACGAGGCGCAGCACGTGAAGAACCCCTACTCGGCGACGGCGCGGGCGCTGCGCTCCATCGGCGCCCGCGCGCGCGTGGCGCTCACCGGCACGCCGGTGGAGAACAACCTGTCGGAGCTGTGGGCGATCCTCGACTGGACGACACCGGGCCTGCTCGGGAGTCTCGGCTCCTTCCGGACGCGTTACGCGCAGGCCGTCGAAGGCGCTCAGGATCCCGCGGCTGCCGAGCGGCTCACCCAGTTGGTCCGGCCGTTCCTGCTGCGGCGGCGCAAGTCGGACCCCGGTATCGCGCCAGAGCTGCCGCCGAAGACCGAGACCGACCGTGCCGTCTCGCTCACCAAGGAGCAGGCGGGTCTGTACGAGGCGGTGGTGCGTGAGACCCTCGCGGAGATCTCGGGCGCGGACAGCATGGCGCGGCGCGGTCTGATCGTGAAGCTGCTCACCGGGCTGAAGCAGATCTGCAACCACCCGGCGCAGTTCCTCAAGGAGGACCGGCCGAAGATCCCGGGCAGGTCCGGGAAGCTGGAGCTGCTGGACGAACTGCTCGACACCATCCTCTCCGAGGGAGCGAGCGTTCTGGTCTTCACGCAGTACGTGCGGATGGCGCGCCTCATCGAGCGCCATCTCGCGGTGCGCGGCGTCGCGACGCAGTTCCTGCACGGCGGGACACCCATTCATGAGCGCGAGGCGATGGTGGAACGCTTCCAGGAGGGCGAAATCCCTGTCTTCTTGTTGTCGTTGAAGGCCGCGGGCACGGGCCTGAACCTGACGCGGGCCGAGCACGTCGTGCACTACGACCGCTGGTGGAACCCGGCCGTGGAGGCGCAGGCCACGGACCGCGCGTACCGCATCGGCCAGACGCGGCCCGTGCAGGTGCACCGACTGATCGCCGAGGGGACCATCGAGGACCGCATCGCCGAGATGCTCCGGCGCAAGCAGCAGTTGGCCGACGCGGTCCTCGGCGCCGGAGAGGCAGCGCTCACGGAGCTCACCGACGCCGAACTTGCCGACCTGGTGGAGCTGCGAGGAGACGCACGATGACGGATCGGAACGAGGAGCGTACGTTCGCGGCGCTGCCGCCCGCACAGGGGCGGGGCTTCGCGCAGACGTGGTGGGGCCGGGCCTGGCTGAGGGCGCTGGAGGACGCGGCGCTGGACTCGGAGGGCGTGAAGACCGGCCGCAGACTCGCGCGTGCGGGGGCCGTGGGAGCCGTGTCGGTGCGGCCTGGGCGCATCACCGCCGTCGTTCGGGACCGGGACGGCACCGCGCACCGCTCGGACGTGCTGCTTCAGGAACTGTCCGCGGAGCGGTGGGACCGTTTCCTGGACATGGCCGTCGAACGGGCCGGGCATGTCGCGGCGCTGCTCGACCGTGAGATGCCCCCACATCTGGTGGAGGACGCGGCGGCCTCGGGAGTCGAACTTCTTCCGGGGTTGGGTGACTTGGAGGCCGAGTGCGACTGCGGGGCCTGGGACCACTGTGGCCACACCGCGGCGCTCTGTTATCAGATGGCGCGGCTGCTCGACCAGGATCCGTTCGCCCTGCTGCTGATGCGAGGCCGCGCCGAACGCACCTTGCTGGACGAGCTTCAGTCGCGCGACAGCGCGAGCGCGAAGAATCGGCCGGGCTCCCCGGAGCCCGCTCAGCAGGGCGTGGACGCCGGCGAGGCGTATGCGGCCGGGGACATCCTGCCGTCCCTGCCCGCTCCGCCGGATCTGCCCGAGGTGCCCGGCCGGCCGCCCTCCCTGGACACCGAGGCCGCGCCCGCACCCGGCGTCGACCCGCCCGCCCTAGAGTTCCTCGCCGCCGCGACCGCTGCCGAGGCGCACCGGCTGCTCGCCGAGGCGCTCAGGCCGACTCACGCGCAGGAAGCACCGGCGGCGGAGTTGACGGTCGGGCAGGACGCGGTACGGCTTGCGGCGTCCGCCGCTGAAGGTGCGATCGTCGGGCGGCTGGCCGCCGGATCGGGGCGCGACCGGCAGGAACTGGCGCTCGCCGTACGCGCCTGGCACCACGGGGGTGTGGTGGCGCTGGCCGTGCTGGAGGACGAGTGGGCCGTGGAGGCGGAGGCACTCGCACGCGCGCGTGCCGCCCTGGACGCGGCCTGGGACGAGGACGAGCGGCCTCGACTGCGTGCCACCCGCAACCGCTGGACCGCCGTCGGCGCACCTGCCCAGCTGCGTCTGGGGCGTGACGGTCGATGGTGGCCGTACCGCAAGGAGCGGGGCCGTTGGACGCCCGCGGGGCCGGCGACAGGGGATCCGGCCACCGCCTTCGCGATGGCTCAGGGGGACCCGGGCGACGACCCGATGAGTGGTTGACGCCCCACGTTCACCTCGAAGTCGTACGAAGTTCGGCGCGGCGGCCAACTCTGGCCGCTGTCAACGAACTTGTGCCTCAGGAGGCCCGATGTCCCCGCACGCCGTCGGCCGGCGCCATGTCCAGCGAACCGTCGCCGCGGGTGTACCGCTCGCGATGCTGGCCGCCCTCGTGGCGGTCGGCACCGCGAGCGCTCAGGGCTACCCGTCGCAGCCGAGGGTCACGCGCACCGCGACCCTCGGCGACCTTCCCCTGGGCTCGTTCAGCAACGCGCTGCTGCCCGGCACGGTGGGCGACGACCGGGGCGTGGACCTCGGTGGGATCGGCAGCGACATCTACCCGGCCGGGCGCCGGGGCGAGTTCTGGACGGTCACCGACCGCGGCCCCAACGGGCAGATCAAGGCGGACGGCAAGAAGCGCCGCACGTTCCCGGTTCCCGGCTTCGACCCGGCGATCGTGAAGATCAGGGTGTCCGGTGACACCGTGAAGGTGCTGGACGCGCTCCCGATCACCACGTCCTCCGGGAAGCCCGTGACGGGGCTGTCCAACCAGGCGGGGCGCGACGAGGCGCCGTACTCCTATGACGCGCAGACCCCCCTCACGTACAACCCCAACGGCTTGGACACCGAAGGCATCGTCCGTTCCGCGGACGGCGGTTTCTGGCTCGTGGACGAGTACGGTCCCTCGTTGATCCATGTCTCCGCGCGCGGGAAGGTCCTCACGCGGTATGTGCCCAAGGGACTGAACCTGACCGGCACCGACTACCCGGTGGTCGAGGCGCTGCCCGCCGTCCTGCTGCACCGGAAGATCAATCGCGGCTTCGAAGGGCTCGCCCAGCTCCCCGGCGGCGACCTGGTGATGGCGGTGCAGAGCCCGCTCTCCCTGCCGGACGGCGACGCGGGGGACGCCTCGCGCACGACGCGGCTGCTGCGCTTCTCCCCGAAGAAGCGGGCCGTCACCGCCGAGTACGCCTACCGCTTCGACCCGGTGAACGTGGTCGACCCCAGCGAGGACGACACGTCGGAGCTGAAGATCTCCTCCGTGGTGGCCGTCGGTCGCGAGCGGCTGCTGGTGGAGGAACGCACGGACAAGGCGGCGCGGTTGCAGGTGGTGGACCTCACGCGTGGCGCGAACATCCTCGGTGGTCCCTGGGACAGCGACACGACATCCCCGTCTCTGGAACAGCTCAATGATCCGGCCGCCTCCGGCGTCCCGGTGCTCGCCAAGCGTCTGGTCGTGGACCTGGGAACGGTCGCGGGGGTACCCGGAAAGATCGAGGGCATCGCGCGCGTGGACCACGACACACTCGCGCTGATCAACGACAACGACTTCGGGATGACCGACGGGGCAGGCGCGTTCGACGCGCAGGGCCGCCTGGTGGACAGCGGTATCGAGACGACGGTCACGTACGTACGACTGCCGCACGGGATCTGACCGCAGGACTTTTCGTCGGGCACGCGTGCGTGAGTCGCGAAACGGCGTCCACCCGCGCGTGCCCGTCACCTCAGTGGCTTACGGCAGCGCGCCGTTCCCCAAGCTCGGAAGGAGCGACTGCAGGTCACTCGGCAGGACGCTGCGCAGATCGCTCGGCAGCTCCGAGGGCAAAGACGAAGGCAGGGACGAGGGCAGCGACGAAGGCAGCTCGCTGGGCAGCCCGGACGGAATGCTCAGCGACGGGGAAGACGACCCCTGAGTGCCGCCACTCGCGGTGGGCCCCTTCTTGTCGGGCGTGTTGCTGCCGCCGCGGACCAACAACACCACGGCGACGACAGCCACGACGGCCACGAGCGCGGCGAGCGCGAGGAACAGCGGCGTGCGGCGCCGCCCTCCACCATGGCCTCCCGGACCGCCGGGAAATCCAGCGGGAGGCTCGGGACCATCACCCCCGGGAGGGGGACCGTAGCCCTCGAAAGGGGGACCTTGGCCTCCCGAAGGAGGCCCGTAGCCTCCGGGCGGCGGTCCGAAGCCACCGTTTCCCGAAGGGGGCGTGTCTCCCGGCGGCCGGGGAGGCTGAGGCGGTAAGGGCGGGGTGGCCATACCGTCAAGACTCGCCTCGAACCGGTCATGGGGCGACCCCTGTGCCGAAGTTGATACGGACTCATGCCGTGGATCGCATGATTCCGGAGCATTCCACGGCGGCCCCACGCAGCGAGATGTGAGGCCTGGCCCGCAAGACGGGCCAGGCCTCACCGGGACACGATCAGCCCCGCGCGCCCAGCAGGTGGTCCATGGCGAGCTGGTCCAGCTGCTCGAAGGCCATCCCGCGCGCGGCGGCCGCCTCCACGTCGAACTCCTCGAAGGCCGCACGGTCCGCGAGCAGCCCCGTCAGTCCGTCCGCCGCGGTGGGCTGCGCCAGCTCGTCGAGGCGCGACGCGCGCAGCGCCTCCTGGACCTCGGGGTCGGCACGGAAGGCGGCCGTGCGCTCCCGCAGGATCAGGTAGTTGCGCATGCAGCCCGCCGCCGACGCCCACACCCCGTCGAAGTCCTCGGTCCTCGGGGGCTTGAAGTCGAAGTGCTTCGGCCCCGCGTACCCGGCGCTCTCCAGGAGGTCGACCAGCCAGAACGCGGAGCGCAGGTCACCGGCACCGAAGCGCAGGTCCTGGTCGTACTTGATGCCGGACTGGCCGTTGAGGTCGATGTGGAAGAGCTTGCCCGCCCACAGGGCCTGCGCGATGCCGTGCGGGAAGTTCAGCCCGGCCATCTGCTCGTGGCCCACCTCGGGATTGACGCCGTACAGTTCCGGGCGCTCCAGACGCTCGATGAAGGCGAGAGCGTGGCCGACGGTCGGGAGCAGGATGTCGCCGCGCGGCTCGTTCGGCTTGGGCTCGATCGCGAACTTCAGGTCGTAGCCCTGGGAGGTCACGTACTCGCCGAGGAGGTCGAAGGCCTCCTTCATGCGGTCGAGGGCCACGCGCACGTCCTTGGCGGCGCCGGACTCGGCGCCCTCACGGCCGCCCCAGGCGACATACGTCTGCGCGCCGAGTTCGACCGCGAGGTCGATGTTGCGGATCGTCTTGCGCAGCGCGTAGCGACGCACGTCCCTGTCGTTCGCGGTGAACGCGCCGTCCTTGAAGACGGGATGCGTGAACAGGTTGGTGGTGGCCATCGGCACCCGCATGCCGGTGGCGTCCAGGGCCTGGCGGAAGCGCTTGACGTGCGACTCGCGCTCGCTGTCCGAGGACCCGAAGGGAATCAGGTCGTCGTCGTGGAAGGTCACACCGTAGGCGCCGAGCTCGGCCAGGCGCTGCACCGACTCGACCGGGTCGAGGGCTCGCCGGGTGGCGTCGCCGAACGGGTCCCTTCCCTGCCAGCCGACGGTCCACAGGCCGAAGGTGAACCTGTCCTCGGGGGTGGGCTGGTAGTTCATGCCGCGGCTCCTTGCTAGCTCCGACTATTTCGTCATGGCGGTTAACAAATTAGTATGCGAAGGCATCTCTGGGAAGAGACGAAGTGCGAAACCTGGGCCACACCGGTCCGCAAGCCCCACCACCAGGACAGATCCCGCAAAGCCGCGGAAGAGGGAGAGCCCGATGTCAGCAGCCGAGGGTCCGCTCGTCGTCGGGGTGGACACATCCACCCAGTCCACCAAGGCCCTGGTCGTCGACGCGTCGACCGGACAGGTGGTGGCGAGCGGGCAGGCGCCGCACACCGTCTCCACCGGGGCGGCCCGCGAGAGCGACCCGCGGCAGTGGTGGGACGCGCTCCGCGAGGCGCTGCACCAGTGCGGCGCGGCGGCCCACGAGGCCGCCGCGGTGTCGATCGGCGGCCAGCAGCACGGACTCGTCACCCTCGACGCCCAGGGCGATCCCGTACGCCCGGCCCTGCTGTGGAACGACGTGCGCTCGGCGCCGCAGGCCCGGCGGCTGGTCGACGAACTGGGCGGCCCGAAGGCCTGGGCCGAACGCACCGGCAGCGTGCCCGGCCCCTCCTTCACGGTCACGAAGTGGGCCTGGCTGGCCGAGCACGAACCCGACGCCGTCCGCGCGACCGCGGCCGTACGGCTGCCCCACGACTACCTCACCGAACGCCTCACGGGAGAGGGCACGACCGACCGCGGCGATGCCTCCGGTACGGGCTGGTGGGCGTCCGTTACGGAGAGGTACGACGAAGAAGTCCTCGCGCACGTCGGACTCGACCCGGCGCTGCTCCCCCGCATCGCCCGGCCCGGCGAGGTGGCCGGAACCGTGCACGCCCGCGATGAGCTGCCCTTCTCCAAGGGCACGCTGGTCGCCGTCGGCACCGGCGACAACGCCGCCGCCGCGCTCGGCCTCGGCCTGCGCCCCGGCACCGCCGTACTGAGCCTCGGCACTTCCGGCACCGTGTACGCCGTCTCCACACGGCGCCCCGCCGACCCGACCGGCACCGTCGCCGGCTTCGCCGACGCACGCGGCGACTGGCTTCCGCTGGCCTGCACCCTGAACTGCACGCTCGCCGTCGATCGTGTCGCCACGCTGCTGGGCCTAGACCGCGAGGCCGTCGAACCGGGTGCCGGCGTGACGCTGCTCCCCTACCTGGACGGCGAGCGCACCCCGAACCTGCCCCATGCCTCGGGGCTGCTGCACGGCCTCAGGCACGACACGACGGGCGGGCAGTTGCTGCAGGCGGCGTACGACGGCGCGGTCCACTCGCTCCTCGGCGCCCTCGACCTGGTGCTCGACCCGGACGCGGACCGCTCCGCGCCGCTGCTGCTCATCGGCGGGGGCGCCCGGGGAACGGCCTGGCAGGAGACCGTACGCCGGCTGTCGGGACGTCCGGTTCAGGTGCCCGAGGCCAGGGAACTGGTCGCGCTGGGCGCCGCCGCGCAGGCCGCCGGCCTGCTGACCGGCGAGGACCCGGCCGCGGTGGCCCGCCGCTGGGGAACGGCCCACGGACCGGTGCTCGACGCCGTGGACCGGGACGAGGAGACGCTCGCCAGGATCGCCGGGGTACTCTCCGACGCGGCCCCGCTCCTGGAACGGGAACCGAACAAGGACTGAGGGAGCACGGACGAGGACGGCCCCTGGGGGGACCCGCCGGACGAGGACTGACGGAGGCATGACCACACCACTGCACGAGGCCCACCCGCCCGGTTCCGGCCGTCGACTGCCCGACACCCAACAGGGCATGCGCCGCCGAAACCTCTCCCGTGTCATGCACGCCGTGAGCGCTGAGGGGCCGCTGTCGCGGGCCGCCGTCGCCTCGCGCATCGGTCTGACGCGGGCGGCGGTCTCGACACTGGTGGACGAGCTGATCCGCTCGGGACTCCTCGAAGAGCTGGGCCCCGAGCGGCCCGGACGAGTGGGGCGACCGGGCTCGGCACTCGCCGCCAGCGGGCGAGGCCCCGCCGGGATGGGCGCGGAGGTGGGCGTCGACCATTTGGCGGTGTGCGCCGTCGATCTACGCGGTGACATACGGGCGCGGGCGGTGCGGCACGGCACGAACCGCGGCCGGCCGCCCGAGCCGGTGCTCCAGGAGCTGACCGCGCTGGTGCGGCAGGTCGTCGCCGAGGCCGAACGGGAGGGGTTGTGGCCCGCGGGCCTCGCGGTCGCGGTGCCCGGCCTGGTGGCCCGCGACGCCCGGACCGTGGTTCGTGCCCCCAACCTCGACTGGCACGACACGGATCTAGGCGCGCTGCTGCCCCGGGACCTCCCGCTGACCGTGGACAACGAGGCCAACTTCGGCGGTCTTGCGGAACTCTGGCTCGGCGATGCCACCCCACGTGACTTCCTGCATGTGTCCGCGGAGATCGGTATCGGTGCGGCCGTGGTCGTGGACGGACGGTTGCTGCGCGGAACCCGCGGTTTCGCGGGCGAGCTGGGGCATGTACCGGTGTGGCCGGACGGCCCTCCTTGCCCGTGCGGCGGACGGGGCTGCCTCGAGCAGTACGCGGGTGAGGAGGCCGTGCTGCGCGCGGCCGGTCTGGAGCCGCGTGAGGACCGTGTCGGGCTGCTGGCCGAGCGTGCCGCCCAGGGCGATACGGAGGTACGGCGTGCCCTGCGCGACGCCGGGACCGCGCTCGGTATCGCGCTCACGGGCGCGGTGAACCTCCTCGATCCTGAGACGGTCGTGCTGGGTGGAGCGCTGTCCGGTCTCGCACCGTGGCTGCTGCCTTCGCTGGAGGGCGAGTTGTCGCGGCGCACGGCGGGCCCCGCCTGTGCCGTCTCCGTGTCACCGCTGGGGTCCGAGGGGCCGCTGCTGGGGGCCGCCCACTCGGTGGTGCGGGCGGTGCTCGACGATCCGGCCGGGTACGCGCGGCGGGCCTAGCGCGGTCATCGCGGTCGACAGCGCGGTACTCAGGGTCCCTTTCCCCCTCACGGGCGACCGAGTTGTCCACAGTCCCGAAGTTGTCCACCGACGAACGCCATGCCCTCCCGCCCAACCGGCAAGCGCCGTACCGTAATTCACGCAAGGCGCAGCCGTCGAACCGATGGCCGCTGTCAGGGCGAATCGGGGGATCGGGGGGTTCGGATGCCGGGGGAGACGGTTCCAGGACTGCGGCGTGAGGCTGTTGGGCTGCGGGAGGTCCTGTTCCAGAGCATCACGGCCATGGCGCCGGCCGCGGCGGTCGCCGCGTCCATTCCGGCGGGCGCGGCCTTCGCGGGCGGCAGTCTGCCCCTTGCCGTACTGATAGCCCTCGTCGCCTGCCTCTTCACCGCGTCCTGCGTGGCCGAGCTGGCACGACAGTTGCCCAGCGCGGGCTCGGTGGCCACGTACGCGGCTCAGGGGCTGCACCCGGCCGTGGGGTTTCTCGTCGGCTGGGGCTATGTGTTCGTCGAGGCGCTGGTGCCACCGCTCCTGCTCCTGCAACTCGGGTTCACCACGGCGGGCACACTGCACCAGGAGTGGTCCTCCTACCCGGACGACCTGTGGTGGCCCTGGTCGCTCGCGGGCGCGGCGATCATCGCCGTCGCCGGATACTTCGGGGTCCGCGCCTCGGCTCGCTTCGGCACCATCCTCGGCGTCTTCGAGGTACTGGTCTTCCTCGTCTTCGCGGTATGGCTGATCGCCAAGGCCGGGGGCGACAACACGCTGTCGGTGTTCGGGACCTCTCACACGGCCAAGGGATACGAAGGCGTCAGCGGCGTGTTCGCGGGATCGGTCTACACGGTGCTGGCCTTCGCCGGCTTCGAGGCGGCGGCACCGCTCGCCGAGGAGACGAAGGACCCCCGCCGGACGATGCACCGCGCGGTCCTCGGCGCGGCACTGGGGATCGGTCTCTTCTACGTCCTCACCACGTACGCCATGTCGGTGTACTTCGGCCCCGACCGCTTCGGGGGCTTCGGAGCCTCCGGCGCGGCGTCCTGGGAAGGCGTGGCCCGCGCTTCCTTCGGAGTGTTCTGGGTGCTGGTGTTCCTGGCGGTGGTCAACTCCACGATCGCCAACGCCAACGCCTGCGCCACGGTCTCCACCCGCACGGCCTTCGCCCTGGCCCGGATCAAGGTGTTCCCGCATCTCTTCGCGCACGTACATCCGCGGCACCGCTCCCCCGTCGCCGGCGTCGCCGCGCAGTGCGCCGTGGCGGTCGCGGCTGTGCTGGGCCTCGGTCTGTACTACGACCCCGTCACGGCGTTCCTGCTGCTCGCGACGGTGATCGTCACGGTCGTCATCGGCGTGTACATCGTGGTGAACCTCGCCTGTGCGGGCTATTTCCTGCGCCGCAGACGCGAGCTGCTCAAACCGGTGCGGCATCTGCTCTTCCCCCTGCTGGGCATCGTCGCCTTCGTCCCCGCGCTGCTGACGGCCGCGGGCCTGCCCGTCTTCGACTTCGTTTCCGAACTCACCACACCCGTTTCGTACGCGGGACCGGTTGTCGGAGTCTGGATGGCGGCTGGGGCCGTGGTATTGATCGTCCTGTCGCGCCGCCACCCCGGGCGCATAGCCGAGACCGCCCGTGTCCACCTCGACGAGACCTCGTCCCCCGACCTTCGGCAGAGCGGAGCCGTGCAGCCATGAGTGACCCCCGCATCCTGACCGTGCGCCCCGAACCCGGCGAGTACGCCTGGACGTTCGGCGGCGCGCCGCCCGTGGCACGCATCGCGCCCGGCACCGTCCTCGATCTGTACACGGAGGACTGCTTCGCCGGGCGGGTGCGCTCGGAGAAGGACCTGGTGTCCGAGGTGTGCGAGTTCCCGTTCCTCAATCCGCAGACCGGCCCCTTCCATGTGGAGGGCGCGGAGCCGGGCGACACCGTGGCGGTGCACTTCGTGTCGATCGAGCCTGCTCGAGACTGGGCGGCCTCGACGACGGTCCCGCTGTTCGGCGCTCTCACCTCCACGCACACCACGGCCACGCTGCAGCCTCCGCTGCCGGAGACCGTGTGGATCTGGCAGCTCGACCGGGAGCGGCGTACCGCCCTTTTCAGCGCCCGGGACAGCGACATCCGGATCGAGTTGCCCATGGACCCGATGCACGGCACCGTCGGAGTGGCGCCCGCGAACCTCGAGGTGCGCTCCGCGCTGGTGCCCGACGCGCACGGCGGAAACATGGACACTCCGGAGATGCGGGCCGGCGTCACCTGCTACCTCGGGGTGAACGTCGAGGGCGCCCTGTTGAGCCTCGGTGACGGGCACGCGCGGCAGGGCGAGGGCGAGACGTGTGGGGTGGCCGTCGAGTGCGCGATGAACACGGTGGTGATCGTCGAGTTGCTCAAGGGAGTCGCCACCCCTTGGCCGCGCATCGAGTCCGACACGCACATCATCTCGACCGGCTCGGCACGCCCGCTGGAGGACGCGTTCCGCATATCACAGCTCGACCTGGTGCAGTGGTTGGTGCGCGACTACGGGTTCAGCGAGCTGGACGCCTACCAGTTCGCGACCCAGGCGGTCGAATCGCCGCTCGCCAACGTCTGCGACACCAACTACACATGCGTGGCCAAGATCCGCAAGGAGTGGCTGCCCGCGCGCGAGACACATCGCGGCCTGCACGCGCAACTGCGCGACACCGCCGCGACGCTGCGCCGCTGAACGCGGCTGGCCCTCGTCCCCCCCATCCCGGAAAGGCAACTCCCCCATGGAACGGGCCAGATCGTTCCCGAGCCGGCGACGCCTGCTCAAGGGCGGCGCCGCCCTCGCCGCCCTCCCCTACGCGTTACTGCCCGGCCCACAGGCGACTGCGGAGACGGCGGCCGTCGACTATCCGCTCGCCGAATGGGCACCGGCGAGCACCTCCAACTACACGGCGTCCAGTCGGCCGACGGCCTATCCGCTCGACTACGTGGTCATTCACGTCACGCAGGAGACCTATCCCAGGACCGTGGCCATCTTCCAGAACCCCGAGAAGAAGGTGTCCGCGCACTACCTCGTGCGATCGGCCGACGGGCATGTCGCCCAGTGCGTCAGGGAGCGCGACATCGCCTGGCACGCGGGGAACTGGGACTACAACACCCGCAGTATCGGCATCGAACACGAGGGCTGGGTGGACCTGCCCGCCTATTTCACCAACGCGCTCTACGAGGAATCGGCAAAACTGACCGCCGCGATCTGCGCGAAGTACGGCATCCCCAAGGACCGGGCCCACATCATCGGCCACTACGAGGTACCGGGCACCACCCACACGGATCCTGGGCCGAACTGGGACTGGACGCGGTACATAAGGCTCGTCAACTTCGCTTGACGGAGCCCCCGCCGCGGCTTCCCGGCGGCCCACGCCGATGCGAGCGCCACATGAGGAGCTTCGTCACGGTGCTTGTCCGCGCCCGCACCGGGAGTGACGATGGTTCCAGCCGCATCGCCTACCGGGAGGCCGAGTTGACCGAACCGTGGGTGGCCCTCGAACCAGGAACCGATCCCGTCGAGCGGGTGCGGATACTGCGCCGCGCGCACCAGGCGTTCACCGAGGCGGGCACGGTGCCGCGACCGGTGCGCTCCGTGGTGGCCGATTCATGGCGGCGATCGGCACGGGCCGGTGTCGCACCGGACGGCACGGCGCGGGTGGAGCTGACGGACGGCGACCTGGGCTCCTACCGGGCGGAGCATCCGCTGGCCCGGGTGATGCCGCTCTTCCGGGAGCTCCTGGGGACGTTCGCGGCGGACGGCGAGCACCTTCTCGCGGTGTGCGACGCGCAGGGCCGGCTGTTGTGGGTGGAGGGACATCCGGCGACGCGGCGGCAGGCGGGGCGGATGAACTTCGTACCGGGCGCACGGTGGTCGGAGACCTCGGTCGGCACCAACGCGCCGGGAACGGCGGTCGCCGTGGACCGACCGGTGCAGGTGTTCGCGGCCGAGCACTTCATCCGCCGGGTCCAGCCCTGGACGTGCGCCGCGGCGCCGGTGCACGATCCGCGCACGGGGCGGGTGCTCGGCGCGGTGGACATCACGGGCGGGGACGGGCTCGCGCATCCGCACAGTCTCGGTTTCGTGCAGGCGGTGGCGCGGGCCGCCGAGTCCCAGTTGGCGCTGCTCGCACCGGCGGAATCGGCGGCGGACACGCTCGAGCTGACCGCGCTCGGCCGCGACGAGGCCCAACTGGTCGCGGGCGGCCGGAAGGTCAGGCTCAGCCGCAGGCACAGCGAGATCCTGGTGCTGCTGGCAAGACACCCGGAGGGGCTGTCGGGCGACGAGTTGCTGTGCGCGCTGTACGAGGACGAGTCGGTGACGCCGGTGACTCTGCGCGCCGAGCTGACCCGGCTGCGCCGCCTGCTCGGCCCCGGCCTGCTGGGCTCGCGGCCCTACCGGCTCATGGCGCCGGTCGAGTCCGACGTGGCGGTCGTCGAACGGCGGCTCGGTACGGGCGCGGTCACGGCGGCCGCGGCGGCGTACGCGGGCCCGCTGCTGCCGGGTTCGGGGGCCCCGGCCGTGGTGCGGTTGCGGCGCCGCCTGGCCGACGGGCTGCGTACGGCGCTGATCGCCCGTCGTGACCCCGACCTGTTGGCGGACTGGGCGCGCGCCCCGTGGGGCGAGGACGACCTCGACGTATGGCGGGCGCTGGCCGCCGTACGCCCGACGGCGACGGTGCGGGCCCGGCTGGAGGAGCTGGAGCGCGAACAGGCCGCGCCACCGGGCCGACCGCACCCCGCAGCGCTCGCGGCGCGGCATCGGTCGGTTGTCGGGCAGGGCCGCCCTGCCGCGTCCGCAACGTCGTTGCAACGTCCGCGCTCCTAGCCTCGCGGTGAGAGCTGTCCAACGGCGGGCAGCGCTTCTCCGGGAGGCAGACCAGCATGACCCGTTACGCGGCGCCCGGCACCGAGGGCGCGATCGTCTCCTACCAGGCGCGTTACGACCACTTCATCGGCGGCGAGTACGTGGCGCCGGCTCGTGGGCAGTATTTCGAGAACCCGAGCCCGGTGAACGGGCAGCCGTTCACGGAGGTCGCGCGGGGCACCGCCGAGGACGTGGAGCGCGCGCTGGACGCGGCGCACGCGGCCGCGCCCGGCTGGGGCCGCACCTCCGTCACCGCGCGCGGCGACATCCTGCTCAAGATCGCCGACCGGATGGAGGCGAACCTGGAGAAGCTGGCGGTCGCCGAGAGCTGGGAGAACGGCAAGCCGGTGCGCGAGACCCTGGCCGCCGACATCCCGCTGGCCATCGACCACTTCCGCTACTTCGCGGGGGCGATCCGCGCCCAGGAGGGTTCGCTCGGCGAGGTCGACGACGACACCGTCGCGTACCACTTCCACGAGCCGCTCGGGGTCGTCGCGCAGATCATTCCCTGGAACTTCCCGATCCTGATGGCGGTCTGGAAGCTCGCCCCCGCGCTGGCGGCGGGCAACGCGGTCGTCATCAAGCCCGCCGAGCAGACTCCGGCGTCCATTCACTACTGGATGAGCCTGATCGCGGACCTGCTGCCGCCGGGCGTCGTCAACATCGTCAACGGCTTCGGCGTGGAGGCGGGCAAGCCGCTCGCGTCCAGCCCGCGGGTGGCGAAGGTGGCGTTCACGGGTGAGACCACGACCGGGCGGCTGATCATGCAGTACGCCTCGGAGAACATCAAGCCGGTCACGCTGGAGCTCGGCGGCAAGTCCCCGAACATCTTCTTCGACGACGTCTGGGCGCAGAACGACGACTTCCGGGACAAGGCGCTCGAGGGCTTCACGATGTTCGCCCTCAACCAGGGCGAGGTCTGCACCTGTCCGTCACGGGCGCTCGTCCAGCGCGGTCACTACGGCGAGTTCATGGAGGCCGCGGTCGCCCGCACCGAGCTGATCAAGCCGGGCCACCCGCTCGACACCGACACGATGATCGGCGCGCAGGCGTCCAACGACCAGTTGGAGAAGATCCTCTCCTACCTGGACATCGGCCGTCAGGAGGGCGCCAGGATCCTCACCGGTGGCGAACGTGTCGAGCACGACGGGGAGTTGAAGGGCGGCTACTACGTCCAGCCGACGATCTTCGAGGGTGACAACCGGATGCGGATCTTCCAGGAGGAGATCTTCGGCCCGGTCGTCTCGGTCACGTCGTTCGACGACTTCGACGACGCCATCAAGACCGCCAACGACACGCTGTACGGCCTCGGGGCCGGCGTATGGACCCGCGACATCAACACCGCGTACCGCGCGGGCCGTGCGATCCAGGCGGGCCGGGTGTGGACGAACTGCTACCACGCCTACCCCGCGCACGCGGCGTTCGGCGGCTACAAGCAGTCCGGCATCGGCCGCGAGACGCACAAGATGATGCTGGAGCACTACCAGCAGACGAAGAACCTGCTGGTGTCTTACTCGCCGAGGAAGCTGGGCTTCTTCTAGAGCCTCAAGTGGGTTGCCTGGAGGCACTGTTGCCTCCAGGCAACCCAGTACGACAAACACGCCCAGCAACCCAATTCAACACTTAGCGCCACCGTATGACCTCCAGGTGACTTCATCCCGGTCCGGCCGCGGACCAGAAGTTCGACGCTCCAAGATCTAGCCGGCCCCCGCCACTGGCACCGCTAAAGTCTGTCTCTTCGGCCTGTCAACTGCTGGCAACCGAGCCCCGCCACCCTCCTGCACACTGCGACCACGCGGTGAACTGGTCCCGATGGCGACGCCGCCACCAAGCACGCGCCCGACGCTGTCATTACATGCGGCGCGGGCACACGTTGGGTGGACGACCAACCCAAGACCGTCCCACCCATACCGCACCCCCGCTACACTCCCCACCGCCAGGCCGTTGACCAGACAAAATACAGAAGTCCGGCTGGAGTACTAGTCGGTAGCGCTGAATCGCAGCTTCGACTCCGAGGTGGGAACGCCCTGCTACGACAGGACTGCGGGCTCCGGGCGGCCCTTCGCCGTGCGCCCTGGTCAAGGGCCGCCTCCCGCTCCGCCCACGATCCTGCAAGGTCGAGTTCGGCCTGCGTCCCGGGCGGGGCACGGCCGGATTAGCGGTAGGGGGCTGCGGTCGACGGACGCCGCAGTGCATGGTGCCCGTCGGCGGGTCCCCGCGCAGTGGCCGGACGCGGCCGTCGGCGGGCGACGGCCGCCAGTGTACGAAGGAACAGCCACTGTCGGCTCCGGATACGCAGGATCCGCCGGCACTGTTGCGCCGTATACGCGTGGCGGACCGCACGGCGCCCGGCAGCGCTCCGTCACCGGGTGTCGCGCGGGCGAGGGGCCTACCGTGGGAGATGGTCCCGGCGTCGGCCCCGCCGACCGGCCGGTCGTTCACGCCGGGGGCGGAAGGAGGCACGAGATGTCCGATGCGATACGGGACACCACGGCCCGGCGCGTACGACATTTCGTCGACGCCGGATATCCCGACGCCGGGCCCGTCGAGGCGGCGGTGGAGGGAGCCGTCTACCGACTCGGGGACGGAACGGTGGCCAAGGTGTGGGAGCGCCGGCGGGGATCCGAACTGCGGCGGATGCAGCGTTTCTACGCCGATGCCGCGGCGCACCTGCCGTTCGGCGCCCCGGAGATCCTCGCCGTCGAGGATATCGACGGTGTCCCGATGACCGTGGAGCGGGAGCTGACCGGCGCGCCCTTGGCGGGCAGGATCCGCACCGACGACCCGGACGAGGTGCTACCCGAAGCGGTCGACTGCCTGGTCGGCGTGCTGCGCGCCCTCGCGGACGCCCGTGACGTCGACGAGGTCAAGCACCTTCCTGTGCTGGACGAGGAACGCCCGCTGTGGGAAGGCCACGCCACTTTCGGATCCGCCCTGGCGGACCTGGTGGACCGGCGGGTCAGCCGGTGCGCGGACCGGCTCTCCACGCATGTCCGCGACTTCGACGACACGCGCGCCCGGCTGCTTCGGAAGCTGCGCTCGCTGCCCCGTACCGACGAGGCGGTCGTCCACGGTGACGTCTTCCCGGAGACCGTGCTGGTGGACGACGACCTGCGGCCGCTCGCCCTCGTGGACTACGGCTTCCTGTCCACGGGCGGGGACCCCCGGTTCGACGCCGCCGTGGCCGCGGCCATCTTCCCGGCGGGCACCGAGCACGCCCCGGAGATCACCCGGCAGCTCACCACGCGGTTCGCCGACGAGTTCGGCTACGCGGTCGACGACCTCCTGCTGTACCGGGCCGCCTATGCGATGGCCACGAGCGACGCCTTCGCGCCGGGCGGCGGTGACGAGCACTTCGCCTGGTGCGTCACCGTGCTCGAGGACCCGGCCGTCGCCGAGTCCCTGCACCGGTGACGCACCGTGGGCAGCCGGGAAGTTCCGGTGACGGTGTGCGCGGTGCCCTACGATCCCGAGCGGATCCGGGGGCGCATGGCCCTGGGGATCGAGCGGCAGGACCGCGTCGTGGTGGCTGCCGGCGTGTCGGACCCCGCCATGACCAGCATCGACACCTTCGACCCCCATCGGTCACGGCGCACAGTCAGTCTCGCCGGCCTCGGCAGGGTCCACAGGTCACACGGTGATCGCCAGAACCCGGGGCGACGGCCAAAACGGCGAACCTGAGCTTCGTGCGAGAGATCATCAAGTGTGGCCACCGGATCTGGTGTGCTCCGGGGACGGGCGTTCTCGGTAGCGTGACCATCTGCTGCACGGAGTATCCATGTGTCCGACTGGTCCGTGCGACGGCTTCCGGCTGATAGTGATGAGGCTGCAATGAGTGAACTGACGAAGCCCGAGGTCGACGTTCCGGAGGGTGACGCTCCTACCGAGCTGACCATCCGGGAACTGGTCGTCGGGGACGGGGCCGAGGTGAAGCCGGGCATGGTGGTCAGGGTCCACTATGTCGGGGTGACCTTCGAGTCCGGGAAGGAGTTCGATGCCTCCTGGGACCGCGGTCAGCCGTTCAAGTTCGCCCTGGGCAGTGGCAAGGTCATCAAGGGCTGGGACCGGGGGGTGAGGGGGATGAAGGTCGGCGGTCGGCGCGAGATCATCGTTCCCCCGCGTCTCGGCTACGGCAATCAGTCGCCTTCGCCGTTGATCCCGGCGGGCTCGACCCTGGTCTTCGTGGTGGACCTGCTGGACTCGTATTCCAGCACAACCGGGTGGAGCAACGCCTAGTGACCCTGGCCGCTCCTCCCCTGCGGCGTGCTGCGTCGTCCGCCGGGGTGGGCACCGCCGTGCTCCTCGCTGTCGCTCCTGCTTCCGCCTCCGCAGCGTCCGAACGGTTCCGCCGCGACTCGTTGACCGCCGAAAGCCACGAGGCGACCGACTTCCTCAATGGCCTACCCGGCACCGCCGCCCGGACGTCTGAACCCGCCGGCCGTGCTCGGCAAACGGGGGAGGTCCCCGGCGGAATCCAGCTCGTCGCACTGCCGATCACAGCGCCGGTCCGAGGAGGCCCCGCCCACACATCGCGCAAGCCGATACGGACCAAGATCCGGACCCCTACTGCCGAAGGGATGGGCACCGGCCGCGTTGCCTTGGCTGCTTGACAGCGGCAAACAGCCGGGGTGTCCGAGCCGGGTTGGTACGCCGGCCGGACTTCTGTATTTCGCCGGGAAGCCCTGTTTGGAGAACGGGCCCCTCAGGCCCTCATGATCATCCCGTGGCCCCTCATCATCCCGTGGCCCCTCGACGCACGAAGGGATCACCCCCGGATGACAGCGGCTGCAAGGCCCGGAAACCAGGTCTCGCCAGGGCATCGGCAAGCTGTACGCGCCAATGGTCGGATGCGGGCAGTCCCGCAGCGATCCAGCGCTCGTGTCCGAGCACACTGTAGGACGGACGCCTGGCCGGCCGTGGGAACTTCTCCGTGGTGGTCGGTCTGACGCGCCCGGCATCGAGCCCGGACAACTCGAAGACGGCTGAGGCCAGTTCGTACCACGTGGCCTGCCCCGAGGCGGTGCAGTGATACCGGCCGGGGGGAGCTTGCCCGGCCAGTGCGGCTCGTCCAAGCGTCGTCACCTGCTGGGCCAGCGTGTACGCCCAGGTGGGTTGCCCGTACTCGTCGTCGACGACGTCCACGGTCTCCGTCTCGGCGGCCAGGCGCAGCATGGTCGCGACGAAATTGGGGCCGTGCTCACCGTAGAGCCATGCCGTGCGCACCACATAACCGCTGCGGGGCAACCGACGCAGTACCGCCTCCTCGCCGACCAGTTTGCTGCGCCCGTACGCGTTTGCCGGTGCCGTGGGATCGTCCTCGGCGTATGGCTGCGAGGCTTCACCGGAGAACACGTAGTCGGTGGAGACATGAACCATGACAGCGCCATGAACGGCGCACGCGTCGGCAAGGTTCCGTGGCCCGTTCCCGTTCACCGCGGTTGCCGCCGCCTCCTCCTGTTCCGCGCGATCGACCTGCGTGTAGCCGGCGGCGTTGACCACGATGTCGTGCCCAGCGACGGTCCGGACGCATGCCTCAGCGTCGGTGATGTCGAGATCGGCGCGGGCCAGCGTGGTCACCTCGGCCGACGGGTCCATGGCAAGAACGTGGGCCAACTCCCTGCCCAACATGCCCGCGGCGCCTGTGATCATCCAGCGGCACATCAGGACAGGGCCGCCTTGCGCGTCAGCGGCTCCCACCATGCGCGATTGTCCCGATACCACTGCACAGTACTGGCCAAGCCCTCGTCGAACGGTATTCGGGCGGCATAACCCAGTTCCTTGGAGATCTTGCTCGTGTCCAGCGCGTACCGCAGGTCGTGGCCTTGGCGGTCCTCGACGTACTCGACCATGTCCCACCCCACACCGCAGAGCTCCAGCAGCCGGGAAGCCAGTTCCTTGTTGGTCAGTTCCTCTCCGCCCCCGATGTTGTAGACGCCGCCGGCCCGGCCCTGAGCCAGGACCAAGCCAATGCCCCGGCAGTGATCGGAGACATGCAGCCATTCCCGGATGTTGCCGCCGTCTCCGTACAGCGGGACCTTCCGGCCGTCCAACAGGTTGGTGATGAACAGAGGGATCATCTTCTCCGGGAAGTGGTAGGGGCCGTAGTTGTTCGAGCAGCGAGTGACCACCACATCCAAGCCGTAGGTGCGGTGGTACGAAAGAGCCAACAGGTCGGCTGACGCCTTGGAAGCGGCATAGGGCGAGTTGGGAGCCAACGGCCAGTCCTCGGGCCAGGCGCCTTGGGCGATCGATCCGTAGACCTCGTCCGTGGAGACGTGCAGGAATCGGTCGATGCCGTGCTTCAGCGCGGCGCCCAGCAGCGTATGGGTGCCGAGGACATTGGTGGTGACGAAGGGAGTCGCATTCGCGATGGACCGGTCGACGTGCGACTCGGCCGCAAAGTGCACGACCACGTCGTGCTCGGCCAGGAGCTGATCCACCAGTTCGGCGTCGGCTATGTCGCCGTGCACGAACCGGTAGCGCGGATCGTCCTCCACCGGCGCGACGTTGGCCGGATTACCGCAGTACGTGAGCTTGTCCAGTACCGTGACCGAGGTGGCGTCGGCCCCTGTCGGATCGTCGGAGAGCAGGGTCCGGACGAAGTGGGAACCGATGAAGCCGGCTCCGCCAGTAACCAAGATCCTCATGGCTCGAAGCCTAAGTGGTCGGCGCTCGAAGCCCTTCGGGGGTTGACGTTAGTGTCCGAATCACGCCACGTCAGCAAGATCCGATTCTCCGCCGGATGGCGCGCGCCTGACGGTCACGCCGACATGGCCTGCTCGCCGTCTTCGGCGCCTTCCGCACAGGCCGCGGCCAGGTCGTCCAAGGACAGGCGCAGCGTGTGGGCCAGGGCTGCCACGGTGAAGAAGGCCGGGGTCGGGGCCCGGCCGGTCTCGATCTTGCGGAGGGTTTCAGCGGACACCCCGGCGGCTGCCGCCACGTCGACCATGCTGCGGTCACCGCGGGCCTGGCGAAGCAGGATCCCGAAGCGCTCTCCACGTTGCCGCTCTTGCGGACTCAAAGGAACTCTCACCATGCCCGTGATACTAATACCGGTATAAGTATTGGACAGCGTCGCATCGCAGGGAGTCACGACACATGGTGGAGATCAAGACCGACACGGCACTGGAGACGATGCGAGAAGCCGGGCGCGTCGTGGCGCACGCACTCGCGGCCGCCCGTGCTGCGGCAGCCGTGGGAGTTCGGCTGCGGGAGCTCGACGAAGCCGCCCGCGCCGTTCTCGCCAAGGCCGGAGCACGCTCTCCGTTCCTGGGCTACCAGCCCTCCTTCGCCCCCATCCCCTTCCCCGCCGTGATCTGCGCCTCCGTGAACGACGCCGTCGCGCACGGCATCCCCGACGACTACCGCCTGCTCGACGGCGACCTGGTCAGCGTCGACTGCGGAGCCGAACTCAACGGCTGGACCGGCGACGCCGCGATCAGCTTCACTGTCGGCACCCCTCGCCCCGCCGACCTCGAACTCATCGCCGCCACCCAGCAGGCCCTGGACGCCGGCATCGCCGCCGCCACCGTCGGCCATCGCATCGGAGACATCTCCCATGCCATCAGCACGGTCGCCCGCAAGGCGGACTGCGGCATGCCGGCCGACTTCGGCGGCCACGGCATCGGCCGCCAGATGCACGAAGACCCCCACGTCCCCAACCACGGACGACCTGGCCGCGGCTTCCCCCTGCGCCACGGCCTCACCCTCGCCATCGAACCCATGCTCATGGCAGGAGGACGCGACCACTACCACACCGACCCCGACGGATGGACCCTCCGCACGATCGACGGCAGCCGAGCCGCCCACATCGAACACACCATCGCCATCACCAAGGACGGCCCCCGCATCCTCACCCTTTCCTGACCCCGGATCCGCCCACACCTGGCGGCCTGGCCGCCCTCGCCGACCGCGAGCGGTCAGGTCGGCCGGCCTCGTCCACCGCGTTCCAGGTCACCGAAGTCAAGGCGCCGGCCTGCCAGTTACCCACCGAGACCGGCACCTCGCTGTCGCGCGGCATCGTGCCCTTCATGAACCTGGTCACCCAGGTCATGACCACCGAGCCCTACGCCGGTGCCGGACGGGCCTTCCGGATCGTCGACGACGGCTGGATCTTCTTCTCGGATCGAAGACCGCCACAACGCCGCGGCACAGCCGTTCCAGTGGAGGTTCACCGCATCCGACCTGGTCGAACCGCCGGTCCGGCTCGACCGACACACACTCGATCGGCAGGAAGGGTCACTGAGCCGAGATCTTCGAATCCTGGCGCGTCGATCGTCCGCCGCGCCCGCCTCCAGGCAGACCTCGGGCGCACCGTGCCGTGAGCCTGGCACTCGCGGAGCCCGCCGAGGAGGGTCTTCTAAAAGACGATCTAGAACCATACAGTGGTGCCCCATGCGTGGCATCGTTCTCGCCGGTGGAACCGGCTCCCGGCTCTGGCCGGTCACCAAAGCGATCTCCAAACAGCTGTTACCCGTGTTCGACAAGCCGATGATCTACTACCCGCTCTCCACGCTGATCATGGCGGGGATACGAGAAATCCTGATCATCACCACCCCTCAGGACCAGCCCCAGTTCCACCGTCTCCTGGGAGACGGCAGCCAGTGGGGGATCGAGCTGAGGTACGCAGTCCAGCCCCGGCCCGAGGGCATCGCGCAAGCCTTGCTGCTCGGTGAGGAATTCATAGGCGACGATGCGGTGGCGTTGGCGTTGGGTGACAACATCTTCCACGGCGTGGGCCTGGGCCGACAACTGCGCAGTCACACCGACCCCAAGGGCGGTCGCATCTTCGCGTACCAGGTCGCCGACCCGAGCGCCTACGGCGTCGTGGAGTTCGACCCGGACGGTGTGGCCCTGTCCATCGAAGAGAAGCCTGCACGTCCGAAGTCACGGTATGCGGTGCCCGGCCTGTACTTCTACGACAACGAGGTCGTGGAGCTTGCGAAGACTCTCAGGCCCAGCGCCCGTGGTGAGTTGGAGATCACCGAAGTGAACAACGCCTATCTGGAGCTGGGCCGGCTCCAGGTGACGCCGTTGGAACGCGGCACAGCGTGGCTGGACACGGGTACGTTCGACTCACTGGTTCAGGCCGCCGAGTTCGTCCGCGTGCTGGAACAGCGGCAGGGCCTGAAGGTCGGCTGCGTGGAAGAGGCCGCGTGGCGGGCCGGATTCCTCGACGCGGAACAGCTTCACCGCCTCGCCGCACCTCTCATGCACAGCGGCTACGGCCGCTACCTGTTGACGTTGCTCGACGCCGATGAGAGGCCCTCGCCATTACGGACTGTCGAGAACGTTGAGGAACGAGGAGACCTGAAGTGAAGATCACGGCCCTGTCCATTGAGGGCGCTTGGGAAGTGACGCCGCTACAACGTGGTGATGAGCGTGGCGTGTTCATGGAGTGGTACCGGTTCGACCGGCTGGCGGAGACGGTCGGCCATCCACTGCGGTTGGCCCAGGCGAACTTCTCGACATCGGCCCAGGGAGTGGTGCGGGGCATCCACTTCGCGGATGTTCCTCCGGGTCAGGGCAAGTACGTGAGCTGCGTGCGTGGGGCCGTGTTGGATGTCGTCGTCGATCTGCGCGTCGGCTCCCCGACCTTCGGCACGTGGGACGCTGTTCGTCTCGACGACATCGATCGCAAGTCGGTCTACATCTCCGAAGGACTGGGGCACGGGTTCTGCGCCCTCACCGATGGAGCCACCGTCGCATATCTGTGTTCGGAAGCGTACGCACCCCTGCGCGAACACTCGATCCAGCCTTTCGACCCGGATCTGGCGATCGAATGGCCAGTCGAGACGCCGATCCTCTCCAGCCGGGACGAGACCGCCCCCTCACTCGCCGAGGCTCACGCGGCCGGTCTGCTCCCGGATCATCGAGCCTGCCGTGAGTTCACTGCCGACAACACCAGTGCATACGCCCGCCGCGCCAGGTGACGACGGCTCGCAAAACCCGAAAGGGAACCACGCATTCCCCCCAGGATACCGGCCGGGCCCATGCCATGCTCGCGTCCTCGCGACCTGATGCGCCGGGGATCGGATGACCGGCGCAGCCAGTGAAGATCATGAACGTCGAGACACCTCTCGGGTGATTCGGCGCGACGCAAACAAGATCAGAAATCTCTATACCGCCACACGAGGGTCCTGGTAGCCTGCACAAAAGATCTTGTTCCCATAAGTTCAGAGGCAGGCGGCGGTTGCCGCCTTACGGGAGGTGCCTCGGTGGCAGCCAACCACCTGTTAAAGGAGGAGCTGCACGCCAGCGTCTCCGATCCAGTGCTCGACACGATGAACTTCCTCAACGGGATCACGCACCGCTACCCGGAGGCCATCTCGTTCGCTCCGGGCCGCCCGTACGACGGATTCTTCGACGTACAAGAGATATTCAGCCATATTCGCCGCTATCTCGACCACCTCGCGGAGAGCGGGCACACGCCCGGCGAGATACGTGACGCGATGTTCCAGTACGGGCCGACCAGCGGCCAGATCCGAGAGTTGATCGCCGACTCGCTTCGCAAG
The DNA here is from genome assembly GCF_044768965.1 of Streptomyces sp. NPDC090798. Lineage (NCBI taxonomy): Bacteria > Bacillati > Actinomycetota > Actinomycetes > Kitasatosporales > Streptomycetaceae > Streptomyces > Streptomyces sp. NPDC090798. The sequence continues at coordinate 171,750 of NZ_JBIVXA010000020.1, forward strand.
GACGAGGACATCGATGTAGCTCCTGAAGCCATCGTCGTCACGGTCGGCTGCCAGGAGGCCATGCTCCTGACGCTGCGCGCACTCATCGCGAACCGCGACGATGTGCTGCTGGTGGCCAGCCCCTGTTACGTGGGCATCACAGGCGCCGCTCGGCTGCTCGACATCGAGCTCACCGCCGTCGAAGAACGGGCCGACGGTCTTCAGTGCGCCGACGTCGAGGCCGCGATCCGGTCCGAGCGGGCGCGCGGTCGCCGCCCCCGAGCGCTTTACGTGGTTCCGGATCATTCCAATCCGTCCGGTGTCACATTGACCTTGGACGCTCGCAGGGAACTGCTCGAGCTCGCCAGCCGTGAGGACATTCTCCTGCTGGAGGACAGCCCCTACCGGATTGTCAGCCCCGGTCCCCAGGTGCCCACTCTCAAGTCCCTCGATCGCGAGCGCCGTGTCGTCCATCTCGGCTCGTACTCGAAGACCCTCTTCCCCGGCGCGCGAGTGGGCTTCGCCGTCGCCGATCAGGTCGTCGTCGACCGAGACGGCAACGAAGGCCTGTTGGTGGACGAGATCACCAAGCTGAAGAGCATGGTGACGGTGAACACGTCCGCGCTCGGCCAAGCAGTAGTGGGCGGCATGCTCCTGGCAGCCGACGGGCGCACCGCCGACATCAACGTCGACACCTCCCGGTACTACGGAGATGCGATGCGGGCCATCCTCCAAGAGCTCGACGGGGCCTTCCCCGAACCGGAGCGAACGGAACTCGGCCTGCGATGGAATCAGCCCAGCGGCGGCTTTTTCCTCACCATGGACGTTCCGTTCCGCGCGGACGATTCCGCGCTGGAACGCTCGGCGGAAGAACACGGCGTCATATGGACGCCCATGTCCTACTTCTATCCTCAGGGCGGCGGAGCCAACAGCATCCGACTGTCCATCAGCTATCTCACACGTTCCGAGATCTCGGACGGAGTCAAGCGTCTGGCAGGTTTCATCAGGAGTGAGATCGCGGCCCAGACCCCGTTACGACCCACAAGGAAGTCGACAAGTTGCTGACCGCGCACACGCTCATTCGCAGTAAACCGCGGATGTGGGGGTGGACCTTCCGATGACCACCGTGGCGAACCCTCCGAGTACCGACGTGATCGAACCGTCGAAAATATCCCCCGGCCAGTTGCTGACCTCAGCCCGCATCATGGGTGTCGCTACAGCCGTGACCGGAAGTTCGTACACACAGCGGGAACTGCTCGACATATTCGAGATATCGGACCCGAAAGTCCGATCCGTGTTCCTCAACAGTGCGATCGAAAGGCGCTACCTCTCCCTTCCTCCCCGCGACGAGGAAGGCACCATTCTCCCCGAGGCACAGGGAGAGCTGCTCGACAAGCACAAAGAGCTCGCCCTCGACATGGGAGCCCGGGCGATCCGCACGTGCCTGGCCAACGCGGGCATCGACGTGGACGACATTGCCTACCTGTGCGTGACGACCACCACGGGCTTCCTCACTCCCGGGTTGAGCGCCTTGTTGATCCGCTCCATGGGGCTTCTCCCCCAAACGAGCCGGGTGGATGTCGTAGGCATGGGCTGCAACGCCGGGCTCAACGCCCTTCAGGCGGCTGCTGGCTGGGCCACCGCGCATCCGGGTCAGGTCGCCGTCATGCTGTGCGTCGAAGCCTGCTCCGCCGCCTACGTCATCGACTCCACTCTGCGGACCGCGGTCGTCAACAGCCTTTTCGGTGACGGCGCCGCAGCTGTCGCACTGGTCGCCGACCCGTCCGGATCCTCCGCCCCTCGCGGTACGCCGACCCGTTTCGACGGTCCGCGGATCCTTGGATTCACAAGTCATCTCATCACCGACGCAATCGACGCGATGCGATACGAGTGGGATGACGCGCAGAACAAGTTCAGCTTCTACCTCGACCCACACGTTCCCTACGTGGTGGGCGCTCACGCGGAACAGGTCGTCGACCGTCTGCTCTCCGGAGCGGGCCTTCGCCGCTCCGACATCAGTCACTGGCTTGTGCATTCCGGCGGCAAGAAGGTCATCGACGCCGTACGCATCAACCTCGGCCTCACTCGCCACGATGTGCGGCACACCACCGGCGTGCTGCGCGACTACGGAAACCTCTCCAGCGGTTCGTTCCTGTTCTCCTACGAGCGGCTGCTCCAGGAGGAAGTTGCCACGACAGGCGAGTACGGCGTCCTGATGACCATGGGCCCAGGCTCCACCATCGAAACCGCGCTGATCCAATGGTGAAAGAGGACCAGGTGAAGGAAACCACTACCGCAGCGAGGCAGACCGCCGCGGAGTTCGATCAGGAATCGCGAACCTTGAGGATCGACGGGCGACTGCCGCTGACCGCCACGATGGTCGACGCAGTCAACACTGCCTGCGACAAGGCCGAGGACAGCCGCATACCCCAGCTGATCATCCGGGCATCGGGCCTGTCCGACGCATCCCGGGCCCACGGCGTGACCATCTCTCTGGTCAGCAAGTGGGAGCGCGCCCTGCGCCGGCTGGAACGTCTGCCTGTGCCCACCATCGCCGTTGTCGAGGGGCCTTGCAGCGGTCTCGCCCTGGACGTCCTGCTGAGCGCCGACTACCGCATCGGCAACGAGACCGCGAGTCTTTCCGTATCGGTCGACAACGGAGCGACCTGGCCCGGAATGGCTCTTTACCGGCTTGGCAGGTCCCACGCCGGCGCCGCCGCGGTCCGCCGTGCCGTGCTCTTCGGCACCCCCGTCAACGCGCAGCAGGCACTGGAACTTCAGCTGATCGACGTGCTGACGGACGACGTCGAGAGCGCCCTCGCAACAGCCGTGGCGTCCACCTCCTCCGTACGGAGAACCGAGCTGGCCATCCGCCGCCAACTGTTCTTCGATGCCGCCAACACCAGTTTCGAGGAGGCGCTCGGTGCGCACCTCGCCGCATGCGACCGGGCGCTGCTGAAGGCCTCTGCCGAGGCGGTGGCATGACCATCCACGAGAACCGGCCCGGAGCGTCCGGCGATGTGCACGCGGTGACCGCCAACCTGGAGAGCGCACGCCATTCACTGACGGCGGCGGCAGCGGCCACCGACGACTTGCTGACCCGGCTGGGCGAGCCGTCGGCTCGGTCACCTCGGCAGCGAGCCGAAGCCGCGGCGGCGATCGACGCCACCAGGGCACTACGCGTCGCGTTCATGGACACGCACGCCGAAGCGGTCTACGCAGAACTCACGGACAACAGAACCCGGCTGCTGCGGCTGGACGAGCTCGCTCGGGCCGCTGCCTCTCACTTCCCCGGGCTTGTGCCCACCGAGAAGCAGCTGGCGAGCGAGCGCGACAGACCCCAGGCGCACAAAGAAGGCCATGAGATCGACCAGGGCGTCTTCTTCAGCCGCGTGCTGCGTTCCCCGTCAGCAGGATCCCATCTGCTCGACGCGATGCTGCGCCCCACTCCGGATGCTCTCGATCTGCTGCCGGAATTCACCGAGACCGGCAAAGCGGAGCTGCGGTCGGTGACGCTGGAGCGCATCGGCGCCGTCACCCACCTGACCATGTGTCGCGACGACTCACTGAACGCCGAGGACAACCAGCAGGTCAGTGACATGGAGACAGCGGTTGACCTGGTCCTCCTCGACACGGCCACCGAGGTCGGCGTGCTGCGGGGCGGTGTCATGTCGCATCCCCGGTACCGCGGCCGACGGGTCTTCAGCGCTGGAATTAACCTCAAGTCCCTGCACGGCGGCGAGATCTCGCTCGTCGACTTCCTGCTCAGGCGCGAGCTGGGGTACCTCCACAAGCTCGTCCGCGGTGTCGTGTGGAAAGGAGCCGCCGACTGGCGCCGGTCCACCGTCGACAAGCCCTGGGTGGCCGCCGTGGACAGCTTCGCGATCGGCGGTGGCGCACAGCTGCTCCTGCTCTTCGACCATGTCCTCGCCGCATCGGACGCCTATGTGAGTCTGCCCGCGGCGCAGGAGGGCATCATCCCGGGAGTGGCCAACTTCCGGCTGACTCGCTCGGTAGGTCCGCGGCTGGCTCGGCAGATCATTCTGGAGGGCCGGCGCATCCACGCGAGCGAGCCGTCGGCCCGGCTGCTCATCGACGAGGTTCACGAACCGGCCGTGCTCGACGCGGCCGTCGAGAAGAGTGCCGAACGCCTCCGCGGATCGGCCGTTCTCGCGAACCGGCGCATGTTGAACTTCGCCGAGGAACCGATCGACCAGTTTCGCTCCTACATGGCCGAGTTCGCGTTGAATCAGGCCCTGCGGTTGTACGACGCGGACGTGCTCGACAAAGTCAGCCGCTTCTCGGTGGCTGCGGCCACAAAGGCCGGAACGGCCCGATGACCGGCACCGACCGGAGCGGGGTTCGGTACGAGAAGAAGGAGCACGTCGCGTACGTGACCCTCGACCGACCCGACGTACTCAACGCGATGGACCTGCGCATGCACCAGGAACTGGCGGCGGTCTGGGACGACGTCGAGGCTGACGACGACGTGCGGCTCGCGATACTGACCGGCGCGGGAGACCGTGCTTTCTCAGTGGGGCAGGACCTGCGCGAGCGGGCCCTTCTCGACCGGGAGGGGGTACCCCCTTCGACGTTCGGCAGCCGGGGTCAGCCCGGCTGGCCCCGGCTGACCGAACGCTTCACCCTCTCCAAACCGGTCATGGCGCGGGTCGACGGATACGCGTTGGGCGGCGGGTTCGAGCTGGCGCTGGCCTGTGACCTCATCATCGCCTCGGACCGGGCGGTCTTCGCCCTGCCCGAGGCGACCCTCGGGCTGGTGCCCGGCGCTGGAGGAGCCTTCAGACTGGCGCGCCAGCTTCCCTTGAAGGTCGCCATGGGCTACCTCCTGACCGGCGCCCGTATGACGGCGCAGGAGGCGCTGCGCTTCGGACTGGTCAACGAAGTCGTCACGAGCGAAAAGCTCGACGAGACGGTCGCCGCATGGACGAAAGCGGTGTTGCGCAGTGCCCCATTGGCCGTGCGCGCCGTCAAGGAAGCAGTCATGCGTTCTGTGGACATGCCTCTGGAGGACGCGTTCAGTACGTCCTTCCCGTGGGAGCAACGTCGCCGGCACAGTGTGGACGCGGTGGAAGGGCCACGGGCCTTCGCAGAGAAACGCCCACCTGTCTGGCAGGGGCGCTGACGGGTCCACTCGAGGCGCGGCGCATCACCGGATGAACCCCGCGCGGATGGTTGTCCTCACCACCGGGCGCCATCCGCGTGGTCACGGTGCGGTCGTCGCCACATGACTCGAGCAGTCGGTCGCTTCCGCCGTCACAGGCCCCGATCCGGGCCCATGGGTAAGGAACTCAACGAAACATGCATGGGGAAAGCTCGCGAGGCCGCAGGATCGTGCTGTGGCGTCACGGTCAGACTGCCTGGAACCGGGAGCAGCGCTTCCAGGGAACCACCGACATCGGGCTCAACGCCGCGGGAGTCGAGGAGGCCCGCCGTGCGGCGACGGCACTGGCAGCCCTCACCCCGGATGCCATCATCACATCGGACCTGAGGCGCGCTGCCGCCACGGCGGAAAGGCTTTCCGCGCTGATGCGACTTCCCGCCGTGCCCAAGACCGGTCTACGCGAGGCGTACACCGGCCGGTGGCAGGGGCTCACTCACCAGGAGATCGTGAACAGGTACGGCGAGGAGTACGCCGCCTGGAAACGGGGCGAGCCCGTCCGGCGAGGGGGTGGCGAGCTGGACACCGAGGTGGCCGAGCGCGCGGTGCCCATCGTGGAGCGGTACGCCGAACGGCTTCCCGAGCACGGGACGTTGGTCGTGGTCAGCCACGGCGGGACCATTCGGGCGACGGTTGGCCGTTTGCTGGGGCTGCGTCCGAGCAAGTGGCTTTCGCTGGGCGGTCTGTCCAACTGCCGTTGGCACGTGCTCAGCCAGGAGTCCTCGGGTTGGCGGCTCTCGGTGCGCAACGCGGGGGCGCCGCAGGAGGCGGAGTTCGGCGAGGGGTGACGCTGCCGTCTCCCGGCGACGCATTGTGCGGCCAACCTATCGGGCACGGTCCGGGAACAGTCCGGCGATCCGCGGCACAAGGCTTTGTGCGCTCTCCTCCCGCAGGTCGACGACCAGGGCGGCCTCCGCGTCGTACAGCTGGTGGTCTTGCGCCAGCCGGGCCCGGCCCCCGCCCGTGATATTCAGGAGGACGCATGCCTCCTTGGGTATCCGCTCGTCGAGCACCGCGTTCCGGAGGCCTGCGAGGGCCACGGCGGAGGCCGGCTCGATGTCGACGGACTCGACCTTGCTGAAGACGTCCCTCTCGTACTCCGCCGCAGCTTGTTCAACGGTCAGCATGTCGCCCGAGCTTTCGGTGAGCACGTCGAACACGCCGGAATGAACGGCGTACGGAGGGAAGCGATTGGTCAGCTCATCGGCGAAGACCTGCTGCGTCACGGCCCGCGAAGCATCGGCACTGAACGTGGCGAGCTCTCGCGTCCCGGACTTCCAGGAGTCGGCGAGCGGCGCGAAGGCCGCGTTCTGACAGAGCATCAGCCGCGGCAGGTCACGGCCGTAGGCACCCGTGCCGAGGAGCCTGGTCGCCGCCTCGTGGACGGCGATGGCGCCGGCTCCGCTGCCGACGGCCTGGACGTAGTGGTCAGGCATCTGTCCCATGGCTTCCACGCTCGCGTACAGGACCGTGGCAAGGCCGTCGCGCCTGCCGATGTTGCGCACACCGCCTTCGGCCTGAAAGCCGGGGAGGGCGGCCACCGACTCGGCGAGGGCGATGGCATCGGAGTAGTCGGCGCCGTCCAGCACGACGAGCTTCACTGCCGGGTCCAGTGGCATCCGGAATCTCATCTTCGCCAGTCCGCGCCTCGGCACGATGAGGAGACACGGCCGGCGGTACCGCGAGCAGACAGCGGCGAAGGCCGCGGCGGTGTTGCCCGCGGAGGCCACCACCAGCACCGGGGGGTCGCTCGGCAGGCGCCCCAGGACCGCGTACGCCTCCAGTTCCTTGAACGTCGCGGTTTCGATGGAGGCCCCGCGCTCGGGCCAGTAGCCGTTGAAGGCAATCCAGAGGTTCGGCAGACCGAGCTGGGCGGAGAGTTCCTCGCTCTGGAACACGACCGTCCGGGCCCGCGTCGGGAACGTCCGGGTGACCGGAAGCCAGTCCCGGTAGCGGAAGAGACCCTCGGAATCGGCCTTCGGCGCGAACTCCTTCACCAAGTAGTCGGACCGGAGCAGCGCCGGCCCGTGATCACGGCTGCACGACAGTGTCAGTCCGTCATCCTGACTGCGCCGTCCGCATATCGGACAGAACACCGCGTAGTGGCGGCTCACCCTTTTCTCCATTTCCGCATTCCTTTCTCAGGGTCCGCGCTGACATGTCATCCGGAGACGTGTAGGTCCGTCCCGGGATCCGCCCCCGGTTGCCGCCGAGCGCGGTGGCGCGGCGGACGCCTGGTGGCCGGCACGCTTGTGCCCGTGCCGGCCACCGGCGCCTGTCCGCCGTGGCGGCCGGGGGTCAGCCGGCCCCCCTGACCGTGCGGATCTCCCTGGCGGCCGCCACCCCGTCGCAGCCCGCGAGGCCGAGGGCGTCGCGGAGTTCCGCCGCCAAGAGGTGCAGGACATGTGCCACGCCCGGCTCCCCCGCCGCGGCGAGCCCCCACAGCACCGGGCGCCCCACGAGTACGGCGTCGGCTCCCAGCGCGAGGGCGCGCAGTACGTCGGTTCCGCTCCGGATCCCGCTGTCGAGGAGGACCCGGCAGTCGCCGCCCGCCTCCTCGGCGACCGCCCCGAGCGCGTCGATGGCGGCGACGGCGCCGTCCAGCTGACGGCCGCCGTGGTTGGACACCACGACTCCGTCCACTCCGGTGTCGGCGGCGCGCCGCGCGTCCTGTGGGTCGAGTACGCCCTTCAGGATGAGCGGCAGCCTGGTGCGCCTCCGCAGTTCCTCCACGTCCGCCCAGGTCAGCGAGGGGGTGAAGGCGGCCTGGGTGTGGGTTGCCACCGCGGATCCGGACGTCTGCACCCGGTGCGCCTCGGAGGCCGATCCCCATGCCAGGTTGGCGGCCTCGACCCCGGGGGGCAGGACGAACCGGTTCCGGACGTCCCGCAGCCGGCGTCCCATCCACGGCACGTCGACGGTGAGCACCAGCGCCGCGCATCCGGCGGCCTCCGCCCTCTCGACCAGCTCGAAGGTCGCCTTCCGGTCGCGCAGCCAGTACAGCTGGAACCAGACGGTGCCGCCGATCGCGGCGATGTCTTCGATCGGGCAGCTGCTCAGGGTGCTCGCGGTGAAGGGGACTCCCGCCGCCTTGGCCGCTCGCGCACCGGCCAGCTCTCCCTCGGGGTGGACCAGGCTGTGGTACGCGATGGGGGCGGTGGCCACCGGCATGGCCTGCGGCGCTCCGAACAGCGTGGTCTCCAGGGCGCAGTGCGCCACGTCCCGCAGGACGCGCGGGACGAGGGCGATCCGCCGCACTGCCGCGCGATTGGCGGCCAGCGTCTCCTCGGCGCCGCTGCCGCCGGAGACGAAGTCCCACACGTCGGCGGGCAGGGCGTGCCGTGCCGCCCGCTCCATGTCCTCGATGCAGTGCACGTCCCGCTCGACGTCCCACGGCGCACCGGCCGATGCCCGCGGACCTGCGGCGGCCTCCCCGGTACGGTTCACAGCGGCTGACCCTGTTTCGCGATGCGCTCCATCTCCACTGCCTCGTAGAGAGCCTTGATGTTGGAGCTTCCGAAGGTCTGCGCCCCGCACCGCTCGATCACCTCGAAGAAGAGGGTGCGCCGCGGATGGGTGGAGCGCGCGAATATCTGGAACAGCTGTCCGGCATGGTCCTCGTCGACGAGGACGTTCAGTGCGTGCAAGCTCTCCAGGGAGTGCTTGCTCAGGGTGATGCGCTGCTTCAGGAGGGTGTAGTACGCGTCCGGGGTGGTCAGGAACTCCACTCCGCGGCCGGCGAGCGCACCGACGGAGCGGACCACGTCGTCCGCAGCGAACGCCACGTGCTGCACCCCGGATCCGACGTGGTTCTTGAGGAACTCGTCGATCTGACCGGGGTCGGCCGCGGGGTCGGGCTGAAGGATCGTGAAGGTCACCTCACCCGACCGGCTCTGGACCACCTTGGACAGCATCGCCTGGGTACCCACGACGATCCGCTCCGCGAAGATCTCGCTGAACCCGAACGACTTCCGGTACAGCTCCACCATCGGTTCCAGCTCGCCGACGTTCACGCACACGGCGAAGTGGTCGATCTCCAGGAGGCGGAGCCCGTCCGCGGCAACCGCTTCCGACTCCGTGGGCCGGCCGGCCCCGGGAATCGGCCGGAACTCGGCGGGCAGCCCGGCGCCCTTGCCCGTACGCCGCTGCACCAGGGTGTGCACCACATCACCGAATCCGGAGACCGTCGCGCTGACCGCGACGTCGTCCCCCGCGTGTTCGACGGGTTCCGCGAGTGCCCGGGCGCCGTTCTCCACGGCCTGGCCGAACGCCGTGCGCACGTCCCCGGTGCGCAGGGCGATGTTCGCGATGCCGTCACCGTGGGCGAGCACGTAGTCGGAGGCTGGATGCTGCTCGGCCGTCGCCTGCGTCAGTACGAGCCTCATCGCACCCTGGCCCATCACCGCGGCCCGGAATCCCTGCTCCGGGGAACCGCCCGCCGCGACCTCCACGAACCCGTAGGAGTCACGCCACAGGGCGATCTGCGCGTCCAGGTCGCGGACGTACATCTCCACGTAGTCCAGCTCGAAGTCGTCGACAACCGTGTTCACCTTGGAAGAAGTCACGGACACTCCAGTTCTCTTGCGTGGCGAGACAGCATTGAAAAGAAGCAGAAAGGACAAAAGCACTCTCGATTTCAGGTCGACTCCCGCACGAGGACAGGCAGGGTCGGGGAAAGGGCGCTGGGGTGCGTGGTGCGGCCCACGCCGGAAAGGCCCTGCGAGGGACAGGGCGGCGTCACGCGAGGGACGTGTGGCCGCCCTGTCCCTTCCGGCTGATCAGAAGGCGTCGGGTTCTCTGCCGGGCTGCAGGCGGTCCCGGAGTACCCGGCCGATGTGCGCGAGCGGCTCGGGCCGCATCATGGCGACGTGATCACATTCAATCACGTGTTCGTCAACTCCGCCTGAGACATGGGGAGTCCACGCCTCGCTACCCGACATCGGCATCGGGTTGTCAACGCCCGCACGGAAGAAGAGGAGGTCCCCCTCCACCGCTCCCGGGGTGACGGAACGGGCGAGCTTGCGGTTGTTCTCGATCACCGCGATCAGGCCCGCGGCCTGATCGGCATCGACGTCGAGACTCCGGGCCACTTCACCGATCTGGTCCGCGGCATAGGCCTCCAGCAGGCTGGAGACTCCTTCGGTGTCGTCGCCTCCGGCAGCGTCGTCGGGCAGGATCAGGCCGGCGGCCTCGGCGAGGGCCCGGATGAGGCCCTGCCGGTCGTCCTCCATGTCGGGCGCCTGCGATGACGGGTAGGCATCGACGACCGCGAGGAGGCCGACCTCCTGCTGCTGCCTCTGGAGTTCCTCGGCCACCGCGTGCGCGACGAGTCCGCCGAAGGACCATCCCAGGAGGCGGTACGGCCCCGCGGGCTGGACGGAGCGGATGAGCTGCGCGTACTCGGCGGCCATCTCCTCGACGCTGGCGGCGGGCTCTCCGCCGCCCGCTCCCCTGGACTGAAGTCCGTAGATGGGCACTTCGGCCGGCAGTTCCTTGATCAGGCCCGAATAGCACCAGCTCAGGCCCGCCACGGGGTGCACGCAGAAGAGGGGGCTATCCGTGCCCTGGCGGCGCAGCGGGAACAGGGCGTCGAAGGGATCCGTGACGTCGGCTTCGTCGAGGCGGTCGGCGAGTCCGGCGACGGTCGGCGCCTCGAAGAGCGACCGGATGCTCACCTCCGCGCCGAGCACCGACCGGATGCGGCTGACGAGACGGGTCGCCAGCAGCGAATGACCGCCCAGGTCGAAGAAACTGTCGTCGATGGAGACGGCGCCGGCGCCGAGGATTTCGGCGAAGAGACCGCAGAGGATCTCTTCCCGCGGTGTCCGGGGAGCCCGCCCGGACGCGTTCGACGTGTACTCCGGCGCCGGGAGGGCGCGCCGGTCCAGCTTGCCGTTCGGCGTCAACGGCAGGGAGTCGAGCGTGACGTACGCCGACGGAACCATGTAGTCCGGCAGCCGTTCCGCCGCGAAATCGCGCAGTGCGGCGGTGTCGACGACACCCTCCTCGCACGCGGCTACGAGGTAGGCCACGAGCCGTTTGTCGCCCGGCTGGTCCTCCCGCACCACCACTGCCGTCTGAGCCACCTGCCCGTGGCCCGCCAGGACCGCTTCGATCTCACCCGGCTCGATACGGAAACCACGCACCTTCACCTGCGCGTCCGCACGCCCCACGAACTCCAGCACACCATCCGCGGACCAGCGCACCACATCCCCGGTCCGATACATCCGCGAACCGGACACCCCCGCGAACGGATCCGCCACGAACCGCTCAGCCGTCAGACCAGCACGCCCCAGATAACCACGCGCCAACTGCGCACCGGCGACATACAACTCACCGGC
>NZ_JBIVXA010000021.1:0-31990 GCF_044768965.1 Streptomyces sp. NPDC090798
CACCCGACCCAACCGCTCCACCAAACCCACCGCGGTCACCCGATCAAACAAATCCACCGCAAACGTCAACTCAACATCGACACCCTCCGCATCGAAGGCGAAGTTGAATTCCAGGTCGAAGCGGGCGTCGTCCGCTGCGGGCGTCTCGACGCGGGTGGCGAGTCCCGGAGCCTCGAACCGGGGCTCTGCTCCTTCGGCCAGTCCCACGCAGACCTGGAAGAGGGGGTTGCGGGCCAGGACGCGCGGGGGGTTGACGGCCTCGACGACCTGCTCGAACGGCACGTCCTGGTGCGCCAACGCGGCCAGGCCCGTCTCCCGCACCCGGCCGAGCAGTTCCTCGAACGTGGGATCACCCGACACGTCCGTCCGCAGCACCACCGTGTTCACGAAGAACCCGACCAGCTCGTCCAGCGCCTCGTCCGAACGACCCGCCACCACCGTGCCCAGCGGAACATCGACCCCCGCCCCCATCCGATGCAGCAACACGGCAACCGCCGCCTGCAACACCATGAACGGAGTACAACCCAACCGCCGCGCCAGCCCCTCGACCCCCGAACGCAGCTCCCCACCCCACCGCACCGACACCGAGTCACCCACGAACGACGCCACCGCCGGCCGCGGCCGGTCGTACGGCAACGCCAACTCCTCCGGCGCACCCGCCAACGCCTCACGCCAGAACGCCAGCTGACCCCCACCGACCTGCTCCAACAACTCCTGCTGCCACAGCGCGTAGTCCGCGTACTGCACCGGCAACTCCGCCCACCGCGGCACATCACCCGCACACCGCGCCCGATACGCGGTGCCGAGGTCCTTCAGCAGAGGACCGGTCGACCATCCATCGGTGGCGATGTGATGCATCACCAGCAGCAACACATGCGAGGCGTCATCCACCCGGAACAGCACCGCACGCACCGGAATCTCAGCACCCAGGTCGAAAACCCAGGAACCCGCACCGGCAATCTCCTCCTCCAGCCGGGCCGCGGAGACCTCCCGCACCTCGAACCCGGGCCGCGCCCCCTCCAGCACGACCTGGACCGGCTCGCCCCCCTGCTCCCGGAACACCGTCCGCAGACTCTCGTGCCGGCCCACCACATCCGCCAGCGCGCCCTCCAGCGCCACCACGTCCAGCAGCCCCGAGAACCGCACCACCAACGGCACGTTGTACGTCCCCGACGCACCCTCCACACGCGACAGGAACCACAGCCGCCGCTGCGCAAACGACAAAGGAACGACAGGATTCTCCACGGCTTCTCTCTCAGAGGTATGGGCCGAGCTGTGCCGGCGCAGAGGGTTGCGTTGGCGTAGGGGAAGCGGGGTCAGTCGACGGGCCGGGCCCAGCGCAGGCCGTCGGGAGAGCCGATCAGGCCGCCCGCGAAGAGCGGGGCCTCGCTCTCGTACTCACTGCCGAAGGCCGCCTGGGCCTGCACCTCGACGCTCTGGTCCATGAGGTTGCCGATGACCTCGGACTTGTAGAGCGGGAGGGCGTCGTCGCCGCCGTTCGCGCTGACGATGTTGGCGCCGCTGTCCAGCGCTTCGGCGGCCTTCTGCAGCCTCTCCCGCGTCGCGTCGGCGTTGACGAAGGCGGTCTCGCCGGAGGCGACGCCGCCGACCAGGTCGAGGAAGCACTCGAGCTCGGAGTCCGAGGTCCGATTGACCTTCTTCGCGGACCAGTAGTACGAGTCGATGTCGGTGTGGGTCTCGTAGAACGAGACCAGGAACTCGTAGAAGACGTGGTACTCGCGGCGGTAGCGCTTCTCGAACTCCTCGAAGCAGGTCTCCTCGTCGAACTCGCCGGCGAGCACGCTGTTGATCGAGCGGGCGGCGAGCAGCGCGCTGTAAGTGGCCAGGTGGACACCGGAGGAGAACACCGGGTCGATGAAGCAGGCCGCGTCCCCGATCAGAGCCATGCCGGGCTTCCAGAACCGGGTGTTCAGGTACGAGTAGTCCTTGCGGACCCGGACCTCGCCGTACGTGCCCTCGGTGACCCTCTTGACGCCGTCCAGCATCTTGGAGATGCGAGGGGCCTTGGCGATCAGCTTCTCCAGCGCCTGGACCTGGTCGCCCTGGACCTCGGAGGCCCTGTCACGGCTCACGACCGCGCCGACGCTGGTCAGGTTGTCGGCGAGCGGGATGTACCAGAACCAGCCGTCACTGAAGGCCTCGCAGAAGATGTTGCCCCTGTTCGGTTCGGGAAGACGCTCGCCGCCCTCGAAGTAGCCGAAGAGGGCGATGTTGCGGAAGAAGTCGGAGTAGACGCGCTCGCCGCCGACGTGGTTGTTGATCCGGCTGCGGTTGCCGGAGGCGTCGATGACGTAACGGGCGTGCGCGATGCGCCTGGTGCCGTGCTCGTCGGTGTACTCCACGCCCGAGACCCGGTCACCGGTCTCCAGGACCTTGGTGACGGCGCACTCCTCGCGGACGTCCACGCCGAGCTTGGCCGCGTGCTTCAGCAGGATGTCGTCGAACTTCATCCGCTCGACCTGGTAGGCCTTGGAGGTCGGGCCGGCCAGCTTGGGCGAGAGGGCGAAGACGAAGGACCAGGGCTCCGGGCTGCTGCCCCAGCGGAAGGTGCCGCCGGCCTTGGGGGTGAAACCCTGGGCGTCGATCTCGTCGGAGACACCGAGGAGGCCGCAGACCCCGTGGACGGTGGCCGGCAGCAACGACTCGCCGATCTGGTAGCGGGGGAACTTCTCCTTCTCGAGCAACAGCACTCGGTGCCCCTGCTTGACGATCAGTCCGGCGGCCGAGGACCCGCCGGGGCCTCCGCCGACCACTACAACGTCGAAGGTCTCTTCAACGGACGTGCTCACGTCGTCCAACTCCCGTCGTCTGGGCATGCATCGATGCCCCCGGTTGCCGGGGTCGCGGGCCGGGGTGCGGTGGGAAGAATGCGGCTTTTCTGGTTGGAGGCCGGATGCGGGCGCTCCCCGGAGTGTTGTGCGTGACGCGAGTTCCGGAGCTGCTCCGCCTGCCGACTGGCTCGTTCCATCGTGTGGCGTGGCCGATCTATGGTCAAGACTTCTTGTCCATTTGCCGGTCAAGGCGCCTTGACCATTGCCTCGACCATGATCGACGGCTCTTGCGCGAGCCACAAGGGTGACGCGAATACGCCCAAGAGGTGAGCGCGAGTGGCTTGTTGAGCACCGCGCGGGCGACTGCCGAGAAGCGACGGCCCAAGCGTCGGGAGTGCTGGAAGGAGGCGCCCCGCAGCCACAGGGCGCCGACCGGGACGATGCCCTGTCGGCGCCCTGTGACTGCGGCGTGGTTGCGGCGTGGCTACGGCGTGGTCGCGGCCTACTGGTCGCTCTGCTTGACGCGTTTGCGCAGCTGATGACTGAACTGCCCCCAGGTGGAGGCCATGTCCCGGGCGAGGTCGGCCATCGTGCCGGCGCAGTGCGGCGGTATGGCGTCCAGGAAGACCTCCAGCTCCTCCGCCTCCACCACTCGAGCCAGCAGCAGCCGCAGCAGGGCACGGCCGGACTCGGTGAACCGGAGAGAGGGATCGGCTGCCAGCGACTTGACGGCGAGCTTGGCCTGACGGGACGCCACAGAGGCTGACGTCGGCGCTGACGGGACGACCGGCCGGGCCTGCCCCCGAGGCTCGGTGCCCGGCTCCCGCTCTCCGCCTCCGCCGACCGACTCCTGCGGAGCGGCCTGCTCTTCCAGCCGGCGCCGCGCCTGGTAGGCGGTGCTCACGGACACGCCGGCGATGGCCGCGATCTCGCGCAGCGTGGCGTCCGGGCGCTGGGCGACCACGTCGGCCACCACCTGGCGTCGGCGGGCCGCGTCCATCGGGTGCGCGCGACCGTCGGCGCCGATGCGGGTGTTCGACTGAGGAATTTCCTCACTCGAACGATGGCGGATGGCGCCGACCGTCTTGGGCGACAGCCCGGTCACGGCGGCGACGGCCCGGTCGGAGAGCCGGGCATGGGTACCCATCAGCCGGGCGGCGGCATGCTTGCGCTCCTGCAGGCTGAGCGGCAGACCATGGGTCACGTTCAACCGGACCGACTGGAGGAAGAGTTCACTCTCGTCGCCGTCGAAGAACGTGACCTCGATGGTCTCCTCGCCGCGGGCGATGGCCGCGTTCAGGCGGTGCATCCCGTCGATCACGCGCAGCGTGGCTCGGTGCACGAGCACTGGCGGCAGGGCGGATTCCGCCTCCGCGAGCAGCCGCACATGGGCCTGATCGACCCCGTTGGCGCGGGGCGAGTCGGCGGGCAACAGCGCGCCGACCGGCAGCCGCACGGACTCGCCGCCCAGAGGGCGCTCGACCACTCGGGTCGACTGTCGTACGGTGCCGACCGGCGGGCGCTTTCGCAGGTCGACTGCCTGATTCGGGACATACTGGTCCATCACTCTTCCCCCTATAAACCACGACAATCCGACCCGCCCCGTTTTTCACGGCCCTTGTCAGCGGGGAATCCGCGATCAAGAGGAAGCAGCGAGTCATGATCCCGTCAGTGCATCACCGTGCCATGTTCCCTCCGATTACGCGTAGACCGCATCGCGGAATCGACTTCACGGAAACGGCCGGCCGCCGGCTTCACAGAAACGGTTGATAACCTCTGGCGCCCATCAGTGCGCTCCCGCCCTGACAGGAGTGTGTGGTGCGCCAGGACCGTCAATCATTCAACTTGCCTGCCATCCCGGTTCGTGCTTCTCGATGAAGGCGAGCGGACCCTCCACACCCGGTCAGCAGACGACCGAGAGCCGCCTTCCGCGGCAGGTGCCGGGTGAGGCGGAACGCTCCTCCAGCCCCTGCCATCAGGCCGAGCCTGGCCTCGGGCAGGGCGAAGACGGCGTCATCGGAGGCGATCAACAAGGCGCAGGCCAGGGCGAGTTCGAAACCGTCACCCACAGTTCGCCGTCGGACTCGAAGTCGTCCCGGACCTCGGCGAGTTCCTCGTGCACACGAAGATCCATCGCGTTGAGGACCTCCGGCCGGTTCATGGCGGTTCGGGCGACATGACCGTCTTACTCAAACATCACCTTGGACTTCCGCGGCATGGCGTGACAAAGACCTCACAGTCGACGGGAGGGGAAAGCGGTCGGGAAGTTCCGCGTCTCAGGAATGCCGCTTCCACGGTCGCAGCAGGAAAGAACCCGACGCAACGCACGCCGGACCCACGACGGCCATAAATGATGCAGGTTTCAATATTCCCGCACTCAACAAATGCTGGCGGAAAGGGCGGCCTTCCGGAAGCAGATCAAGAAGGCAGACGCACGAATGCCGCCAGCGAGCCGCACGGAGCCCAGCCGAGGAACGTGTAGAGCGCCCGGCCCTCCTCGGTCGCGCTGAGTACCGCGGTGCGGGCGCCGGAGGCGAGAGCGGCCTCGGTCAGGGCATGCATCACCAGGGTTCCCAGGCCGCGGCGTTGATGTGCGGGGTAGGTGGCGACCCGGTCGACCACGGCCACCGCCCCGTCGACCGCCACGTAGCCGGCGGCCGCGGTCTCTCCCTCGGCGGTGCACACCCGGACGTGGGTGACAGCACCGTCGGTGACGGCGGCCGTCTCGTAGCCGTTCGGCACCCGGGCGGTGGACCGGCGCAGGGAGGTGGTCATCAGCAACTCGGTGTCCCGGAACTGCCATTCGGGCCCGAGCAGGACCGAGGCACGCTCGGGGGCGAGGAAGGTCAGGATCCGGGAAGTCGGTTCAGCGGCCTGCTCGGCGACGGCGAGCAGGGCGGCGTCGCCGGTGCGCAGGAGAACGTACCGGGCTCGCTCCCGCGGCCGCCCCACATCGACGCGCATCCCCCACGGCAGCTCGACCGGCACCGGGCTGCGCCGGGCGACTGCCAGGCCCACCACCCAACTGCGCGTCAGTTCCGGCACCATCCGCTTCCTTCCTCCCGAGGCTGTGATCGCTCAAGTACGCTACCGGCAACGCACAGCGATCACCCCATCGCCGACTTCGTCTCCGGCCCGCACACCTTGCCGGTGGTCTTCATCCGCCAGGACGCGCCGCTCAAGACCGCGCAGGCCGGAATCCTCGTCCGCCTTTTCGGCGAGCGAGCACATGCGATCCTTGGCGACACCGCCCGCCAGGGCCAGGTCGCGCTCCCGAGTGAAGTTTCCGGTCTGGCCGCTGACCGCGATTCGCTCGAGGAGACAGGCGTTCGTGGGGCGCACGGGAACACGCCCGTGCGGCCGTCGCGGGAGCGCGCCGGACGGCCGGCGCGCTCCAGGGCCTGCCAGGCCGTCTCGAGGATCAACCGCCGCTACGGGTCCGTCAGTTCGGCTTCGGCCGTGGTGATGCCGAAGAACCCGGCGTCAAAGAGGTCGAACTCCTTCAACGGGTAATCCCTCGCGGCTAGCCGATCGAGCCTCCCGCGTGGGGAGAACACGCGGGCTGCTGGGCAGCGCGCGGCGCCTGGTCAGTCCATGTCGTGCAAGCGGGCGCGCTCCTGCACCTGCCTGGCGAAGATCTCCCAGTTCCGGGCAACGCGTTGGGCGATTTCGGCCATGGTCTGGGAACAGTGCGGAGGCACCGTACCAACGAAATGTTCCAGGTCTTCCGCCGAGACCGAGCGGGCGATGAGCAGGCGGAGCAGAGAACGCCCGGATTCCGTGAAGCGGAGCGAGGGATCGGCCATCAAAACCTTGATATCCGACTTAATGGTGTCGCCGGTGGCCGTGCGGCCGGGGGACGCCGAAGCCAGGGTGCCGACGGCTTCTTCGCGCAGTCGACGCTTGGCCTCGTACGCGGTGCTCACGGCGACGCCGGCGAGCTTCGCGACCTCGCGCACCGAGGCGTCGGGGTGTTCCTCCAGAACCGCTGCGACAATCTCGCGTCGCCTACCGGAATCGGCGGGGCGCACGTGCCCGTCAAATCCCACCCGCCTGTTCGGCTGAGCATTTCCCTCAGCCGAACCCGCGCGGATGCTCCCCACCGTTTTGGGGGACAGCCCCGCCACCCGGGCCAGAGCCCGGTCGGACAAGTGGGGGTGCGTCCTCAGCAGCCGCCCCGCCGCGCCTTTGCGCTCCCGGAGGGAAAGTGGCAACCCGTGCCGGACATTGACACGCACCGCGTGCAGGAAGATGTCGGACTCGGCGCCGTCGAAGAACTCCACCGCGATGGTGTCATTGCCACGGAGGAGGGCCGCCCGCAGCCGGTGCGCACCGTCGACCAGGCGCATGGTGGCCCTGTGGACCAGGACAGGTGGTAATTCATCGGCCGCCTCGGCCAGAAGGCGTACGCGCTCGTCGTCAGGCTCCCCGAAACGGGGAGAATCAGCACATCGGATCGAAACGATGGGGACGCGGACGACCTGGTCGGAAGATTCGACTACAGTTATGGCTTGTCGGGTTTCCACGAAATCCCCTACTCCCATGCGGGTCACGCATGGTGGATAGACATCGAGGTAAGGAGAAATTCGGCGAATTAGGTGCTCAGCCGAAAGACGTGAGAGAAAGAATCGCCAATTCAATGTTCCAGAAAATCCTGACGGCCTCGCCGCCAGAACGGGGTGTACACACCCGTGAATTACGCACATCGGCTACCCCCCGTAAAGACTTGAGCCGACCCGAAGACGGCTCCATCCTGCCCGTTCGAACAAGCAAGCCACAAGCTTGTCCCTTGACCTTGACCTTCTCTTTAGCCGGAGGATCTGGTAATTACGCAGGACCTCTGCGAAAACGACCACGCCGACGTCCAGCCATCTCACAAAGCGAACGATTCCTTCTCACTATGTGACTCCAAGCCTCGTCGTTCTGGCCGGACTCGCCTCCATCACCCTCTCCTGACCTCAGCGCCTTGCCGTCGCTCTCGGCGGAGACGAGCACGGCCGGCCGTTTCCCGGCAACCCCAACTTGGGCTCTCCAGCGGCTTCTTCCTGGTCGGACTTCGGTTGACCCTCGACCTTGTGGAGGGCTCAGAGTTCCGGGCGTGGAGAGCGAGATGCGCAGTATTGGTGAGATGGCCCGGGACAGCGGGCTGGGCGTGAGCGCCCTGCGGTTCTACGACCGTGCCGGTGTGGTGGTCCCTGCCTGGGTGGATCCGGTGAGCGGCTACCGCTGGTACGGCCCCGAGCAGCTGGAAGAGGCCAGGTTGCTGGCGCGGTTGCGCCGGGCCGGAATGCCGTTGGCGGACATTCGGCTGGTGCTGGCCAGCTGGTCCAGTGCGGACACCGACCTGGTGCGGAAGCTGCTTCAGGCCCATCTGCGCCGTCTCGAATCGGGGCTGTCCGAGGCCCGCAGTGAGTTCTCCACACTCCGAGCACTACTCGAACGCAGGGAGAAACCCATGACTTCGCTCCGCACCGTCCCCGTACGGCTGACCGTCTCCACACCTGAGCTGGCCGCCGCGCTGGACGCGGTCCGCTTTGCCGCCGGCACGGACCCGGAGCTGCCGATGCTCGGCGGTGTCCTGTTCGACATCGAGGGCGGGGTCCTTCATGTCGTGGCCACCGACCGGTACCGGATGGCTGTGGCGCAAGCCGACACCACCGGTCACGGCGGGCCCCGTGAGCAGGTCATCGTGCCGCTCCCACTCGCCGACGCGATGCGGGCGCTGTTGAGTGGCGAGGAATCCGTCCAACTCTCCGTGGACGGTGACCGCGTGTCGCTGGAGACCAGGGACCGTCAGACGGCCGGTCCGTGCCTCGATCACGACTTCCCCGATTACCGACGCCTCGTCCACTTGCCGGCCGGGCGCCGCGCGCTCGTCGATGTGCCGGCATTCCGGGAGGCGGTGGAGACCGGGCCCGTCCGCGCAGGCGAGGTACGCAAGCAGGACGGCATGGCCTGCGACCTCAGCGTGCTCAAGGTGATGGCCGACGGCACAGTGACCGTCTGCGAGGACGGTGACGACGACCCGGACCACGTCGCCGTCAACCGCGAGTTCCTGCTGCACGCGCTCGCCGCCGGTGCCAGAGATCAACTGATTCTGGAGTTCGGGGCCCCTACGGCGCCCATCGCGATCCGCCGGCCCGACGACGAGGACACGTTCTCGGTACTGATGCCGGTCCATCTGGAGAACTGACCACAGGACAACCACGCGACACGCGCGCCATGTCGCCGGGGGTGGCCCGATCGCTCCGTCGGAGTAGTACGGGGCGGACGCCCAGCAAAGGTGCGACGTGTGGGCAGAACTCCGTCCCCAGGAAGTCCGCCCAGGTGGGCCGGGTCTGGTGTTACTCGGCATGCGCGAGCCTGCCGGACTGGCAGCGCACACGCTGCCTCGCCGCGCCCACCCCGAAGTCGGCGGCGTCGCCGAGACCGGATCCGAGGCCACGCGAAGTGGCCTGGCCCTTCAGCTGGTTGCGTCCGGCCCATGCGGCGAGGTCATCCTTGGCCGTATGACTGGGCTCAGCCCGTCAGGGTGGACTTCGTGCCGGACGGGCTGACGGCGTACCACAGGCTCCCCTTGGCCTGGCCGTTCGTCTGTCCGGCCTGTGTGTCGCCCGTGTACCGGTACAGCGGCCAGCCGCCGAGGGTGAGCTGTTTCATGCCGTTCCGGTGGACCGTGCCGAGAAGACTCTTCTCAACACCCTTGGTCTGTACGGCGTCCTGCACGATGACGGGCATCCACGTTTTCGTGCACTCACCGGCGCACGTCCACTTGGACGGAGTCGCCTGGTCCTTGTCGTAGCGGTAGAGGGTCATCCCTTTGTCGTCGGTCACCACGCTGCCCACGCCCTTGACCGCCCGGGCCGTCACCATGGTGGTCGTGGCCATGTGCCCGCCGCCGGAGTCACCGCTGCCGGCCGGTGCGGAGGTCGCGGTCTCCGAGGCGGTCGGGGCTGAGGTCACGGGCTCCGAGGCGGCCGTCGCGACCGGAACGGCGCTGCCGGGGTTCGTGGCGGTGGAGGCCTTTTCCGTCGAGCTGCCGCACGCCGCCAGAAGGAACGCGGAGGCGAGCCCTGCGGCCGAGAGGAGGACGATGCGTCGCTGGATCACGGAGTTTCCCTTCGCCGGTCGTTCTACTTACTCTCTTAGTACGTTGGGCAACTCCCGCCCGCTCAGCCATCGGTGGCACATGGCGAAGCCTTGACCGACGGCGACGGAGAACTCAGAAAGCTCAGGCGGAGAACTCAGGAAGCTCGGTTGGCGCTCAGGTTGATGGCCCTGGCGGCCCACCAGGTCCGCGGCTTCCCGGTGGCGCGTCCGTGCGCGGCGGGCTCGTACGAGAGGGAGGACAAGCCCGCGGTGAGGGCGGGCGCGCACGAGCGGGTGCGGAGCGACGAAACCGACGGCCGCCGTGCAGCCGACCAGGAGTCTGGGCGGCGTTCACGCCTTCGTCTGTCGGCCCACGTTTCGCAGAGCCCTGCGCAGCGAGGCCACTTCTTCCTCCGACAGGTTCTCCACGAAGTGGAGCAGCGCGGCCGATCGGTCCTTGCTCTCCCCCAGGCCGTCCTCCATGAGCGCGGCGGCGTAGGCCTCCCGGCCGCGGACCGGCGCGTACAGCCAGGCGCGCCCCTGCTTGCCCCGCAGCAGCCAGCCCTTCGTGTACAGGATGTTGGTGACGGTCATCACCGTGGTGTACGCGATGGGGCGGGTCTTGTTGATGTCGTCGACGACCTCACGCACTGTTGCCGGACGGTCCCACGTCCAGAGGCGATCCATGATCTCCGCCTCCAGATCCCCCAGCCGCCGCATGGCCCGACTTCCTCTCGCCGCCGAGTACGTAGCGCCATAGTAGACGGCTGACCTGTCGCGCTGCCGTGCGCGGAGGGAGAGGGCACGACCGGAGACGGTGACGTACCGGGGCCGAGTCCACGCAGCGTGCCCCGGCCGATGTGCGCGGCCGACTTCCTGGCCATGGGCCAGAAGTCGGCGACGAGCAACTGCCCGCCCGGGCGCAGCCCAGGTTCGGTCAGCAGAGCGCCGGTGCCCTCCCGCCCCGACAGCCCCCGGCCCAGCGACTCCCGCGGTGTGGGCACTGATCAGGTCGCTTGAGCGCGTCCGGCCGACGGCCCCAGTACCGTGGCCACCCGTGTCGACATCTGAGTTACTTGGCTGCGCGCATCAGCAGATGGCCATGGCGGGACCGGCGTTCCGCCTCGCGCGGCTCACGCAGCATCCGGCCGACCTCGACGAACCCGGCTTCGCCGGCCAGCCCCGCGAGGTCGTCGATCGGCCATCGGTACGCTGTCACCACTTTGTGGTCGAACGCCGTGACCGGCTCGCCCTCCGACTCGAAGAACGCGACCAGGAGGTGTCCGTCAGGTGCGAGTGTCCGCCGGAACTCGGCGAAGTACGAGGGCAGGTCCTGCGGTGGGGTGTGGATGACCGAATAGTAGGAGACGATGCCGTTCAGCTTGCCGTCGGCCAGGTCCAGGGCGTCCATGGAGCCGACCTCGAACCGCAGGTCCGGGTATGCCTCGCGGGCGAGATCGACCATCACGGGCGACAGGTCGACGCCGAAGACATCGAGCCCCAGGTCGCGCAGGTGCGCGGTGACACGTCCGGGGCCGCATCCCAGCTCCGCGACGGGCCCGGCACCGGTGGTCCGTACGAGGTCGGCGAACGCGGCGAGCATCGCGCGATCCAGCGGAAGAGCGTCGAGATCATTACGGAAGAGTTCGGCGTAACGGACCGCGACGGCGTCGTAGGCGTCCGCTGTCGCACCGAGGTGCGAGGAGGGTCCAGTCACAGAGGAGGGTTCAGTCACGGGCAAGAACACTAGCTCGTCGCGCGGCGCCATCTCCTCGGCGGTGGGCCGGAGTTGGCAGTAGCCCTGTGCCATGCGGGGGGACGGGGGCGGCGATGCCCAGGCGGCGGCCTTGCCGTGCGGGATCGGCGGTCGGCCAGGGCCTGTCCGGCTCCGGGCTGTTGGGTGCGGTGATGGCGGAGAGCCGGCAGGGCCAGGAGGACGCCCAGGACGAGCGCGGCGGCGACGCGCAGGATGCCGCCGAAGCCGAGGCCGGTCAGCGCGCCGGTGAGCCGCGGGCCCAGGCCGGCGCCGATGAACATGCCGCATCCGTAGAGGGCGACGGCCGCGCCACGGGCGTGCGGGGCAGTGGCGTTGATGGTCTCGACGACGGCGAAAGGGCGCTCAGGTGGCCGGGGTGTTCAGCACGTACTCGCGCGAGGCGTGCACCTCGCCGCGCAGGGCGGCCAGGTCGACGTCGAGGACCTGGCCGTTCCACTTGCGGGGCTCGCCGTTGATGAGGACGGCGGTGATGTTGCGGGCGTCGGAGCCCAGCACGAGGGTGCCGATGGGATCGTTGAGGGGCATGTTGTTGAGGTCCTCGGCCTGGACGACCAGCAGGTCGGCCTTCTTGCCAGGGGTGAGTGAACCGGTGACGCCAGCCAGGCCGTTGGTACGGGCACCCTGGAGGGTGGCGAAGTCCAGGACGTCGTGCGTGGTGATGCGGGAGAGATCGCCACCGGATCCGTAGGCGGCGTTGACCGCGCGCATCCGCTGGATGGCGTGCAGGGCCCGCATCTGCGTGAACATGTCGCTGGCCAGGGCGACTTCGACGTCGATGCTCAGGCCGGGACGGATGCCGACAGCGAGTGCCTCGTCGACGGCGGGGACCGCGGTCTCCAGGCCGATCTGCGCGTCGGACGTGGGGGCGAGCGCCACGGTGGTGCCGGTGTCCCCCATCACCTTCCATGCCTCGGAGGTCAGTCCGGTGGAGTGGATGAGGGTGACGTCGGGGCTGAGAACACCGTCCTCGGCCCAGCGCAGGACCGCTTCGGAGGAGGACGTGCCGAAGACGGCGTCCACGCTCACTCCGATACCCAAGTCCTTTGCCACACACGCGAGTTCGGGGCCATAGGCGAGGGCCGGTCCGGCGATCTCGTCGGTGGCCAGGGTCGCCAGGCGCAGCGTGAGCAACTGGTCGTCGCTGCTGAAGTACCGGTCCTTGATACGGGTCAGGTCGCCGGGCCACTGCCGGTCCCACACGCCGAAGTGCGGGCCCATGGAGGCGTGCACGCCGCGTATGCCGGTGGCGACGAGGGCCTCGATCGCGGCGTCGGAGTGCTCGCGGGTGCGGGAGTTGTGGGAGAAGTCGAGCATGGTCGTGATGCCGCTGTCGATCGCGGTCAGGGCGGCCAGCCGGGTGCCGACGTACATGTCCTCGGGCCGGTAGACCGTGGCGTAGCCGGCCAGGGTGGCCATGACGTAACCGCCGAGGTCGTCGACGTCCGGCATGATCCGGCGCAGCTGGGCCTCCCAGGCGTGCCGGTGGGTGTCGACGAAGCCGGGGGCGAGGATCGTGCCGGTGGCGTCGACGACCACGGCGTCGCCCGCGCTCAGGTCGGGCCCGAGGGCGGTGATCGTGTCGCCCTCGACGAGGAGGTCACCGCGGTCGATGACACCGAGGCCGGGGTCCATGGTGACGATGGTCGCGCCGGTGAACAGGATGCGCCGCCGGTCGGCGGGCCGGCGCCGGAGCTCTTCGAGCACGGCGGCACTGGTGGTGACATTGACGTTCATGAGGGGTCTTCCTTCCGTACGCCGGAGAGGGCTGGGGACGGGGCTGGGGGTGGGCCGCCGGGGAGGGCCAGGAGAGTCAGGGGTACGCCGGAGAGGGCCGGGAGAGTCGGCCGTACGCCGGAGAGGGCCGGGAGAGTGCGCCGGCCGGAGGGAAGGTCAGCCCAGCTTCATGACGTAGCCCGCGTGGTGGAGTTCGTCGCCCTGGAACTCTCCGTAGGCCCAGAAGCCGAGGTCGTCCAGGTAGTCGATGCGGTCGCCGTCGATCCAGTACCGGCCCTGGTAGGCGTGCGGGCGGCCGCCCCGGGTCTCGTCGTAGCGGCCGTCGGCGGTGAGCTCCTGGTGCAGGAAGTCGTTCTTGTCGACCCAGACGCCGGCGCGCGGGCTGCCGGTCAGGTCACCGGAGGCCGGGATGCCCGCCTCGGGGGCGGTGGCCCGGCCGGGGACGTCGGAGCCGGCCCACAGGACGGGCCGACCTGCCGCGACGAGTGCGCGGACCTGCTCCGGCCGGGTCATGAGGGTGGCCACCGCGCTCGGCACATCCGCGGCGAGCTCGTCGGGAACCACCAGGAAGTCGGGGGTGCTGCCCGGGGTCAGCGTCGCGACGTACTCCGAGCGGTGGCCACGGCCGCCGGCCAGCGCGACGGTGTCCACGACCGCGGGGGCGATGGCCATGCCGGTGCAGTCGACGACGATGGCGTTGTCGTCCTGTGCCGCGGTGACGATGGCGGGGCCGACCCCTACGACCAGGGAGCCGACGAACAGCAGGTCGGCGCCGGTCATGGTCCCGATCAACGGGTCCATCGTCAGGATGCGGGCGTTGGTGAACAGGACGGGACGCCCCTCGTCGTTCGAGAGGAACTCGTCGAGGGCCTTGGGGTTCCAGCTCACGGAGTCGGAGTCGGTCTCGGTGTCAGTCTCGGTCTCGGTCTCGGTCTCGGTCTCGGTCTCGGTGATGCTCATTGCATGCTCCCCAGTGGAGTCGGCGGCTGTTCGGCAGCTACCGCGGCTGCCTGACCACCAGGTTCGTCGCGCGGCGGAGTCGGAACCAGGCCGCCGTGTCCCCAGGTGTCGCGCACCCACGATCCGTCCCACCGCGTGCGACGGAGGAGGCATGGGGCGGTCTCGGACGGCCCGCGCCGCTGCCGTACCGCACGAAGGGCCCAGACGCTCGCGATGCTGGGTGCGCGGCACCCAGGAAGCCCTCACCTGGGGAGACGGCGGCCTGGCTGTCACCGGCCGCCGGGCGGACCGTAGAACCATGACCAGCAACGACACGCCCCGCGACCCACACCCGTACGTCGGGATGTGGGTGACCGCGGACGGCTTCATCCGCCAGGAACTGCTGCCGAACGGCCGCTACGACGAGGCCCGCGGCAACCGCCAGAGCGCCTACACCGGCAGCTACTCCGTCACCGGTGACCACCTCGACTACGTCGACGACACCGGCTTCACCGCGACCGGCGATGTCCGCGACGGCGTTCTCTTCCACGAGCACCTGGTGCTCTACCGCGAGGGCGACGAGCGCGCCCGGCGAGCCTGACCACGACCAGGATCCACAGTTCAGCCTCTGCACCCTCCGCACCTTGTTCAGCCCTGGACCAGCGGCCGACGCGGTAAGAGCGACGACTCGCCGCGCCGGCCGCCTCACGGTCAACGGTGCTCCGCATCGGCAACTGGTCGTCTACCAGTTGCCGCGTACGTCGTCCAGGGCGTGGCCCAGGACGAAGGCGGGCGTGTCGCTCCAGGTGTCGAGGAGCCGCCTCACCACGCTCCAGCTTCGTCACCGGCGCGGGTGTGGCCGCCGGCGGAGGCTTCACCGCCGTCTGACCGACCAGCCGATCGCACAGCTCTGGCCTCCTCCCCCGGCCCGACCGGACCGCCCGTGGACACCGTGGACAGCCCCACACCGTCCTTCACCGCGGTGCCCATACTGTCCATCAGCCACTCGGCCTCCGCCTCCGTGGCAGTGGGCGGTACCACCAGCAGGTCCCACCGGCCGCGGCCGGGCGTCAGCAGGCAGACGGTGGACGGGGTGTGCTGGGTGTTCGTCCGGCGCAGGCGTACCACCTGGTCCGCGACGAGCAGCCGAACCGGGAACGGGGACCATACGGCCCCGTCCACCAGAACGCTGCTGACCCGCCCCCAGGCCTGCGGCAGTCCGCCCAGCAGCCAGGGGAGTTCGGACGTCAGATCGGGCGAACGGGGCCACCATGCGCCGTCGATGCGACGAGGTATGTGGCCCTGTGCCGGCTGGTCCACCAGGCGCAGGCGCACAGCGGACGATGAGGAGAGCGGGGGCGGCGGGGCGAGTGTCATGAGAACTCCTGAAGCTGACGCGGCCGGTCGGGTTCACACGCGGCGGGCGGCGATACGGTCCGGGGTGGGCCAGCGAACGTCCCTGACCCAGCCGAGGCGTTCGAAGACCCGGATGACGGCGGCGGACGGGTCGAGCTGGCCGCGGTCGACGCCGTGCCGGGCGCTGGTGGGGTCGGCGTGGTGGAGGTTGTGCCAGCTCTCGCCGAAGGAGAGCAGGGCCAGGGGCCACAGGTTGGTGGCGCGGTCGTGGCGACGGGTGCGGAACGGACGCTCACCGATCACATGGCAGAGGGAGTTCACGCTCCAGGTGACGTGGTGGAGCAGGGCGACGCGGACAAGCCCCGCCCACAGCAGGGCTGTCAGGGCGGACGTCCAGGTGCCGCCGATCAGCCCGCCCACGACGAAGGGCAGAGCGAGGGTGAGCACACCCAGGACCGGGAACGCCCGGGACACGTCCCGGATGTCGCGGTCCGCGACGAGATCGGGAGCGTAACGCGCCGTGGACGTGGGAGCGTTGCGGAACAGCCAGCCGACATGCGCGTCCACCAGACCCCGCAACTGGCCGCGCACAGAGGTGCCGTAGCGGTACGGAGAGTGCGGATCGCCCGGCCGGTCGGTGAAGGCGTGGTGGCGACGGTGGATGGCGACCCAGCCGATCACGTCGCCCTGGAAGCTCATCGACCCGGCCACCGCGAGCGCGATGCGCAGCGGCCGTACGGCTCGATAGCTGTTGTGGGTCAGACCCCGGTGGAAGCCGACCGTGACGCCGAGCCCCGTGACCGTGTAGAGCACCGCGGCGAGCAGGACATCGACGGGATGGATCAGGCGTCCCCACAGCAACCAGCCGGCCAGGCCGAGTGTCAGGAACGGCAGGAAGACGATCAGTGCCGTGATCGCCAGGGACAGCCGCTCGCTGCCGGTGCGCTCGGGGGCCGTTGCGTCTCGCGGGAAGGGTGCGCTCCCGTCGTACTCCGGGGGCGGCAGGGTGTTTTCCGGCGCGGCGGCGGACGGGGAACGGAGGGACTGGGAAGACATGGGCGGTCCTTGACCTCGGTGACGACAGAGCGGCCGGGGTCTTGGGCTGCGCCTCTTCGAGTGGCTTCGACGATGGAGGTGGGCGACGGGGCCGTCAGACGGTCTCGCCCTGGTGGGGTGGGTGTGGTCGGCGGGCGGTCCGCGGGAGTCGCGCCAGGAGCGAAGCGGACCGGCGGCGTGCGAGGCGTCCAAAGGCGCTGGGGGACGGCGGGCGGCGCCGGTCCGGGTCGACCTGCTGTTCGGCGACAAGTGCCTGGAAGAGGCTTCGGGATTCGACCATGGCCTCCCGCACTTCCTCGGTGCCGCTCGGGTCGCGGGCTGCCGCGTGCATGCTGCGATAGCCCTGGACGAAGTAGGCGTGGTGGACGGAGAGGGCGGCCAGCTGCTCCTCGAACTGCTCGCCGTCCGGGAAACCACGGTCTGTTGCCAGGCGCGCCAACAGCGCATCCGCCTCGATGACGACCTTCTGCGGTGAGTCGGCGAACTGCTCCTGGGCGGCTACCCACTGAGCCACGTACTGCTCGCGGATCTCGGGCGGCAGCGGCTGTTCCCGGAGGGAGCCGTGGCGCCGCACGCGCTCGCCGAGTTCCCGCTCCGCAGCCCGGACATCACCGTTTTGACGCGCGACGGCGCGCTCGTACTCGGGCCCGAACCGCCCCTTCAGCCCGCGCCCGCCGCTGCCCCGGGCTCGCCCACGTCCCGTGTAGAGGAGAGTGGCCAGGCCCATGACGAGCACGGCGATGATTGCGACGGTGATCACGACTGCCTTCTTTGGCTCTCGGTTCGCAGGCCGGTCTGCTTCATTGCCGTCAATTCCTGTCGGTTCATTGAGCGTCGGTGCCTGCCGGGTGGCGCCCACGCGACCCGCGGGGTGGGGTCGGGTCCCGAATGTGGATAGCGGGCCCGGAATACGGATTACGTGCGGCGGTACCGATGGCCGCCAGGGCCCCGCCCACGCCGGGCGAAGCCGCCGATCCCGAAGACCGGGGGCAGGAAAGGGATCCAGAGAGGCATGGCCGGGCCTCCACACGGTCACAGGGACAGATCCTGCGTTCCGCGGGGGCCGGGCGAAGCGGAAAGTGGAAGGCCCTGCCCGGAGATATCCGGAGCAATGCAGCCCCACACCTGCTGTCAGTCAACGCCTGGCAACTTCCTTTGTCAACGTCATGTCGACACGGGGGAGTTCCAAGTGCTGGGCGGAGGCCGCTGGGGTGAACGGAGCCTCGGCGGGGGGTTCGACCGGTTCGGCCGACGGCAGGACATGGTCCTCCCACCAGGACAGGCCCATGATGGTGGCGAGCAGGACGAAGGGGGTCGAAACCGGAACGATCAGCGCGTACATGCGTACCGCCAGTGGTGGGATGCGTGCGACGCGGCGGGCAGTGGATCGTTGCCCGCATGGGGCGCATCGAGGCTGCGCCGGGATCGCGCAGCGACGGCGAGCGCGGGAGCGGCCGGTCGGTGGCGCGGCCGGTTCCGGCACTGCTGCGCGAGGTGCGCCCTCGAAGGAGCGCGAGAGGTGATCGACGCTGCCGGGGCAAGCCGCACCGGGGCCCGGGCGCTCCGAGAGCAGTCGCCCGCCGGCCGACACCCTCGGTGACATGGAGCCCGGCTTGGACCGGGTCGTCGACCGTGAGGCGCTCCGCCCCCTGCTGCGGGCGCTGCCCGAACGCGAGCGGCAGCTCCTCTACATGAGGTTCTTCTGCGAGATGACGCAGGCCCGCATCGGCCTACAGCTCGGCGTCTCTCAGATGCCCGTCTCCCCTCTGATCACCCGCACCTGTGCACGGCTGCGCGACCAGGTGACGGCCGAAGCCCTCGATCCGTGGAGGGCGTCGTGACGACGTCCCGCCACACGGACGACAATCGGGCTGGCAGGGCCCACGAGGCCGCTGTTGCCGTCGGCCGACTCCGAGGGCACTCCTATCTGCGAGAGGCACGCTGCGATGAGCGAGCAGGACAACCAGGCGATACACCATCCCGCCGTGGTCGCACACCACCAGAGCCGTGCCGGGGACGTCCAACTGCGTATCGCCGATGCCATCACCAAGTTCGCCGGTTCAATGCCGTTCGTCTATGTCCACGCGGTCGCTTTCGCGTTGTGGATGCTGTTCTTCGAGGCCGACCCGTGGCCCACGTTGACGCTCGTGGTGTCACTGGAGGCGATCTTCCTGTCGGCGTTCGTCATGATCGGCCAGAACCGGCAGGCTGCCTTCCAGCAGATCAAGGCCGATCACGATTTCATCGAGCAGGAGTTGGAGCTCAAGACCAACACCGAGCTGACCCGTGCGATCCACGCCATGACCACGGAACTCCACAGCCGTTTGATCGAGGACCGCGCCGGACAGTAGCGGGCCCGGGTGGTCAGGCGCCCAGGCCGGGGAGGGGTTCGGAGTCGTCGATGAAGGCGCGGGCCACGTCGGACAGGCGCCGGTTGTGGGAACGGGCATAGCCGCGCAGGGCGGTGAAGGCCTGTTCCATGTCGATGCTCTGGCGTTCGGAGAGCTTTCCCTTGGCCTGTTCGATCAGTACGCGGCTGTTCAGCGCAGTCTGCAGCTGTTCGTTGAGGACGGTGCTGCGCCGGCTGGAACGTTGTTGTAGCAGGCTGATGGTGGCGACGTCGGCCAGGGCCTGGGCGAGGGGCGTGGCGGCCAGGTCGAAAGGGCCGGGGGTCGCACGGAAGAGGTTCAGGGCCCCGACGGTCTCGTCCCGCAGGCGCATGGGCAGGGCCTGGACGGCTCCGAACCCGCTGCGGTGGGCCGCCGTGACGAAGCGTGGCCAGCGGTCGATCTCCCGGGTCAGGTCGGGGACGATCACCGGTGTGCCGGTGCGGAAGCAGTCCAGGCAGGGCCCTTCGTCGTTCTGGAGCTGGAGGAGCTCCAGCAGACGTACCTGTTCGTCGGAGGCGGCCATGACGCGGAGTGTGCCGTCCCGGTCGGCGAGCAGCACCCCGGCGGCGCCCGCGTCGAGCATGCCCACGCAGCGGTCGGTCAGCAGGCGCAGGAAGTCGATGAGGTCGAAGTCGGCGACGAGGTTGTCGGCCAGCTCGACGAAGGTCTTGGCCAGGAGCTGCTGATTCATCGTGGGCACCCTCGATTGAGACTGGTCCCGCCGGGAGGGGGCGGGAAGTGCGGCATGTTCAGCGGATTGCACTGGTGCGTCAGGTTTCCTCGTCGGGCCGTTCGGGTTCCGCGTCCGGGGCGAAGCGGAGCCGGTGGTCCATCACGTCGGCGGCCACGTCGGCGAGCCGGCGCCCTCGCGGAGGGGCGTAGGCGCGGAGCCGGACCAAGTCTTCGTCGATACCGACACCGAGCTGAACGGTGCGGATGCCGGTGGCCTGGTCGATCTCCGCACGGCATGCGCCCAGGTCCTCGAAGCCGCGCTCCGGCAACGGCCCGCCGGACGACGCGTCCGTCCCCCCGATCCCCGCGTCGAGCGGGAGCAGTGTCGCGAGTTCGGCGAACGCCGGCGCGTCGGCCGGCTCCCCAGTATCCAGCACGGTCGGTACGTCGGCGTACAGGTCCAGGACTTCCGGGCTGATCGCGCCCATCCGCAAGGGAAGCGCGAACACCGCGCGCGCTCCGGCTTCCGCGGCCGCATCCACGCAGGGCCCCTCCCCCAGCGTGAGCTGAAGCTCCTCCAGCCTAGCGGCGGTTCGTCCCCCGACGGGAAGGACCAGCACCGACAGCACCGTGGCACTGATCGGCCTCCAGATCTCTCCTACGTCCAGCCGTCCCCCGCAGATCCCCCGGCTCCCCTCCCAGGGGTGGTTTCGCCGTTGGTCTCCCCGCTCTGGTGCTCGAAGAGCGGAGCATTTCCGCCGGGAACGGCATGACCAGCGTGCTGTTCTTCTCCGCCGAAATGTCCACCACGGTCTGCGGCGGGCGCAGTTGGAGTGCCCGGGCGTGTCGGCCGTCGCCGCCGCGGCGGCGACGGCCTAGATCTCCACGCGTTCGATGCGCGGGCCCCGGGGCTCCTCGGTGGGGCCACGGCGAACACCACCAACGCGGTGACCAGAACACCCATGGTCACCGGGAACGCTGGTGTCTTCCAGGAGCCCGCCGGGGTGTATGGCGGAGAGCCTGCTGGCCGGCCTCTCTTCCGTCGACGTCGTTCCGAGGGAGGAGACCAAGAGAGCGCTGAAACCACGAACACCCGCGCCCGGCCAGTAGCCGGAGACGGGTGTCAGGTTCCCCAGCCCGTGAAACGGGCCTCATGGGGCAATGTTGATGTTGTTGTTGTGTCCGAGGGGGGACTTGAACCCCCACGCCCGATAAAGGGCACTAGCACCTCAAGCTAGCGCGTCTGCCATTCCGCCACCCGGACTAGGTGTCTGCCGCCTGGCCGGGGGTGTTCCCCGCGGCGACATGGACAACAATACCAAGGTTTCGGAGTGCCTTTCACCTGCATATCCGGGTCCTGGGAGTGGCTGCGCGAGGCCGAACGAGGGGGCACTCGGCGACTTACCGTGGGTGAAACAACCGTCACCGAGGGTCTACGGTACGGAGAGCCGAAGAGTCCCGGACCCGCACCGTCACTCCGCGATCCGGCGCTCCCCCTCCACCAGGATCTGCAGCGCCCGTACGAGCGTGGCCGCCGCCTCCTCGTCCAGCGGAGCGAGGAAACGGCGCTCCATCGCTCGGCGCGCACGCTCGGCCCGGTCGAGGCAGTCCCGGCCCGCGGACGTCAGTTCCACGATGTTCTTGCGCCGGTCCTGCGGACTGCGGCGCCGCTCGACCAGCCCCTGATCCTCCAGACCGTCGACGAGCGCGACCATCGTGGTGCGGTCGACGCCGAGCCGTCCGGCCACCTCGACCTGTGACAACGGGTATTCGGCGGCCAGCACCGCCAGCACGGCAAGCTCATGGCCGTCGATCCCGAAGGGCGCGAGCGCCTCCGCGGACGCCCGCACCAGCCGCTGCTGGGCGTGCTTGAGCAGATAGCCGAGCCGGGACTCGAGGGGCACGGGAGGTACGGAAGGGCGCTCACCGGTCATGCCTGGAAACTGTACCCAAGACTGATTGTCAGTACAGCTGATGATTTACTACGCTGACCGATATGAGCGATCACCGTGTGCGCTTCGGTATCAAGACCACCCCCATGCACCTCTCCTACGACGACCTCCGCCGCGTCTGGCAGGAGGCCGACGCCCTGCCCGAGATCGAGGACGCCTGGCTCTGGGACCATCTGCTTCCGCTCCGCGGTCCCAAGAACGGCCAGATCCATGAGAGTTGGACGCTGCTCAGCGCCCTGGCCGCCCAGACCGAGCGGCTGCGGCTCGGACTCCTCGTCACCAGCAACCGCATCCGCCCGCCCGCCGTCCTCGGGAAGATCGCCTCGACCGTGGACGTCATCTCCGGCGGCCGGCTGGTCATGGGCATCGGCGTCGGCGGCACCCACCAGCCGCCCAACGCGGGCGGGATCGCCGGCGAGAATCCGGCGATCGCCGAGTACGAGGCGTACGGGCTCTCCCTCGTCCCGCCGGGCGAGGGGGTCGTCCGGCTCGGCGAGACGGTCGAGATCCTGCGCCGGATGTGGACGGAGGACGACCCCTTCGACTTCGAGGGGCGTTACTACCGGCTGCGGGGCACGCGGAACGAACCCAAGCCGGTGCAGCGCCCCGGCCCACCCCTGCTGATCGGCGGCTGGGGGACACGGCTGCTACGGCTCGTCGCCGAGCAGGCCGACATCTGGAACATCCCCGGACCGCCGCACAACGACGTCGAGTTCGTCGCCGAGCGCGGTCGGGTGCTGGACGCGCACTGTGCGGACATCGGACGGGATCCGCGTGAGATCACCCGTTCCGTACAGGTCGTCGTCTCGTACGACGATCCCGCCGCCACCCGCGCCACCGTCGCCGAGCTCGTCGGCATCGGGGTGAACCATGTCGTGCTCAGTCTGCCCCAGCCCTACCCAGCGGGTGTCGCCCGCTGGCTGGTGGACGAGATCATCGCAGGAGTTCGCAGGAGTCCGCAGGATCCGAGAGAGCGGGCGGCGCCCTGACGCGGGTACCGCCCACCCCCATCTCACGGAACGAGCTGGTACTCGGGGAAGTTGCCCGGCAGCCGCTCCCCTGCCGGCCCCCGCGTGACGGCCCGCACGAGCAGCTCGCCGCCGACGAAGGCGCCGCGCCAGGACGCGCCGAGGCCGCCGAAGAGCTCGTCGCGGTCGCCGCGGGAGCGGGGCTTGCCGCGGCCGACCTTGAACGCCCGGATCTGCGGGGCCAGTCGTGCGTACGTCGCCTCGTCGTCCGTGGACAGCGTGGCGACGAGCGCGCCGTTCGAGGCGTTCATCGCGGCGAGCAGCTCCGCCTCGGTGTCGACCAGGACGATGGTGTCGACCGGGCCGAAGGGCTCCGCGTGGTGCAGCGGTGAGGACGGCGGCGGATTCAGGAGCGTGACCGGTTGGACGTACGCCGCCGTGTCCTGGCCGGGCAGGAAGCGTGCGTCGGTCAGCTTGCCGCGGTGCAGCGGGACGGCGCCGCGGTCGATGGCCTCCGCCACCTGGTCATGCAGCTCCTTCGCCTTGGCCGCGTTGATGACGGGCCCGAAGTCCAGCGCGGGGTAGGGGTCTTCGGGGTGCTCGACGGCCAGCGGGTGACCGACTCGCAGGGTGCGGACGGCGGGGAGGTAGGCGGCGAGGAACTCGTCGAACAGCGTGCGCTGGACGACGAAGCGCGGGTAGGCGGTGCAGCGCTGCTTGCCGTAGTCGAAGAGCTTGGGGATGACGGCTGTCAGTGCGTCCCAGTCCGTGTGGTTCCAGATGCCCCAGGTGTTGAGTCCCTCCTGTTCGAGTACATGCCGCTTGCCGAGGTCGGCGACGGCGGTGGCCACCGCGGCGCCCGTGTCACGGCCGCCGACGAAGGAGACGCAGCCGATCTCGGGCGCGCGGACCAGCGCCTCCGACAGCTCGCCTCCGCTGCCGCTGACGAGGGTGACGGGGATACCTTCGCGTGCGGCGAGCGCGCCGGCCAGGGTGAGGCAGGCGACGCCGCCGTCGGTCGGGGTCTTGGCGATGACCGCGTTCCCTGCCAATGCCTGTACCAGCATTGCGTGAACGAGCACGCTCATCGGGTAGTTCCAGCTCGCGATGTTGGACACGGGCCCCTCGAGCGGAGCCCGGCCGTCCACCATGGGTTCGATGCCGTCGACGTACCAGCGCACGCCGTCGATCGCCCGGTCCACGTCGGCCTGAGCGAGTCGCCAGGGCTTGCCGATCTCCCACACGAGGAGGAGGGCGAGCAGTTCACGGTGCTCGGTCAGGGCGTCGAGAGTGGCCGCGACGCGCGCACGTCGTTCGGCGAGCGGGACGTGGCGCCAGGCCCGGTGCTGGTCGAGTGAGGCGCGTACAGCCTGGTGAGCGGTTGCGGCGTTCAGTCGGGGCGGGCCCGCGATGGGGCTTCCGTCGACCGGACTGGTGGCGGGCAGTGCCCGGCCGTCCGCCCGCCAGGAGGCGTCCCAGAGATTGAGGACGCGGTCCTCCTGGAACGCCTCGGGGGCGACGGTGAGGCAGCGCTGCCAGGCGTCGGCCCAGGACGTACCGGACTTCAGGACGAGGGGGGTGTTGAGGGTGGATGCCATTCGGATGTCTCCGCTCTCGGTGCACAGTCGGGGGCGGGAGGTGCCTGGCTCCTGCCGAGCCGCATGGTGCACGGGCCCGGACGAGGAGTGGTCGCATCCGTGCGGAGGAGGACGGTGGTCGCGTCCGCACGGAGGGAAGGGTTCGTACGCGAAGGGTGGTCGCGTACGTACGGAGGAAGGTACTGAGGAGGCTCCGCTCGTGACAGTCACCTCACATCAACTATGAGTGACGTCTCATCTCACCCCTGCGCGGCGACACGCTCCGATTCCAACCGGGTCAGCACCAGCCTGGCCGTCTCGGTCGGTGTGCCGCCCACCCGCACTCCGGCCGCCTCGAGGGCCTCCCTCTTGGCCTGTGCGGTGCCCGACGAGCCGGAGACGATCGCGCCCGCGTGGCCCATCGTCTTGCCCTCGGGCGCGGTGAAACCGGCGATGTAGGCGACGACGGGCTTGGTGACATGGTCGCGGACGTACGCGGCTGCCCGTTCCTCGGCGTCGCCCCCGATCTCGCCGATGAGGACGACGAGTTCGGTGTCGGGGTCGTCCTGGAACGCGGCCAGGCAGTCGATGTGGGTGGTGCCGACGACGGGGTCGCCGCCGATACCCACGCACGTCGAGAACCCGATGTCGCGGAGTTCGTACATGAGTTGGTACGTCAGCGTGCCCGACTTGGACACCAGGCCGATGCGCCCCGGCTTGGTGATGTCGGCGGGGATGATGCCCGCGTTCGACTGCCCCGGAGTGATCAGGCCCGGGCAGTTGGGGCCGATGACGCGGGTGCCCTTCGTGGCGGCGTACGCGTGGAAGGCGACGGAGTCGTGGACGGGGATGCCCTCGGTGATGACGACGGCGAGCCCGATGCCCGCGTCGGCGGCCTCGGTCACCGCCGCCTTGGCGAACGCGGGCGGTACGAACACGACGGTGACGTCGGCGCCGGTCGCCGCCATCCCCTCGCCCACCGAGCCGAAGACGGGCACCGCCCGGTCGTCGAAGTCGACGGCCCGGCCCGCCTTGCGCGGGTTGACCCCGCCGACGATGTCCGTGCCGGCGGCGAGCATCCGCCGGGTGTGCTTCATGCCCTCGCCGCCGGTCATGCCCTGGACGAGAACCTTGCTCTCCTTGGTGAGAAAGATGGCCATGTCCTGTTCCTCCTTCAGCCGGCGGTGGCGAGTCGGGCCGCGCGGTGTGCGGCGTCGTCCATGGTGGTGGCCTGCTGGACCAGGGGGTGCGCGCGGCCGTCGAGGATGGCGCGGCCGCGGACGGCGTTGTTGCCGTCGAGGCGGACCACGAGGGGTTTGGTCAACCGGACGGTCTCCAGCGCCCGCACGATGCCGTCGGCGACCGCGTCGCAGGCCGTGATGCCGCCGAAGACGTTGACGAGGACGGATTTCACGGCCGGGTCGGAGAGGATCACGGAGAGGCCGTCGGCCATGATCTGGGCGGAGGCTCCGCCGCCGATGTCCAGGAAGTTGGCGGGGCGGGCGCCGCAGCCCGCGACCACGTCGAGCGTCGACATGACGAGGCCCGCGCCGTTGCCGATGATGCCGACCTCGCCATCCAGTTTGACGTAGTTGAGGCCCTTGGCAGCGGCCGCCGCCTCGAGGGGGTCGTCGTGCACGGTCTCCTGTTCACCCCAACGCGCCTGACGGAAGCGGGCGTTGTCGTCGAGGGTGACCTTGCCGTCCAGGGCGAGGATCTGCCCCCGGGCGGTGCGTACCAGGGGGTTCACCTCGACGAGCACGGCGTCCTCGCGGGTCAGCACTCCCCAGAGGCGTACGAGAACGTCGACGGTCTCCGGGGGCAGCCCCGCGGCCTCGGCGATCTCGGTCGCCTTCGCCGAGGTGACGCCCTCGGCCGGGTCGATGGGGACACGCGCCACCGCCTCCGGGCGGCTCGCGGCCACCTCCTCGATCTCCATGCCGCCCTCGGCCGACGCGATCGCGAGGAAGCGCCTGGCGGCACGGTCGAGGACGTAGCTGACGTAGAACTCGCTCTCGATGTCGACCGGTTGGGCCAGCATCACCTTGCCGACCCGGTGGCCCTTGATGTCCAAGCCGAGAATCTGACGTGCCGTGAGCTCGGCGGCGGCCGGGTCGGCGGCGAGTTTGACGCCGCCCGCCTTGCCGCGTCCGCCGGTCTTCACCTGGGCTTTCACGACGACTCGGCCACCGAGCCGGCGGGCGATCGCGCGTGCTTCCTTGGGCGAGTCCGTGACCTCGGCCCTCGGCACCAAGATGCCGTGTTCCTCGAAGAGTTCCCTTGCCTGGTGCTCGTACAGGTCCATCACCGGCTCCTGACTGCTGTGCCTGTCCGGGGAGCGACGCCCAGACCCCCGAAAAGTGCCGCACGCCCCCTGGACACCACCCACCGGATGCGGGATAACAAGCTTCATACAGTATTCGTCGACTGTATGCAATGTACCGCGAGAGCGTTCCAACCCCCTACGAAGGGACAGGACTTCGCCATGCCCGACGACATCAGCCAGGACTCCATCTCCGGTGGGCATCTGGTCGCCAAGGCACTCAAAGCAGAAGGTGTGGAGGTCATCTACACCCTGTGCGGCGGCCACATCATCGACATCTACGACGGCTGCGTCGACGAAGGCATAGAGGTCGTCGACGTCCGTCACGAGCAGGTCGCCGCCCACGCCGCCGACGGCTACGCACGCATCACCGGCAAGCCCGGATGCGCCGTCGTCACGGCGGGTCCCGGTACGACCGACGCCGTGACCGGCGTCGCGAACGCCTTCCGCGCCGAGTCCCCCATGCTGCTCATCGGCGGCCAGGGGGCGCACACCCAGCACAAGATGGGGTCCCTGCAGGACCTGCCGCACGTCGACATGATGACGCCGATCACCAAGTTCGCGGCGACGGTGCCGGACACGGCGCGCGCCGCCGACATGGTGTCGATGGCGTTCCGGGAGTGCTACCACGGCGCGCCCGGCCCCTCCTTCCTGGAGATCCCGCGCGATGTCCTGGACGCCAAGGTGCCGGTGGACAAGGCCCGGATCCCGGCCGCCGGCCAGTACCGGGCCTCGACCCGCTCGGCCGGTGACCCCGAGGCGATCGAGAAGCTCGCCGACCTCCTCGTCCACGCCGAGAAGCCCGCGATCCTGCTGGGCAGCCAGGTATGGACGACGCGCGGCACCACGTCCGCGATCGAGCTCGTCCGCACCCTCAACATCCCGGCGTACATGAACGGCGCGGGGCGCGGCACGCTGCCGCCCGGGGACCCGCACCACTTCCAGCTCTCGCGCCGGTACGCCTTCTCCAACGCCGATGTCATCGTCATCGTGGGTACGCCCTTCGACTTCCGCATGGGCTACGGCAAGCGCCTCTCCCCGGACGCGACCGTCGTGCAGATCGACCTCGACTACCGGACCGTCGGCAAGAACCGGGACATCGACCTCGGGATCGTCGGCGACGCGGGCCTGATCCTGAAGTCGGTGACCGAGGCGGCCTCCGGGCGCGTCAACGGCGGCGCGTCGAAGCGCAAGGAGTGGCTGGACGAGCTGCGGGCCGCCGAGCAGACGGCCCTCGAGAAGCGGCTGCCCAGCCTGAAGTCGGACGCCTCGCCGATCCACCCGTACCGCCTGGTCAGCGAGATCAACGACTTCCTCACCGAGGACTCGATCTATATCGGGGACGGCGGCGACATCGTCACCTTCTCCGGGCAGGTCGTCCAGCCCAAGTCACCCGGGCACTGGATGGACCCGGGCCCGCTCGGCACGCTCGGCGTCGGCGTCCCGTTCGTGCTCGCGGCCAAACAGGCACGGCCCGACAAGGAGGTCGTCGCCCTGTTCGGGGACGGCGCCTTCTCCCTCACCGGCTGGGACTTCGAGACCCTCGTCCGCTACGACCTCCCCTTTGTCGGCATCGTCGGCAACAACTCCTCCATGAACCAGATCCGTTACGGCCAGGCCCAGAAGTACGGCCTGGAGCGCGAGCGGGTCGGCAACACCCTCGGCGACGTCCACTACGACAAGTTCGCGCAGATGCTGGGCGGTTACGGCGAGGAGGTCCGCGACCCCGCCGACATCGGCCCGGCGCTCCAGCGCGCCCGGGAGTCGGGCAAGCCGTCGCTGATCAACGTCTGGGTCGACCCGGACGCGTACGCCCCCGGAACCATGAACCAGACGATGTACAAGTGAGGTGCCCCCGATGACCCCGATCGCAGGAACGTCGACCAAGGCTCTCGAAGGCGTCCGTGTCCTCGACATGACGCACGTCCAGTCGGGTCCCTCCGCCACGCAGCTGCTGGCCTGGCTGGGCGCGGACGTCGTCAAGCTGGAGGCGCCGACCGGTGACATCACCCGCAAGCAACTGCGCGACCTCCCCGACGTCGACTCCCTCTACTTCACGATGCTCAACTGCAACAAGCGGAGCATCACCCTCAACACCAAGACCGAGCGCGGCAAGGAGATCCTCACCGAACTGATCCGGCGCTCCGACGTCATGGTCGAGAACTTCGGACCGGGCGCGGTCGACCGCATGGGCTTCACCTGGGACCGCATCCAGGAGATCAATCCGCGGATCGTCTATGCCTCCATCAAGGGGTTCGGGGACGGCCCGTACACCAACTTCAAGGCGTACGAGGTCGTCGCGCAGGCCATGGGCGGCTCGATGTCGACCACCGGTTTCGAGGACGGGCCGCCGCTGGCGACGGGAGCCCAGATCGGTGACTCGGGCACGGGCGTGCACGCCGTGGCGGGGATTCTCGCGGCGCTGTACCAGCGGGAGAACACCGGGCGCGGGCAGCGGGTCAACGTGGCCATGCAGCATGCCGTGCTCAACCTCTGCCGGGTGAAGTTGCGCGATCAGCAGCGACTGACACATGGCCCGCTCGCTGAATATCCCAACGACGACTTCGGCGTCGAGGTTCCCCGCTCCGGCAACGCGTCCGGCGGCGGCCAGCCGGGCTGGGCGGTCAAGTGCGCGCCGGGCGGCCCCAACGACTACGTGTACGTCATCGTGCAGCCCGTCGGCTGGAAGCCGATCACCGAGCTCATCGGACGGCCGGAGCTGGCGGACGACCCCGAGTGGGCGACCCCGGAAGCCCGGCTGCCACAGCTCACCAAGATGTTCCAGCTCATCGAGGAGTGGTCGGCCACGCTCCCCAAGTGGGAGGTGCTGGAGAAGCTCAACGCCCACAACATCCCGTGCGGCCCGATCCTGTCCACCAAGGAGATCATCGAGGACGACTCGCTGGTCGCCAACGACATGGTCGTGAGGGTGCCGCACCCCGAGCGGGGCGAGTTCGTGACCGTGGGCAGCCCGCTGAAGCTCTCCGACTCCCCCGTGGACGTGACCAGTTCGCCGCTGCTCGGCGAGCACAACGAAGAGGTCTACATCGGCGAGCTCGGCCTCGGCGACGAGGAGCTGCGCCTGCTCAAGTCGAACGGAGTGATCTGAGTGATGGCCGAAGACCGGACACTGAGGGTGCGCACGCTCCTCGACGCCGTGCGGTCCGAGGGGCGGACCGCGCTCACCGCGCCCGAGGGAAAGGTGATCGCCGACGCGTACGCGATCGCCGTACCGGGCGAGGAACTGGCGACGGACGTCGACGAGGCGGTGGCCTACGCGGCGCGCTTCGGCGGGCCCGTCGTGATGAAGATCGTCTCGCCGGACATCCTGCACAAGACCGACGCCGGCGGTGTGATCGTGGGCGTGGAGGGCGCGGCGGGCGTACGCGCCGCCTTCCACAAGATCGTCGAGAACGCGCGGGCCTACGACCCGCGGGCCCGTATCGAGGGCGTCCAGGTCCAGGAACTGCTCCCCCAGGGGCAGGAGGTCATCGTCGGCGCGGTGACCGACCCGACCTTCGGGAAGGTCGTCGCCTTCGGGCTCGGCGGGGTGCTGGTGGAGGTCCTGAAGGACGTCACCTTCCGGCTCGCCCCCGTGGACGCCGACGAGGCGCTGTCGATGCTGGACTCGATCAGGGCGGCCGAGATCCTGCGCGGGGTGCGTGGCGCGGCACCGGTGGACCGGTGGGCGATCGCCGAGCAGATCCGCCGGGTCTCCGAACTCGTCGCGGACTTCCCCGAGATCGCCGAGGTGGACCTCAACCCGGTGATCGCCACTCCGGAGGGCGCGGTCGCCGCGGACATCCGCGTGATCCTCGCGGAATCGGTCCCCAAGGAGCGGCGCAAGTACACGCGCGAGGAGATCCTCACGTCGATGCGGCGGCTGATGGAGCCTTCGTCCGTGGCCGTGATCGGTGCCTCCAACGAGCAGGGCAAGATCGGCAATTCGGTCATGCGCAACCTCGTCGACGGGGGCTTCGCCGGCGAGATCCACCCGGTGAACCCCAAGGCCGATGACATTCAGGGCCGCAAGGCGTACAAGAGTGTCACCGACGTTCCCGGTGAGGTGGATGTGGCGGTCTTCGCGATCCCCGCCAAGTTCGTGGCCTCGGCCCTGGAGGAGGTGGGACGCAAGGGGATCCCCAACGCCGTACTGATCCCCTCCGGGTTCGCGGAGACCGGCGAGCACGAGCTCCAGGACGAGATCGTGGCCATCGCCGAGCGCCACGGCGTCCGGCTGCTCGGGCCGAACATCTACGGCTACTACTCGACGTGGCAGGACCTGTGTGCCACGTTCTGCACACCGTACGACGTGAAGGGCGGCGTCGCGCTCACCTCGCAGTCCGGTGGCATAGGAATGGCCATCCTGGGCTTCGCGCGCACTACGAAGACGGGTGTTTCCGCGATCGTCGGGCTCGGCAACAAGTCGGACCTCGACGAGGACGACCTGCTCACCTGGTTCGGTGAGGACCCGCACACCCAGTGCATCGCGATGCACCTGGAGGACCTGAAGGACGGCCGCGCCTTCGTGGAGGCGGCGCGCGCGACGGTCCCGAAGAAGCCGGTCGTCGTCCTGAAGGCGGGGCGTACGGCAGCCGGGGCGAAGGCCGCCGGCTCGCACACCGGCGCGCTCGCGGGCGACGACGCCGTGTACGAGGACATCCTGAAGCAGGCAGGCGTCATCCGGGCTCCCGGGCTGAACGAAATGCTGGAGTACGCGCGCGCGTTGCCGGTGCTTCCCACCCCCAAGGGCGACAACATCGTCATCATCACGGGCGCGGGCGGCAGCGGTGTGCTCCTGTCCGACGCGGTGACGGACAACGGCCTGTCCCTGATGGAGA
Organism: Streptomyces sp. NPDC090798; assembly: GCF_044768965.1. Taxonomy (NCBI): domain Bacteria; kingdom Bacillati; phylum Actinomycetota; class Actinomycetes; order Kitasatosporales; family Streptomycetaceae; genus Streptomyces; species Streptomyces sp. NPDC090798. The sequence goes on from NZ_JBIVXA010000021.1 coordinate 31,467, forward strand.
TCCCGCCGGACCTGGACGCGTCCTTCAGGGCCTTCATCCCGCCCTTCGGGGCCGCGGGCAACCCGGTGGACATCACCGGGGGCGAGCCGCCGTCGACGTACGAGGCGACGATCCGGCTGGGCCTGGAGGACCCGCGCATCCACGCGCTCGTCCTCGGCTACTGGCACACCATCGTGACCCCTCCCATGGTCTTCGCCGAGCTCACCGCGCGCGTGGTGGCCGAGTTCCGTGAGCGCGGCATCGAGAAGCCCGTGGTGGCGTCGCTCGCGGGTGACGTCGAGGTCGAGGAGGCGTGCCAGTACCTGTACGAGCGGGGGGTCGTGGCGTACCCGTACACGACGGAGAAGCCGGTGGCCGTGCTCGGCGCGAAGTATCGCTGGGCGCGGGCGGCGGACCTGTTGGGGGGCGGTTCATGAGGTGAACCAGCGGGGGGGGGCGGCGGGGGGCGGGGGGCGCCCCCCCCCCCCCCGCCCCCACCCAAAGCAATTTGACACGGGGGGGGGGGCACAACATTAATAGCCAAC
>NZ_JBIVXA010000021.1:32000-181983 GCF_044768965.1 Streptomyces sp. NPDC090798
AGACGGGGGGGGGGGGGCGCGGCGCTTTTACGCGGGGGGGGGGGGGGGGCCGGGTGGGGGGGGGGGGGGCTGGGGGCCCCCCGGGGGGGGGGCCCGGGGGGGGGGGGCGCCCCCCCCCAGGACCCGTGCGCACACGAAAGGCATTTGGACAGGGGGCGCTGGCCAGATCTTTCGACGCAAGGGGTGCTGAACCGACATGACAACCACCGACCTATCGACATCCGTCCCCTACAGGGAGGTGACGGATCGCAACGGCCGCCTGTACCGCATCGGTGAGACCGATCGGGACATCATGGGGCGACCACGCTGGACCATGGTGCTCTTCCCCTGGATGGGGATGCTGGGCATCAGCTCCTCGGAGTACGCGTTCACCTCCGCCGAGGACACCCTGCACGACGCCCATCTCTGGGGCAGCGGGCACATCTTCTGGCTGATGGGCGTCTGGATATTCTTCCAGGCCGCCGTCGCCTTCCCTGCCGGGCAACTGCGTGAGAGCGGACGGCTGCCCGCGCGGCACGCCATGATGCTCGGCGCGCTGGGCACCGTCCTGGGGTACCTCTCGCTCGCGTTCGCGCCGCATGTGACCGTCGCGTACATCGGTTTCGGCATGTTCAGCGGCATCGGCGCAGGCCTGGTCTACGCGACCTGCGTGAACATGGTCGGCAAGTGGTATCCGGAGCGCAAGGGCGGCAAGACGGGCCTGGTCAACGGCGGTTTCGCCTACGGCTCGGTGCCCTTCGTCTTCCTGTTCACCTCGTACATGGACCTCGGGAACTACCAGGGCGTCCTGGTGGCGGTGGGCCTGTCCTGCTGTGCCGTGGTCGCCTTCGCGGGCTGGTTCTTCAAGGACCCGCCCAAGGGCTGGTGGCCCGCGCACGTGGACCCGCTGAAGGTGTCCGACGACCCGAGGATTCGCCGGGCGCTGGAGAAGAACCCGCCGGCGGTGAAGCAGTACACCCCCAAGGAGGCCGCCCGTACGCCCGTTCTCTGGATGATGTGGTTCTGTCTGCTGTGCACCGCCGGGATCAACATCTTCGGTATCGCCTTCCAGGTGCCGTTCGGCAAGGACATGGGGTTCGCGGGCGGGATCGTGGCCACCGCGATGTCCCTGAAGGCGATCGTCAACGGCACGGGTCGCGGCGTGATCGGCTGGATCTCCGACCGCTTCGGACGCCGCAACACACTGATCATCGTCTGTCTGGTGCTGGGCTCCGCCCAGTTCGGGGTGCTGGTCTCCGGCCAGATGGGCAGCATGCCGTTCTTCCTGTTCTGCTCCATGGTCTCCGGATTCGGCGGCGGGGCGATCTTCCCGCTGTTCGCGGCCATGACGGCGGACTACTTCGGCGAGAACAACAACGCGTCCAACTACGGAATGGTCTACAGCTCGAAGCTGATCTCGGGGCTCGTGGGCTCGGGCATGGGCGCGGTCGTCGTCGGCGCGTGGGACTACCACGGGGCCTTCGTGCTCGCGGGCTCCATCGGCCTCGCCTCCGCCGTGCTGGCGCTGTTCCTCAAATCACCGGGCCGGCCGAAGGCCCGGAGCATCGTCCCCAACCCGCAACCGCTCGGCGAGGAGATGGCGTGACATGACGACAGAACCCATCGCCACCCAGGGCGCTTCGGCCAACGCCGGCGCCTCGAATGGCTCGTACCGCGAAGTCACCGACGCCCGGGGCCGCATCTACCGGATCGGTGAGACGGACCGCGACATCCTGGGCCACTCCCGCAAGTTCATGGTGTATCTGCCATGGATCGCCATGATGGCCATCAGCGTCTTCGAATACGCGTACGGCTCGGCCGAGGACACCCTGTCCCACGCCCACGGCTGGACGCAGAGCAACACCTTCTGGATATTGAGCGTCTGGGTCTTCTTCCAGGCCGGCATCGCCTTCCCTGCGGGCTGGCTGCGGGAGCGGGGCCTCCTCACCGCCCGCAGGGCCATGTACGTAGGCGCGGTCATGTGTGTGATCGGCTTCCTCGCCCTCTCGCACCTGAGCAACGTACTCCTGGCCATCCTGGGCTTCGGCGTCATCGGCGGCCTCGGCTCCGGCCTGGTGTACGCGACCTGCATCAACATGGTCGGCAAGTGGTTCCCCGAACGTCGGGGCGGGCGGACCGGATTCGTCAACGGCGGCTTCGCGTACGGCTCCCTGCCATTCATCTTCATCTTCAACTACGCGTTCGACACCGGGAACTACCACCGCGTCCTGGACCTCATCGGCTGCTACGTGATGATCGTCGTGCTGTCCTGCGCGTTCTTCTTCAAGGACCCGCCGAAGAACTGGTGGCCCGCGGACATCGACCCGCTGACGTACGGCGGCAACAGCAAGACTTCCGCCGCCCTCGCCAAGAACCCTCCCGCGGTGAAGCAGTACACGCCCAAGGAGGCCGTCAGGACGGGTGTGCTGCCCCTGATGTGGATCACGCTGGTCATGACCGCGGGCGTGTCGATCTTCGGGATCTCCTTCCAGGTCGACTTCGCCAAGGAGGTGGGCTTCGGCCCGCTGGTGGCGGCGTCCTCGATGGGCATCATGGCCGTCATCAACGGGATCGGCCGGGCGGTGGTGGGCTGGCTGTCCGACACCTGGGGCCGCAAGCTGACCCTGGTGTTCGTCATCGTCGTGCTGGGGCTCGCGCAGTTCGGCGTGATCTGGGCCGGTGACGTCAAGAGCGAGTGGCTGTTCCTGTTCTTCGCCTTCCTCTCCGGGTTCGGCGGCGGCGCGTTCTACCCGATGTTCGCGGCGCTGACCCCGGACTACTTCGGCGAGAACTACAACGCCACCAACTACGGCCTGGTGTACAGCGGCAAGCTGATCAGCGGTCTGTTCGGCGGCGGTCTCGGCTCGATGGTGGTCGCGGCCTGGGGCTACAACGGCGCGTACGCGCTGGCCGGCGGTATCTCGATGCTGGCGGCGGCGATCGCGTTGCTGCTGAAGCAGCCGGGGCGCGACAGCGAGGTGCGCACCCCCCAACCGCAACCCGCGAGCTGAGAGGTCTTCCGGCCAACGGATCGAGAGGTCCTCTTACCGGCACGGAGCACGGATCGGGCGGCCCTCCCCACGTGGCACGTTGTGGGAAGGGCCGCCCGGTGCAGGTGCGCAGCCGCGATGCTAGTGACGCCGCTCGCGGAGGGCCGCGAGGTTGCCGTAGCCGATCTTCGCGTGCGTGAGTGACTGCCCGGGATCCGTGGCGCTCGGGGCGTTGTCCTGCTCGACCATCGGGTTGTGGTAGTTCCGGTCACCGACACGCGAGAAGAACGTGGTGTAGTCGATGACGCCGGTGCCGAACGGCACCATGTCGTAGCCCATGCCGTTCGTCGTGTTGACGACGCCGTCCTTGGCGTGGAAGAGCGGGTAGCGCTTGTTGTTGCGGACGACGAGGCCGGCGGGATCGAACACCTTCTCCCGGGTGGAACCGTCGTGGGCCGTGTACGTGTGGAACTTGTACTGGGCCACGTGCGCCCAGAAGATGTCCATCTCCAGCCAGACCACCTTCGGGTCGGTGATCTTCAGGAAGTACTCGAGCTTGCGGATGCCGGAGCTGCGGGTCGGGTTGCCCTGGGCGTCCAGCGGGCCTCCGTCGAGCAGGAAGCCGTACGCCGCGTCGTGGTTGTGGGTGTACAGCTTGAGGCCCTCGCGGCGGGCGATCTCGCCGAGCGCGTTCCACTTGTCGCCTGCCACGTCCCAGTCGGCGCGGTAGGCGCTGCCGGTGGGGTCGCCACCGGTGCCCATGTGCGCCATGCCGAGGATGTTGGCGATCTCCAGGTGCTTCTTGAAGGTGTCCAGGTCGGCCGTGGTGAGGGGCCAGGACGGGGGTATGAAGCCGTGGTTGCCCTGCGCCCGCAGCCCGTACTCGTCGAGCCAGGAACGCAGCAGCTTCGCGCCCTGTACGGACTCCAGGCTCGCGCCGCCGGGAGCGTTGGCGTGCTGGCCGTATCCGGCGAACTCCACCTGCCGGTAGCCGAAGCGCGAGAGTTGCCTGAAGACCTCGCGGAAACCGGAGGGCAGGTCGGTGGCGAGCGGGTCGCGGCCCGTGGCGTCCCGGACGGTGTAGAGGATGATGCCGCGCTTGTTCGCGGGGACGAGGACGTCACCGCCGTGGTCGTGGCCGTGGTCTCTGCCCCGGTCCTGGGCGAGGGCTGGCGCGGCGCCGAGGACGGGTGCGGCGATCGCCGCGGTCGCGGCGGCGGTGCAGGTGCTGAGGAAACGGCGGCGGTTGATGCCGAGCGTGCGGCGCAGGGCGTCGCCGGTGGCGGATTCGTCGTTGAACGCGGTCACGGTTTCTCTCTTTCGGATCGGTGTGCGGCGGTGTCGGATGCCGGGTGGTCTGCTGCTCGTGCGCAGGTCAGAGGCGTGCGAAGGGCTAGCCGGACGCGTTGTCAGTGGCGCGTGCTTCACTTTCCGTAGTTGCTCGTGACGGGTCGTGACGGGTTGTCGTGGCTCCTACGGCCTCGTCATGCGAGGCCGGCCAGATCGAGCAGCAGGGATTTCACTTCGGTGGCCGCGATGCGGCCGGGAGCGGTGTGGGGGGTGGAGCAGATGAGGAGCGGACCTTCGTCGTCGCTCGTGGGAAGGCGGCCATGGCTGCCGCGAATAGGTGAGGGGTCCAGCGGCACGACCGCCATGCGGTAGCGCAGGCCGAGCTTCTTGCGCGCCAGTGCCGTGGCCGCCTTCACCTTGACGTAGGGATCGAGGGGATCCATGAAGAGTTCGACCGGGTCGTAGCCGGGTTTGCGGTGGATCTCGACGAGTTGCGCGAAGTCGGGCGCGCGGGCGTCGTCGAGCCAGTAGTAGTACGTGAACCAGGCGTCCGGCTCCGCGACGGCGACGAGTTCGCCGGAGCGCGGATGGTCGAGGTGGTGGATCTTCTTGCCCTCGTCGTCGAGGAGCCGCTCGACGCCGGGCAGGTCGGCGAGGGCTGCCTTGGTGGCCTCCAGGTCCTCGGGGCGGCGCACATAGACATGGGCGATCTGGTGGTCGGCGACCGCGAAGGCTCGGGAGGCCATCGGGTCGAGGTACTCCATGCCGTCCTGTGTGTGCACTTCGAGGAGTCCGGCGCGGCGCAGGGCGCGGTTGATGTCGACGGGGCGGTCCGCGCGGGTGATGCCGTACTCGGAGAGCGCGACGACGGTGCGGCCTTCCGCCCTCGCGTCGTCGAGGAGGGGGGCCATGGCCGTATCGAGGTCGGCGGCCGCCTGGAAGGAGCGCGGGTCGTCGGGGCCGAAGCGCTGGAGGTCGTAGTCGAGGTGAGGGAGGTAGCAGAGGGTCAGGTCCGGTCGGCGGGTGCGGTTGATGTGGCGGGTCGCGTCGATGATCCAGCGGCTGGAGACGAGGTCGGCGCCGGGCCCCCAGAAGTGGAACAGGGGGAACGTGCCGAATTTCTCGGTGAGTTCGTCGTGCAGGGCCGGGGGCCGGGTGTAGCAGTCGGGTTCCTTGCGGCCGTCGGCGTAGTAGACGGGACGGGGAGTGACGGTGATGTCGGTGTCGGCGCCCATGGCGTACCACCAGCAGATATTGGCGACCGTGTAGCCGGGATGCGCGCGGCGGGCGGCGTCCCACAGCTTGTCGCCGGACACCAGGCCGTTGTGCTGCCGCCACAGCAGTACGTCGCCGAGCTCGCGGAAGTACCAGCCGTTGCCGACGATGCCGTGCTCGGACGGGTGGGTGCCGGTGAGGAAGGTGGACTGGGCGGCGCAGGTGACGGCGGGCAGGACGGTGCCGAGCGGGGCGCGGAAGCCGGATTGGCCGAGGGCCTTGAGGTGGGGCATGTGGTCGAGGAGACGGGGGGTGAGGCCGACGACGTCGAGGACGAGGAGAGGAGTGGGGCCGGCCGGCTCCTGTGGTGGTGGGGTCACGGCAGCTCCTTGAGGCCGAGGTCCGTCAACAGGTCCCGGGCGAGGGTGAGTTCGGCGGCGATGCCGTCGGCGAGCTGGGCGCGGGCACGGGGGCGCAGCTCCGGCGGGAGGGCCTGCCAGGTGTAGGTCTCGACCTCCAGGTGGTGGGTGAGGGGGTGCGGGCCGCCGACGAGGCGGGTCAGTGCGGCCCGCAGGACGGGGAGGGTGGAGGTGAGGGGTGCGGCGGGGGCCGCGTGCAGCGGGACGTGGAAGTGGGCGCGCCACGGGGAGGCGTCGGGCAGGGCGTCACCGGCGAGGGCCTCGCCGAGGTCGTCTGTGCCGCGCAGGCCCGCGGCGGTGAGGGTGCGGGTCTGGTGCAGGAAGCGGGGTTCGTCGAAGGCCGAGAGGGCGGCGCGGACATCGGGGAGATGGGGGTGTTCGGCGTGCAGGGCGGCTGAGAGCTGGGATTTGACGATGGGGACGCGGGCCTGTGTGAGCGCGTCCAGGGCGGTGTGCGGGTCTTCGAAGGAGGTGGCGAGGTGGCAGGTGTCGACGCAGATGCCGATGCGGTCGTGACCGATCGCGGTGAGTGGGGCGAGGGCGTCGCGGGTGGTCTCGACGGTGCAGCCGGGTTCCGGTTCCAGGCCGATGCGCAGGGAGCGGCCGGTGAGTTCGTGGAGGGCGTCGAGGCGTTCGGCGAGCGTGGTCAGCGCGGTGTGCGCTGCCGTCGCCCGCTCCTGGTCGTATGCGGTGCGCCAGCCGAGGGGCAGGGTGGAGATGCTGCCTTCGGTGACGTCGTCGGGCAGGAGCTGGGCGAGGACTCGGGCCAGGTCGGTGGTGTGGGCGAGGCGTTCGGGGTCGGCCCAGTCAGGCTGGTAGACGCGGTACTTGACCTCTTCGGCGCCGAAGCCTTCATAGGGGAAGCCGTTGAGGGTGACGACTTCGAGGCCGCGGCGTTCGAGTGCGGTGCGCAGGCCGCGCAGCGCGGCGGGATCGGTGACGAGGGCGTGCGCGGCGTCCCTGGCCAGCCACAGGCCGATACCGAGGCGGTCGCGGCCGAGGCGGCGGCGGACGGGTTCGCAGTGGTCGCGGAGTTGGTCGAGAACGCCGTCGAGGGTTTCGGCCGGGTGGACGTTGGTGCAGTAGGCGAGGTGGACGGTGGAGCCGTCGGGGTGGCGGAAGCGCATCGCTCACTCCCCGCCACGCAGGATGGAGTTGCCTTCGTGGGTGACGTCGGGGGTGGTGACATCGAGGTTCAGCCGTCCGCTGAGGCCGTAGAAGGCGACGGGGTTGCGCCACAGCACCCGGTCGACGTCGTCGTCGGTGAACCCGGCGGCCAGCAGGGCGTCGGCGACGCGGCGGGTCTTGAGGGGGTCGCTTCTGCCCCAGTCCGCGGCCGAGTTGACGAGTACACGCTCCGGCCCGTACTCCGTCAGGACGGCGACCATGCGTTCCTCGTCCATCTTGGTGTCGGGATAGACGGAGAAGCCCAGCCAGCAGCCGCTGTCCTTGGCCTCCTTGACGGTGTTCTCGTTGAGGTGGTCGACCAGGACGCGGTCCGGGGACAGCGCGGACTCCCGGACGACGTCGAGGGTGCGGCGCAGGCCGGCCTGTTTGTCGCGGTGCGGGGTGTGGACGAGCGCGGGGAGCTCGTGGTCGGCGGCGAGTTGCAGCTGGGCGGCGAGGGCGGTGTCCTCGGCGGGCGTCATCGAGTCGTAGCCGATCTCGCCCACGGCCACGACCTGGTCCTTGACGAGATAGCGGGGCAGTTCGCCGAGGACGGGGACGCAGCGGGGGTCGTTCGCCTCCTTGGGGTTGAGGGCGAGCGCGCAGTGGTGGGCGATGCCGTACTGGGCGGCGCGGAAGGGTTCCCAGCCGAGGAGGGAGTCGAAGTAGTCGAGGAAGGAGGCGACCGAGGTGCGGGGCTGGCCGAGCCAGAAGGAGGGCTCGACGAGGGCGCGGACACCGGTGGTGTGCATGGCCTCGTAGTCGTCGGTGGTCCGTGACGTCATGTGGATGTGGGGGTCGAAGATGCGCATCAGGACTCCTTGCCGGATGTGCGGGAGGTACCGCACGGGCCTGCGGGGGCGGCGGTGGGCTCGGTCAGGGCCAGGACGCGGTACAGGTCCTCGGGGACGGGACGGTCCGCGGCGGTGCGTTCGCGCGCGTAGTCGCCGAGCATCCGGGCGAGTTCGGCGTCCGCGTGGGCGCGCGGCGCCAGGTCGGCTACGACGTCCACGGGCACGCCGGTGAACAGGCACTTGAGGACGGCGTGCCGCCAGGTGTGGGCGTCCAGGTGGCGGGCGGCGTACGGGCCGAGGGCGGCGGCGACGAGCCGGGTGTCGTTGGTGCGCAGAGCGTCCTCGACGAGGGGCAGCGCGTCGGGGCCGGGCACGAGGTGGGGCAGGGCGTGCAGGACGGCCCGGCGTTCGGCGGCCGTGCCCTGCCGGTAGACGCGGGCGAGTGCGTCCGGGTCGGCGCGGGCGGCGTGCAGGAGGAGCACGCGGGCGGCGTCGGCGTGCTCGGCGCCGCAGCGGCGGCCCGCCTCGGCGATGCGCAACTCCCAGACGGAGATGGGTCCGTGGGTGCCGGGGTGGTCGGCGGCCTCGTCGAGGGCCTGGTCCAGCCAGGCGCGGGCGGCCGGGGCGAGGGAGGTGTTCAGGCGGGTGCGCAGGACGGCGAGGGCGGGTTCGGCCGGGTGGCTCGCCGTGCTGCCGTGGGGTGCGTGCGGGTGGTGGTTCACGAGGTGCTCCCTTCGGCGCCTGCGGGGATCGCCCGGGCCGCGCGGTGGAGGAACGGGAGGGACTGTGCGGCGAAGTGGGGGCCCGCGTGGGAGTGGCGGGGCAGTTCGACGACGGTCAGCGCCTGGTAGCCGGTGGCTGCCAGGGCTTCGAGTACGGGCGGGAAGTCGATCTCCCCGTCCCCGAAAGGGAGGTGTTCGTGGTGGCCGCGGCGCATGTCCTCGATCTGGACGTGCCGCAGCCAGGGGGCGGCGGCACGGACGCAGTCGGCGGGCGGCAGGGGTTCCAGGCACTGGCAGTGGCCGATGTCGAGGGTGAGGCCGAGGGCGGGCGGGTCGCCGAGGATGCGGCGGAGGTGGTGGAAGTCGGCGAGGGTGGCGAGGAGATGGCCGGGTTCGGGTTCGACGGCGAGCGGGATGCCGGCGTGGGTGGCCGCGTCCAGCACGGGGGTGAGTGCCTCGGCGAGGCGCTTCCAGGCGGTGTCCTCGGCTGTGTCGGCCGTGACAGTTGGGTTGGCCGTGTCGGCCGGGTTGGCCAGGTTGGCCGTGTCGGCCGGGTTGGCCGGGAGCACGCCGGCCGGGAGCACGCCGCTGAAGCAGTGGACGGCGTGGGCGCCGAGGTCGGCGGCGATCCGGACGGCGCGGATGAGGAGGTCGACGCGGCGGAACCGGTCGGCCGGGTCCGGGTCGAGGAGCGAGGGGCCGTGCTTGCGGCGCGGGTCGAGGACATAGCGGGCACCGGTTTCGACGGTGACGCCGAGTCCGAGGGTGTCCAGCCTGCGGGCCACCTTCCGGGTGCGGGCGGCGACGTCCGGGGCCAGAGGATCCAGGTGCATATGGTCGAGGGTCAGGCCGACGCCGTCGTAGCCGAGGTCCGCGAGGAGGCCGAGGGCGTCGTCGAGGCGGAGGTCGGCGAGGCCGTTGGTGCCGTAGCCGAAGCGCAGGGGGTGGGTGTTCGTGGCACGCGGCCGGGGGCTCGTGCGGTGGGGTGCCGGGGTCATGTGACGCTCACCTTCCTCGCGAATCTGCGGGCCGCCGGGGCGAGGGCGGCCGTGAGGAGGGCGGACGCGGGGGCGCCGGAGCGGGCCGCGAGGGCGGCCTGGAGGGGGATCATGGCGCGGATTCCGCCGCTCACGGCTCGCTGGGTGAGCGGGGGTGAGGGGTTGAGGGTGGCGTGGAGGAGAGGGCGGCCCGAGGTGGTGACGAAGGCGGCGGCGAGGGCGGTGCGCAGGGCGTCCGCGGCGGGGTGCCGGGAGGGGACCGCGCCCGAGGCCCCCGGGGTCCTCGTCAACCTCCAGGCGAGCGTGCCCGTCGTGGTGAGCGCGGCGAGCGGTGCGAGCGGGGCACCACCCCGGGTCTCGCCGCGGGACACCGTGGTCACCGCGAGGGTGTGGGTGGCCAGGGTCAGGGCGGCGGGCAGGGCGGGGCGGGCGCTGCCGCCGGTGGCCGTCGCGCCGAGGAGCAAGTCCAGGCCGCGCGCGGTGGCCATCGCCGCCGGCCCGGCGGGGGTTCGCTTGAGCGCGAGGTCGTACGCCCAGACGGTGACGGCGAGGGGGGCCGCGACGGCGAGGGCGGGGCGTCCGGCGCGTGCTGCCAGGGCCAGGCCCGCCGCCGTGAGGGCGCCTGCGGCTGCGAGGGCCGCGGACGGTCGGACGCGTCCGGAGGGCAGCGGGCGGTGTGGGCGTTCGAGGGCGTCCTCGGTCTGGTCGGCCCAGTCGTTGAGGGCCATGCCCGCCTCGTACAGACAGAGGGAGGAGGCGATGGCGAGCAGGGTGCGGGGGCTGGGCCGGGTGCCGGTGGTGGCGGCGCCGGCGAGGGCGTCGCCCGGGACGGTGAACAGGGCGGGCAGGCGGAGAAGTTCGGCCCAGGCCCTGGCACCGGCCCTGGCGCCAACCCTGGCCGTCGTACTCACTCGAGGGCTCTGCGGCGACCTCGTCGTGGTCGGTCGGTCCGGCCTGGGCGAGCGCGGCGTCATCGGGTCTCCCCGGGGAGTGCGCGGAGGCGTTGCGCGAGCCCCGCCAGCGCCGCGTACTGCTCACCCAGCGCCGCGGGCCCGTCGCCCACCGGGTCCTTGAAGTAGAAGCCGAGTTCGCTCAGGGGGCCCGAGAGACCGGCCTCGTGCGCGCGGGACACCAGGCGCGCGAGGTCGAGGATCAGGGGCGCCGCCAGTGCGGAGTCGCAGCCCTGCCAGGTGGTCTGGAGGATCATCCGGGTGCCGAGGAAGCCGTCGAAGGCGATGTGGTCCCAGGCGGTCTTCCAGTCGCCGAGGGCCGGTACGTCGTCGATGTGCACCTCGCCCTGCGGGGCGCCGCCCAGGGTGTCCGCGAGGACCCGTTCCTTGCCGGTGTTCTTGGCCGCGGCGGCGGCCGGGTCGGCGAGGGAGGCGCCGTCGCCGCCGCCGAGCAGGTTGGTGCCGGACCAGGCGCGGACCGCCAGTGCGCGCTGCGCGAACATCGGGCCGAGCACCGACCGCAGCAGGGTCTGGCCCGTCTTGCCGTCGCGGCCGGCGTACGGGAGGCGGGCGGCGCGTGCCGCCGAGGCCAGCGCCGGGTGGTGCAGGCCGGTGGACGGGGTGAAGTTCACGTAGGGGCAGCGGGCCGCCAGCGCTGCCGCCGCGTACAGCGAGCTCGGGGGCAGGGCGGAGCCCACGGGTGCGGGTTCGGTGGAGGCCACGTTGAGCACGACCGCCCGGGTCAGGCCCCGTCGTCGTACGAAGTCGCGCAGGTCGGCCGCGAAGGCGTCCACGAGCTCCGACTCGTCCCGTGTGTCGCCGGGGGCGGGGCCGCCGGGGCGGATCTCCGCGTCGGCGGCCTCCAGTTCGGCCGCGATCGCCGAGGGGAGGCCGGGTGGCAGCACACCACCGGCGGCCAGGGCCTCGGCCCGTTTCGGCAGTGGGCAGTCCACGGTGTCGTGGCCGCCGAAGACGAGGGAGGACAGGGTGGGCAGGCCGCACTCGGCGAAGAGGGATGTCTCGGTGACCATGCCCGTCGGGGGGTGCAGGCCGGCGGTGAGGGCCGCGCAGCCCGCGATGACGGTGGTGGCGACGGAGCCGCGGGCTCCGATCAGCCACACCCCCACCCGAGGTTCGGAAAGGGACGCGGGCATGGGTGACATGGGCAGCCTCCTTGTCGTACGTCAGCCACACAGGAGAGAGGGGAGAAGAGAGGAGAAAGAAGCGTGGGGGGCGAGACGGCGGGCGGGGGTCCGGCGTCCCCCGCCCGCCGCCGGTCAGTCGCCCTTCGTGGGCAGTTCCTTGATCCGGACGTCGCGGAAGGACACCTGGTCGTCGGCTCCGTGGTTCTGCAGGCCGATGTGTCCGTCGCGCAGGCTTCGTACCGGATCGGTGTTGGTGAAATCGTTGATCTTCACGCCGTTGAGCCAGACGCGGAGGTGCTCGCCCTCCACGCGGATCTCGTACGTGTTCCACTCCCCCGGCGGGTTCAGCGCGCGGTCGCGCTTCTTCAGGTCGGCGGACTGGAAGCTGTACACGGCCCCGGTGGTGCGGTCGGGGGCGTCGGTCGCGTCGATCTGGATCTCGTAGCCGTTGTCGACGGCCGACCAGGGGTCGTCGGACTCCGGAAACCCGACGAACACTCCGGAGTTGTCGTCCCCGGCCACCCGCCAGTCCAGCTTCAGCGAGTAGGAGCCGAACTCGGAACCGGCGTACCAGAGCATGCCCAGGCCGCCGTGCGATGTCAGCGTGCCGTCGTCGCTCAGCGAGAACGAGCCCGGGCCCGCCTGTTTCCACGCCGACAGCGACTCGGCCGTGCCGTCGAAGAGCGGCCGGTAGCCGTTCTCCGGGCGGCAGTCGGCCTGTGCGGCGCCGATGGCGTACCGGATGCCGCCCAGCAGGTGCTGCCGGAAGGCGGGTTCCGCGTACGACTCCTTGGTGTGGCCGCCCCCGGTGTAGAAGGCGCGGCCGCCCCGGTACTCCTGGCACCAGGCGATCGGATGATCGCCGCTCATCGTGCCGCCGGTGTAGGAGGACTCGTCGAGCGAGGCGAGGACGTGGGCCCGGTCGCGCGGATTCGAGCGGTAGTTGTACCACTCGTCCGTGCGTTCCCAGGATCTCGGGAGCTCCGAGGTCGCCGGGTGGGAGCGGTCCTCGACGGTGACCGTCGCGGGCTGGATCGCGGGGTGCGACTGGAAGTACGCGCCCGCGAGGCCGCCGTAGAAGGCCCAGTCGTACTCGGTGTCGGCGGCCGCGTGGATGCCCACATAGCCGCCGCCCCGCTTGATGTACCGCTCGAAGGCGGCCTGTTGGGTGGTGTCGAGGACGTCACCGGTCGTCGAGAGGAACACGACGGCGTCGTACCGCGCCAGGTTGCGCGCGGTGAAGGCGCCGGCGTCCTCCGTGGCGTCGACCGCGAAGCCGCCCGTGGCCCCGAGCTCCCGTACGGCCGCGATTCCCTCGGGGATCGAGTCGTGCCGGAAGCCCGCGGTCTTCGAGAAGACCAGGACCCGGCTCCTGTCGGGACCGTCCGCGCCCTTCGAGGCCGCCGGTCCCGACACGCAGCCGAGGAGCAGGGCGGCAGCGGCACCCACGGTGAACATGCGTATCGATGTGCGCATGACCGTCACCCCCCGTCAGCTCGTCGTGAAGGTGAAGTCGTCCACGTCGTAGAGCGCTCCGGTGCCGCTTCCCTTGAAGACGAGATAGAGCGTGGTGGTGCCGCGCGGGGCGTGCGCGAGATCGGCGCTGACGTCCTGGAAGGTGTCCCAGCCGCCCGTCACCGGTACGGTCGCCCGGCCCAGCGTGCGGCCGGTCGGGGAGCCCGCGCGGATCTCGAGGGTGCCGCCCGCGCCGGCGGAGGACACGCGCGCCGTGATCTTCTTGGCGTCGCTCAGGGAGTAGGGCGTGAAGGAGATCCAGTCGCCGCTGTTGATGTCGCCGACGGTCTTGCCGCCGTGCGCGGTGGTCTTCGGCTGGACGGTGATGCCGGAGGCCTTGCCGTAGTGCTCGGCCTGGCGGTGCCTGGGCTGGAGCACGTTCTGGTCGTGGGTGGTCAGCGGGGCCTGGCCGCCACCTCCGCCGTCGGTGTACTCGGCGTCGAGCACTCCGAAGATGTTGGCGTCCTGGTCGTGGCCGCCGTCGGCGCTGGTCTGGAGGGTGCCGGAGCAGCCGTTCGCCGAGGTGAGCGGGTGGCCGTGGCTGTCGTGGCCGAGGATGAAGGTGACCTTCACCTTGGCGCAGTCGATCGCGCGGCCGTCCTCGGGGTCGGTGACCTTCACCTTGAACGGCACGGGGTCACCGAAGCTGAACAGCTGACCGTCACGCGGTTGTTCGATCACAACCTTGGGTGCGGTGTTGCCGACCACGATCTGCACGCTCGCGCCGCCGGTGCGGCCGGTCGCGTCCTTGGCGGTCACCGTCGCCGTGTAGGTGCCGTTCGTCTTGTACGTGTGCGAAGGGTTCGCCGCCGTCGACGTACCGCCGTCGCCGAAGTCCCAGCTGTAGGTGAGGGCGTCGCCGTCCGCGTCGGACGAACCGGCCGAGGAGAACTTGACCTTGAGCGAGGCCTGCCCCGAGGTGCGGTCGGCCGCGGCCTGTGCGACGGGCGAGTGGCCGTCGGTGGCGTTCTCGATGCGGTAGAGGCCCGAGTTCTCGTCGCCGCCGAACCAGGCGGTGCCGTAGTCGAGGACGTACAGGGCGCCGTCCGGTCCGAACGCCATGTCCATCACCTGCGTGCCGGTCCATGGAACGGAGTTGATGGACTGCACCGTGCCGGAGGAATCGCTGGCGATCCACTTGATCCAGCGGCGGCCGAACTCTCCGGCGAAGAAGTTCCCGTCGTACGCCTGCGGGAACTTCACGGGTGAGTCGAGCGAGGCGTCGTAGTGGTAGACCGGGCCGCCCATCGGGGACTCCGAGCCGCTGCCGAACTCCGGGACGGAAGCGCCGTCGTAGGGGATCCAGGCGGGCTGGGCCGGGGGCAGGTCCGTCAGTCCCGTGTTGTGCGGGGAGGTGTTCTTCGGGGCATTGCAGTCGAAGGCGGCGCCGGAGGTCTTCGTCGCGAAGTCGTAGTCCACGTAGGCGTCGTTCTTGCCCGTGCAGTACGGCCAGCCGAAGTTGCCGGGTCCGGTGACGCGGGCGAACTCGACCTGGCCGCCGGGGCCACGCGCCGGGTCGGCCGCGCCCGCGTCGGGGCCGTAGTCACCGACGTAGACGATGCCCGTCGCCTTGTCGACGCTGAAGCGGAACGGGTTGCGGAAGCCCATCGCGTAGATCTCGGGGCGCGTCTTGTCCGTGCCGGGCGGGAAGAGGTTGCCGTCGGGGATGGAGTACGAGCCGTCGGCGTTCACCTTGATGCGCAGGATCTTGCCGCGCAGGTCGTTGGTGTTGCCGGCCGAGCGCTGGGCGTCGAAGACCGGGTTGCGGTCGGGGCGCTCGTCGATGGGCGTGAACCCGTCGGACTGGAAGGGGTTGGAGTCGTCCCCGGTCGACAGGTACAGGTTGCCCGCCGCGTCGAAGTCGATGTCGCCGCCGACGTGGCAGCAGATGCCGCGGGTGGTCTTGACCTCCAGGACGTTCTTCTCGCTGGCGGTGTCGAGGGTGCCGTCCGTCTTGAGGACGAAGCGGGAGAGACGGTTGACGCCGTCGAAGGGTGCGAAGTCGGCCGCCGTGCCCGTCTCGGGGGCGTCGCCCGCCGGGGTGTTCAGCGGCGGCGCGTAGTAGAGGTAGATGAAGCGGTTGTCGGCGAAGCCCGGGTCTATGCCGACGCCTTGCAGGCCTTCCTCGTCGTGTGTGTAGACGTCGAGTTTGCCCGCGATCCTGGTGTTTCCGGCCGCGTCGGTGAGGCGGAGTTCGCCGTCGCGCGAGGTGTGCAGGACCGAGCGGTCGGGGAGCACGGCGAGTGACATCGGCTCGCCGACCTCGGGCTCGCCCTTGGCGAGGGTGACCTGCTGGAAGTCCTCCGCCGCCGCGGTGTTCCCCGGGTCGGCGACGGCTGCGCCGGCCGGGGGTGCGCTGAGGGTGAGCGAGGCGGCCGCGAGCAGCGCGCCGCTCAGCAGGGCGAGCGCTCGGCGGAATACGGGGCGTTGTCTGTGTGTCTGGGTTCTGTCGGTGCGGGTGGCGCGGTCTTTCCCGTGCACGAATGCCTCCAGAAAGGGGCCGGTTGTACGAGCGGGTGCTTGCGCCGGGGTGCGCCGTCACCCCGGAGACACAGGAGAAGTCAGTCGTTGCCGCCGAACGCCGCGTCGAAGGATGCCGACGGCGGCTCGAAGTCGTACGCCTTGAGACGGGTCAGGGCCTCGGGTGCGCCCTGGAGCCGGTCCATGCCGGCGTCCTCCCACTCGACCGAGATGGGGCCCGTGTAGTCGATGGAGCGGAGCATGCGGAAGACGTCCTCCCAGGGGACGTCGCCGTGCCCGGCCGACACGAAGTCCCAGCCGCGCCGGGGATCGCCCCAGGGCAGGTGCGAGCCGAGGCGGCCGCCTCGGCCGTCGAGCCGCTTGCGGGCTTCCTTGCAGTCGACGTGGTAGATGCGGTCGCGGAAGTCGTAGAGGAAGCCGACCGGGTCCAGGTCCTGCCAGACGAAGTGCGAGGGGTCGAAGTTCAGTCCGAACGCCGGTCGGTGGTCGACTGCCTTGAGCGCGAGCTGTGTCGTCCAGTAGTCGTAGGCGATCTCGCTCGGGTGGACCTCGTGCGCGAACCGCACGCCCTGTGCGTCGAAGACGTCCAGGATGGGGTTCCAGCGCGTCGCGAAGTCCTCGTAGCCGCGCGCGATCATCGACTCGGGGGCGGGCGGGAACATCGCGACCAGGTGCCAGATCGCCGAGCCGGTGAAGCCTACGACCGTGTCGACGCCGAAGGCCGCCGCGGCGCGCGCGGTGTCGGCGATCTCGGCGGCGGCCCGCTGCCGTACGCCCTCGGGTTCGCCGTCGCCCCAGATCCGGGCGGGCAGGATCGCCTGGTGCCGCTCGTCGATGATGGCGTCGCAGACGGCCTGGCCGACCAGGTGGTTGGAGATCGCCCAGCACTTGAGGCCGTACTTGTCGAGGAGCGCGTGCCGGGAGTCGATGTACGAGGGGTCCGCGAGCGCCTTGTCGACCTCGAAGTGGTCGCCCCAGCAGGCGAGTTCGAGGCCGTCGTAGCCGAAGTCGCGGGCGAGGCGGCAGACCTCTTCGAGGGGCAGGTCGGCCCACTGGCCGGTGAAGAGTGTGAAGGTGCGCGGCATGTCCGGGGGCCTCCTCAGACCGCGATGGGTGTGTAGACGGAGTTCTTCTCGGCGCTCTCCTCCACCGCCGCGAGGACGCGCTGCACGCGCAGCCCGTCGGCGAAGGACGGTTCGGGGCGCCGGCCCGCGGCGATGGCCCGCACCAGGTCGCGGGCCTGGTGGGTGAAGGTGTGCTCGTAGCCGAGGCCGTGGCCCGGCGGCCACCAGGCGTCCAAGTAGGGGTGGTCGGGCTCGGTGACGAGGATCCGGCGGAAGCCCGCGTGCGTGCCGGGCTCGGTGTGGTCGTGGTACGAGAGCTCGTTGAGCCGTTCCAGGTCGAAGGCGAGCGAGCCGCGCTCGCCGTTGAGTTCGATGCGCAGGGAGTTCTTGCGCCCGGTCGCGAAGCGGGACGCCTCGAAGGAGGCGAGGGCGCCGGAGGCGAAGCGGCCGGTGAAGAGCGCGGCGTCGTCGACGGTGACCGTGCCGACGCCACCTGCCCGCGGGCTCGTCTCCGATACGGCGGACAGCCCGCTCGACGCTCCGGCGGGCAGCGGGCGCTCCCGTACGAACGTCTCGGTGAGCGCGGAGACCCCGACGACCGGCTCGCCCGCCAGGTACTGGGCGAGGTCGACGATGTGGGCGCCGAGGTCGCCGAGCGCTCCCGATCCAGCGAGCTCCCTGCGCAGTCGCCAGGTGAGCGGGAACTCCTGGTCCACCAGCCAGTCCTGAAGGTACGTCACCCGCGCGTGCCGCAGGGCTCCGAGCCGCCCCTCGGCGACCATTTTCCGGGCGAGTGAAGTCGCGGGAATTCGGCGGTAGTTGAAGCCGACCATGGACATCTGACCGCGGGCGAAGGCGGCCTCGGCGGCCTGTGTCATCGCCTCCGCCTCCTCGACCGTGTTCGCGAGGGGCTTCTCGCACAGTACGTGTTTGCCGGCGGCCAGGGCGGCGAGGGCGATCTCGGCGTGGCTGTCGCCGGGGGTGCAGATGTCGACGAGGTCGACGTCGTCCCGGGCGATCAGGGCCCGCCAGTCGGTCTCGGCCGCCGCCCAGCCGTGCCGGTCGGCCATGGCCCGCACCGCGCTCGCGTCCCGGCCGCAGACGGCGGCGAGGACCGGGCTGAGCGGCAGGTCGAAGACGCGGCCCACGGTGCGCCAGCCCTGGGAGTGGGCGGCGCCCATGAAGGCGTAACCGACCATGCCCACGCCAAGCGTCGGCTTGCCCGCGTTCGCCCCGGCTGCCTCGCCCTGGTGCGGCTGTCCCATACGGATGTCCTCCTCGTCGTCGTGACGCTGTGGGGGGTGTGAGCGGGGCGGATCACCTGAAGCCGGTGGCCATGTACTGGCCGACGTTGTCCTTGTCGACGACGGCCGAGTAGAGCGTGAGCGAGACCGGGACCTCGAACTCGGCGAGCCCCCCGATCGCCTTGCCCTGGCCGAGCGCGCGAGCGAGGTCGATCGCGGAGGCTGCCATGGTCGGCGGGTAGAGGACGGTGGCCTTCAGGACGCTGTTGTCGGCCTGGATGGCCTGGAAGGCGGAGAGCGCGCCCGCGCCGCCGACCATCAGGAAGTCCTCGCGCCCGGCCTGCTTGATGGCACGCAGGGCGCCCACGCCCTGGTCGTCGTCGTGGTTCCACAGGGCATCGAACTTCGACTGGGCCTGCAGGAGTTGGGCCATCTTGGCCTGACCGGACTCGACGGTGAAGTCGGCGGCCTGACGGGCGACCTTCTTGATGTTGGGGTAGTTCTTCAGGGCCGCGTCGAAGCCCTGGGTGCGCTGCTTGGTGAGTTCCAGGTTGTCGAGCCCGGCGAGTTCGATGACCTTGGCGTCCTGCTTGTCCTTCAGCTTCTCGCCGATGTAGTGGCCCGCGCTGAGGCCCATGCCGTAGTTGTCGCCGCCGATCCAACAGCGGTACGCCTGCGGGGTGTTGAAGATCCGGTCGAGGTTGACCACCGGGATGCCCGCACGCATCGCCTTCAGGCCGACCTGGGTGAGTGCCTTGCCGTCGGCGGGCAGCACCACCAGAACGTCGACCTTCTTGTTGATCAGTGTCTCGATCTGGCCGATCTGCGCGGCCGTGTCGTTGGAGCCCTCGGTGATCTCCAGTGTCACGTCCGAGTACTTCTTGGCGCGGCTCTTGGCGTTGTCGTTGATCGCGTTGAGCCAGCCGTGGTCGGCCTGCGGACCCGCGAAGCCGATGGTGACGTGCTTGCCGGGCTTGTCGTCGGCGGCCGGCCGGCTGTCCGCGGCCGTCGTCTCGTCCTTGGTGTCGTTGCTGGTGCAGCCGACCAGGAGGGCGCCGGCCGAGGCGGCGGCGGTCCCGAACAGGAGTCCTCTGCGGCTCGTGAAGCTGGTGGAGCTCGTGGATTCTGGCATGGCGGTGGGCCCTTCCCGTGTCAGGTGCTGCTTGCTCCCGTGTCAGGTGCTGCTTGCTGCCGTGCGCCGCTGGACCAGGACCGCGGCGACGATGATCGCGCCCTTGGCGATCTGCTGGACGTCGCTCTGCAGGTTGTTCAGCGCGAAGATGTTGGTGATCGTGGTGAAGATCAGGACACCGAGCACCGAGCCGGTGATGGTGCCGCGGCCCCCGCTGAGCAGGGTCCCGCCGATGATCGCGGCCGCGATGGCGTCGAGTTCGTACAGGTTGCCGTTGGTGTTCTGGCCGGAGCCGGACAGGATGATCAGCAGGAAGGCGGCGATGCCGCAGCACAGTCCGGAGAGCAGGTAGAGGTACAGCCGCTGGCGTCGCACGTCGATGCCGGCGAGCCGGGCCGCCTCCGCGTTGCCGCCTACGGCGACCGTGCGGCGGCCGAAGGTGGTGCGGTTGAGAATCAGCCAGCCGATGATCGTGACGACGGCGAAGACCAGTACCAGCGGCGGGATGCCGAGGACGTACGAGTCGCGTTCGCCGAGCTTCAGGATCCCGTCGATGGTGACGATCTGGGTCTTGCCGTCGGTGATCTGGAGGGCAAGGCCGCGGGCCGAGGCGAGCATGGCGAGCGTCGCGATGAACGGGACCATCCCGCCGTACGCGATGAGCAGGCCGTTGACCAGGCCGCAGCCCACGCCGACGAGCACCGCGGTGAAGAGGATGCCCGCGAAGCCGTACTCCTGGGTGGCGACCGTCGTGGCCCACACCGAGGACAGCGCGACGATCGCGCCGACCGACAGGTCGATGCCGCCGGAGGTGATGACGAAGGTCATGCCGACGGTGACGACGCCGATCACCGAGGCCTGGGTGAGGACGAGTTGGAGGTTGCGGGTGTCGAGGAACTCGTCGGGCTTGGTGATGCCGCCGATGACGATCAGGGCGACGAGCACGCCGAGCAGCGAGAGGGTGCGGACGTCGGCGCGGGCCGCGAGGGTCCGCCACGCGGGGGGTTCGCCCATCGGCGGCACCTTGTCGGTGCTGCCCCGGGGCGGGGACACGGGCTGCGTCATGACGCCGGGCTTCCTTCCATGACAAGGTCGAGTACGCGGTGTTCGTCGAGTTCCTGGGCGGCCGCCGTGTGCACGACGCGGCCCTCCCTGAGCACCAGCACGCGGTCGGCGAGTCCCAGCACTTCGGGCACCTCGCTCGACACGAGCAGGACCGCGAGGCCTTCGTCGGCGAGGCGGCGGATGACCGCGTACAGCTCGGCGCGGGCGCCGACGTCGACACCGCGGGTGGGTTCGTCGAGCAGCAGGACGCGGCAGCCGCGCAGCAGCCAGCGGGCCAGGACGGCCTTCTGCTGGTTGCCGCCGGACAGCGTCCGGATCGGGACGGACGGGTTGTCGGGGCGCAGCGACAGCTCACGTGTCGCGGCCCGCGCGGCGCCTCGCTCGGCACTCCGGTCGATCCAACCCCCACGTGAGAAGCGGGACATGGAGGACACGGACACATTGCGGGTGACGGACTCCAGCATCAGCAGGGCCTGTGCCTTGCGCTCCTCGGGCGCGAGTCCGAGTCCGGCGCGGACGGCGGCGCGTACGCTGCCGGTCCGCAACGCCCGTCCATCTACGCTGACTTGACCAGCCGTCGGCTTGCGGGCCCCGTAGATCGTCTCCAGGATCTCGGAGCGCCCGGAGCCGACGAGCCCGGCCAGGCCGACGATCTCGCCGGGGCGCAGTTCGAGGTCGAGGGGCTCGAACTCGCCCGCGCGTGCGAGTCCTTGGACTCTGAGCACCGGCTCGGACGTGGGCTGCCGCGTGGGCCGTTCCGGGAAGACGTACTCGACGTCGCGGCCCGTCATGAGCGCCACGACCTCGCGCGTCGGGGTGGACTTCGCGGGCAGCCCGCCCGCCACCGCGCGGCCGTCCTTCAGTACGGTCACCCGGTCGCCGATGCGGCGGATCTCCTCCAGCCGGTGCGAGATGTAGACGACGGCGACGCCGTCCGCGGTGAGGTCGCCGACGATACGGAAGAGGTTGTCGACCTCGTCGGGGTCGAGGGCGGCGGACGGTTCGTCCATGACGATGAGGCGTACGTCGTGGGAGAGTGCCCGCGCCATCGAGACGATCTGCTGCTGGGCGGCCGACAGCTCACCGACGAGACGCGCCGGGTCGATCTCCGGATGGCCGAGTCGGCGTAGCAGCCTCGCCGTTGACGCCTTGGCCGCCTTTCCCCGTACGACGAAACCGGCGGCGGTGGGTTCATGCCCGAGGTGAACGTTCTCGGCCACCGACAGGCCCTCCACCAGGTCCAGTTCCTGGTAGATGGTGGCGATGCCGAGGCGCATGGCGGCGATCGGGGAGCGGAGCGTGACGGGTTCGCCGCGCCAGCCGATGGTGCCGCCGTCGGGCTGGTGGGCGCCGGCCAGGACCTTGATGAGGGTGGACTTTCCGGCCCCGTTCTGGCCGAGCAGACAGTGGACCTCGCCGGCCTGGACGTCGAGGTCGACGCCGTCGAGGGCCCGGACTCCGGGGAACGACTTGGTGATGCCGGACATGGTGAGCAGCGGTGGTTCTGGTGCCATGACGGTTCCCCTTGGCGGGCGTGCGGGCCGGTTTCAGGGCGGTGCGTCCGCGGAGCGGGCGTTTTCGGGCAGGGCAGAGCAGGGCGCTGTACGGGTGGGGTGCTTTGGTGAGGTGACCTCTGGTGAGATGACCTCTGGTGCGGCTCTGGCAGGAGTGCTTCGTGCGGCTCTGACGGGAGTGCTTCGTGCGGCTCTGGCAGGGTTACGCGGGCGAGAACAAGTGGTCGCTGATCAGCCGGGCCGCGCCGATGACCCCGGCGGTCGGTCCCAACTCCCCCAGCACGATGGGTAGGTTGCCGGTCGCCAGCGGCAGCGACTGGCGGTACACCTGGGTGCGGATCGCGGCGAGCAGCGTGTGGCCGAGGCCGGTGACACCGCCGCCGATCACCACCAGGCCCGGGTTGAAGAACGAGACGAGGCCGGCGATGACCTGCCCCGTGCGGTTGCCGCCCTCGCGGATCAGCCCGAGGGCGGTGGCGTCGCCCGCGGCGGCCGCGGCGGCGACGTCGACGGCGCTCAGCGTGCCCGCCGCCTCCAGCCGCGCGGCAAGCTCCGCCGAAAGCCCCTGCTGGGCGGCCTCCGTGGCGTCCCGGGCGAGCGCGGCCCCGCTGAAGTGGGCCTCCAGGCAGCCCCGGTTGCCGCAGGCGCACGGACGCCCGTCGGGCACGGCCTGGATATGCCCGATGTCGCCGGCGCTGCCCGTCGTACCGCGGTAGACCTCACCGCCGACGACGATGCCGCAGCCGATGCCGGTGCCGATCTTGACGCAGAGGAAGTCGCCCACGGAGCGTGCTACGCCCGCGTGCTGTTCCCCCATGGCCATCAGGTTCACGTCGTTGTCGACCATGACGGGGCAGCCCAGGTCCTGGCTGAGTGCCTCGCGGACCGGGAAGCCGTCCCAGCCGGGCATGATCGGCGGTGCGACCGGAACGCCCTCGGGGAAGCGGACCGGACCCGGGACGCCGATCCCGGCGCCGTCGAATTCCTCCGCCAGCCCCGATGACCTCAACTTGGCCGCCATGGAAAGGACTTGCTCGAAGACGGCGACCGGTCCCTCGCGGACGTCCATGGGCTGGTTGATGTGCCCCAGGACCTCCAGCTCCGCGTTGGTGACGGCCACGTCGATCGAGGTGGCCCCGATGTCGACGCCGAGGAAGCGCAGCGCCGGGGCAAGCCGGATGTTGTGGGAGCGACGCCCGCCACGGGATGCGGCGAGGCCGTCGGCGACCACGAGCCCGGTCTCCAGGAGCCGTTCCACCTCGACGGCCAGCTTCGACCGGGAGAGGTCGACCTGATCGCCCAGCTGGGCCCGGGAGTTGGGGCCGCCGTCGCGCAGCAGGCGCAGCAGTCGCGCCTGGTGCGCGTTCGCGGGTCGTGCCGTCATGCGTCTCACGAGCCCCTCCCCGCCTCAATCGGCCAGTGTCCAAAGGGTTTTGGCCACATCCCTGTGGCTTGCTTTCGATGGGAACGTAGCAGCGGCTGCCGGGACTGGGAAGAAGTTGCGCAGACATTGCCGTCAACTTTCTCCACTGAGTGGACAAAGAGAGACCCGGACGTAGCCCGTCCGGGTCACAGGGGGAGCGCACGAATGAGGTGGGTTACTCCTCAGGCCACTTCTCGGTGGGCCACTTCTCGGTGGGCTACTTCTCGCGCTCGTGGTACGTCTTGCGCGTGTGCTCCGTGTGGGCGCGCATGACCTGGGTGGCGCGGGGTTCGTCGCGGGCGGCGATGGCCGCGATGAGGTCGCGGTGCTCGATCCAGGACTGGTGGCCGCGCTGCCGGGCGACCGGGGTGTAGTACCAGCGGACCCGGCGGTCGACCTGGGCGGCCAGCTCGGCGAGGACCGTGTTGCCTGCGAGCTCCATGACCTTCGCGTGGAAGCGGGCGTTCATCGCGACCGCGCCGTCCACGTCGTCGGCGGCGACCGCGCGCTCGCCCTCGGCGCACAGTTCCTCGAGCGCGGTGATGCCGGCGGTGCCCGCGTTGGCGGCGGCGAGCCGGGCGGCCTCGGCCTCCAGCAGCGTACGGACCGTGAGGAGCTGGTCGGCCTCCTCCTCGGTCGGCTCGTGCACGAAGGCGCCCTGGGCGGGCCGAAGATCGACCCACCCCTCCGTGTTCAGCCGCTGGAGCGCCTCGCGGACCGGCTGCCGGGAGACGCCGAGATGCCCGGCGAGCTCGCTCTCGACCAGGTGCTGGCCCGGCTGGAGGGCACGGGTCGTGATGAGTTCGAGCAGCGCCTCGTAGACGCGGTCGCGCAGCGGGCCGGGCCGTTCGAGTTTGGGCACCGCCCCCGGCGGCAGTCCTGTCGACAACATCGCGGTCCCCTCCTGCCGAGCCATCCCGTCACAGTCACCGGAAAGCACGTGTCAAAAGACAGTATCGATTGTCTTTCGTCTACAGTCTACGGCGCACCATGGCCAGACCCGCGGAGAGTCGGACGCGTCACACTCGGTGGTCCGCGCACGTCAGGGACAGCGGACGACCTGTCCCGCGTAGGAGAGGTTGCCGCCGAAGCCGAAGAGGAGGACCGGGTCGCCAGTGCTGATCTCGCCGCGTTCGACGAGCTTGGAGAAGGCGATCGGGATGCTGGCGGCGGAGGTGTTCCCGGAGTCGACGACATCGCGCGCGACGACGGCGTTCACTGCGCCGATCTTCGCGGCGAGGGGTTCGATGATGCGCAGGTTCGCCTGGTGCAGGACGACCGCGGCGAGGTCCTCGGGCGCGAGCCCGGACCGCTCGCAGGCCTGCCGGGCGATCGCCGGGAGCCGGGTCGTCGCCCAGCGGTAGACACTCTGCCCCTCCTGCGCGAACCGCGGGGGCGTGCCCTCGATGCGCACGGCGTTCCCCATCTCGGGCACCGATCCCCACAGCACCGGCCCGATCCCGGGCTCTGTGCCGGGGACGGCTGCCTCGACCACCGCGGCCCCCGCCCCGTCCCCTACCAGGACACAGGTCGTACGGTCGCTCCAGTCCGTGACCTCCGACATCTTGTCCGCGCCGATGACGAGGGCGCGGGTCGCCGCCCCCGCGCGCACGGCGTGGTCGGCGGTGGCGAGCGCGTGCGTGAAGCCCGCGCAGACCACGTTGACGTCCATCGCGGCCGGGGAGGGCACGCCGAGGCGGGCGGCCACCCGGGCGGCCATGTTCGGGGAGCGGTCGATCGCCGTGGAGGTCGCGACCAGCACCAGGTCGATGTCGGCCGAGGTCAGACCCGCCGCCGCGAGCGCCTTGGCCGCGGCGTGCGCGGCGAGCTCGTCGACGGGCTCGTCGGGACCGGCGATGTGGCGCGTACGGATGCCCACCCGGCTCGTGATCCACTCGTCACTGGTGTCGACCAGGCCCGCCAGGTCCTCGTTGGTGAGTACCTTGGCGGGCTGGTAGTGGCCGACGGCCGCGATGCGTGAGCCGTTCATTGGGGGGTCTCCCTCATTGCCTTGGGTAGGGGGATCCTCCAGTCTGATCAGTGACTCGCGGGTACGACGGCAGGTGTTGCCACAGGAAAGCGGCGTCAGGCTTGTCGGCTTCTGTCAGACCTTCGGACGCTCTGCCAACGTCCGTACACACGCCCGGCGCCTCAGTCCGTACGGCGCGGCCCTATCCCGTGAACAGCTGTTTGGCCTTCAGGACGAGCTCGTACAGGCCGTAGCAGAGCGGCGCCCCCACCCACAGCCAGGCGAAGGCGATCAGCGGAATGGGGGTCCCCCCGCTCGAGCGAAGCCGAGAGTGGGGGAGGTCAGGCGGACTGCTGGGGCTGGACGGAGTCGTCATCGGCGGCCTCCCTCGGGGCGGGGATGTGGTGGCGGGTGTGGACGGGTCGCACCAGCTCATTGGCGACGAACCCGACGACCAGCAGCCCGATCATGATCAGGAACGAGGTGTCGTACAGCTGCGCGCCGTGCTTGCCCGCCTCCTTCTGCCGGTCCGCGATCCAGTTGACGATCAGCGGACCGAGGACGCCGGCCGTGGACCAGGCGGTGAGCAGCCGGCCGTGGATGGCGCCGACCTGGTAGGTGCCGAAGAGGTCCTTCAGATACGCGGGAATCGTCGCGAAGCCGCCGCCGTAGAAGGAGAGGATCACCAGGGCGCAGACGATGAACAGGGGCTTGGAGGAGTCCCCGAACTGCGAGATCAGCAGATACATGACCGCGCCCACGCCGAGGTAGACGCGGTAGATGTTCTTGCGGCCGATCAGGTCGGACGTGGACGACCAGCCGATCCGGCCCGCCATGTTCGCGGCCGAGAGCAGCGCCACGAAGCCCGCGGCGGCGGAGACCGACACCGGGGTGGAGGTGTCCGCGAAGAAGTCGGTGATCATCGGGGCGGCTTTCTCCAGGATGCCGATGCCCGCGGTCACGTTCATGCAGAGCACGACCCACAGGCACCAGAACTGCGGGGTGCGCACGGCGCTGTTCGCGGACACCTGCACCCCGTCGAGCGGCGCGGGTCCGGTCTTCACCGGAGGCTTGTCGCCGCGCGGCACCCGCACCAGCAGGACGCCGAGCGTCATGAAGACGGCGTACGACAGCCCGTGCACGAGGAAGGCGAGCGCGATACCGGAGGAGTCGGAACCGAAGGACTTCAGCATCTGCGCGGACCACGGCGAGGCGATGAGCGCACCGCCGCCGAAGCCCATGATCGCGATGCCGGTGGCCATGCCGGGCCGGTCCGGGAACCACTTGATCAGAGTCGAGACGGGTGAGATGTAGCCGATGCCGAGGCCGATCCCGCCGACGAAGCCGTAGCCGAACACGATCAGCCAGTACTGCTCGGTGGCGGCGCCGAGCGAGGCGATCAGGAAGCCGGTGGAGAAGCAGACCAGGGCGACGGTCATCGCCCAGCGCGGTCCGTTGCGCTCGACGAGGGTGCCGCCGAACGCTGCGGACAGTCCGAGCATGACGATGCCGAGCTGGAAGGGCAGCGCGCTCTGGGTCCCGCTGAGGCCGAGCGCGGATTCGAGCGGCGGCTTGAAGACGCTCCAGGCGTATGCCTGGCCGATGGACAGGTGGACGGAGAGTGCGGCGGGCGGGACGAGCCAGCGGCTCCAGCCGGGTGGCGCGACAGGGGGACTCATGATCCCGGACGATAGGAAGCGGTTGCCCGGTTGTGAAGCCGTCCGACACCAACTCGTCGACGGTATGCGGTGAGCGGTATCCATCGCGCGACGAACGGTCGGCCGGCCTCTCACGGTGGCCCGTCGAGGTGCTGCGCGAAGCCTTGCCGCTCCAAGTTCCATACTGTAGACAATATTTCGTCGACAGAGTTCGGCAGTTCCTCGGTACCCTCGACCGAACGGAGCGAGCCACAGTGAAAGTCGCCGTTCTCGGCGCCGGTGCGATCGGCGCCTACGTCGGCGCCGCGCTGCACCGCGCGGGCGCCGAAGTACACCTCATCGCCCGTGGACCGCATCTTGCGGCCATGAGGCAGCACGGAGTCCAAGTCCTCAGTCCGCGCGGCGACTTCACCGCGCGCACCCATGCCACCGACGACCCGGCCGAGGTCGGCCCGGTCGACTACGTCCTGCTCGGCCTGAAGGCCAACTCGTACGCGGCGTGCGGGCCGCTGATCGAGCCTCTGCTGCACGACACCACGGCGGTGATCGCCGCCCAGAACGGCATCCCCTGGTGGTACTTCCACCGGCACGGCGGCCCGCACGACGGCCACCGTGTGGAGAGCGTGGACCCGAACGGCGCGGTCAGCGCGGTGCTCGCGCCCGAACGGGCCATCGGGTGTGTCGTGTACGCCGCGACCGAGCTGGAAGGACCGGGCGTCGTACGGCACTTGGAAGGCACCCGGTTCTCCATCGGTGAGCCCGACCGCACCCTCTCCGAGCGGTGCACGGCGTTCAGCGAGGCCATGACGGCCGGCGGCCTCAAGTGCCCGGTCGAACGGGACCTGCGCAACGACATCTGGCTCAAGCTGCTCGGCAACATCTCCTTCAACCCGATCAGCGCGCTGGCCCGCGCGACGATGCGGCAGATGTGTCTGCACGGCGGCACCCGCAAGGTCATCGAGATCATGATGACCGAGACGCTCGCGGTCGCCGAGGCGCTCGGCTGCGAGGTGGGCGTCTCCATAGAACGGCGGCTGGCCGGCGCCGAGCGCGTCGGTGACCACCGCACCTCCACTCTCCAGGACCTGGAGCGCGGCAAGCCGCTCGAACTGGACGTACTGCTGGCGGCGGTCGTCGAGCTGGCGGACATCACCGGCGTCGAGGTGCCCACCCTGCGCACCGTCCACGCCATCTCGGACCTGCTCGCGCTGAGGAGCGCCGCATGAGGAAACGTGAATCGAAGATCTACGCCCGGCTCACTCACCCCCTGGTCCGTGACGCGCGCGACGAGCCCTTCAGGCGGGCCACCTGGGACGAGGCCCTGACCCGCGCGGCGGCGGGACTGAGTGCCGCCCGCGGCGCCTTCGGCCTGTTCTCCTGCGCCCGCGCGACCAACGAGATGAACTACGTGGCCCAGAAGTTCGCCCGGGTCGTGATGGGCACGAACAACGTCGACTCCTGCAACCGCACCTGTCACGCCCCGAGCGTCGCGGGTCTGAGCGCCGCCTTCGGCTCCGGCGGCGGCACCTCCTCGTACGCGGAGGTCGAGGAGACCGACCTCATCGTGATGTGGGGCTCCAACGCCCGCTTCGCGCACCCGATCTTCTTCCAGCACGTGCTGAAGGGGATCAGGAACGGCGCCCGGATGTACGCGGTCGACCCGCGCCGTACCTCCACGGCCGAGTGGGCGGAGAGCTGGCTCGGTCTGAACGTCGGCACCGACATCCCGATGGCGCACGCGATCGGCCGCGAGATCATCCACGCGGGCCTCGCCAACCACGCCTTCATCGAGCGGGCGACCAGCGGCTTCGAGGAGTACAAGGCGCTCGTCGAGCCCTGGACGCTGTCGCTCGCCGAGAAGGTGACGGGCGTACCGGCGGCGGCGATACGGCAGTTGGCGCACGCGTACGCGCGGGCCGAGCGCGCCCAGCTGTGCTGGACCCTCGGCATCACCGAGCACCACAACGGCACCGACAACGTCCGTGCGCTGATCAACCTGACCCTGCTGACCGGGCACGTGGGCCGCCACGGCTCCGGGCTCCAGCCCCTGCGCGGGCAGAACAACGTGCAGGGCGGCGGCGACATGGGCGCCATCCCCAACCGCCTCCCCGGCTTCCAGGACATCCTCGACCCCGAGGCGCGGCTGAAGTTCGAGTCCGCCTGGGACACCGTCATCCAGCCGCACTACGGGCTGAACCTGACGGAGATGTTCGAGGCCATGGAGGAGGGCACGCTCAAGGCCGTCTACTGCATCGGAGAGAACCCGGCGCAGTCGGAGGCGGACAGCGAGCAGGCGGTACGGCGGCTGGGCGCGCTCGACTTCCTCGTCGTGCAGGACATCTTCCTCACGAAGACGGCCCAGTTGGCGGACGTCGTGCTGCCCGCGACCGCCGGCTGGGCGGAGACGGAGGGGACCACCACCAACAGCGAGCGGCGTGTGCAGCGGGTACGCGCGGCGGTGACGCCGCCGGGTGAGGCCCGCGAGGACATCGACATCCTCTGCGACCTCGCCGCGCGTCTCGGGCACGACTGGAAGTACGCCGACGCCGAGGCCGTCTGGAACGAGCTTCGGTCGGTGTCGCCGGACCACTACGGGATGACGTACGAACGTCTGGCGGAGCACCAGGGCATCCAGTGGCCCTGCCCCGACGTCGGGCGGCTCGAACCCACCTACCTGCACGGCCGGTTGTGGGCCTCCGACCCTGTCGAGCGCGGCCGGCCCGCGCCGTTCGGGATCGTCCAGCACGACCCGCCCGTGGACCTGACGGACGAGCAGTACCCGATCCGGCTCACCACCGGGCGGCGGCTCGACTCGTACAACACCGGTGTACAGAGCGGCGGTTTCGCCTCGCCGCTGCGGCGCGGCGAGTACGTCGAGCTCTGCCCGGAGGACGCCGAGCACTACGGGGTCGTGGTGGGCGAGGAGGTCCAGGTCTCCTCGCGCCGGGGATCCGTCGTGGCTCCCGTGTGGATCGACACCGCGCTGCGGCCCGGACTGGCGTTCATGACCATGCACTTTCCCGACGAGGTGGACACCAACCAGCTGACGATCGAGGCGAACTGTCCGATCGCGGGGACGGCGGAGTTCAAGGCGTCGGCCATCCGGATCGAGAAGCTGCCGGTCGCGATTCAAGTGAGGTGATGTGGTGGATCTGCACTTCGGTGACAGCAAGCCGACGGACGAGGAGCGGGCGGCGATCGACGCGCTGCTCGGTCCTCCGGAGTCCTCCTGGGAGGGGGCCGCGCGCGATGAGATGAGGGCCGCCGACCTCAGGTGGGCGCGCGGCGGCCGGGAGGCGCGCGAACGCCGCGACCTGCTGTTGCCGGGGCTGCACGCCGTCAACGACCGGATCGGCTGGATCAGCGAGGGCGCGCTCGGCTACCTGTGCCGCCGGCTGACCGTGCCGCCGGCGGAGGCGTACGGGGTCGCGACGTTCTACGCGATGTTCTCGGTGAAACCACGCCCCGCGACCGTGCTGCACGTGTGCACGGACCTCGCGTGCGCGGCGGCGGGTGCGGCGGAGCTGTGTGCCGGGGTCGAGGCCCGCCTCGGGCCCGGCAGCGGCGTCGGCGTCGAGCGCAGCCCCTGCCTCGGCCTGTGCGAGCGCGCTCCGGCGGCCCTCGCGGTCAGGGCGGGCGATCCCGTGCGTACGGCCGTGTCGGCGCCCGCCACCGTCGCGCGGGCGGCGGAGGCGGCGGAGTCCCCCGACTCCGCGCCCGAGGAGCCGACCGCGGCCTTCGCGGTGCCCCAGGCGGGCGATCCGTCCCTCGTGCTGCTGAGCCGTGTCGGTGTGGTCGACCCCGCCTCGCTCGACGACTACCGGGCGCACGGCGGGTACGCGGCGCTGCGGCGGGCCTTCGTACTCGGGCCGGCCGGGGTCATCCGCGAGGTCACCGACGCGGGCCTGGTCGGGCGCGGCGGCGCCGCCTTCCCCACCGGCCGCAAATGGCAGGCCACGGCGTCCCAGCCCGACCATCCGCACTATCTGGTGTGCAATGCCGACGAATCCGAGCCGGGCACCTTCAAGGACCGGGTCGTCATGGAGGGCGACCCGTACGCCCTCGTCGAGGCGATGACGGTCGCGGGGTACGCCGTCGGCGCGCACAAGGGTTACCTCTATCTGCGCGGCGAGTACCCGCGCGCCCTGCACCGCATGGAGCACGCCATCGGGCAAGCACGCGCGCGTGGCCTGCTCGGCGAGGACGTGCTCGGCCAGGGGTACGCCTTCGACATCGAGATCCGGCGGGGCGCGGGGGCGTACATCTGCGGCGAGGAGACCGCCCTGTTCAACTCGATCGAGGGGTACAGAGGAGAGCCGCGTTCCAAACCGCCCTTCCCTGTAGAGAAGGGTTTGTTCGGCAAACCCACTGCCGAGAACAACGTCGAGACCCTGGTGAACGTCCTGCCGATCCTGACGAAGGGGGCCGAGGCGTACGCGGCCATCGGCACCCCGGGCTCCACCGGCCCGAAGCTGTACTGCGTGTCGGGCAGCGTGGACCGGCCCGGAATCTACGAACTGCCGTTCGGGCCGACTCTGGGCGAGCTGCTGGACCGGGCGGGCGTGCGTGAACGGCTGCGCGCGGTGCTGCTCGGCGGCGCGGCGGGCGGTTTCGTACGGCCCGACGAGCTGGACATCCCGCTCACCTTCGAGGGCACCCGGGAGGCGGGCACGACCCTCGGCTCGGGTGTGGTCATGGCCTTCGACGACACGGTCCCGCTCCCCCGCCTCCTGCTGCGCATCGCCGAGTTCTTCCGCGACGAGTCGTGCGGGCAGTGTGTGCCGTGCCGGGTCGGGACCGTACGGCAGGAGGAGGCGCTGCACCGGATCGCCGAGCGGACCGGCGCGGCGGCGGCCGACGACGTCGCCCTGCTCAGGGAGGTCGGCCGCGCGATGCGGGACGCCTCGATCTGCGGTCTCGGGCAGACCGCGTGGAACGCCGTGGAATCCGCGATCGACCGCTTGGGGGCCTACGAATGACCGCGATACCGCTGGGAGTGCCGCGTCGGCTCGTCGAGTTCACCCTCGACGGGCAGGAGGTCAGGGTTCCCGAGGGCTCGACGATCCTCGACGCCTGCCGGGCAGTGGGCAAGGACGTGCCCACCCTCTGTCAGGGCGACACGCTCACCCCCAAGAACGCCTGCCGGGTCTGTGTCGTCGAGCTCGAGGGCGCCCGGACCCTCGTCCCGGCCTGCTCCCGCAAGGCGGAGGCGGGCATGGAAGTGCGGACGCAGACCGAGCGCGCGCGCCACAGCCGCAAGATCGTCATCGAGCTCCTCGCCTCCTCGGTCGACTTGTCGACCACCCCGAAGATGGCCGGGTGGATCAAGGAGTACAAGGCGAAACCGGACCGCTTCGGCCCCGACGCGGCGCGCCTCAACGAGGAACCGAAGATCGACAACGACCTCTACGTCCGCGACTACGACAAGTGCATCCTCTGCTACAAGTGCGTCGACGCGTGTGGCGACCAGTGGCAGAACACCTTCGCGATCTCGGTCGCGGGGCGCGGTTTCGACGCCCGGATCGCCGTGGAGCACGATGCCCCGCTGACCGACTCGGCGTGCGTGTACTGCGGCAACTGCATCGAGGTGTGCCCGACGGGGGCGCTGTCGTTCAGGTCGGAGTTCGACATGCGGGCGGCGGGTACGTGGGACGAGTCGGCGCAGACCGAGACGACGACGGTGTGCGCGTACTGCGGTGTGGGCTGCAACCTCACCCTGCACGTGCAGGACAATGAGATCGTGAAGGTCACCTCCCCGCACGACAATCCGGTGACCCACGGCAATCTCTGCATCAAGGGCCGCTTCGGCTACCAGCACGTACAGAACCGGGACTGATCAGGACATGGGACGAGTCACGGAACGACGCAAGGTGATCCGCATCAGGGACGGGGCCATCTCCACCCGCCCCGACACGCTCGTCGCCGAGGAGCCACTGGAGATCCGCCTCAACGGGAAACCGCTCGCGATCACCATGCGCACCCCCGGCGACGACTTCGCGCTCGCGGCGGGCTTCCTCGTCAGCGAGGGGGTCTTCGGCCGGGCCGACGAAGTGCAGAACATCGTCTACTGCGCGGGGGCTACTGTCGACGGGTCCAACACGTACAACGTCGTGGACGTCCGGACGGCACCCGGAGTCGTGCTGCCCGACATCACCCTGGAGCGCAACGTCTACACGACCTCGTCCTGCGGCCTGTGCGGCAAGGCGAGCCTGGACGCGGTCCGTACGACGGCCCGCTGGGCCATCGACGACGGCGCCGACACTCCCCCGGTCCGGCTGGAGCCCGCTCTCCTCGCCGGCCTCCCCGACCGGCTGCGCGAGGCCCAGCGGGTCTTCGACCGGACCGGGGGTCTGCACGCCGCGGCCCTGTTCACGGAGGACGGGGAGATGCTCGACGTACGGGAGGACGTGGGCCGCCACAACGCGGTCGACAAGCTGGTCGGGCGCGCCCTGCAACGCGGCGACCTCCCGCTCTCCCGCACGATCCTGCTGGTGTCGGGCCGGGCTTCCTTCGAGCTGGCGCAGAAGGCGGTCATGGCGGGCATCCCCGTACTGGCGGCGGTCTCGGCACCGTCCTCGCTGGCGGTGGACCTGGCCGCCGAGACCGGGCTGACCCTGGTGGGCTTCCTGCGCGGCCCCTCCATGAACGTGTACGCGGGCGAGCACCGCATCGCCCTGCGGGCCGCGGCCGCCCAGGGCTGACCGGCTCCCCGCGGCACGGCGGCGGGGCCCCGAGCGGCGGGGAGCGCCCCCTGCGCCGTAGGGGCCCCGCCTCAGCCCGCCGCGTCCGGACTCACAGCTCCTCGTCCCGCGCCGGGTCGGCGAGGGGGGCGAGCAGGGCGAAGGCGGTGATCAGGGTCGAGCGCCGGCTCGCCTCCCAGGCGAGCAGCACCTCGTCGCGCTCCGCGTCCGGCACCGGTACGTAGGTGATGTCCGGACGCGAGTACTGCTCGGCGACGGACTCCGGAACGAGCGTGATGCCGGCCCCGCTCGCCACGGACTCGAACTTCTCTTCGATGGTGCGGATCGGCAGCTCGCCGGGACCGGGGTCGGCGTACCTCAGGCGGGGTTCGTCCGCCAGGTCGGCCAGGGCGAGCTCCGGTTTGCCCGCGAGCCGGTGGTCGGCGGGGAGCATCGCCACACGCGCCTCGCTGAACAGCGGCAGCAGCGTGAGGCCCTGCTCGCGGATCGGACGGCGTACATAGGCGAGGTCGACGGTTCCGTCGAGGATCAGCCGCTCCTGGTCGTCCCATTCGACGCGGCGGGCGAGCGCCTCGACGTCCGGGTGGGCGGCCCCGAAGGCGCGCAGGGCGCGGGTCACCACGACGCCGGCCCGGAAGCCGACGACCAGCCGGCGCGGTCCGCCTGCGGCCCGGCGCACCCGGAGCCTGGTGGCGTCCGCGGTGGCGAGCAGCTGCCTTGCGTCGTCGAGGAGTTGACGACCGGCCACCGTCAGGGTCACACCATGGCTGTCCCGTTCGAGGAGCGGTGCGCCCAAGTCCTTCTCCAGGGCCCGGATCTGACGGCTCAGGACCGGCTGAGCGATGTGCAGCCGCTCCGCCGCGCGGCCGAAGTGCAGCAGCTCGGCGACCGCCACGAAGTAGCGGATCTTCCGCAGGTCAAGGTCCATGGCCGCCCCTTCCGTCGTCGCGGTGGCGATGCCTTCAGGGTATCGCCACCGCCGAAAGAGGTCTTGGACGGCGGGCTGCCCGCGGCAGCAGGCTGGAACACGTCAAGCAAGCACGGAAGCGGAAAACGGAAGACGAAAGGGGAACGGACATGAGTCTGCGAGGAGAGCGGGTCGTGGTCATCGGCGGCACGGCGGGCATCGGGCTCGCGGTGGCGGAGGCCGCCGCACGGGAGGGGGCGGACGTGGTGGTCGCCTCGCGCCGGCAGGCGGCCGTGGACGGGGCGCTGCGGCGGCTGCCGGAAGGGGCGCGAGGGCATGTGCTCGACGTGACGGACGAGGACGAGGTGCGCGGCTTCTTCGCACGGGTCGGGGACTTCGACCATTTGGTGTTCACCGCCGGGGAGTCACTGCTGCTGGAGGAGCTGGCGAACGCGGACATCGACCGGGCGCGGCGCTTCCTGGACACCCGGTTCTGGGGCGCTTACACGGCGGTCAAGTACGGCGCACCGTCGATCAGGAAGGGCGGTTCCATCGTGCTCACCACGGGCACCGCGGGCCAGCGTCCGATGCCGGGCACGACCGTGGCGGCCGGCCTGTGCGGGGCGATGGAGTCCCTCACCCGCGCACTGGCACTGGAGCTGGCGCCGATCCGGGTCAACGTGGTCTCCCCCGGTGTGGTCCGCACCGAACTGTGGCGGGAGCTGCCGGAGGCCGAGCGCGAGGGCCTGTTCGCGTCCGCCGCGCAGTCGCTGCCGGTCGGGCGGGTCGGGGAACCCGAGGACGTGGCGGAGGCGTACTTGTACCTGATGCGCGGCCGGTTCAGCACCGGTTCGACCGTCATCGTGGACGGCGGCAC
The DNA here is from genome assembly GCF_044768965.1 of Streptomyces sp. NPDC090798. NCBI lineage: Bacteria > Bacillati > Actinomycetota > Actinomycetes > Kitasatosporales > Streptomycetaceae > Streptomyces > Streptomyces sp. NPDC090798. The sequence goes on from NZ_JBIVXA010000021.1 coordinate 67,220, forward strand.
GGTGCTGGTGTGACCGCGCGGGATCTCCTGCCCCGCTCCGCGCCTCAGCCCGCGCTGAAGTGCACCTGCGCGGCGGTCACGACCGTGCCCAGGCGTGGGAAGTCGAGGCGGACCGACGCCTCGTGCTCGGGCGCGGTGAGGGCGGCCATCGCGTCCTCGGCGAACACGAGGTCGTAGCCGAGGTCGCCGGCGGCGCGGGCGGTGGACTCGACGCCGAGGTTGGTGGCGATCCCGCCGAAGACCAAGGTGGAGATGCCGCGCTCCCGCAGCCGCTCGTCGAGACCGCTGCCCTGGAACCCGCCGATGGTCCGCTTCACGACTTCGAGGTCACCCTCCGCCGCGAGCCCGGCGACGAGTCCGCTGCCGGGCGGCTGCTCGGGCAGCCCGGGCCGTTCGCCCCGGACGAGCACGACGAGCGCGCCCGCTTTGCGGAAGGTGGCCGCCAGCTCCTCGGCGGCGGCGAGGACTTCGGTGCCCTTGCGCGGTTCCACGGGCAGCCCGACGATGCGCTCCATCAGATCCACGAGCACCAGAGCGGTGCGCGCGGCGTCGAGGGCGAGTCGGGGTTCGGTTTCGGATGCGGTCATGACGGAACGTTAGCCCGCCTTAGCCGTCCGTACCGGAAATCCGGATCAACAAGGCCATGAACTGCTCCCGCTCGGCCTCCGAGAGCGGCGAGAGGAGCGCGTCGTTGGCCTCGCGCGCCGCCCGCTCGCAGCGCGCGAGGAGGCGTGCGCCCTCCTCGGTGATGGACACCGCGTTCTTGCGCCGGTCCCTGGGGTCGGGTTCGCGCAGCACCAGGCCCGCGCCCTGGAGGTCATTGAGGACACCGACCAGGTCCTTGGGATCGAGCTGGATGCTGCGGCCCACTTCGGCCTGGGCGACGGGGCCGAGATCGGAGACGGCGGAGAGCACCACGTGATGCCACATCTTCATGCCCTCGGCGGCCAGCGCCTCGGCGACGAGGGCACGGCCGCGGACGGCGGCGCGGCCGAGGAGCCAGCTGGGGAGGGCGCGGATGGCTGGCAGGGGGGCGGGCATGGGACCAGCCTAGCGAATAACCGTTGGGCATCCCCATGAATCTCGGATACCGTTGGGATTCCCAACGACCCGAGGGCGCTCACCCCCTCACCCCTGGAGGTGCGATGCGTCGCGTCCGATACGAGCACACCGGCGGCCCCCTGTTCCTGGAGGACGTTCCCGTGCCCGCCGCCGGGCCCGGCGAACTACTCGTGCGGACCGAGGCGATCGGCGTCACCCTTCCCGTCGTCCGCAAGGTCACCGAGGCCCCCGAGCCGATCCCGCTGGGCGGCGAGGTCGCGGGCGAGGTCGTCGCCGTCGGCGCGGGCGTCACCCGCTTCACGGCGGGCGACCGCGTCACCGGACTCTGCTTCGGGCACGGGTACGCCGACCACGCCCTGCTGAACGAGACCATGGCCTCCCTTGTCCCGGCGGGCGCGAGCGCGGTCGACGCCGTCACCCTCGTCCGCAGTGGACTGGTCGCGTTCGGCGCCCTGGAGGCGGCGCGGCCCGCGCCCGGCGAGGCGGCGCTGATCACCGGCGCGGCGAGCGGGGTCGGCCATCTCGCCGTCCAACTCGCCCGGCTGCGGGGCGCGTCACGTGTCGTCGGGGCCGTGTCCGCACCCGCTTCCGGCAAGGCGGAGTTCGTGCGGGCCCTCGGCGCGGACGAGGTGATCGCGTACGACTCCGGGGACTGGGGCGAGCCGGTCGACTACGTTCTCGACGCGGTCGGCGGCGACCTGCTCAGCCCGGCCGTCGCCGCCCTCGCCCCGGGCGGCCGGCTCGTCGCGTACAGCTCGGGCGGCGGGAGCGTGCGGGCGTACGACCTGCTGGTGGGCGCCAAGTCCGTGATCGGCTTCCAGATGGCCCTGATCGTCCGGAACGAGCCGGAGCGGTACGAGCGGTGGCGCGTGGAACTGTGGCGGCTGTTCGCCGAGGGAGCCCTACGGCCCGCCGTGCACGGGGAGTTCGCCCTGGAGGACGCGGCGCGGGCGCACGCGGCGATCGAGTCACGGAGCAACCTGGGGAAGGTGGTGCTGCGCCCCTGACAGACGAGTTCAGATTTGGCGTGAACACGACCTGTACTCGCTTCTTGTGGGGCCGTTGAGGGCCCAAGTAGCGTCTGCGGCACACACATTGGACGTCGGATGTCGGATGTCCAGATCGCCCTGGTTGCCCAGAGAATTGAAGGGCAGGTCGCACCATGTCGGCACGTCTCCGCGCACGTCTGAGATCCACCCTGACCGCCGTCCTCACGGCCGCCGCACTGTGCGTTGTCGCGCTGCCGAGCCCCGCGAGGGCCGACGCGCCGGACACGTCCGGTGCGTTGTTCGAACAACAGGTGCTCTTCAGGGCCTCCCAGGATCCCGGCTACGCCTGCTTCCGCATTCCGGCCGTGGTGCGGAGCACCCACGGCACCCTGCTGGCGTTCGCCGAGGGGCGCGTGGACGACTGCGGCGACGCGGGTGACATCGACATCGTCGTCAAACGGTCGACCGACGGCGGCCGCACGTGGGGGCCGCTCCAGGTCGTCAACGAGGGCGCGGGCGACACCCACGGCAACCCGGCCCCGATCGTGGATCGCGAGACCGGTCGCATCGTGCTGGCGGAGACGTACAACACGGGCCGCACGGACGGGCGCGGTTGCGACGTCCCCTGCGACCGCACCCCGCATCTCCAGTACAGCGACGACGACGGCCTCAGCTGGTCCGCGCCGCGCGATCTGAGCGCCGAGATCCTCCCGCCGAACTGGAACTCCTGGTACGCCACCGGTCCCGTGCACGGCATCCAGCTGACCCGTGGCAGGCACGCCGGGCGGCTCGTCTTCGGCGTCAACACCGAGACCTGGAACGGCAGTCGGGTCACCGCCAACAACGCCGCCCTCATCACCAGTGACGACGGCGGCGATCACTGGCGGATCGGCGCGAGCGACTCCTGGCCGATCGCGGACGACGGCGCCTTCCGCCAGAAACCGTCCGAGCTGACGCTCACGGAACGCGCCGACGGGTCCGTCCTCGTCAGCGGGCGCGAGCAGGACGGCACCGACCTCGGCCACCGCACCCAGACCGTCAGCCGCGACGGCGGCGACAGCTTCACGGCCCCCTTCCGCGACCTCCCCGGCCTCTACGCGCCCCAGGTCCAGGGCTCCGTACTCCGCCTCGGCGACCGCATCCTGCTGGCCTGCCCCGGCGACCCCGACCGCCGCAGGACCATGATGATCCGCTCCTCGTACGACGGCGGGCGCAGCTGGGACAGCGTGGACCGCGGCACGGTCGTCACCACCGACTGGTCGGGCTACTCCGACCTGGCCGGGATCGGCGACGGCGCCGTGGGGCTGCTGTACGAGGGCGGCGCGGTCGACGCGCGCGACGAGATCCGCTTCGCCCGCTTCACCGAGGACTGGCTCACCCCGCGCCGCGGCCCCGACCCCACCACCGCCGACCTCGCCCGGCACGCCGAACCGGCCGCGGTCCTCGGCGGCGCCCGGGAGACGGCGGGCGTGCGCGGTGGCGCGCTGGAGTTCGACGGCGCCGACGACGCCGTACGACTGCCGTATCAGGACCGACTCCCGCTCGGGACAAAGGACTTCACCGCTTCGCTGTGGTTCCGCTACACGGCCATCGGCGGGGAGCAGCCGCTGCTGTGGATGGGCGGGATCGGGACGACCCAGCCGCAGGTGTGGATGCGCGCCGAACCCGCGTCCCACAGGATCACCGCGCTGATCACCACCAGGAACGGAGCCGCGGCCCCGGCCTCCGCCTCCGTGCGCACCACGAGCGCCTACAACGACGGCCAGTGGCATCATCTGACCCTGCGCCGGGGCGACGGACTGCTCACACTCGCCGTCGACGGTACGGCGGTCAGCGCCGCGGACGTGCCCGGGTCGGTCAGCCGCAACTCGCCGTTCGGGGTCCATGTCGGGCAACGGATGGACAGCCGGGCGTACTTCACCGGAGCGATCGACGAAGTACGTGTCCACGACCGGGCGTTGAGCGACGACGAGCTGTCCGCGCCGCCCTCCCGGGAAGTGACCCGGGACACCGTCCTGTATCTGCCCATGGACCAAGTGCGCGGCGGACACTAACGTCCCGTCCGTGCCCGACGACGCACGAGCACGACGACGACGGACCGGGGCCGGCCTCGGTGTCCTGCTCGCCCTGGTCTGCGCGGCCGTGCTGCTCACCGCCCTCCCCCACCACGACCGGGAGGGCGGCGGCGCGTGCCCGGCCCGTACGCTGCGGTCCTGGAGCGCGGACGCGCGGCTCACGGCCGAGTTCGCGCGGTACGGCGACGACGCGAGCCGTGTCGACGACTGGACCGGCGGCGACGGCACGCACTCGGTGCGACTGCCGGACGGGCGGGTGCTGTGGCTCTTCTCGGACACGTATCTGGGCCAGGTGCACGGACCACCGAACCCGGTCGGCGAGTCGTACACGTGGCGCGACACGAGCGCGCCCCTGGTGCGGAACTCGGCCGTGGTGATGTCGAAGGAGGGGCGGCTGGGGACGACGCTTGCGACGCCGGTGTTCCCCGACCCGGGGCCGGGGCGGTGGCGCTGGCCGGTCGCGGCCCGTGTCGAACCCCGCTCCCCCGGCTCCTCCGAGCGGGTCGTCCACGTCCTGCTGTGGACCCGTACCGCCGGCCAGGCTCCCTGGATCTACGGCGTGCCCACGTCCACCGAGGTCGCCACGCTCTCGCTGCCGGGCCTGCGCCTCGAAAACATCACCACGGTCCTGGACCAGACTTCCGTGGCGGATCCCTCCCGGCGGGTGCTGTTCGGCACCTCGACGGTCGACGCGGGCGCGTGGACGTACGTCTTCGGCGGCGACGACGGGCAGGCCGCCTCGCGCCCCGCCTCACAGGCGTACGTGGCGCGGGTGCCGCGCGGCCGGCTCGGGCAGCCGGCGGCCTGGGAGTACTGGGACGGCACCGGATGGGCGGTACGGGCACGGCCGGGTCCGGTGCTTGGGGACGGGCGGCGGACGGGGGTCGCCAGCGCGTTCACGGTGGTGCGGGACGGCGGGACGTACGTCCTGTTCACGATGGCGGCGGGCACCGCGGGCCTGACGACGATCACCTCGTACTGGGCGTGCGCGCCGACCGGCCCCTGGCACGGGCCCGCCCGGAGCTTCGGTCCGTCCCTGCCGCAGGGGCAGGTGGCCGCGTACAACCCGCAGGTGCACGCGGCGCTGAGCGACGGCGACCGGCTCGTCCTGAGCTATGACGTGAACTGGCTGGACGCGACGGGCGGAGTCTCGGCGCAGGCGAACCTCAGTCGGAACGTGGCGCTGTACCGACCGAGATTCGTGACGCTGCGACTGGGGGAACCGGGGTCGTAGCCGCCTCGGGGTCGTGGGCGCGGCGTTTGGCGATCACCGCGCACACCATCAGCTGCATCTGGTGGAAGAGCATCAGCGGCAGCACGGCGAGCGAGGCGTGCGCGCCGAACAGCACGCTGGCCATGGGGAGCCCCGAGGCGAGGGACTTCTTCGACCCGGCGAACTGGATCGCGATGCGGTCCTCGCGGTGGAAGCCCAGTGCCCTCCCGCCGTACCAGGTGAGCGTCAGCATCACGGCGAGCAGCACGGCCTCGACCGCGAGCAGCCCCGCCAGTCGGACCGCGCTCACCTGGTGCCATATGCCCTGCACCATGCCCTCGCTGAACGCCGTGTAGACGACGAGCAGGATCGAGCCGCGGTCGACGTATCCGAGGACCTTCTTGTGGCGTGTGATGAACCGGCCGATCCAGCGGCGCAGCACCTGCCCGGCGAGGAACGGCACCAGCAGTTGCAGCACGATCTTGACCAGCGAGTCCGCGGAGAAACCGCCGCCGCTGTTGCCCAGCAGTGCCGCGGCGAGCAGCGGGGTGACGACGATGCCCACGAGGGAGGAGAAGGAACCGGCGCAGATCGCGGCGGGCACGTTGCCGCGGGCCATGGAGGTGAAGGCGATCGACGACTGGATGGTCGAGGGGACGAGCGTGAGGAAGAGCAGACCGGTGTAGAGGTTGTGTGTCAGGAGCACCGGTTCGAGGCCGCGGGCGGCCAGGCCGAGCAGCGGGAAGACGACGAAGGTGCAGGCCAGGACGGTGACGTGGAGCCGCCAGTGCTTGAGGCCCTCGACCGCCTCATGGGTGGAGAGCCGGGCCCCGTAGAGGAAGAAGAGGAAGGCGATGGCGGCCGTGGACGCGCCCGACGCGACGTCGGCGCCCGTACCCCGTGCCGGGAGCAGGGCCGCGAGGCCCACGGTCCCGAGCAACAGCAGGATGTACGGGTCGATCGGCATCCAACTCGGCCACTGCAGGCGTTTCACGGTGCTCCACTGCTCAGACGTCGTACGGGGCCGGCCCCGGGCAAGGGGCGGTCCCGGGGCGGGTCGTGCCCTCTCCATCGTCCTCTTCCGGCCCGTGATCGGGAATCCGTCATACCGTTCTGACTGTCATCGCGATTCGCGATAGCGTGGCGGTGTGTACGACCCCTCCCAGCTGCGTACCTTCCTGGCGGTGGCCCAGACCCTGAACTTCACGCAGGCCGCCCGGCGGCTCGGGCTGCGCCAGTCCACCGTCAGCCAGCACGTACGCCGCCTGGAGGACGCCGTGGGACGGCAGCTGTTCTCGCGGGACACGCACTCCGTGGAGCTCACCGAGGACGGCGAGGCGATGCTCGGCTTCGCGCGCCGCATCCTGGCGGTGCACGAGCAGGCGACCGCCTTCTTCACGGGCACCCGCCTGCGCGGCCGGCTGCGCTTCGGCGCCTCCGAGGACTTCGTGCTGACCCGGCTGCCGGAGATCCTGGAGGGCTTCCGGTACGACCATCCGGAGGTGGACCTGGAGCTGACGGTCGAGCTGTCCGGCACGCTGCACGAACAGCTCACGGCGGGCAAGCTGGACCTGGTGCTGGCGAAGCGGCGGCCCGAGGACCCGCGCGGCGAGCTGGTCTGGCACGACCGCCTGGTGTGGATCGGCGCGGAACGCCTGCGGCTCGACCCCGACCGCCCGGTCCCCCTGATCGTCTACCCGCCCCCGGGCATCACCCGCGCCCTCGCGTTCGAAGCCCTGGAGCGCCAGGGCCGCGCGTGGCGCATCGCCTGCACCAGCGGCAGTCTGAACGCCCTGGTCGCGGCGGCCCGCGCGGGCCTCGGCGTGATGGCCCACTCACGCGGACTGATCCCCCCGGGCCTCGTCCGCGTCCCCGACCGTGCGGGCCTGCCGGAACTGGGCGAGGTCGACTTCGTCCTGGTGCACGGACAGCGCCGTACGTCCGCGCAGGGTGCGGCGGACGCGCTCGCGACCGCGATCCTGGGTGGCGGGGACCGGCTGCTCCGGGGCGGCGGGACCAGGGGCCGTCCGCCGGATCAGGCCGGGGGAAAATGACGGTGCCTCATCGGCGCGGTGGCGCGGGCGGCGGTCGGGCCGGTGCTCGGCGGGCTGCTCACCGAGGGGCCGGGCTGCGGTGGATCTTCTTCGTGAACCTGCCGGTGAGCGTGGCCTCAGTACGGATGACGCCACGAGTGGTGCCGGAGTCGCGCGGACCGGCCGGGATGGCCGTGCTGGACGCGGGCACGGGGTGGACGGTGCTGGTGCCGGGCCTCGTCCTGGTCGGCATCGGCACGGGCGCTCTCGCACGACGCGGCCCACACCCTGGCACGGCGGCGGCGCCGGGGCACGGCGCGGCCCCCTCGCCGAACACACCCTGCGAGCCGCGTTCGCCTCGGGGCTCGACTCGGCGTCGGTGGCGGCGGGCGTGACGGGGACGGTCGCCGGTGCGCTGGTACTGGTGTTGGTGCGGACGCCGCGCGCTGTGACGGACACGGCCGAGGCACCGGCGGAGCGGGCGACGGCGTCCCGCGCATGACACCGGTGAGGGCCCGGTCATGACACCGGCGGAACCGGTTCCGAAGCCACCGGGACCGGCTCCGCCGGTAGCCGCAGAGCACGGAATCAGAAGTTCCGTGTCCGGTATCCGGCGCCCCGGACCCCGTAGGAGGGTCGTACAGATTCCGTGGAGATTACGGGACCGAAACCTACGGAACCGTAAGGAATTCTGTCCGGCCCTTCCCCATGTGCGGGCATTTTCTCTGCTGACCTGTGCGTATGCCGCACACACACCCGGCCGACCCCTACACCGGCACCCCTCCCGCCCGACGGCGAGGTGGGGTAGCTTTCACGGCGCTGTGCGGAGCGCCACTAGGAGCGGGATTGCGCGAGTTCACCAACCCTCCGTTGGCGTCGGCGCCGCCGGTGGGCGGCCTGGCCGACGTCGTGTTCGACCATGCCCAGGAGGACCCGCTGCACATCGCGCTCGGCCGCAAGGACGAGCAGGGTCAATGGCGCGACGTGACGTCCGCCGAGTTCCGCGACGAGGTCCTCGCCCTTGCCAAGGGGCTGCTCGCCCAGGGGATCCGGTTCGGGGACCGGGTCGCGATCATGTGCCCCACCCGCTACGAGTGGACGCTCTTCGACTACGCGTTGTGGACGATCGGCGCACAGGTCGTGCCCGTCTATCCGACCTCCTCCGCCGAGCAGGTCTTCTGGATGCTGTACGACGCCCAGGTGTCGGCGATCATGGTGGAGCACGAGGACCACGCGATGACGATCGCCACGGTCGTCGACCGGCTGCCGCAGCTGCACAAGCTGTGGCAGCTCGACGTGGGGGCCGTGCAGGAGCTGTACGAGGCGGGCGCGCACCTCGACGACGAAGTGGTGCACCGGCACCGGCGCGCGGTCACCCCGGAGTCGATCGCGACGATCATCTACACCTCGGGCACCACCGGGCGCCCCAAGGGCTGTGTCATCTCCCACGCGAACTTCATGTTCGAGGCGGACACCGTCATCGAGCGCTGGGAGCCGGTCTTCCACTCCAAGCGCGGTGACGAGGCGGCCACGCTGCTGTTCCTGCCGCTCGCCCATGTCTTCGGGCGGATGGTGCAGGTCGCGGCGGTCCGCGGGAAGGTCAAGTTCGGGCATCAGCCGCAGCTCAACGCGGCGGCTCTGCTGCCGGACCTGGCCGCGTTCAAGCCGACGTTCTTCCTCGCGGTGCCGTACATCTTCGAGAAGGTCTTCAACGCCGCCCGCCGCAAGGCCGAGAAGGACGGCAAGTCGGGTCCGTTCGAGAAGGCCGTAGATGTCGCCGTGCGCTACGCGGACGCCGTCGAGGAGAAGGCATGGGGCATCGGACCCGGCCCTTCGGCGAGCCTGCGGATGCAGCACCAGTTCTTCGACAAGGTCGTCTACTCCAAGGTCCGCAATGCCATGGGCGGCCGGGTCAGGCACGCCATGTCGGGCGGTTCGGCGATGGACCGGCGGCTCGGACTGTTCTTCGCGGGCGCCGGTGTCGTCATCTACGAGGGGTACGGGCTCACGGAGTCGACGGCCGCCGCGACCGCCAACCCGCCCGAGCAGACCCGGTTCGGCACCGTCGGCCAGGCGATCCCCGGGACCACCGTGCACATCGCGGACGACGGCGAGGTCTGGCTGCGCGGCGAGAACGTCTTCCAGGGCTATCTGAACGACCCCAAGGCCACCGACGCCACCCTGCACGACGGCTGGCTGGCCACCGGCGACCTGGGGTCCCTCGACGAGGACGGCTATCTCACCATCACCGGGCGCAAGAAGGAGATCCTGGTGACCTCCGGCGGCAAGAGCGTCTCGCCCGGCGTCCTGGAGGAGCGGGTGCGCGACCATCCGCTGGTCGCCCAGTGCATCGTGGTCGGCAACGACCGGCCCTACATCGCGGCGCTCGTCACCCTCGACTCCGAGGCCGTCGATCACTGGCTCCAGATGCGGGGGAAGGCGCGGCTGTCCGCGGCCGACCTGGTACGCGACCCGGACCTGGAGACCGAGGTGCGGCGGGCGGTGGTCGCCGCGAACACCCTGGTCTCACAGGCCGAGTCGATCCGTACGTTCCGGATACTGGCGAACCAGTTCACCGAGGAGCACGGGTTGCTGACGCCTTCGCTGAAGTTGAAGCGGAAGGCGATCGAGGCCGCGTATGCGACGGAGGTGGAGGCGTTGTACCGGACATGAGCCCGGTACGACGCCTCGGTCCGGCTAGCTGATGCTCACCTTGAAGATCTTGTCCGAGCCGTCCGCCGCTCCTCCGTTGTTGTCGCAGTTGGTGGTGGAGAGCCAGAGCTGGTCGGCGCCGGGCACCTTGGTGACCGTGCGCAGGCGGCCGTAGGTGCCGACGTAGTACGCCGTCGGCGTGCCGACGTTCTCCGTGTCGCCGGTGATGGGGACGCGCCACAGCCGTTCGCCGCGCAGGGACGCCATGTAGACGACGTTGCGGACGATCGCGATGCCGCTGGGTGACGCCTCGGAGACGTTCCAGGTCGCCTTCGGGTTGGTCATCCCGGAGACACTGCAACTGCCCTCGCAGGTCGGCCAGCCGTAGTTGGCGCCCGGTTTGATGAGGTTGAGTTCGTCCTTGGAGCTGTTGCCGAACTCCGCCTCCCACAGGCGGCCGTTGCGGTCGAAGGCGAGGCCCTGCGGGTTGCGGTGCCCGTAGCTGTAGACGTAGTTGCCGAACGGGTTGCCGGGGGCGGCCTTGCCGTCCGTCGTCATCCGCAGGATCTTGCCGTTCAACGACGTCTTGTCCTGGGCCAGTTCGGGTGTCTGGGCCTCGCCGGTGGAGACGTACAGATAGCCGTCGGGGCCGAAGGCGAGGCGTCCGCCGTTGTGGTAGCGGTTCTTCTTGATGCCCTGGAGGAGGATCGTGTAGTCGGTGAGGGTGCTGCCGTCGTAGGTCATGCGGACGACGCGGTTGCCCTCGGAGGCCGTGTGCATGAAGTACACGTAGTGGTTGGTGGCCCATTTCGGGTCGACGGCCACGCCCAGCAGTCCGCCCTCGCCGTTCGTGGTCACGGCGTTCGGCACGGTTCCGACCTGGGTCCTCGTGCCGTCCTTGGTGACCTTCCAGACACGGAAGTCGTCCCGCTCGGTGACCAGCGCCGTCTGTCCGTCGGGCATCCAGTACGTGCCCCAGGGGATCGTCCAGCCGCTGGAGACGGTCCCGATGGACGAGGGGACCCCGCCGTCGGTGGCGCAGGCCTTGGTCGTGAAGGTGACCGTGTTGCTCTGCGGCGACACGTTGCCGGCGGCGTCGCGCGCCACCACGTTGAGCGTGTACGGGCTGTTGCAGGCGAGCCCGGTGAGCGTGGTCGACGTAGCGGTGACGCTCTTGTAGACCGTCGTGTCGCTGCGCACGTCGTAGCCGACGACCGCCTTGTCGTCGGTCGAGGCGCCCCAGCTCAGGTCGGCGCTGGTGGCCGTGACGTTCGACGAGGTGAGGGTGCCGGGCTTGGTGGGTGGGGCGGTGTCGGAGCTGGTCCGGGTCGTGCAGTCGACGACCGGACTGGCCTGGGAGGCGTTGCCGGCCGCGTCGCGGGCGATGACGGTGAGATTGTAGGTGGTGTTCGGGCTCAGGCCGGTGAGCACCTTGGAGGTCGCGTCGCCGACCGCCTCGCCGAGCTTGTTGCCGTGCTCGTAGAGGTCGTACGCGGCCACGCCGACGTTGTCCGTGGAGGCGCCCCAGGAGAGGGTCAGGACGTCTTCGCCGATGGCCGAGCAGCTCGGCTGGCCGGGTCGAGACGGGGCCTGGGTGTCCGCCGCCGCAGCAACGCTGACGCGGTCGAGGTTGGGGCCGCCGTTCGCCGTGGTGGCGGTCGCGCGGATCTTGTTGGACCCGGCGTCGAGCTGGACGTTCACACTCTTCGTCGCCCAGGTGTTCCAGTCGTTGGTGGCCGGGAAGGAGACCCCGGAGGCGACGACCGTGCCGTTGACGGACAGGTCCATCGGGCGGTCGACGCTCGTGCCGTTGGCGTAGCGCAGGGCCAGCGAGGAGGTGCCGGCCGTGGCCGCGCTCACCGTGAACTCCACGTACGAGCCAGTGATGTTGGTGTAGTCGACGAAGCCGGTGCCCGTGTAGCCGGTGTGGTTGGTGGCGACGGCGCCCTGCGAGATCGTGGCGTCCTCGGCCTGGTAGTCGGTGGCCGCCTGCGCCGCCGTGCCGGTCAGTGCGACCAGCGGCACGGCCAGGACGAGCGAGAGGCACCAGGGCAGCGCTCTGTTGGGTTTCATGGGTTCGTCCCCTCAGCCCGTGTACTGGGCGAAGACTTTGAGGTAGTCGTACGGCTGCTGCGACACGCCGCTGCAGGAGTCACCGTCGGAGCCGGAGCCGCAGGCCCGGTCCCGGTTCACGGACCAGTAGGTCAGGCGCCCGATGTGGTGCTGCTGGGCGTAGGCGAGCATCGTCTTGAAGTCGGCGAGGCGGACCAGTTCGCCGGAGTCGTCGGTCTTGCCGTTCATGGACGACAGGCCGATGTGCGCGTACGCCGTCGCGTCGCTGTATCCATAAGCCGACTTGACCCGCGCCTTCAGGCCCTCCATGGCCTGGGTGGTGAGCGTGCCCATGTTCGTGGTGCCGCCGCCGAAGTCGAACGGCATGATGCACCAGATGTCGTTCGCGAGGCCCGAGGCGGCGCCGCGCTTGATCATGTCGACGCCGGTGGAGTCCGGGCCGCTGGTCGTCGTGCCGAAGGTGATGACCGTCTTGAGCCCGGAGTTGCCGGCCTTCACGATCTTCAGTGCGTCGATCACGCGCTGCCGGACGGTGGCGTTGCTCCACTCGGTGTTCTCGATGTCGATGTCGATGACCTTGAGGCCGTAGGCGTTGATGACCTTCTGGTAGGCGCCCGCGAGCGCCGAGGCGCTGGAGCACTTCTCGCCGAGTTTGGCGCCGCTCCAGCCGCCGATGGAGACGACGACGTCACCGCCGGCCGCACGGATCGCGTTGATCTTCGACTGGTCGTTGCCGCCGGTCAGCGGGCGCGAGCCGTCCCACTTCGGGTTGCAGGAGCCGTCGGAGAGGACGAACGCGAGCGTGAACCATTTCACCCCGGTGGCCGACATGACCGAGGTCGGGTTCTGCGGGCTGCCCCAGCCGAGGTACTCGTAGGGCGCCACCGCCATGCCGGGTGAGGCCGCGGCGGCCTTCCGGGCGGTGCTCACCGGCTTCACCCGGATCAGGCGCGTCTCCCCGGGGCGCAGGGTCGCGCTGTACGAGTCGGCGATCGTGCCCTTGTGGGAGCCCGACCACAGGTCCGTGACGTCACCGGAGCCGGTGAAGCCCACCTGCGACCAGTTCACACTCACCGTGGAGTTGCCGGACGTACCGGTGTTGAAGAGGGCGACGACGTACTGGCCGTCGCTCTCCTTCTTGCTCCAGACCTGCTTGACGCCGCTGCTCACGATCCGCTTCGCGGCGACGCCGTCCTGGTCGACACCGATGAGGCGGTCGTTGGTCAGCATCGGTTTGTCGACGGAGTCGAGGTTGGTCAGGTCCGTGCCGAGCAGCAGGGGCGCGCCCGCCATCGCCCACAGGGTGAGGTGCGAGCGGCGCTGGTCCGCGGTGAGGCCCGCCTGGTCGCCGTTGCCGATCTCCAGGGAGTCAAGGTCGTTCCAGCCACCAGGATCTGCGTACTGCTGCCAGTTGGCGGCCGAGGTGAAGCGGGCGGACACATGCGACCAGTCGGTCAGCGGATAGCCGCTGCCGTTGTCGCCGGAGCCGCAGTAGCACTCGACGTCGCCCTGGGTGCGCCAGCTGTTCGCCAGTGACTTCCAGGTGGAGGCCTGGGCGATCGGCAGGTTGTTGGAGAGGGCGAAGCTGATGGGTCGGCCGGTGGCCCGCAGCGCCTTGTCCCAGGCCTGGACGTCGGGGATGTCGGCGCCGCCCACCCCGTCGATCTTCAGGTAGTCGACTCCCCAGGAGGCGAACTGCTCGGCCCATGAGTTCACGAACTCCTGGGCGCCGGGCTTCCCGTAGTCGATGTAGTACATGTTCTTGCAGTTGTAGTTCTTCTCGGTCTTCGAGGTGTCCGCGATGTCGGCCGCGTGGTACGAGGTCCCCTCGATCGGTGTGTTCCTGGTGACGGCGTTCTTGGCGATGCCCGGCGTCACATAGAAGCCGAACTTCAGGCCCTTGGAGTGGATGTAGTCGGCCAGCGCCTTGATCCCGGCGGGGAATTTGGCGGGGTCGACGGTCCAGCGCCCGTAGGAGTCGACGACGAATCCGTTCGCGTCGCACTTCTGCCAGAAGTCGTCGAGGTTGATGTACACGAAGCCGTGGTCCTTGAGCCCGCTCGCGACGAGCGCGTCGGCCTGGGCCTTGATCTTCGCCTCGGTCGGCCACCGGCGCACGAAGCTCCAGCTGCTCCAGCCCATGGCGGGACGGAGGGCCTGGCCGTTGTCCGAGTACGTGTGGACGGTGGCCGCCGGGGTGGCGTACGACGTGCCGATCCAGGCCTCGTCGATCCGCAGCCGCTTGTAGCGGGTGGTGTCGGTGGACGCGGCCCAGGTGGTGTCGACTTCGAGGCGTACGTAACGGGCGTTGGCGGCGGTCAGGTCGATGCCCTGGATACCCCGCCTGCTGGCGAGCTGACCGGTCTTGACCGCGCTGCCCCAGGTGGACCCGTCGTTGCTGAGGAACACCTTGTAGTCCTTGATACGTGCGGACTGCTCGGTGTCGGAGCGCGCGTAGGCGACGGAGTCCTCGCGCTGGTTGAGGCCGATGTACTGGACCTTCTTCGCGCTGCCGAGGTCGAAGGTGAGGTTGACGGGCAGCGTCTTGTTGCTGTCCCAGTAGGTGAGGTAGTCGCCGTCGCCCGCGGCCGCCGCGCCGTGACCGCTCGCCGAGGCGCTCGCGGACATCGTGACGCCGGACGCGATGCCCTGGCGGCCGGCCGTGGTGACCTTGAAGACGGTGTCGTACGGGTCCCAGTTCGCCAGTCCGTTCAGGCTGAGCACGCCTCCCGACTGGGACCACGAAACAGCCGCGCCCGTACGGAGGTTGGTGACGGATGCGATGCGGTAGCCGTTGTCGCGGATGCGCAGGGTGCTGGTGCTGGGCGGGGTCAGTACGTGGATGTACTGGAGGCCGGGGTCGGTCTTGCTGACCGTGGTGACACCGTGGGCCCGGTCGTTCCAGAAGCCGGGCTTGAGACCGCCGTACAGGTAACCGCCGCCCTCGGTGCCGTGCAGTGACTGCCAGATGGGGCCCAGATAGGAGTTGGCGAAGTTGTTGAAGGCCTCCTGGTTCGTCGGGAACTTGCCGTTGACCTGCGCGGTCTCGGCCATCAGGGCCTTCACGGAGGAGCCCGCGTTGGTGATCAGCCTGCCGAGGGTGAGCATCTTGTCGACGGACGGGTTGGAGCCGTCGTACCACCACGCCCCGCTCGACGGCAGCTTGAAGTCGGCTTCGGTGAGGCGGGGCCCTGCCGTGTAGACGGCCTGAGGATAGTCGTAGGACGGGGTCATGCCCGTCTTCTGCTCATTGCTGATCATGTCCATGATTGGCGTGTCTTCGTTGTTGTTGCTGAGCGTGTAGTTCGGGCGCTTCTGCTGGATCTGCGCGTAGAGGTCGTGGCTCTCCCAGTACGCGTTGTCGTTGTCGATCCAGAAGCCGCCGAGGTCCGGATAGCGGTCCATGACCTCGAAGAAGTTGTCGTAGCTGAAGCGGCCGAAGCCGTCGCGGGTGGTGAGGTCGACGTCGGTGCCCTTGTAGGCGGAGTACGCGGCCGAGTCGAGCCACTCGTGGCCGCCCTCGTCGTGCCACTGGGGGTCGTCGGTCATGTAGAGGATGACCTTGAGACCCTTGGCCTTGGCGGCGGTGATGAGTTCGCCGAGGAAGTCCCGCTTGGTGGAGCAGCTGCCGGGGATCTTCGAGGGCCAGGGGCGGGCGTAGCCGAGGCGGCTGTGGAAGGTGGCGAGGACGAGGTACTGGGTGTGCAGTTTCTGGGCCTCGTTCACCCAGTAGTCAGGCGTCCAGCCGCCGTTGGTGACGTCGTTCTCCCAGGCGGTGCAGCTGGTGTGCGCCGGGGCGGTGCGTTCGCCCCAGTGCAGGAAGAGTCCGCCGACGGAGCCGCGCAGGAAGGTCTGGCGGGGGTTTTCGAGGTCGAGCGGCTTCACACCTGTGTGCGGCCGCCGCACGGCGGTGGTCGCCGTCGCCGCGCTCTTGGCCGCCGTACCGCAGTTCTCACTGGAGCCGCCGGCCGAGACCCGCAGCGCGCCGCCCGAGGTGTTGTGACTGTCCGTCAGGCAGTAGCCGGTGACGTTCTGGAAGCCCATGTCGTGGGGTGAGTCACTCCCCCGCTGGGCCGTGAACCGGGTGAACCTGATCCCGCTCGCGGCGTTCGCGATGACGGCCGGGCGTCCGTCGTCGGCCGCGTACTTCACCGAGCTGTCCGTGAAGGTGACGTTGTCGGCGTTGTGGACGTACCAGCCGTAGGCGGGCCGCGTGCCGATGGCCTTCGGGTTGTAGTCGCCCGGGTCATTGCTCGGCACGGCGGTGGACATGGTGCCGTTGCCGCCGGGGACGGTGATGTCGACGTGGGTGAAGGTGACCCCGTTGATCCGGTGGCCGCTCTCGCCCCACAGCGTCGGGCTGAAGGACGGACTCACCCCGGTCGCCGTGATGTTGTCGTACGTGACGTTGCTGATCGACCCGATGCCGGGACTGTTGCCGCAGCGCTTTCGGGTACCGATCTTCTGCATGATGGGCGAGTGGACGCCGGTCATGGTGATGTCGCGGTAGTGGACGTCGGAGATCTTCGCGCCGTCCATGGAGACCATGCCGAGCCCGGACTTGTTGGAGCCCTCGATGCGGATCTTGGCGAACTGGTAGTCCGAGAAGTCGCCGCAGGTCTCGGACCCGAACATCAGGGCGTTGCAGCACACCGCCGACAGATACGAATCGCTCACCTGCACATGGCCGTTGGGGAGCTTGGCGCCGAGCGCGTAGTCGCTCTTGAAGACGAGGGCGTCGTCGTTGGCCTTGATATTGGCATGCGTGACCGTGACGTCGGTCGTGCTGATGATGTTCCAGCCGTCGCGGTCGCTCGCCGTGTCGATGGTCAGGTGGTCCGAGGTGACGTTCGTACAGCCGTTGATGAGGGCCGCGAAGTGGCCGCCGCGCCGCAGGGTGAGGCCGTCGCCGAGGCGCAGGCCGTCGCAGCGGGTCAGCGAGAGGATCTTGTCGGCCTCGCCGGACTTGGGGTTGCCGGTGATGAGGTTGCCGAGGCCGTCGATGACGCCCTCACCGACGAAGCCGATGTGTGTCAGCCGGTCGCCGTAGATCATCGCGTTGTGGAAGTGGCTGTGCCCGTAGTCCTGGTAGGCGTCGTTGGGGTTGGCCTCGGGCGGGTCGTAGGTGTCCGCGCTGGAGCCCTGGATCGTCGCGCCCTTGTCCACTTGAAGAGTGACCTCGCTCTTCATGTGGATGGTGTTCTTGGACTTGTACTGGCCGGCGGGGAAGCGGACGGTGCCGCCGCCCGCCGCGTTGGCGGCGGTGATGGCCTTGTTGATGGCGGGGGTGTCGTTGGTGGAGCCGTCGCCCTTGGCTCCGTAGCCGTGGACGTCGAAGACGGCGGCGTGGGGCGTTTTGGCGGACGTGGACGTGGGTGGGGTGGCGGTTCGGGGGGTCGCGAGGGCCTCGGGGTGGGTCAGGCCGAGTACGACGGCGAAGGCGAAGAAGACGCTCGCCGCCCAACTCCTTTTTCTCATGGGGGGTTTCATGGAACGGCTCCTCATACCAGTTGGTAGCCGCGCAGGTCGGTCAGCAGCAGGTAGCAGTCCTGCAGGGACCCGGAGGTGTCGCCGAGGGACCGGTAGATGCCCCACTTGGGGCGCACCCGGTCGGCGCGGAAGGTGTCGACGCCCGTCCTGGACTTGTCGATGACCGTGGTCGAGCCGCTCTTGAGGATCCAGCGGACCGAGCCTGACGTGCCGTCACCGACCTTGATCTGGAAGTCGACGTCCGTCCACTTGTCGTGCAGCGGATCCAGGTCCGTACGGCCGATGAGGATGTCGTCGATGGCGAGCTTCAGCTCGATGGTCTGTACGCCGTTCACCCGGCGCAGTGACTGCACGACGATCGGCGAGGTGCCGGTGCCCGGCTGCTTCATCTGCATGATGCGGGTGAAGGTCGTGGTCGCCTTCAGCGAGTTCGGGATGTACATCGAGTACGTGACGCGCCACGTCTGCCCGGGGGTCCACTTGAGGTAATTGCCGCCGCTCGTGCGCAGCCCGGTGACCTCCTGGCGCTGGCGGTCGGTGGAGGTGTCGCGGTCGACGGTGTGCATGTTGAAGCGCCAGTTGTCGCCGGTGGCGAAGATATGCGGCCGGCCCGCGGGATGCGAGTCGGCGCGGTCGTCCTCGATCGTCTCGAAGGCGCCGAGCTTGTCGCCGCTCGCCGACGGGGACCACTTCAGCTGCCAGGAGGCGGCGTGGGCGGCGGTGGCCGTCGCCGGGATGCCGACCGCGGCTCCGGCGGCTCCGGCGGCGCCGCCGAGCGCCGCGCCGAACAGGGTCCTTCTGGTGGTGCTCATGGCTGACTCACCTCGTCCTGAGTGGGTGGGCTGTGAGCTGTTCGTTCATGATCAGAAAGGCGCCGAGACCGTGGAAGTCGTTCATGGCCCGGTCGCGGGCGATGTAGTACGCGTAGTCGCCGACATTGGTGCCGATGGAGATGTCGGTGAGGTTGGTGCGGCCGTCGGAGCCGACCGAGATCCTGGCGAGGACGCCCTGGTATCCGCGCCCGGCCACGGACGCGTAGTGCGGGTCGAGGTAGCCCTGCTGGGCGCCGCGTGAGAGGGCGTAGGTGAACATGCTGGAGCAGGACGTCTCGGTCCAGTTGTCGCTGCGGGAGCCCTTGTCGATCACCTGGAACCAGCGGCCGGTGGCCGGGTCCTGGTACTTCTCCAGACCTGCGGCCAACCGCCTGAAAATGCTGACGAGTTGGGGCCGTCTCGGGTGATTGACCGGGATCGCGTCGAGCACGTTGACGATCGCCATCGCGTACCAGCCGACCGCCCGGCACCAGTGTTCCGGGGCGAGACCGGTCGCCGGGTCGGCCCAGCCCGCCGTTCTTGGACTCGTCGTAGGCGTGCTTCAACAGGCCGTTCGCCACCTGGAGATGGTTGCCGTAGACGTAGAGCTGCTTGGCGGCCTCGTCGTTCGCGTAGGTCGTGTCCCCGAACTCCTTGCCGTACTCGACGAGGAACGGGTTCACCATGTAGACGCCGTCCGACCAGAGTTGGTGGGCCCGGCTGCTGGTGTCGGCGTGCCAGAAGCCTCCGTCGGAGGTACGCGGGTAGGTGTTCAGACGGCTTCGGATCTTCAGGGCCGCCTTGCGGTAGCGGTCCTGGCCCGTTTCGTGATGCAGGATCGTCAGCAGCCGGCCCGCCTGCATGCTGTCGAGGCTGTTGAAGCTCTGGCCGATCGAACCGTCGCTCGCCACGAAGCGGTCGACATAGCTCTTGATGTAGATGAGATAGCGGGCGTCGTGCGTGCGCTGGTACGTGAGGTACTGGCCGTAGAGGTACAGCCCGACCGGGTACGACCAGCCGCCGATCGTGCTCGGGGTGTAGCGGGCCATGGTCGAGTCGATCAGGGCGACGGACCAGTCCTGGGCGGCGGCGGGCCTTCCCACAGGCGCTCGGGGTAAGGGTGTCGGGGGTGCGGTGGCGGCCACGGTGGTCAGGCCGGCGGTGGTGAGCACGCCCGCCATCAGCGCTGCCCGCAGTCGTAGTCTCATGTTCCTTCCTCTCGGTAGGCGTAGGCGGAGTTCCTGAGCGGGGCCTCGTCGACGAGCGCGCGGACGAGGTGGTGGTCGGGTGCGCGGAGGCAGGCCGGGTCGGTGCGGGAGGCGTCGCCGGTGAGCGCGTACGCCTGGCAGCGGCAGCCGCCGAAGTCGGTCGTGTGCAGGGCGCAGCCGCGGCAGGGTTCCGGCGTCCAGGCCTCGCCCCGGTAGGCGTTGAAGGCCTTCGACTCGCGCCAGATCCAGTCGAGCCGGTGTGCGCGCATGTTCGGCGCGTCGAGTGCGGGGAGTGTCGCGGCGGAGGGGCACGGGAGCGCGGTGCCGTCCGGGGCGACGGTCAGGGAGACGGCGCCCCAGCCGCCCATGCGGGGTTTCGCGGTGGCGTCGAGCAGATCGGGGGCGACCCAGACCAACTCCAGGGAACCGGTGAGTTGTTCGTGGCGGCGGCACACGGTGACGCGGGCCCGTTCGCCCTGCTCCCGGGTCGGCAGCAGGGCGGTGCGGTTGCGGGCGGCCCAGCCGTAGTACTGCGTGTGGGCGAGCTCGATCCGGTCGGCGCCCCAGGCGAGGGCGAGCGTGAACAGGTCGTCCACGGCGTCGATGTTGGCCCGGTGCAGCACGACGTTCAGACCGAGTGGCAGCCCTGCCGCCCGTACCAGCCGTGCGGCGCGCTCCTTGGCGGTGAACGCGCGTGCTCCCGCGCTGCGTTCGGCGGCCCGGGGATCGGTGTGCTGCACGGAGAGCTGGACGCTGCGCAGCCCCGCGTCCAGCAGCTCCGCGAGCCTTCGCTCGTGCAGACCCACACCGCCGGTGACGAGCTGGGCGTAGAGGCCGGCGGTGTCGGCGCCCGCGACGATCCGGGCGAGATCGCGCCTGAGGAGGGGTTCGCCGCCGGACAGGTGGGTCTGGACAACGCCCAGGTCAGCGCCTTGACGAAAGACGTCGGTCCACTGTTCGGCGGTAAGCTCTCTTGACCGACTGATCAGTTCGACGAGGTTGGAGCAATACGCGCAGCGCAGCGGGCAGCCGTGGGTGAGTTCGGCCAGCAGGGCCCAGGGGGATCGAGCGGTCGCGGTCATCGCAGCCAGCCCTCCTCGTGCAACGCCGAGAGGAATCGGGGCACTTCGTCGGTGACCGGCGCGCCGGGGAACCGTTCGGCGAGCTCGGCGACGATCTCGGGCACCTCGCGCCCGCCGTCACGGAGCCGGACGACATTCCCGGCATGGCCGCGCAGCATGACGACGCGTTCGGGCATGAGCAGCAAGTCGGTGTCGCGGACGGGATCATGGCGGAGCATCACATGGCGGGCGAGCACGGGACGCCAGGTCATGGGAGGCCCCCTGCGGGGCCGGGCACCACCGGGGTGTCCGTCTGCACGGGTGCACCGGGGCGGCGGGCCGGGACCTTCGTCGGCATCGACGCACCCGAGGTCCCTGCCTGCGCCGCCGCGCCCGAGGTCCCTGCCTGCGCCGCCGCGCCCGAAGCCCCGGAGGCCACGTCGCCGCCGACCGCGTCCCGCGTGGCGCGGGAACGCCACTGCGCGGGCCCGCGCGCACGCGGCCCCGCCACCGAATCCGACGGACCCGGCGAGACGACCCCGGGCGAGACATCCCCTGACGCTGACTCAGACACGAGGGGCGAGGCATCTCCCGGCGCACGCTCAGACGCGAGCGGTGAAGCATCTCCCGTCGCACCTTCAGACACCAGGGACAAGGCATCCCCCAGCACATGCTCGGACACAAGCGGCGAGGCATCCCCCGGCACACTCTCAGGCACGACAGACAAGGCATCCCCCGACACCCCGTCCGACGTGCCCGTCGGCAAGGAGTCGCTCGCCTGGTCCACCGCGTCCAGGAGCGCCGACAGCACCTCGCACTTGAACGTCAGCGCCGCCACGGCCCGTTCCTGCTGCTCACGGGTGCGGGCCCAGCCCTGGACCAGGGCGAGCGCCTCCTCGCTGTCACGGCCGCCCTGCCCGTTGCGGGTACGGAAATACGCGAGCCCCTGCGCCTCGATCCAGGGGTAGTACCGCTCGAACGCGGCGATCCGCGTGCGCATCAGCCCTGGTGCGGACAGCTCCGTGAGGGAGGCGGCGACGGCGTCGAGCGCGGGGCGCAGGCGGCAGAAATTGACGTAGCCCTCGACCGCGAGGCGGACGCCGGGCAGCACCCGGGCGGTGTCCCACAGCGTCGGCCGTTCGAGGCCGGCGGCCTCGCCCAGCCGCAGCCAGCGTTCGATGCCGCCCTGTCCTGCGGCCGTGCCGTCGTGGTCCTGGATCCCGCGGACCCACGCCCGCCGCAGTGCGGGATCGTCGAACTCGGCCAGGATCAGGGCGTCCTTGACGGGGATGTGGCGTTGGTAGTGGAAGCGGTTGATGATCCAGCGGCGCAGCTCGGCCGGGGTCAGCTCACCCTGGTGCATACGGACGTTGAAGGGATCGCGGTCGTGGTAGCGGTCCTCGGCGACGGTACGCAGCCGCTCGGTGAACTCGGCGGTTCCCCAAGGGGCCGCAGCACCGTCGTCGCGCGCCGGTGTCGCGGTCATGGTTCGACAGCCGTGGGGCTAGGCCGTAAGTGCCGGGTGCGGCCCGGCGGGTGCCGGTTCGGCCACCAGGCTCGGGCGGTCACCGAGGGCGTACGCGGTGACCCCCAGGGCGTTCTCGACGACCAGATACCCGGGGGTCTCCCAGACCCTTTCCTCCGATGTTTCCCGAATGACCTGCTCCGCGCGGCGGCCTTCGAGGGCGCTCTCGTTCATGTGCGCATACCTGCTTTCCTGATGGGTGGGGGGGTGTAGAGCCCAGACAGGTGCCGATGTTCACATGCGTGCACCGAGTTCATGAACCCGTTCGGTGACGTCCTACAGAGTGGTCGGATGACGGAACTCGGTCAATGGTCCGGACCGATGAGGTCGGATCCATTTCCGGCCAATCCCCGACCCTCACCAGGAATCCACAGAGAATCCGCCGGCCAGGAATGCATAACGGCCGGTGATCGTTGACCATGGGAGTACCACCCGACGACTTAAGGATCGAGAGCTCGTGAGCAAGGTCCCCCCGATCATCCTGAACAACGGCGTCGAGATGCCGCAGCTGGGCTTCGGTGTCTGGCAGGTCCCGGACGACGAGGCGGAGCAGGCCGTCGCCACGGCACTGGAATCCGGATACCGCAGCATCGACACGGCGGCGATCTACGGCAACGAGGAGGGCACGGGCAAGGCCATCGCCGCCTCCGGCATCCCCCGTGAGGACCTCTTCGTCACCACCAAGCTCTGGAACAGCGACCAGGGGTACGACTCGACGCTCCGCGCGTTCGACACCTCCCTGGAGAAGCTCGGCCTGGACTACCTCGACCTGTATCTGATCCACTGGCCGCTGCCGTCCCGGGGCAAGTACATCGACACGTACAAGGCCTTCGAGAAGCTCTACACGGACGGCCGGGTCAAGGCCATCGGTGTCTCCAACTTCTATCCGGAGCACCTGGAGAAGCTGATCGAGGCGACGTCCGTCGTCCCGGCCGTCAACCAGATCGAGCTGCACCCGCACCTCCAGCAGCACGCGGCCCGGGAGTACCACGCGGAGCAGGGCATCGCCACCGAGGCCTGGTCCCCGCTCGGCTCGGGCAAGGGCCTGCTGGAGGTCCCGGCGATCGTCGCCATCGCCCAGAAGCACAACCGCACTCCGGCCCAGATCGTGCTGCGCTGGCACATCCAGCTGGGCAACATCGTGATCCCCAAGTCCGTGACCCCGTCCCGGATCAAGGAGAACATCGACGTCTTCGATTTCTCGCTCGACGCCGAGGACATCGCGGCGATCAGCGCACTGAACGAGGACCGTCGCCTGGGTCCCGACCCGGCGACGTTCGACATGGGCTGAGCCTGATGCCCATGGGCTGACCCGCCCCGACCCCGTCGCCGGCCCGGACGCGCATCGCGTGTCCGGGCCGGCGACGTTTTCCCACGCACGCGTCGACGCGCATCGACACCCCCTCCACGCCGGTTTCCGCTCCTGGACCGGACCAACTCCGCTGGAGGGCTTGACGCGGTCATGTAAGAGGGCCACCTTGTACGGCAACCCGGTAAGGAAACTTTCCTAACAGAAGGGTCCCCCACAGTGTGCTCTCGAACACTGACCCTCGCGGCCGTCGCCGGTGCCGCGCTCCTCGCCACCGCGGCACTCCCGGCCAGCGCGTCGGGCTCCGTCACCCCCCGTTCCGCCCAGGAGGGTTCGGTCAGCGCGGCCGAGCTGCTCGCCAAGGTGACGTCCTGTTCGCAGATATCGAGCGGCAAGTACAAGACCGACGACGAGACCTCGGCCACCATCCCCGTGTGCGGCAAGAACGGCGCGGTGTTCTGGAAGGCCGACATGGACATCGACTGCGACGGTCAGGTCACCAGCAAGTGCAACGGCGACGCCGACCCCTGGTTCCAGGACGACACGGCGTTCCACCAGTCCGACGGGAAGCCGCTGCGCGCCGAGTCACTGCCTTATGTGGTCGTGCCCAGCACCAGCAGCATCTGGAAGTACACGAGTTACGGCATCAAGGGCGGCGGTGTCGTCGCCGTGATCTACAACAACAAGGTCGAGTACGCGGTGGTCGGCGACACCGGGCCCACGAAGATCATCGGTGAGGCGTCGTACGCCACGGCGAAGGCCCTCGGTATCGACCCCGACCCTGCCACGGGCGGGGCCGACTCCGGGGTGACGTACATCCTGTTCAAGAACTCCCAGGTGTCGCCGATCGAGAGTCACAGTGCGGCGGTGTCGCTCGGGGACTCGTTGGCGAAACAGTTCCTGCAGAACAACTGAGGTTCCCGCGACAGCTGAGGCTTCCGCGGTTCCGACGTCAGTTGGGCTGGCCGATCGGACGTACCACCACGGTGTTCACATCGACGCCCGACGGCTGTCCGATCGCCCAGACGATCGACTCGGCGAGCTGGTCCGCCGTCAGCAGATGACCGGGTGGCAGGCTCCCGTTGCTGTCCCAGAACGGGGTCTCCACCCGGCCCGGCGAGATCAGGGTCACGCCGACACCGAACTCGGTCACCTCGCGACGGGCGTTCTCGGCGAGCCCGGTCACGGCCCACTTCGTGGCCCCGTAGAAGTTGCCGGGACCGTGGACGTGGCCCGCCACACTCCCGACCAGCACGATCCGGCCCCGCGTCTCCTTCAGGGCGTCGATGGAAGCCCTGATCAGCAGCGCGGGACCGAGCACATTGGTCAGCACCATCTCGGACCAGCCGGCCGGGTCACCGCCGGCGACGGTGTCGTGCGTGGCGAAGCCCGCGTTGGCGACGACGGTGTCGAGGCGGCCGAACTCCTTGAGCGTCAGCTCGACCGCGGCGCGCACCTGGTCGTACTCGGCCGCGTGCCCGACCACCGTCAACAGCTCCTCGGGACGTCCGAGTTCCTCGGCGAAGGCACGCAGCCGCTCCTCACCGCGGCCGGTGACCGTGACCCGGTGGCCGTCGTCGAGCAGTCGCCGCGCGACCGCGGCGCCGATACCGCTTCCGCCACCGGTGACGAGTGCGACAGGTGAGTCGGTCATGGATACCCCCGTATGTGTGTGAAGACCTGCGGGAGTACATCACTTGGAGCTCTCTCGAAGTCAAGGCCGGCACCGCCGACCTCCCTCAACACGTCTGCCGGTAGGGCACGTCGGGCAGATATCTGCGCCACTCGGCCCGGGTCGCCCCGCCCCCCGCCCGGGCGCACACATCGTCCGCCGCGCGGTCCGGCGTCAACTTCGCCGAGCGCAGAGGCAGATGAGCTGTCGCGATGTGCAACTCCGTTGCACCCGGGGTGAATCCGATCGCGAGGACGGGCCCGTCACCGGCCGGCAGGGTCGCTCCCGCCAGGCGCGGGGACGCCGTCTCCCACACGCGGACCGAGCCGTCGTCCCGGCTCGCGGCCAGCAGCGAGCCGTCGGCCGAGAAAGCCAGGGCGGGCCGCTCGACGGTGGAGTCGGCGACTGCCAGGACGGCGATCCGGTGCTGCCCGCCCGCGTCCCACAGAGTGAGTCGCCCCTGGATGTCGGCGGCGGCCAAGTAGCGTCCGTCCGGGCTGAAGGCCGCGGTCGGCAGGAGATCCTCGCCCTCGAGTCCCTGCCTGCGGCTGCCCGTCGCGACGTCGATCAGGACTCCTTCGGCGGTCACGACCGTACGCCCGGCCGGGTCGATCGCGGCGGGGACTTCGCTCCGTCTTCCGACGACGTGGGAGACGGGGTGCGCGCCCTGACGGGTGACGCGGATCCCGTCGCGGGTGCTGACGGCGGTGTGCACCGTGCCGTCCGCGGCGACCGCACGCACCGCCGGCCGCACCGCGGGTTCGGCCGGCCTCCCGTCGGCGTCGAACGAGGCGTCGGGCCGCGCCTTCTTCCGCCACGCCGTACTGATGAGCCCGTGCAGCGAGAGGGTGCGTACGACTCCCGCCTGGGAGCCTTCGCGGTAGCGCAACACGCCCTCGCGCGGGTCGAGCCGGATGTCGGTGACGGCGGGGGTCTCGACGGGGAACGTGATGAGCGGTCGGCGCGGCCCGCCGTCCGCCGGGGCCGGGCTGTCCGTACGCCACAGGGCGAGACCGGCCGAACCCCGGCCGAGGACGTAGGCGCCCGTGGGGTCGAACTCCACCGAGTTGACGCCCGCGCCGGGCATCGGCAGGAGGGGACGTCCCCCGTCGGCATGGAAATCCCAGGTGACGACGCCGTCCGCGGTTCCCCCGGCCAGCGCGCGGTTGTCGGGGGTGAAGGTCAACTCGTCCGACCGGCACAGCAGCCGCCGCGTCCGCGCGGGCGGATCGGTCACGACCCGGCGCCGCTCGACGACGTCCCAGACGCGCAGTTGTTCACCGTCGTGGGTGCACCAGGCCAGGAACCGGTCGTTCGGGCTCATTACCGGCAGCGGTCCGTCCGGATCGCCCTCTGGATGCCGGAAGAGGACCCGCTCCCGTCGTACGTCCCACACCTCGACGGTGGCCCGCTCGTCTCCGGCCTCGCGCCGTACGACGAAGGTGCGTCCGCTCGGCCCGAACGCCCCGTCAGTGTCGGTCCAGGATCCCGGCGCGATCCGGTGGCTCTCGCCATCGGACAGGTTCCTGACCGTCGCGCCGTCACGGCCGCGGTACGCGATCCAGCGTGCGTCGGCGCTGACGTCGGTGATCCCCTCCGAGAGACCGGGCAACGCGACCTCACGCAGTTGCCGCTGACGGCGCACGTCCCACTGAACGACCTTGTCCCGTACGACCGTTGTGTAGATCCGACCGTCCGCGCTGAGCCAGTACGGCGCGTCGAGGGCGCGGACCTGTGCGGGTGGGGTGAAGGCGGCCTGGTCGCTCTGGGCGGCGGCCGTCCGGACCGCCGCGCGTGTCTCGGGCAGGTCCGCGGTGCGCCAGGCCGCGAGCGCGAGGCGCATCGCCGTGCGCGGATCCGTCGGCCGGAGCGTGTCCGCGAAGGCGGCGACTCGGCGGGCCTCCGCCTCGTCGCGTTGCCGTGCACTGACCCCGCTCTGCCGCCAGGCGGCCACACCGGCCACGACGGCGAGGCAGAGCAGCACGGCGAGGGACATGGTCAAACTCCGCAGACGGCGGGCCGCACGGGCGGCGGCACGAACACCCGACTCGTACGCCGTCACGCTCGCGGCCAGGAAGTCCCGCTCCAGCGGGCTCAACTCACCTTGTTCAGAGCCGAATTGCTCGCGGACCGCCGTCAGACGCACTCCCCGGTAAAGGGCTCCGGCGTCCCGGTCCAGCTGCTGCCAGGTGCGCGCCGCCTCGGTGAGCCTGCGATGCAGCCGCAGCCGTTCGCGGTTCTCGTCCACCCAGCCGCGCAGCCGGGGCCAGGCACTGATCAGGGCCTCGTGCGCGAGGTCGACGGTGTCGCCGTCGACGGTCAACAGGCGGGCCCTCACCAGCTGTTCGACCACGAGCGCCGTGGTGCCGGCTTCCCCCAGTTCGTCGCGGTGGACGGGCCGCCGGGTGTCCTCGGCCCCGTCACCGGGGTTCACCAGCCGCAGCAGCAGCGCCCGTACCGCGGCCGCCTCGACGGGGGTGCAGCGCGCGTACACCTCCTCCGCGGTGTGCGCGACGGCGCCCTGGACGCCGCCGATCGCCTCGTACGCGGCCAGCGAGAGGGTACGGGCGCTGCGGCGCCGCCAGATCTCGCGCAACGCGTGTGCCATCAGGGGCAGACCGCCCGGCTCGTCGGCCACGTCCGCCACGATGCGGGCGGTGAGGGCGCGTTCGACGACGACCCGTCGCGCGGCGGCCGGCCGGACGACCGCCTCGCGCAGCCGCTGCGGGGTCATCGGCCCGACGAGCAGGGAGGAGTCGCGCAGCGCCTCGGCGAGCGGGCCGTGTTCGGCGCACCGTCCGTAGAAGTCGGCGCGGACCCCGATGATCACGCGCAGTCCGCTGTCCGGGTCCAGTGCCGTGAGCAACCGCTCGATGAACAGGGCCCGTTCACCAGGGTCGGTGCAGAGCGCGAAGAGCTCCTCGAACTGGTCGACGACGAGCAGGGTGTCGCCGGGCGCGTCGTGCGGGACGAACAGCGCCTCATGGGTGCGGGCCGGGTGGGCGCCGGGGGTGAGGATGCGGATCGCGGCGGGGGCCGGGGGGTGAGTGGCGGACAGCGGGGAGGGGACGGCGGACGGAGCGGGCTCGGTGGCTGTGGTCCCGAATTCGGACACGGGGGGCCTGCGTTGTCCGGGGAGCGACGCGCGAGCCCGCACTGCGGCTGCCGGCTCCGCTGCCCCGGCGCCGGCCGATGCGCGCAGCGCCGGTATCAGCCCCGCCCGTAAGAGGGACGACTTGCCGCTGCCCGAGGCGCCGACGACGGCCGACACCCGCCTGCGGCCGACGAGTCGCAGCAGTTCGGCGATCAGGTCGTCGCGGCCGTGGAAGCGGTCCCGGTCGGCGGGCTCGAAGCGGGCGAGTCCCGGGTACGGGCCCTCGGCGTCGTCCGGTGCGGGTGTGCCCGCCTCGTCCGCGAGCGCCGCGCGCCAGCGCCGCTCCCACACGGCAGGGTCCCCTCCGCACGCGCTGACGTACGCCAGGAGCACCGGCAGTGTGGGCAGTTTCTCGCCCGCCGCCGCGGCGGACAGTGTGGGCCCCGAGTAGCCCGCCCGACGGGCCATCGCGCGGTAGGTCGGAGCGCCCGCCTCGTCGCGGAGCCCCCGCAGCTCGAAGGCGAACCGCGCCGCCGCGCCCTGCGCCGGATCCAACGGCTTCTCTCGGCGTCCCACCGGTGACTCCCCCCGTCCGCGGCGGCCCGATCCGTCGGCACCGCTCCCCACCTGCATTGATAGGTGCCCCGCGACGGGGCTGCCCATCAATCGTCCGGCGGCTGGACTCGACGGTGCACGTCCTCGGGACCCCGTCGGAGGGGACCGCGAGTCATCGCCCACGCGCCGGAGTCAGCCATCGCCACCACACACACTTCCAGACCGCCACTCGCCCCCGCACGGTTGCCGTCGCCCGCCCCGCGCAGCCCACTGACGGTGTTCGCCCCCGCACTGCTCTCGCTCGCCCTCGGACTGTGGGGCGTACGGCGTGGCGGCACCATGTGGCGGGACGAGGCGGTGACGTACGACATGGCGCGGCGGTCGCTGGCCGACCTGTGGTCGACACTCGCTGACGCCGACGCCGTACACGGTCTGTACTACCTGCTCATGCACCTGCTGTTCGAGGTCAGCGGCGGGCTCGACCCGCTCCTGGTGCTCCGGCTCCCGTCGGTCCTCGCCACGGCCGCGGCGACGGGAACGCTGGCCCTCCTCGGACACCGGCTGGCCGGGCCCCGCGCGGGTCTCCTCGCGGGGTCCGTCTTCGCGCTGCTGCCGCAGGTCCAGCGGTACGCGCAGGAGGGCCGGTCGTACGCGATCGTGTGCGCGCTGGTCGTGTGGGCGACGTATCTGCTGGTGCGGGCGGTGGCGCGCCGGGACGGCCGGACCTGGGTCGCCTACGGCGTGGTACTGGTGGCCGCCGGGCTGCTGCACGAGTTCGCCGTACTGGCCCTCACCGCGCACGCGGTCGCCGTGCCGCGCGCCGCCCGCCGGGCCTGGGCCGGGGCGGCGGCGTTGGTCCTCGTCACGGTGGCGCCGCTCGCCGTCCTGAGTACGCGGCAGTCGGATCAGGTGTCGTGGATCGGCAGACCGGGCGCTGGAGCGCTCGCGGGGTTCGCGGGAACGGCCGCCGTCGCCCTGGCCTGCGCGGCGATATGCCGGAACCCCACCTCCCGCGCACTCCGGGGCGTCCGGCTGCCCGCCCTCGCGCTCGGGCTCCTCGTCCTGCCCGCCCTGCTGCTCCTGCTGGTCTCGCTGGTCACACCCCTGTACGTGGACCGCTATGTGCTCTACGGCCAGAGCGGCACCGCCCTGTTGACCGGCGCGGCGCTGGACCGGCTCACCCGGGCCCGGCGGACCCGCGTGGCGGCGCTGACCTGTGCGGGCGCCGCCGTTCTCGCGCTGCTCCCCGTCACTGTGCAGCTGCGTACACCGCAGAGCCGGGTCGACGACGTGGGCGCCGTCGCCCGGGCCGTCGCCGAGGCCGGTGCGCCGGGTGACGGGGTCCTCTATCTGCCGGCGCGGCGCCGGGTGTGGTCCCTGCCCGACCCCGGATCCGTGCGCGGGCTGCGCGATCTGGCCCTCGACCGTGCACCCGCCGCCTCGCACACCCTGTACGGCACCGAGGTTCCGGCGCCGATCGTCCGCGCCCGCATGCTCACGGCGGCCCGTATCGTCGCCGTGAGCGATCCCGCGGGGCAGCCGCTCGACGCGACCCCGGGCGAGATCGTCAAACGGCGGGTCCTGGCCACGTACTTCGAGAAGTGCGGCACGCGCCGGGTCCAGGGCGCCCGGGTCACCGTGTACGCGCGCCCGGGCATGTGCTGACCGGCCGGAACTACTCCGGCTTCACCGCGACGTGCAGGGTGTGCGCCGCCAGCAGGAAGACGTCCGGCCGGTGGTGGACGCTCGCCTTGTCGTCCGGGTCGAGGAGACGGTCGAGGGTGGCGAGGTCGTCGGCGTCGAGGCCGGGGGCGAGGGAGTCGCGGCGGTGGGTGAGGGAGGTGACGACGAAGGCGCGCGTCTCGTCCGAGACCGGGGCGGGCAGGTCGACGAGGAAGGTGCGGGTCGCGGTGTGGCGCAGGCCGACGGCGGTCATCAGGGCGGGCCAGTCCTCCGTCTCGGCCACCGCTCCGGGCAGCTCGTCCCGCATCCGGGCGAACCACTCGTCGTGGACCGCGTCGACACGGGACTGGAGGCCGGGGCGACCGACGCCGATGTCACGCGGGAAGTAGCGCGTGGGCAGGCCGCCCTCCATGAGGGCGAGGGTGCCGCCGGGCGCCAGGGCACGCGCGAAACCGGCGAGCGCGGCGCGCTGGTCGCCCACGTGGTGCAGGGACCTGCTCGCCCACAGCAGGTCGGCCGGGTACTCCAAGTCACCGAGTCCGTCGCCGAGTTCGGCCCGCATGGCGCTGAAGCGGTCGCCGACGCCGAGCCGGTCGGCGCGGGCGCGGGCTCGCTCCAGCAGGGGTTCCACCTCGTCCACGGCCACGACCCGCGCCCCGGGGAAGGTGTCCGCGAGGAGACAGGAGATGACACCGGGGCCACTGCCCGCGTCCACGATCAGCCCGGTCTCGGACCGCTGGTCCCGCAGCCAGGCCGCCGCCTCGCTGTACCGCGGGCTGAACAGCTCCGCCTCCTGCTCCAGCATGGGGATCATCCTGGCGAAGTCCATGTGGGTGTGGTCGTGAGCGTGCCGGTCGTTCTCGTGGTTGTGGTGGTGGTCGTGCGCCATGGTGGTCCGCCTCTCGTCCGGGTGCATGGACAGCGTGCTCCTCGGCTCCCGGAAACGGCCAACGATGTTGCGCGAACAGCAAATCCGGCGGTCGGAAAATCTGATGCGTCCGAAGCGGCCCGTCCCCGAGCATGGCTCCATGGACGACGAGATGGTGGAGCGGTTCCTCGAGGACGGGTTCGTGAAGATCGAGGGCGCCTTCCCGCCGCGCGTCGCCGAGGGCTGCGCCCGGCTGCTGTGGAAGGAGGCCGGGTACGACCCGCACGACCCCGGCACCTGGAAGGACCCCGTGCACTGGGTGAGCAACATGGCGCAGGGCCCGTTCGCTGCCGCGGCCAACTCCCCCGCTCTGCACCAGGCCTTCGATCTGCTGGTCGGTGAGCGCCGCTGGGAGCCGCGCTACGCGCTGGGCAGCTTCCCGCTGCGGTTCCCGCACACGCGGGAGCCGGACGACGCGGGCTGGCACATCGAAGGGAGCTACCTCCCCGACGGCGAGACGCTCTACCACTCCAATCTCCGCTCGCGGGGCCGGGCCCTGCTGATGCTCTTCCTGTTCAGCGAGGTGACCGAGACCGACGCGCCGACCCGTATCAGGGTGGGCTCGCACCTCGATGTGCCCCCGGTCCTGGAGCCGTACGGCGAGGCGGGGGCCTCGTTCCTCCAACTCGGTCCGAAGGTGGCCGAGGCCTCCGCGCACCGCCCGCTCGCCCTCGCCACCGGCCGCCCCGGCGACGTGTTTCTCTGCCACCCGTTCCTGGTGCACGCGGCACAGCCGCACCACGGCACGCGCCCGCGTTTCATGGCGCAGCCGCCGCTGTATTCGGCGGTGCCCTACGAGCTGGAGCGGGCGGACGGCGACTACTCGGCGGTGGAGTTCGCGATCCGCCGGGGGCTGGCCCAGGAGGCCTGACCCCCGGCGGATCACCAGGTCGGGCGGCCTACAGCGGCGGATACGCGTTCGTCATCAGCTGCTGGAACTGCGCCGAGAACCAGTGCCCCGACAGCGGGGCGTTCGGCAGCGCGCCGGACATGTTGTTGTTGTTCCGGGGGTTGCCCGTGTACGTCGGGTCGCACATCCGGTCGAAGCCCTTGCCCTCGTCGTTGGCGATGGCGGAGCTGGAGCCGTCGGACTCACCCGGGGGCTTCATCCACACATAGGCGTCGATCCCGGTGGCCGGGGATGCCTGCGGGCGCTCGCCGAGACCGGCACCGGCCTGGTTGCACCAGTTCCCGACGTGGATGCGGCGGTCGTAGCGCCCGCCGTCGACGTACGTGTCGACGCTGGTCGTCGCGCCGGGACCGGTGGGCCGGGCGGTGCCGCCCCAGCCGTTCCTGGAAGTGTCGATCAGCATGCCGATGCCGGAGTTGAAGCCGACCGAAACGAGCTGGGTGCGGAAGGCCTGGGCGAAGGACAGCTCGTCGACGTAGCGGTTCCAGTCGACCCACTTGGACTGGCGGACGGAGGTGCCGTTCACCGTGTCGTTGATGGTGAAGTTGTTCTCCTTCAGGGCGCTGTAGTTCGCCGTGTTGGTGATGAACCCGGCGACGTCGTCGACCGTCGCGCCCTCGCTGGTTGCCGCCTGCTTGAACAGGGTGGCGGAGGGGGCGAAGTTGTCGTCCCAGCCGATCCAGCCGTGGTGGCCGGCGTCGAGGTAGTTGTAGACGTTCGGGATCGCGCCGAGCTTGGCGAGCGCGTAGCCCACGCCCTTCACGTAGTTGCCGTTGGCGAGCATCGTGTCGCACTGCGGGGTGGCGGTGGCCCGGCTGCCGGTGTTGGTGACGAGGTTCGGCAGCGAGTCGATCTCGATGGTCGTGACGATCCGCAGCGAGGCGTACTTGCTGTCCGCGAGGATCGCCGCGATCGGGTCGATGAACTGGGTCTTGTACTTGTCGATCTCCGTCGGGCCGAGCTCTCCGTTGGAGGCGAGGGCCGCGCAGTCACGTCCGGGCAGGTCGTAGACGACCAGTTGGACGACCTCTTCGCCGCTGCCCTTCTGCGCGAGCGCCGCGTCGAGGTGGGCGCGCAGGCCCATGCTGCCACTCGCCCCGTTGATCGCGGCGATCCGGTCGAGCCAGACGCCGGTGGGCTGGTTGGAGATCCGGCTGCCGCCGGTCTCCGCAGCCGCCTTCGCGGACCACTCCGGGTTCACGTACACCTTGGCACCGGCGTACGGGTTGTCGACTCTCCCGGAGGGGTCGCTGCCCCCTCCGCCGCCTCCGCCACCGCTGCCGTCGTCAACATTGCAGGTCACCCCGTCGAGGGTGAAGGAGGTGGGCAGTGCGTTGGTGCCGCTGTAGGAGGCGTTGAAGCCGAAGCTGACCGAACCGCCGTTCGCCAGCGTCCCGTTGTAGGTCTCGTTGGCCGCGGTGACGGCGGTGCCGCTCTGGCTGATCTTCGCGTTCCAGCCCGAGGTCACCTTCTGGTTCCCGGCGTACGCCCACTTCACCGCCCAGGAGGTCTTGGCGGCGCTGTTGTTGGTGACCGTGACGGCGGCGGTGAAGCCGGTGTCCCACTGGTTCTGCACCTTGTAGTCGACGGTGCAGGGGATGGCGGCGATCCCGGCGGGGTCCGCCGGGACGGCCGCCACGGCGGTGCCCGAGGCCCCGGCGAGCAGGACGAGCGCTCCTAAGAGCGCGGATTTGGTACGACTCATGAGTGCGGGTTCCCATCTCGTCTTGTGCGGGTGTCCGTTGACTTCCTGCACTGGTGTCCGTTGACTTCCAGCGCAGGTGTCCGTTGACTTCCAGCGCGGGTGTGCGGCTGATTCCTGCGCCGGTTATCCGTTGAGGGCGCGCAGATGATCACGCAGCCCGACTCCGTACGACGTGGGAGTGCCGCCGTAGTCGGAGATCAGGGAGGGACCGGAGGAGCAGTCCCAGGTGTTCCAGGTCCAGCCGAGGTAGGAGAGCCCCCGGTCGTCGAACCACTTCATCGCGGTGTCGATGAAGCCGTGGGAGCAGGTGTTCTCGCCGATCTCCCCCGCCACGAGCGGGACTTGGGCCGCCACCGGGGCGAGCGTCGAGTTCCAGCAGCTCTCACTGGCGCAGGTGTTGAAGTTGTAGGTGTGGAAGGCGGCGGCCAGGTTGCCCGTCGGATCGCTGGGCTTGTACGTCAGCCACTGGCTCAGGTCGTTGGAGTACGCGAGCCCGCCGGCCAGGATCAGGTTCCTGGCGCCGGTGCCGCGCACCGCGTCGACCAGGTCCTGCATCCCGGCGACCTCGTAGCCGATGCCCGGGCAGGTGCCCCCGTCCTTCCAGCAGGCCCACGCCTGGGCGGTGGTGGAGGTCGCCCGGTCCGGGTAGGGCTCGTTGAACAGGTCGAAGGCGACGGCCTGGTCGTCCTTGAAGGTGCCGGCGACCGAGGACCAGAACGCCGGGCTGTACTGCGCGTCCGGCATCGGCTTCTGGCAGGTGGCGTGCACGTCGGAGCAGCCTGCCGAGTTCCCGGTGTACTGCCCGTAGTTCCAGTGCAGTTCGACGAGCGGGGTCATCCCGTGCGCCTCGACCTTGGCGACCAGGTCCTTGACGGCGGAGATGTAGTTCGCGCCCGCGTACTCCGGTTTGATGTTGGACAGGCCGAGCCAGCACTCCTCGTTGAGCGGAATGCGGACCGTGTTGGCCTTCCAGTCGGCGATCGCCTTGACCGAGGCGTCGTCGACCGGGCCGTCGAAGACGCCGTATCCCTGGACGCACATGAACTCGCCGCCGGAGCGGTTGACGCCGAGCAGCCGCCGCGTGGTGCCGTCGGCGTCGACGAGCTTGTTCCCGGAGACGTGCAGCTTGGGTGCCGTACCGGTCGTGGGCGGCGGGTCCGTCGGGGTCGGCGACGGCTCCGTGTCCACGTTGCACGTCGTCCCGTTGAGCTTGAACGTCGTGGGTACGGCGTTGCTCCCCGACCAAGAGGCGAGGAACCCGGCGCTGACACTGGCCCCTGAGCCGAGCGAACCGTTCCAGCTCTCGTTGGCCGCGGTGACCGTCGTGGCGGACTGGGACCACTTGGCGTTCCAGCCCTGGCTGACCTTCTGACCGCCCACGAAGTCGAAGGTGAGACTCCAACTACTCAGCGCGGCTATGTTGTTGGTGATCTTCACGGCGCCCTGGAAGCCGGTGTCCCACTGGCTGGTGACGGAGTAGTCCACCGTGCACGCGGGTGTGGCTCCTGAAGCCGTGACGACCGGCGCGATCGCGGTGCCCACGAGGGCGACCGCGGCGCCGACCACTAAAAGTCCTGAAAGCGGAGGGTGTCGCATGAGCGACTCCTTGCAGCTCGGGCGCGTCGTGACGGACGCGTCGACTGATGGAACCGCTCCCACTGGTGCGGATGAAGTTAGCGCCAAGTGCCGGTAAAGGACAGAGGCGTCGCACTGTTGATCAATCGAACAATTTCGACTCTTCAAGCACCTTGACCCCTTCGACCCCCCTCTCCAATATGGGAGCGCTCCCACTGGTTCAAGGCTTGTTGCTGCTCCGCCCCCACTTCTCCGAGCCGCAAGGAGGAACCAGCACATGCACCCCAGTTCCAGAAGGAGACGCCGCAGGACCCGCCGACTGTGGACCGCCGTGGTGGCGGCCCTCGCGCTTCCGCTCACGATGCTCGCGAATGGTTCAACTCCAGCTCACGCAGCGGGAGTTCAGTGCAGTGTCGACTACAAGACCAATGACTGGGGCTCCGGCTTCACCGCGGATCTCACCCTCACCAACCGGGGCACGGACCCGATCAACGGCTGGACCCTGACGTACGACTACGCGGGCAACCAGACGCTGACCAGTGGCTGGAACGGGACCTGGTCGCAGTCCGGCAGGACGGTCACCGCGAAGAACGCCTCCTGGAACGGGACGGTCGCCGCCGGGGCAGCGGTCTCCACCGGTGCGCAGTTCACCTACAGCGGCGCCAACACGGCGCCCGCCTCCTTCGCGGTCAACGGCACCACCTGCACCGGCGCCCACCAGCCGCCGGTCACCGTGCTGACCAGCCCGGCCGCGGGCGCGGTCTACACGCAGGGCGACGCGATCCCGCTGGCCGCGACCGCCGCGGCCGCCGACGGCGCGACGATCAGCAAGGTCGAGTTCTACGACGACACGACCCTGCTGGGCACGGACACCAGCTCCCCCTACACACTGTCGACCTCCGGCTTGACCGTGGGCAGCCATTCGCTGGTGGCCAAGGCGTACGACAGCCTGGGCGCTTCCGCGGCGTCCACACCGGTCGGCATCACGGTCGCCTCGGGTCCCGCCGTGGTGGCCTCGCCGACCCAACTCGGCGTCCAGCAGGGGAAGTCGGGAACGTTCGCCATGCAGCTTTCGAAACAGCCGGCCGCGAACGTGACGGTGACGACCGCCCGTGCGGACGGCAATCCGGGACTGTCCGTGACCGGCGGCGCCTCGCTCACCTTCACCCCGGCCAACTGGAACACGGCACAGAACGTCACCATCACCGCCGACGCCTCCGGGACCGGCGCCGCGACCTTCACGGCCTCGGCGACCGGGTACGCCAAGGCGACGGTCACCGTGACGGAGCTGGCCGCGTCGAAGGCGTACGACGCGCGCTTCCTGGACCTCTACGGCAAGATCACCAACCCGGCGAACGGCTACTTCTCACCCGAGGGCATCCCCTACCACTCGGTGGAGACGCTGATCGTCGAGGCGCCGGACCAGGGTCATGAGACGACGTCGGAGGCCTACAGCTATCTCATCTGGCTGCAGGCGATGTACGGGAAGGTCACCGGCGACTGGTCCAAGTTCAACGCCGCGTGGACGACCATGGAGACGTACATGATCCCCACCCACGCCGACCAGCCGACGAACTCCTTCTACAACGCCTCGAAGCCCGCGACCTACGCACCGGAACTCGACACCCCGAACGAGTACCCGGCCAAGCTCGACACGGGCGTCTCCGTCGGCTCCGACCCGATCGCGGCCGAGCTGAAGAGCGCGTACGGCACGGACGACGTGTACGGCATGCACTGGCTCCAGGACGTCGACAACGTCTACGGCTACGGCAACGAGCCCGGCAAGTGCGAGGCCGGACCGACCGCGACCGGACCGTCGTACATCAACACCTTCCAGCGCGGCGCGCAGGAGTCGGTGTGGGAGACGGTGCCGCAGCCGACCTGCGACGCCTTCAAGTACGGTTCCACGAACGGCTACCTGGACCTCTTCACCGGGGACTCCTCGTACGCCAAGCAGTGGAAGTACACCGACGCGCCGGACGCCGACGCGCGGGCCGTGCAGGCCGCGTACTGGGCCGACGTGTGGGCCAAGGCGCAGGGCAAGGGCGGCGACGTGTCCGCGACCGTCGGCAAGGCGGCGAAGATGGGCGACTATCTGCGCTACGCCATGTACGACAAGTACTTCAAGAAGATCGGCAACTGTGTCGGCCCGTCCGCCTGTGCGGCCGGCACCGGCAAGGACGCCTCGCACTATCTGCTCTCCTGGTACTACGCCTGGGGCGGCGCGACCGACACCTCGGCGGGCTGGGCCTGGCGCATCGGCTCCAGCCATGTGCACGGCGGCTACCAGAACCCGCTGGCCGCGTACGCGCTCAGCTCGTACGCCGATCTGAAGCCCAAGTCCTCGACAGGGGCGGCCGATTGGGGCACCTCCCTCACCCGGCAGCTGGAGTTCTACCGCTGGCTGCAATCCGACGAGGGCGCCATCGCCGGTGGCGCGACCAACAGCTGGGCGGGCCGTTACGCGACCCCGCCGGCCGGGACGCCGACCTTCTACGGCATGTACTACGACCAGCAGCCCGTGTACCACGACCC
This sequence comes from Streptomyces sp. NPDC090798, assembly GCF_044768965.1. NCBI lineage: Bacteria > Bacillati > Actinomycetota > Actinomycetes > Kitasatosporales > Streptomycetaceae > Streptomyces > Streptomyces sp. NPDC090798. Next base: position 105,379 of record NZ_JBIVXA010000021.1, read on the forward strand.
GCCGTCCAACCAGTGGTTCGGCTTCCAGGCCTGGTCCATGGAGCGGGTCGCCGAGTACTACCAGCAGACGGGGAACGCGAGCGCGAAGGCGATCCTCGACAAGTGGGTCTCCTGGGCGCTGTCCAAGACCACGGTCAACCCGGACGGCACCTACCAGATCCCCTCCACGCTCCAGTGGTCCGGCGCCCCGGACACCTGGAACGCGTCGAGTCCCGGTGCCAACAGCGGACTTCACGTCACGGTCGCCGACTACACCAACGACGTCGGTGTGGCCGCCGCGTACGCCAAGACCCTGTCGTACTACGCCGCCAAGTCCGGCAACGCCCAGGCGAAGACGACGGCGAAGGCGCTCCTCGACGGCATGTGGAGCAACTACCAGGACAGCCTGGGCATCGCCGTCCCGGAGACCCGCGCCGACTACAACCGCTTCGACGACACGGTCTACGTCCCGAGCGGCTGGAGCGGCAAGATGCCGAACGGCGACACGATCAACTCCACCTCGACCTTCGCCTCGCTCAGGTCCTTCTACAAGAACGACCCGAACTTTTCGAAGATCGAGGCGTATCTGGCGGGCGGAGCCGCGCCCTCCTTCACGTACCACCGGTTCTGGGCCCAGGCGGACATCGCCCTGGCCATGGGCTCGTACGCGGAGCTTCTCGAATAGTCCCCGCCGGGCGCTCCGCGGGTTGGGCGGTATGTGAGCTGCGGGCCCGTAGTGGCCGGTCGCGCAGTTCCCCGCGCCCCTGAAGGGGCGCGGTAGCTCGCCGCGCTTCACCGGAACCGCCTGAAAGCTCCGCGTGCGCGGTCCCGTCACCTGACGACGGGGCCACCTGGCCGGGCGGCCCCCACCCGCACTGGGGGCCGCCCGGTCGTCATGCCCTCCTTCAGAGAGGCCCCTGGAAGAGCGCGCGGGGACGAGGGCGAACATGAAGCCATCGTCCTTCACCGCGCATGACGGTGCGCTGGAAAATAGCGACGAAGGTCCGATTGGGAAGCGTTTACCCCACCCATCATGATCACAACTCCGTCACTACCCTCACCCCCTACTCACATTTTCTTCACACCTCCCTATACGGTCACCCCACCTCGAAACATCCCTGGGGGGGACCATGTCGTACAACCAGCCGCCGCCACCGCCCGGATACGGTCCGCAGCCTGTGCCGCCCGCCCCTGCCCCGCATCCGGCCAGGCCGCGCTGGGCACGGAAGCGCTACGTGCTGGGCGCGATCGGTTTCGCCTTCTGTCTCGGCATCGGCGCCGGCGGAAGCGACAACGGTGGCGACAGCACCAGCCAGGCCGACCACACCACGAAGGCGGCGGCAGGCAAGGTGCGGCCGACCCCCACCGTCACCGTCACCACGACGGCCACCGCGAAGCCGGAGCCCGCACCGACGGTCACCGCGACGAAGACGGTCAAGGTCAAGGTGACCGTCACCGCGAAGGCCGCCTCGGGCAGCGGCTCCGGCAGCAGTGGTGGCAGCAGCAGCAGCGGGGACAGCGTCGGCACGTGCTCGATCACCTCCAACTCCGGCAACTGCTATTCGGCGGGCCAGTACTGCCGGAACAGCGACCACGGTGCCAGTACGACCACCGCGAGTGGCAGCAGGATCAAGTGCGTGTACCGCTCCAACGCATGGCGCTGGTCCTACAGCTGACAGCGAAGCCCTTGCCTGCGGACGGCATCCTCGGGGCCGCCCGGACCGGCAGGGCTTCCCGGCCCTCGTAGAGCACCGGCCCAGCTCTGTTCAGGGGGTGTACACCGTGGGGCGCGGTGCTGTCGGCATTCCGTCGCCGATGAAGAAGCTCGGGTGTGGGGGCTGGTTGTAGGCGGTGTTCTGCCAGGCCAGGGCCGTGCGGTACTGGGTGTCGTGGAGGAGGGTGGTGATCCTTGTGGTCGTCTCGTAGGGGGTGGAGTAGATCCTGAGGGCCGTGTTGTCGGTCGTCGGCCAGACGACCTCCTCGCGCCAGTCGCCGAGGATGTCGCCGGACAGTGACGGGGTCGCCTTGGTGCTGTTGTTGGAGTGGACGCCCGCGCCGGTCAGCAGCCGGGCGTCGGACGAGGTGCCGTACTTGTCGATGTGGGTGTCGTCGAGGAGTTCGCGGACCGGGTCGCCGTCCCACCAGGACAGGAAGTTGACGCTGCCCGGCTTGCGGGTCGCCACCACCGTGCCCTCGGGGTTGCGGACGCCGTCGGCACGCGAGGACCAGGACTCGGCGCCCGCGCTGCCCGCCCAGATGTCCCCGGACACGCCTCGGCCGTTGTCGCCGTTGGCCGCCGTGGACCACAGGATCGCGCCCGTCTTGGCGTCCGCCATCCAGGACGCCGGTTTCGAGGAGTCCTCGTCGACCTTGAACTCCTCCAGGCCGGGGCGTGCGGGGTCGAGGTCGCCGACGTGCATGGCGTCCCCGTGCCCGTTCTTGGTGGTCCACAGGCCGTTGCCGTCGTCGTCCACGGCCATCGAGCCGTACGCGACCTCGTCCTTGCCGTCCCCGTCGACGTCCGCGACCGACAACTGGTGGTTGCCCTGGCCGTCGTAGCCCTTGCCGCTGTTGGTCGAGGAGTTGGTGTCGAAGGTCCAGCGTCGGATGAAGGCGCCGCCCCGCCAGTCCCAGGCGGCGACGACGGTACGGGTGTAGTAGCCGCGCGCCATGACGAGGGAGGGCCGGGAGCCGTCCAAGTAGGCCGTTCCCGCGAGGAATCGGTCGACGCGGTTGCCGTACGAGTCGCCCCAGGAGGAGACCGTGCCGCGCGCCGGGACGTAGTCGACGGTGCCCATGGCGGCGCCCGTCCGCCCGTTGAACATGGTCAGGTACTCGGGCCCGGACAGCACGTATCCGTTGGAGTTCCGGTAGTCGACAGTTGCGTGCAGGTGCTCTCTACACGTACAGACGGGCCAGTGCCGCCACCGTGCGCGCGATGCGCTCCCGCAGTTCGGCGGGCTCCAGCACCTCGATCGCCGCGCCCAGTCGGAGGAATTCGTCGTGAGCCTGGTCGATGGACTCGATGGGGACGGTAGCGCGCGTCCAACCATCCTTGTCCGTAGGGCCTTTGACCTCGAGGGGCCGGGCCGCCGGACCGGCGAGAACGGTTCCCGGCGCGATCCGGATCACTGCCTCGGCGCGGTGCAGCCGGTCGTGGAACTCCTGTTGGTACGCCGTCCAGGTCGAACGTCGCCGGCCGGCCGAACTCCTCTTCGGTCGAGGTGAGTTCGAGGATCTGATCGACACGGAAGGTGCGCGGTCCGGGGCCCGCGACGACGTACCAGCGGCCCGCCTTCAGGACCAGGCCGTACGGCTCCAGGCGGCGCCGCACATCCGTGGGCTCGCGCCAGCGGCGGTACAGGACGTGCAGCACCCGCGCGTTCCAGACGGCGTCGGCGACGGCGGGGAGGTACGGGGTGTCGTCGGCGTCCGCGTACCAGCCGGGGGCGTCCAGGTGGAAGCGGCCGCTGATCCGGTCGGCGTGCGTGCGCAGCTCGCGCGGGAGGGCGGCGCGCACCTTCAACTGGGCGGCGGCCAGGACCGGGCCGAGGCCCAGCTCGGCGGCGGGGCCGGGGACGCCGGCGAGGAAGAGGGCCTCGGCCTCCCCCTCAGTGAGGCCGGTGAGACGGGTGCGGTAGCCGTCGAGGAGGCGGTAGCCGCCGGCGTGCCCCGCGTCGCCGTACAGCGGGACGCCCGCCGCGCTCAGTGCCTCGACGTCCCGGTAGACCGTGCGGACCGAGACGTCGAGCTCCTCGGCGAGGTCGGCGGCGGTCATCCGGCCGCGGGTCTGGAGCAGCAGGAGGATCGAGACGAGCCGGCTGGACTTCACTGACACAGGATGTCAGTGAAGCCGGCCTAGCGTGCGCGTCATGGCTTCCACCACCTTCCCGAACTTCAGGGAGAAGTTGCTGACCGTGCCGCCGCCCATCGAGGTGGCGGGGCGACGGATCAAGCGCTACCACGTCACCGCGGACCCGGCCGGTATCGCGCCCGACGTCGAGGCGGCGGCGTACGCGACGCTGCCGCAGCTGCTGCCCGAGCCCGACGGCACACCGCCCGCCACCTTCGTCGTACTGCACCGGGGCGGCGACGACGGCGCCTACCTCAACGCGTACAGCTGGGTGTGGGACAACGTCCTGCACTTCCGCGGCGCGTCGGCGGGCCAGCCGGTCCTCGGCTGCCCGGACCGGGACCCCACGCACTTCATCACACCCGACCTCCCCTGGATCGGCTGCGTCTGGGAGCTGCCGCCGATCCTGCACGAACGCGACGCCTGGGTGCGCCACATGCTCGCGCCCGACGCCCCCGACCTCGACGCCTACCTTGCCGACTCCCTCCCCGAGGGCACGACTGGAGACCGCTCATGAGCAGCCCGCGCGACTTCGACTTCTTCCACGGCGAGTGGGACGTCCACCACAGGCGTCTGACCGACTTCCTCGACCCCGGCAGCGGCTGGGAGGAGTTCGGGGCCACGAACCGCTGCTGGAGCCTGTTCGACGGCGCCGCGAACATCGACGAGATGACGGTGCCCGGTCAGGGCTGGCAGGGGCTCACCCTGCGGCTCTTCGACCCCGCGGCGCGGATGTGGTCGCTGAACTGGTCGTCGAGCCGCAGCGGGAAGCTGTTTCCGCCGGTGGTGGGGCGGTTCGGGCCCGACGGGCGCGGCGAGTTCCACGGCGACGACACGCACGACGGGAAGGACGTGCGGGTGCGGTTCGTGTGGTCGGGGATCTCCCCGACCACGGCCCGCTGGGAGCAGGCCTTCTCCGTGGACGGGGAGAAGACATGGGTGACCAACTGGGTCATGGAGTTCGCGCGGCGGGGAGCTTCCTGAACGCGCGGAGAGCGAACTGTGGGTCGGGGCGCGGGACTTCCTGATCGGGCAGAGCTTCGAGCAGCGTGACGAAACGCTCGGCCAGCGGGTCGTCCGGGGCGATCCGGGTGAACCAGCCGCGGCGCAGGTCCGCCACCGTGCCGCGCGGGCTGCGGCCCTGGCCGTGGCCCCGGAAACGGGCACGCCCGGCCGGGGTGAGGCCGTGCTCGACGGCGTACGCCTCGACGTCCTCGGGGCGGTCCTGGGCGGGGCGGCGCGGGCGGGAGGCGAGTACGGCGTCGATGTCGCTGCCCACGTCGTGTGCGGCGGCCTTGTCGACAGTGGTGACGTACACCCCGCCCGGGCGCAGGACCCGCGCGCACTCGGCGACGATGGCGCGGACGTCCTCGGCGCCGTCGACCAGATGGAGCAGCCAGACGCTGGTGACGGCGTCGAACGAGGCGTCGGGGAAGGGCAGTCGGCGGCTGTCGGCGCGGATCACCGCGCCCGGGAGCCGTGCCGCAGCCATCCGGGCCATGCCCTGCGCGGCGTCCGCGCCCGTCACCCGGAGCGTCGGGCGGGCGACGGCGAGGCGGCGCGTGACGATCCCGGTGCCGCAGGCGACGTCGAGCAGGGCCTGTACGTCGTCGGGGACGAGGCCGAGTACGGCGGTCGCGGCCGCGGCGGCTCTGGGCTCACCGCCCCTGCTGGCGTCGTATGCGGCGGCTTCCTTGTCGTAGTCCAGCACGTGGATCAGTGTGCGCCATGTCCCGGAGCGAGTGCCTCCACCCTGCGGGCGAGCTTGAGGTCGAGCTCCGTGACCGCGCCGCCGACGCTGTGGGTGTTCACGGTGAGGGAGATCGTGTTGTAGCCGAGGGTGAGGTCGGAGTGGTGGTCGAGCTCCTCCTGTACCTGGGCGATGTGTACGACCATCGCGGTCGCGGCGAAGTGGGAGGGGAGGCGGTAGGAGCGGGCGAGGTGGTCGCCGTCCAGCGACCAGCCGGGCAGCTCCGCGAGCTGCTCCTCGATCTCCTTCTGCGACAGCGGTTCGACGGGCATGGCCTCGCTCCGTTCTTCCTGCGGTGGGGTGCGGTGGGGGCTGTTCCTCAGCCTGCCACACTCCCCCGACCAGGGCTCTCCGGCGCCCCGTCCCATCCCTGGGCTTCGCCCCCGGACCCCCCGGGTGTGTTCTTCGGCCGCGGGTGGGAGAGGGCTGGTCGCGCAGTTCCCCGCGCCCCCAAAGACCCCGGCCGTCCGGCGTTCGAAAGCAAGGCCCACGCTCCACCCACGGCGTTCCTCGGTTACGGTCGGCGTATGTCCATCGTCGCGTCCGGTCCGGCCAGGCCCTCAACCCATCCCGTCGGCAAGGGCGTCGGCCCGCTGCTGCGCGGCTGGCGGGAACAGCGTCGGGTCAGCCAGCTGGAACTGGCGCTGCGGGCCGACTCCTCGGCCCGCCACATCAGTTTCATCGAGACCGGCCGCTCCCGCCCGAGTGAGGAGATGGTGCTGCGGCTGGCCGAACACCTCGACGTCCCCGTACGGGAACGCAACGCGCTGCTCCTGGCCGCCGGCTACGCGCCCCACTACCCGGAGACCCCCCTCGACGACCCCTCGATGGACGCCCTGCGCCAGGGCATGGAGCGGCTGATCCAGGGCTACGAGCCCTACCCGGCGCTGGTGGTGGACGCCACGTACACCGTGCTCGCCGCCAACCGTGGCATCACCATGCTCCTGGAGGGCGTCTGCGAGTCGCTGCTCACCCCACCGCTGAACGCGATGCGGCTGACCCTCCACCCGGAGGGACTGGCGCCTCGGATCCGCAACCACCGCGAGTGGCGCGACCACCTGCTCGCGCAGATGGACCGGCAGATCGCCCTGGACCGCTCCGAGCCACTGCGTGCGCTCTACGAGGAGGTGGCGGCCTACCCGGTGCCGGACCCGGACCAGGGACAGGGAGTGGGACCGGAACTGGAGGAAGGTGTCGGGCCCGTTCCCTATTTCGCGCTTCCCCTGCGGATCGAGCACGGCGGGCGCGTGCTGTCCTTCATCTCCTCCATCTCCACCTTCAACACCCCGATGGACGTCACCGTCGCCGAGCTGGCCATCGAGACGTTTCTGCCCGCGGATCCGGCGACCGTCAAATACCTTCAGTCACTGGTGTCTTGACGGAGCGTCGCCGATCCGTTTGAGTGGAGGCTTCGGCGCTTGGGGAGGGCGTGGCGTGAGTGAGCGGCGGGCTGCGCCCACCGTGGGGCAAGTGGTGCTCGGGCGGCGGCTGCAGGAATTGCGGGAGGCCACCGGGCTGAAGCGCGAAGAAGCCGCGCGTGTCCTGCGTGTCGCCCCGGCGACGGTGCGGCGGATGGAGATGGCCGAGGTCGCCCTCAAGATCCCGTACCTCCAGGTGCTGCTGACGACGTACGGCGTGGCCGACGACGAGGTGGCCGCCTTCGTCACGCTCGCCGAGGAGGCGAACCAGCCGGGCTGGTGGCAGCGGTTCCACGATGTGCTGCCGGACTGGTTCAGCATGCACGTCAGCCTGGAGGGCGCCGCCCGTCTGATCCGCTCGTACGAGCCGCACTTCGTGCCCGGGCTGCTGCAGACCGAGGAGTACGCGCGCGCCGTACTGGAGGCGGGAACGGTGGGCCAGACGGGGCCCGAGGCCATCGAGCGGCATGTGACGCTGCGCATGACGCGGCAGCAGCTGCTGCTGGGGCGCGAGCACCGGCCGCGCCTCTGGGTGATCATGGACGAGACCGCGCTGCGGCGTCCGGTGAGCATCCGTGGGGAGGTCATGCGGGACCAGATCGACCGGCTGCTGCGGGAGATGGAGAGCGACGACATCTCCGTCCAGGTCGCCGAGTACGCGAGCGGCCCGCATCCGGGGACGTACACCTCCTTCGCGCTGTTCCGCTTCGCGGAGCCGGAACTGCCCGACATGGTCTACAGCGAGTACCTGACCGGTGCGATCTACCTGGACTCGCGCCCCGAGGTGGCCATGCATCTGGAAGTGCTGGACCACATGTCCGCCCACGCCGCCTCCGTGCCCCGCACCAAGGAGATCCTGCGGGAGATCCGGGACTCCTACTGAGAGTTCTCAAGGAGGAGTTCCCAGGGAGTTCCCAAGGAGGAGTTCCCAGGGAGGGGCTCTCAGGGAGCCCCTCTCCTCGAAGGCCTTTACGCCGCGCCGCCCCTCGTCTCCCTCTCGTCGTCCACGATCTCGGCGTCCACCACACCGTCCTCCGCCGCCGTGGTGTGCTCGGCGGCCGGCTCCTCCCGGGGCGTCTGCTGGGCCTGGGCATACATGGCCTGGCCCATCTTCTGGCTCACCGAGGCCAGTTTCTCCACGCCGGTGCGCAGGTCGGTGGTGTCGGTGGCGGAGTCCTCCAGGAGACGCTTGAGGTCGGCGACGGCGGACTCGACCTCGGGTTTCGTCTCGGAGGGGATGCGTTCGTCGTTCTCGCGGAGGAACTTCTCGGTCTGGTAGACGAGTTGTTCGGCCTGGTTGCGGGTCTCGGCGGCCTCGCGGCGCGCGCGGTCCTCCTCGGCGTACTGCTCGGCCTCGCGCATCATGCGGTCGATGTCGTTCTTGGGGAGCGCGGAGCCGCCGGTGACGGTCATCTTCTGTTCGCGCCCGGTGGCAAGGTCCTTCGCGGAGACGTGCATGATCCCGTTGGCGTCGATGTCGAAGGCGACCTCGATCTGCGGGACTCCGCGCGGCGCGGGCGGCAGCCCGGTGAGGTCGAAGACGCCGAGCTTCTTGTTGTACGCGGCGATCTCGCGTTCGCCCTGGTAGACCTGGATGCCGACCGAGGGCTGGTTGTCCGCGGCCGTGGTGAAGATCTCCGAACGGCGGGTCGGGATCGTGGTGTTGCGCTCGATGAGCCTGGTCATGATGCCGCCCTTGGTCTCGATGCCGAGGGACAGCGGGGTGACGTCGAGGAGCAGGACGTCCTTCACGTCCCCCCGGATGACACCCGCCTGGAGGGCCGCGCCGAGCGCCACGACCTCGTCCGGGTTGACGCCCTTGTGCGGGTCCTTGCCGGTGAGCTCCCTGACCAGGTCCGTGACGGCGGGCATCCGGGTCGAGCCGCCGACCAGGATGACGTGGTCGATCGCGGCGAGCTTGACGCCCGCGTCCTTGACCGCCTGGTGGAAGGGGGTCTTGCAGCGGTCGAGCAGATCGGCGGTCAGCTCCTGGAACTGGGCGCGGGTCAGTTTCTCCTCGAGGTGCAGGGGGCCGTCGGCGGTGGCGGTGACGTAGGGCAGGTTGACGGTGGTCTCGGAGGAGCTGGACAGTTCGATCTTGGCCTTCTCGGCGCCCTCGCGCAGCCGTTGCAGCGCCATCTTGTCGTGGCCGAGATCGATGCCGTACGCGGCCTTGAAGCGCTGCGCGAGGTGTTCGACGATCCGCTGGTCCCAGTCGTCGCCGCCGAGCCGTGTGTCGCCGTTGGTCGCCTTGACCTCGATGACGCCGTCGCCGATCTCCAGGAGCGAGACGTCGAAGGTGCCGCCGCCCAGGTCGAAGACGAGGACGGTCTGCTCCTCGCCCCGGTCGAGGCCGTAGGCGAGGGCGGCGGCCGTCGGCTCGTTGATGATCCGCAGCACCTTCAGGCCGGCGATCTCGCCCGCCTCCTTGGTGGCCTGACGCTGGGCGTCGTCGAAGTAGGCGGGCACGGTGATCACGGCGTCCGTGACGTCCTCGCCCAGGTAGGCCTCCGCGTCCCGCTTCAGCTTCTGCAGGACGCGCGCCGACAGTTCCTGGGCGCGGTAGCGGGTGCCGTCGACGGATCCCTGCTCCGGGAAGCGCCAGCTCGCGTCGCCCATGTGGCGCTTGACCGAGCGCGCGGTGCGCTCCACGTTCGTCACGGCCTGCCGTTTGGCGACCTCGCCGACGAGCACCTCGTCGTTCTTGGCGAAGGCCACCACCGAGGGGGTGGTGCGCGCGCCCTCCGCGTTGGTCACGACGGTGGGGTCGCCGCCTTCGAGAAGGGCCACCACCGAGTTCGTCGTACCGAGGTCGATCCCTACCGCACGTGCCATGTCCGTCCCCTTCCGCCAGGGCGCTGCCCACCTTCAAGCACAAAACTTGAGTGCGTTCTTGTCAATGGGGCGGACATGACAGCGCCGCGGGCCCTGCGCGGGACCGCGGCGCCGTACTGCTCCCGGACGTCAGGCCAGCTTGGCCGTCAGGGTGATCGTCGTGCCGGTCAGCGCCGCGCTGACCGGGCAGTTCTTCTTCGCGTCCTCGGCCGCCGCGACGAAGCCGTCGTTGTCGAGGCCCGGCACCGTGCCCTCCACGGTCAGGTGGATGCCGGTGATGCCCTCGCCGGGCTGGAAGGTGACGTCGGCGTTGGTGACGAGCTTGGTGGGCGGGGTGCCCGCACCCGCGAGGGCGTGCGACAGCGCCATGGAGAAGCAGCTGGAGTGGGCGGCGGCGATCAGCTCCTCGGGGCTGGTCTTGCCGTTGGCGTCCTGCGCCCGCGACGCCCACGTCACCGGCTGCTGGCCGATGCCGGAGGAGTCGAAGGTGACGACGCCGCTGCCCTCGAGCAGGTTGCCTTCCCACACGGTGTGCGCGGTGCGCGTGGTTGCCACGATGATTCCCTTCGATGAGGTCCCGTTTTCGGGGGTCCGTACGCACCATCCGATCACACCTGCGCGCCACTCACGCAGAATGACGGCTCAACGGGACCGCGAAGAAGTCTCGCCGCGCCCGCGAAGGTGGTTCACCGCACCCGGAAGACCGGTCCCCGCGCCGTGAACGGGAGCCGCGCGCCCTGCGGAATCAGATACGCGTGCTCGCGCCGCACCCGCAGCACGTCGCACCAGCCGTCCGTGATGACCAGCAGCGGCGCGCCCGGCGGGAAGTCGTCCGCGCGGTGCAGCAGATCGATGCCGGGCTGCAGCACCGTACCGCCGCGCCCGTGCACCCGTACCCGCCCGGCGATCTCGGTGACCGGCAGATAGCCCGCGTCGTGCGGCGCCGCGTCGCAGAACACCACCCGCGCGGCCGGTACGTCCCGGGCCTCGGCGTACGAGGCGATGGCGCCCAGCGCCTTGCCGAGCAGGGTGCGGTCCATGGAGCCGGAGGTGTCGAGGACGACGCCGAAGGTGCAGCGGGCGATCTCCTCGGGCGGGAAGTACCGTCCCGCGCGCGGGATGTCGGGGGTGGACGCCTGACGGCGCGAGGAGCGCGCGTACGTCCGTACCGGCTCGGGGCGGGGCACGAACTCGTCGAACCAGCGGGCCAGGCGGGCGTCCCAGGGCAGCGGCGGATGGTTGAGCGCGCGGATCTCCTCGACCAGACCGCCCGGCAGATAGCCCCGCTCCAGCTGCTGGTGCAAGTCGAAACCGTGGCTCAGGCCACGGCGGTAGAGCTCGTCCAGGTCCACGTAGTCGCGCGGGGAGCCGAGCGGGGCGCCGAGGATGTCACCCGCGCCCTTGCCGCGCAGCGTGGACAGCCGGCGCATCCGGCGCAGGTCCTTCGCGATCCGGTCGTACACCTCCTCCGCCGAGAGGTCCTTCAACTCCGCGTCGTACAGGAGCCCTTCGGGCATCGTGCCGACCTGCATCTCGCACAGCCAGCCGTTGATGACGTAGTCGGCCGCGATGTTGAAGAGGTACGGGTCGCGGGCGCCGCAGCGGTCGCCGTGCCGCAGGGCGGCGTGCAGCATCTCGTGGGCGAGGACGAACCGCCATTCCTCCTCCTCCAGTTGACGCAGCGGGTTGATGTAGATCTCGCCCGCCTCCGCGTTCACGGCGGCGACGGAGATGTCGTAGGCGCGGGCCAGTTCGGCGTCGGCGACCAGGGTGATGCCGGCCGCGACGCCGCCGAGCAGCGGGTAGGAGGAGATGAACCAGCTCAGCGCCCGCTCCCAGGGCTGCAGCCGGGTGGGCCCGCCGCGCATCGAGCCGCGGCGGCCGCCGGCCACGTCCATCGCCGTGGCCACGGTTCGGGTCAGGGCGTGCGCGAACTCGAGCTGCCAGTCCGGGGCCTGGCCGCCCTTCCAGGTGTCCCACGGCACCAGCAGCTGGTCCGGCTCGCCGCCTGCCGTACCGCAGCGCTCGTACGGGGCCGGAGTCCCCTCGCGCCGCCAGCGGGCGGCGAGCTGCTCCTCGTCGCCGTCGGGGTACGAGGGCGGCAGGTCCTCGGGGGTGAGGCCGATGGGGAAGCCGAGCAGGAAGCGGTTGACGACCGCGCAGCGGGCGGCGAGGGCGTGGCGGTCGGGCTGCTCGCGCGTCTTCGGCGCCGCCGGGACATGGCCGAAGCCCAGGTGGATGACGGCGTGCGCGACCGCCCAGGCCCACTCGACGGGTTCGGCGCGGCGGGTGGGGTGGATGTGCAGCACGCCGTTGGAGTCGACGCGGACGAGACCGTCGCGGGGCGAGTCGGGGCAGTCCTCCTGGCGGCAGGTGCTGAAGCCGATGGCGGCGAGCGCCCGGTTGGCCCGCACCAGCCGCATCCCCTCCGCGAAGGCCTCGGCCGCGAGGTCCTTCTTCGGCTGTCCCTTGCCGCGGCTGGTCGGGGTACGGCTCACTGCCGCGCCTCGACCAGCCGGGGCATGTCGCGGGCCGCCTCGACCAGGAACCAGGCGGGCAGGAGGGGGTTGCCGTCGGTGTCCGGGGCGATGACGCCCTGCGCGACCTCCACGGAGATCTCCGCGAGCTGCACGAGCAGCGACTTGGCGCGGTACGCGGTCTGCTGTCCGCTCGCGGAGAGGTGCTCCTTGCTGGCGGGCAGCTCCTTGACGAGCCGGCCGCGGAAGGACTCGGCGAGGTAGTACAGCAGGTCGCGGTCCTCGGGGCGGTGCGGCCAGCGGGCGTCGCCCTTGACGATCGCCTCGATGCCGAACCGGCTGCGCACGATCTTCACATAGCCGCAGAAGGCGACCGCGTGCGCGGGGGTCAGGGTGCCGTGCGCGATCACCTTCAGGGTCGGCTCGTCGAGGGCCGGTCCGAAGGAGTGCAGCGCGTCGGAGAGCATGTGCCAGGAGCGGGGTGTGGAGAACGGCTCCTCGGTCTTCGGCGGCTTGGACCACAGGTGGTCGGGCCGGTCGGTGAGGTGGTCCACGACCCAGGGGTGGATGCCGTTGGCGGCGGCCCAGCCGAGCCAGTCCTTGGAGGAGGCCTCCAGGTGCACGTGCGTGAGGCGGTTGATCAGCGCGGAGGCGATCGGGCGGGCCAGCGCGTTGTCGGTGGCGCGGTTGCCCGCGCCGATCACGATCGAGCCCTTGGGCAGCTCGTAGTCGCCGATGCGGCGGTCCAGGATCAGGGAGTAGAACGCCTTCTGCACATCCGGCGTCGCCGCGTTCAGCTCGTCCAGGAAGAGGCAGTACGGCTCGTCCCGGGCGATCGCCTCCGGCGGGCAGAACACCGAGCGCCCGTCGCGGATCTGCGGGACGCCGATCAGGTCCTCGGGTGCGAGCTGGGTGCCGAGCAGGCTGACGCACTCCAGTCCCAGCGACTCGGCGAACTCCCTCACCAGGGAGGACTTTCCGATGCCGGGGGCGCCCCAGAGGAAGACCGGCCGCACGGTCGCGAGACCGAGCAGCAGTTCCGGTATACGGGCGGGGGTGACGGTCACGACTGCCTGCACGCGGCATCCTCGGGGGTCGGCAAGTGCCCCGCGGGTGCGCGGTGCTCCATGCGAACAGTGTGTGCGCGGGGCTCGCCGACCGCAGCCCATTTTCCGCCGCCACCGACCGCAGCCCGTCTCCCGCCGCCACCGACCGCAGCCCGTTTCCCGCCGCCCCGGCCCGGCCCCCTGGCCGTGGCTCAGGCGGCGCGCTCGTCCACGGGCGCCGCCAGCGGCACTTGGGGGCCGTCGCACTCGCGCAGCCAGCGTCGCAGTACGCGGTGCACCTGCTCGGCGCCCACGAGATCCGCGTCATCCTCGACCGGTAGGGACAGGGCCGTCGGTGACAGCAGGAAGGGGCGCGCCTGGGCGCCGCCGAGTCCGCCGTGCGAGCCGATCTGCTCCTCGAAGGCGAGGACTTCGCCCTCCTTCGGATCGTACGAGGAGTTGACCATGATGTCGGCGACGTGCGGGAAGGAGTGCGTACGTCGTACGGCGTCGGCGGCGCCGGGGCCGAAGTCGGCGAGCGGGCCCGGGCGCGCGTCGTCGAGCTTGTCGACCGGCATCTCCGCGCCGTTCGCGCCCAGCACGAGTCCGCCGTACTCCTCGCTGCGGACCAGCACGAAGCCGACGCCGGGGTGGTTGGCGAGGGTGGACAGCAGCGCGGGGTGGCGGCGGTCGATCTCCTCCCGGCTCATCCGGTGCGGCACGTCGGGGAAGGAGACCAGGCCGAGGTTTCCGGAGGCCAGCACGATGGGCTCGGAGCGGCGCGAGGGACGGTGGTGCTCGCCGCGCTCCTCGACGGGTCTGCGCAGCGCGGCCCGCACCGCCGCCCGTGCCTCGGTGCCACTGTGCGTGCGCTGCGCCCTGCGCGGCACGGGCAGCCCGCACCCGGCCCGGACCAGGTTGCCGAGGCTGAGGCCGTAGCGGGTCAGGAAGGTCTCGCCGGGGCTCTGGCCGTGGTCCGACAGCACCACGATCCGGTAGGGCCGCGGGGCGTGTTCGGCGACCTTGGCCACCAGGGCGAGGGACCGGTCGAGGCGCTCCAGGACCTTCTCGGCGTCCCGGCTGCGCGGCCCGGAGTGGTGGGCCACCTCGTCGTACGCCACCAGGTCCGCGTAGACCGCGTTGCGCCCGGCGAGCATGTCGCCGATCACCGCGGCGACGACGACGTCCCGCTCGACGACGGTCGCGAAGGCGCGCACCAAGGGGTACAGCCCGCCGCGCTTGACCCGGGGCCGCCGCTTCTTCATCCGGGCCCACGTGGACTGCCCCATCTCGCGCAGCACCTCGGCGACGAAGGACATGGCCGTACGGACGGCGTTGGCGGGGTCGCTGAAGTACGCGAAGTAGCCCGAGCGGGAACGGTTCTCCCGGCCCCTTCGCGCGGCCATGGACAGCACGAGGGCCAGCTGGTCGGCGCCGCCGCTGAAGAGGTTGCCGCGGCTGGCGCCGTCGACGGTGAGCAGGCCCCCGTCGCCGGAGTGCTCGACGGCCCGGCGCTGGAGTTCGGCGGCACTGGAGGGCCGGTTGCACACCATGACCTCGTGCGTGTCCTTCTCGTACCAGCGGAAGGCCGGCACGTCGTGGTTGCTGCCGTGCAGGATGCCGAGCTGGCTGGCGCCGGTCTGGCTGGACCAGTCGGTGCGCCACGGGGTGAGCCGGTGGCTGGAGCGGCCGCCTTCCACCGGGCCGTCGAGCCATCGCGCGACGGTGGGCATCAGCCCCTTGCCGACCGCCTCCTCCAGCACGTCGTGGCCGACGCCGTCGAGCTGGAGGAAGACGGCACCGGGGGCCGAGGGCCAGGCCTGCCCGTCACCGCGCCTGCGGCGCCGGTCGGCGAGCCGGGAGAGCCTGCGCCGGTAGGCCTCGTCGTCCCGGACGGCGAGGGCACCCCCGGTGGCCGAGGCGACCGCGGACATCACGGCGGCGACGACCACGGCGGTCTCGGGCGCGGCCTCGCCCTGCCCGGAGGGGTTGACGCGCAGGGCTATCAGCAGCAAGGACCCGTTCAGGAAGAAGACGAGCAGACCGAGCACGAGGGCGGGGACCAGGAGCAGCGCCCGTACGAGCAGGGGCCACACGAGCGAGGAGAGCAGACCGAAGACGGCCGCGCCGGCCCCCGCGGTGACGGCGATCCGCGTGGCGCTGTCGCCGTTGCTGGACTCCAGCTGGAAGTCGGGCAGCACACCGGCGAGGACGAGCATGGTGACCGTGGACACGGCCCACACCGAGACGCTCCGCCACACCCCGCTGAGAAGTCGCCGCCAACGCCTTCCGCCCACGCCCTGTCCACCTCACGTCCCGGCCCGCCCGGTGTGCGAGGCCTGCTCCCACCCTGTCACAACGGTCGAGTGGCCCCCGGTGTCCCCGTCAGCGGCCGTCGTAGCCCGCGGTCGGCATCGACAGACGGCGGTGGACCCGGGCCTTCATCTGGGCGTCGTACGACGGTTCCGCGCACCCGACCGTCTCGATCCGTACGCCGCGGCGGGCGCACTCGGCGGTGAACTCGTCCACGGAGGCGAGCGCGCGCTCCAGGACACGACGGCTCGGCGCGACGAACAGGTCGACGAGGCCCGCCTCGACATCCGCCCACAGGGTGCGGTGGTCGGGGCGCAGATCGCGGACGAGGAGCTCACGGGTGACGACGTAACCGCGCTCGGCGGCCCAGCGGGCGCACATCGCGTACTGGCTGCGGGAGTCCACGAGGAAGGGGTCCGCGTCGAGCTCCTCCAGGGGCGTCAGGCTCGCGATGGCCGTGACGCGGACTGCGGTCGGCGCGGCGGAGGCGCTGCTCGCGTGTCCCATGGCGTCCCCCCTCACCTCCGGGTTTCGCCGCCGACCCTACTCCTGCACGTAGGCTCGGGGGGAGTCGCACGGAGGAGGCAAAGAAGTGCCGGTGGAGATCACCTGGTGGGGGCACGCCACTTGCACGCTGGAGGACTCCGGCACACGCGTCCTCACCGATCCGCTCTTCGCGCGCCGGCTCGCGCACCTGCGGCGCAGGCGCGGGGCGCCGCCCCCTGCCGAGGCGGCGGTCGCGGACGTGGCGCTGGTCTCTCATCTGCATGCCGACCATCTCCATCTGCCCTCGTTGCAGCGGCTCGCGCCGGGCACTTTGGTACTGGTGCCGAAGGGCGCGCCGCGTGTGGTGCCGGCGCTGCGCAGGCTGGACCGTCTGCGGTTCCTCGAGGTGGCGCCCGGGGACCTGACCGAGGTCGGTGACCTGGTCGTACGTACGGTGTCGGCGCGGCACGACGGGCGGCGACTGCCGGTCGGACCGCACCGCTCCCCCGCGCTGGGCTTTGTGGTGGAGGGCGAGGCGCGGACGTATTTCGCCGGGGACACCGGGCTGTTCGAGTCGATGGCCGAGGAGGTCGGACCGGTCGACGTGGCGCTGTTGCCGGTCGGCGGGTGGGGCCCGTTCCTGGGGGAGGGGCACCTGGACGCGGGGCGGGCCGCCGAGGCGCTGGCCCGGCTGATGCCGAGGAGCGCGGTGCCGGTGCACTACGGCACGTACTGGCCCATCGGTATGGACGGTGTGCGCCCGCATGAATTCCATGCGCCGGGTGCTGAGTTCGTGCGCCTGGCTGGTGAGCGTGCGCCCCAGGTGGCGGTGCACCGGCTCGAACACGGCGAGAGCGTGCGCCCGGAGGTCGCGCGGTGACGCCTCTGACCGCCAAGGGCGCGGCCCCGGCGATATTCCTGTCCGCCAAGAGCAGCGCGCCGGCCGTGTTCCTGTCCGCCACGGGCGCGGCCGTGTCACCGGAGAGCACACAACAGGCGATCGGCTATCCGTCACTGTTCGTGCTGGTCCTGATCGGCGCGCTGGTCCCGGTGGTGCCGACGGGCGCGCTGGTCAGTTCGGCGGCCGTGGTGGCCTTTCACGAGACGGCGCCGTTCGCCCTGCTGCTGGTCTTCGCGGTGGGCTCGCTCGCGGCGTTCCTCGGTGACATGGCGCTCTACTGGCTCGGCCGGCGCGGCATGGGATCCAAGAACGGCTCGCGCTGGCTGGAGGCGATCCGTGTGCGCGCCCCGGAGGACCGCCTCGTCCAGGCCCAGGAGAAGCTGGACGACCACGGCGTCGCCGTCCTCGTCCTGTCCCGCCTCGTCCCGGCGGGCCGCATACCGGTGATGCTCGCCTGCCTGCTGGCGAAGATGCCCCTGCGCACCTTCGCCCGCGGCGACATCCCCGCCTGCCTCGCCTGGGCGGCCACCTATCAGGTCATCGGCATCCTCGGCGGCTCCCTCTTCGACGAGCCGTGGGAGGGCGTGGTGGCGGCGGTCGTACTCACACTGGCGATCAGTGCGGCGCCGGGGGTGTGGCGGAGGGTACGCGGAACCGCGCCGCGATAGAAGCAACGCCCCTGGAAGGGGCGCGAGGAACTGCGCGAGCAACCACGGCCCACCGGCAGGCACCCCGCCGCCGTCACCCCAGGACCCGAGAACCCCCCACCGCCAGATCCCACAGATTCCCCCGCTCCAACCCCAGCCGCTCCCAAGCCGCCTTCACCCGGGTCAGCGGCTCCAGCACGGGCTCCGCGGACAGCACGAACGTCCCCCAGTGCATCGGGGCCATCCGACGAGCCCCCAGGTCGACAGCCGCCCGGACAGCCTCTTCCGGGTCGCAGTGGACGTCACTCAACCACCACCTCGGGTCGTACGCCCCGATGGGAAGCAGGGCCAGGTCTATCCCTGGATACCGCTGCCCGATGGCCGCGAACCAGTGCCCGTACCCCGTGTCCCCCGCGAAGTAGACCCGCTGCCCTTCGGGCGCCGTCAGCACCCAGCCGCCCCACAGCGTGCGGCAGGTGTCGGTGAGGCTGCGCTTGGACCAGTGGTGCGCGGGGACGAAGTCGAAGCGCACGCCGTCGAGTTCGACTGCCTCCCACCAGTCCAGCTCGGTGACCCGGGTGAACCGGCGGCGCCGGAACCAGCGCCCGAGTCCGGCCGGCACGAACACCGGTGTGTCGCGCGGGAGTCGGCGCAGCGTCGGCGCGTCCAGATGGTCGTAGTGGTTGTGACTGATGACGACGGCGTCGACGCGCGGCAGCGCGCTCCAGGCCACGCCGACCGGGGTGACCCGGGCCGGGGTGCCGAGGATCTTGCGGGACCAGACCGGGTCGGTGAGGACGGTGAGCCCGCCTATGCGGATCACCCAACTCGCGTGCCCCGCCCAGGAGACGGCGACGGTACGGGCACCCACCCGCGGCAGCGGCCCCGGCTCGAAGGGCAGCAGCGGGATGTCGGCGAGTCCCTCGGGCCCCGGCCGCAGCGCCCCCTCACGGGCGAACCGCGCGAAGGCCCGCAGCCCCGGCAGCGGCGCGGTCAGCCGGTCGACGAACGACCGCGGCCACACACGGCGCTCACCGAGCGGACGGGGTTCAGCGAGAGGAGGGGGCTCGACGAGCGGACGGAGCGGAAAGGGCGTGCTCGTGAATATGGGCGTGCTCGTGGACGTACTCGTGCTCGTGGTCGACTGGGACTGCTGCGTCATCGAGGAGGCTCCCATCGCTGAGCGTCGTCACGGAGATCGTCGAACGCCGACCCCAGGAGGGTCAACGCGCGTTGCACCTGTGGCAGTTCCAACGGTGCGGGTGAACTGAGACACTCCGCCCGCTCCGCGTCGGTGGTGCCGAGCAGCGGTCCGGTCTCCAACCGCACGCGAAGCGCCTCGAGATCGTCCCCGAAGCGGTGGCCGCCCGGCGCGGGCATGCCGAGCCGGGCGGTGAGGAAGTCCTCCAGTTCCTGTGCGTCCCCGACGCCGAGGGCGGTCAGCGCGGAGCTCAACGGGCCGAGATCCACGTACAGATGTCTGCCGGCCTGCGGCGGCCGTGCGAGGGCCCCCGACCCGACCACCGCGCGGTGCGCGGCGAGAGCCACGCGCGCGTGCAGGCGTACGGCCGCGGTCAGCCGCTCGGTGACCGCGTCGGGCTCGCCGAGCGCGTACGCGGCCGCCGCGGCGACCGGTTCGGCGACCCGGGCACCGAGCACGGTGAGCACGTCGAGGACGCGGGCGCGCAGCCGAAGGCCCTCGTCGGTGTCCGGGAAGCGGGCGACGGCGGCCGGCCAGCCCTGCGGCAGGAAGGCGCCCGCGAGGTCCGTGAGCACAGTGACCTCGCCGGGGAGCATCTCGGCGGGGCTGAGCAGCACGGTGTCGTGCGGCCGGTGCAGGGTGTCGCGCCAGGTCTCCTCGCTGACCACGTGCAGTCCCTCGCCCACCGCGGCCTCCACGGTCTCGTGCACCACCTCGGGCGGTGCGACGGTGGCGGTGGGGTCGTCGGCGACGGAGAGCACGAGCAGGCGCGGGTCGCCGCCCTCGGCGCGGACCCGGCGGACGGTCTCCAGTAGTGCGTACGGATCCGGCAGGCCGCCGCACTCCGCGGGCGTCGCCGCGTGGAACACGGACCGCCCCAGCAGGCGGACCTGCGGTGCCCACCAGGCGGCGCACGGGCGCGGCACCAGGACGTCGCCGCCGAGTGCGCCGGTCAGCGCGAGGAGCAGGGCGGGGGCGCCGGGGGCGGCGACCACCCGGTCGCGGTCGGCGGCCAGGCCCCGCCGGGTCCAGTAGCCGCAGGCGGCGTCGAGAAGCGCGGGGCCGCCGCCGGAGGGCTCGGCGTGGGCGTGGCCCGCCGCGTCGGCGAGCACGGCGCGCAGCTCGGCCAGTACCGGCAGGCCCTGATCGGGAAGGGGCGGGCCGTAGCGGACCGGACCGTGCCCTTCCGGAACCGTCCGCCGCATACGTGCCTCCGTGCAGTCCGTGGTGCCGTGCCCTGTGTCAGCGGTTGGAGGAGCCCTTTTGGCGCAGCCGGTGGAGGGCCGCGCCCAACGCGCCCACGATCAGGACGCCACCGGTGATCAGGGCCGGGACGGAATCGGTGAAGGCGCCGCCCTCGCCACCCTGCACTCCGTACTGCGCACCGGCGGGGCGCTCCGCGGTGTCGTGATCCGCGCCGGTGTCACGCCCGCTGCCGGTGTCGTGAGCCGCGCCGGTGTCACGCCCGCTGCCGGTGTCGTGAGCCGCGCCGGTCTCGCGCCCGGTGCCCGTGTCGTGACTCGCACCGGTGTCACGACCCGCACCCGTGTCGTGACCCGCCCCTGTGTCACGACCCGCGCCCGTGTCGTGACCCGCGCCTGTGTCACGACCCGTACCCGTGTCACGACCCGCACCGGTGTCGTGACCCGCCCCTGTGTCACGGCCCGCGCCCGTGTCACGCGCCGCACCGGTCTCGCGCCCCGTACCCGTGTCACGCCCGGCACTTGTGCCGACGCCGGTGCTGCTGGTGCCGGTACCGATGCCGGTACTGGTGCCGGTACCGACCCCGGTGCTGGTGCTGGTGCCGTGGGACACGGTGTACGAGGTGTTCCACGGGCGCTCCTGGCCGCCCGGCGCAACGGGACACACGCCGTTGACGGCCCATTGGGCCTCACGGTCCCCGGCGTCGGAATCGCTGTTGAACTGCCCGCCGGTCCCGCCCGCCACTCCGAACCCGCCGACCCCTGCAAGTCCGCCCACCCCTCCGAGTCCACCGGATCCACCGTCGGAACTCCCACCCGCCGGGATACGGGCCGTCCCGCGGTACGAGGCGGCGCCGCCCGTCTTCTCGTCGCCGCCGATGACCCGGTGCAGCTGGACCTTGCCCCCCTCGAAGCCCTGGGAGTGGGCGTCGATCGACTCGGGCTGGGTACCGCCGATCGCGTCACAGGTGACGGAGATGGAGAGGAGACCACCGGGGCCCACGGAACGGGGATCGACCTCCGCGCCCGGATCCGCGGACGCGGCCGTGGCGGCCGCCCCCAGGGCGGCACAGGCCAGGGCGGTGGCGGACAGGACACGGACGGTACGGCGCATGGGTCGGGCTCCTTCGGACAGACACTGTCTGAAGGGGGCACGGCCGTCGCGCCCCCCGCCCCATCACAGCCCGCCCCGGCGCAGGGCGCGCGCGGCCGGACACCATTCGCGCGACACGGGCGCCCGAGCGGGTGACACCGGAGGCTCGGCCGACCGGGTCAGTTCGAGAGGGAGACGAGCTCCCGTTCCAGGCCTCGTCCACGCTTGTCCACGACGGCCGAGGCCACGTCGGACAGTTTGCGCTGGGTCGCCTGCGAGACGCGGCGCAATACGCCGAAGGCCGCTTCCGCGTCGCAGCCCAGTACGTGCATGACGATCCCGCACGCCTGGTCGACGACGGGCCGGGTGCGCAGCGCGGCGCCGAGCTGGTCGAGCTCGGTGAGCGCGGCCCGGTAGGAGCGGTCGCGGACCAGGCAGGTGACGGCGAGGTCGCCGAGCGCGCGGGCGGGTCCGTGCGGGGCGTCCTCCAGGGCGCCGGGCCGGAAGCTGTAGAGGCTGAGGGTCACGGTCAGCCCGGAACGCCGGAAGGGGATCGTGACACTGGAGCGGACACCCGAGTCGAGGGCCATCGCGCGGTACGCCGGCCAGCGCTGCTCGCGCAGCAGGTCCGCCGAGTCGACGGGCTCACCGCGTTCCAGCGCGGCGGGGATCGGACCGTCTCCGGAGCGGAGTTGGACCGCGACGAGTCCGGCGAGGTCGGGGTGGGTGACCGCGGCGGGCCGTTCCGGGGCGCCCTCGGAGACCATGCAGCTGGCGCCGCAGCAGTCGGTGGTGCAGCGGGCGGCCTGCTCGGCGAGCTCCGACAGCCGCCTGCCCGGAAACGTGGACTCCGGCGACCGCGTCCCCAGGTGACCGAGTTGACCACATTGACCGACTTGACCGCCTTGACCGCGCTGATCGTTTCGACCGCGCCGATCGTTTTGAGCGCGCCGATCGTTTTGACCGCGTTGCTCAAGTCGCCCCGCATACGGCATGGTTCACCCCTCCTCCCTCCGCGCCTTCCCGCTCACCTGCGCGGAAAACAGGCGCGGCGGGTTGCACCCCCGCCACACCCGGAACCAGATCTTCGGGTTACGTTCATGGCATGGCGCAGACGGACGAATTCGGTGAAGAACTCGCGGATTTCGTGCGCCGCGTGGCGGAGCTCAAGGCGGCTCGATCGGTACCGGCCGACGACCTGCCGACGGTGCTCGACGCGGCGATCTTCGAACTCGACCACGTGGCGGGCCGGTTGTGGCCCTGGTACGAGACTCTGTCCTCGACGGGGCCGTCCGGCGTCGCCTCGGTCGACCGCCAGGAGCAACAGCTCCTCAAGGCGCTCTTCCAGCGGGTGCCGGTGCCTGTCGCGCTGGTCGACCGCGAGACGGTGGTGCGCAGGCTGAACTTCGCGGCGACCTCGTTCACCGGCGTCCGGGCCGGCTACGCGACGGGCCGGCCACTCACCGGTTTTCTCGCGCACGCCGACCGCGCGGCGTTCCGCTCGCAGGCCGCGGCGGTGGCGCGCGGCGAGGGCGACCGCAGCCTCACCGTGCACCTCCAGCAGCAGCCCGCGGTGCCGGTGCGGGCGACGCTCACCGCGCTGCGGCCCGGCGGCGAACCCCGCACCGCCGTCCTCGTCGTCCTACAGCCCGCGGACAGCCGGGTGCCGTCCCACGAGCGCGTGCCGGGCCCGGCGCCGACGCTGACCGAGACGACCCGGCACGCGGCGCTGATGGACCTGGTGGACGCCATGACCACGGCGCTGCTCAGCGGCCCGGTCGGCGATCCGTCCGGGGTGCTGGAACGGGCGGCCGGGGTGCTGCACGGGCGGTTCGCCGACTGGGTGGTGGCCGACGTGGCGGGGGCGGCGCGGCTGTCCCGTACGACGGTGCTCGCCCCCTCCGACAGCGTGGAGAAGGCGAACGACGTGGCCGCGCAGGATCCCGCCGCCTGTCCGCTCGTCGTCGAGGCGGCCCGAGGCGGATCCACGGCGCTGCGGGTGCGCCCCGAGGATCCCGACGCCTTCGGCCGTGACACCTCGGGCGCCCCGGTCCTCGTACGGGCGAACGTGACCTCGCTGCTGTGCGTGCCCCTGACCTCCGCGCCCGGCCCCGTGCAAGGCGTGCTGACCCTGTTCCGCAGCGGCGCCCGCGGGGCGTTCTCGATGGCGGAGGCCCAGGCGATGGACATGATGTCCCGCCACCTGGCCCTGGCGATGAGCGCGCCCCGGTAGCGGCTACGCCGCGTCGCGCATCACCTGGTCGCGCAGCCGGTGGCAGCACCGGCTGATCAGCCGCGACACGTGCATCTGCGAGATCCCGAGTTCGTCGGCGATCCGGCTCTGCGTCATGTCGCCGAAGAACCGCATGTAGAGGATGGTGCGTTCACGCTCGGGCAGGGCCTGCAGCCGGGGCTTGACGGCCTCGCGGTCGATGACGACGTCGAGCGCGGGGTCGGACGAGCCGAGGGCGTCGCTGAGCGAGTAGCCGTCGTCGCTGCCGGCGACCTCGGCGTCCAAGGAGAGCGCGGTGAAGCTCTCCAGGGCCTCCAGGCCGGCCCGGACGTCCTCCTCGCTCATCCGGGCGTGCTCGGCGATCTCGGCGACGGTGGGCCTGCGGCCCGAGATGGTCCCCGAGAGTTCCTGGACGGCGAACCTCACACGGCTGCGCAGGTCCTGGACTCGGCGCGGCACGTGCAGGGTCCACATGTGGTCGCGGAAGTGCCGTTTGATCTCGCCGGTGACGGTCGGCACGGCGTAGCTCTCGAAGGCGTTGCCGAGCTCGGGGTCGTACCGGTCCACGGCCTTGACCAGACCGAGCGCCGCGACCTGGCGCAGGTCCTCCAGGCTCTCACCGCGGTTGCGGAACCGGCCCGCGAGCCTGTTGGCCATCGGCAGCCAGGCCTCGACGATCTGCTCGCGGAGCGAGTCGTGCTGCCGGCCCGGAGGGAGCGAGGCGAGCCTGCGGAATGCCTCCGTGGTGTCGGGGGCGTCGTCGTGCGGATGGCGTTTCGCGCTCACTTGGTTTCGCATGGTGCGTCGCAACTCCCTTTGCAGGTGCCTTGGGTTGGACGGTCACCGTGGGAGCGCACGGGTGCGTCGAACGGCACACCCGTGGCGAGGACTTCCCCGCTCCCACGGACGTGCCTCCTGTCCGAAGCACTTGAATTCCGCCTGCCCCGGCATGTCCGGGGCAAACACCCGCCTGTCGGCGCCTTGGGCTCAGGGAAGGGCGAGCAGGTACTCGATCGCGGCGCGCAGCTCCTCGTCCTGGAGGAAGGCCTCGTAGTTCCGTGCCTGTGCCAGGCGGCCGTCGAAGCCCCGTACCGTCCGCAGCGCGGCGCGCGTCGCGGGGGTGAGGGTGCCGATCCGGGCCAGCGCTCGCAGCGCCTCTCCGAAGAGCCCATAGTCGTCGCCGCCGTCGGCGATCGGCAGGACGAACTCCGCCAGGACCGAGATGCTCGGCTCGGGCTCGCCCGTGCCCGACCAGAGGGCGAGCGCGGCCTCGATCCGGCGAAAGCCGTCGGTGTTCTCCATGATGTGCCGCACCCGGTCGGCGTACGGCGCGGCCGCGGGACCGAAGTCGGTCAGCAGGCGGACAGGCCCGTAGTAGGGACCCTCCTCGGTCAGCACCGCGTCGCCGATGAGCCGCAGTGCCGCCGTACGGTCTCCGCCCATGTGCGAGGCGGCCCACGCCGCGTTCCCGTGGTACCCCGGCCAGTTGAGCGGCTTGCAGGCACGCAGGGCGGGCTCGGCGGACGCGGCGCCCGGCCCCATCGCGGCCAGCACCTCGACGATCGGGAGCGAGCCCCTGGCGTGGTCCATCAGCGCCAGGACCTCCGGCAGCGCGGGCAGCGCGTCCGGCCCCCACGCCTTCAGGACCTTCAGGAAGGCGTCGGTCAGCGGGCCGTGGCCGTCGTTGTGCGCCGCGTGGTGCCGCATCGCCTCCCGCAGTGCGGGCAGCAGGACGTCGGCGTGCGCCCGCAGCGGAACCAGCACGGCGTCGACGTCCGGAAGTCGCGGGTCGCTGACGCAGTAGCCACGTCCGTAGTGCTCCCGATAGGGCTCGTAGAGCCGCTCGACGAGCCCCGGCATCGCGCGCGGGTCGCCGATCCGGGTGAGCGCCCAGCGCGCGTAGTCACCGACGGTCCCCTCCAGGCAGGGGTCCTCCCCCGGGTCGTCGAGCAGCGTGACGAGCCGGTCGGCGTACCGGGCCGACTGCCGGCCGAGCACCGCCAGAAGGTGTGCCGCCCGCAGGCGCACGGGGTCGGCCGGGTCGTCCAGCAGTCGTCCCGCCACCGGCAACAGCGCGGGCGCCGCGGACGGCCTGAGCACCAGCAGCCGCCATGCCTCGTCCAGCACCGCCTGGGACAGTTCGGTGTCCCCGGTACGGGCCGCCGCGTCGGCCAGCCGGACCACGAAGGAGGCGGCCGTCCGGGCGTCGTGGTCGAACAGCTCGGCGGCCCAGGTGACGACCGCTTCACGGCTGAAGGGTTCCTCGACCGCTGACACGTACCAGATCTCCTCGAACCTGGGCCGTACGGCGAGGTCGGAGAGTGTCTCCACCAGCAGG
Source organism: Streptomyces sp. NPDC090798 (assembly GCF_044768965.1). Classification (NCBI taxonomy): domain Bacteria; kingdom Bacillati; phylum Actinomycetota; class Actinomycetes; order Kitasatosporales; family Streptomycetaceae; genus Streptomyces; species Streptomyces sp. NPDC090798. The sequence continues at coordinate 131,151 of NZ_JBIVXA010000021.1, forward strand.
TCGATCCGCCGGACCGGCTCCTGCGGATCGAGCTGCGCCCAGGCGATCACGGCCGCGACCTTCATGACGGGGTCGCCGTCACGCAGAACGCCGTCGAGCACCGTCCGCACCTCGTCGACCGGCCGGGCATCCGCTTCCGCCGCCTCGGCGGCCACCCGTCCCAGCTGCAGCAGCACCGGCAGACGCATCGCCGGGTCCGTCTCGGCCCGCCACCGCTCCAGGAGCGGTACGACACCGTCGGCGAGGGGAACGGCCTCCCGCCGCACATCGGGGTCCGGGTCCGCCAGCAGCGCCAGGACCGCGCCGCGGTGGCGGCTCCACTGCGCCGGCCACCCCTCGTCCACCAGCTCCGGCCGGGCCTGCTCGGCCGCCCGCTTCAGGGACACCAGCAGTCCTACGAGGTCGCCGCGCGCGCCCGTCCCCGGATCGGCGGCGAGCGCGACCAGGAAGGGCAGTGCTGCGGTCGCCGCGGAGGGCACCCGGCCGTTGCCCGCGGCCAGGCAGGAGTACAGCGGGTAGCAGTGCTCCTCCGTCGCGGCCCCGCCCGCGAGCGCCAGTCGCCGCAGCGCGCGCGGCACCCCCTCGGCCGGGTGCCGGGGCAGCGCCGACTCGAGCCGGTCCCACGCCACCGCGTCCAGCGCGTCCAGCGATATCCCCGTCACTTCCACCCCCATGACCTCGGAGAACCGGTTCTCCGGCCGTCATCTTGCCGCCCGGCGGTGGAGCTCGTCGTGCCGTTTTCCCACGGACGTGTCGACCCCGGGTCCATGGGTACGCGATCACCATCCCCGACCCTTGGAGGGAGTCATGCAGCGAGGCAGCGACCGGCTGAGCGTCCACCGGGACGAAGAGATGAAACACGAACTGCGGGGCCTGCTCAGGTCGGGTCACCCCACCCGGACCGAGGAGTGGCACGACCCGGAGCCGACTGCCGACGACGACCCGGAGATCGCGCGCGGCCCCGTGGCACCGAACCGCGCGCCCGACTCCATCGAGACGGTGCGCCTGGAACTGGCCCGGTTCCTGAGCCGTAGCGCCTTCCCCGCGGGTCCCCGCGACCTGGCCGACACCCTGCGCGACAAACACGCGCCCGGCCCCCTGGTCGAGGCCGTGGAGCGGCGCCCGCACAAGGCGCGCTACGCCACGGTGCACGAGCTGGCCGAATCCGTCGTACACGCCCGCCGGACGCGATGAACCGCGCCCAGGCGCTGTGCACCACCACTCGGGGGCTGGGAAAGGAAACGGAGGAATCATGCGTATCGCGTTCCTGGTGGCGCCCGAGGGCGTCGAGCAGGTCGAGCTGACCGATCCCTGGCAGGCGGTACTGGACGCGGGCGGCGAGCCCGTCCTCGTGTCGACGAAGCCCGGCCGGATCCAGGCCTTCCATCACCTCGACAAGGCGGACACGTTCCCTGTCGACGAGGTGGTCACCGATGTGTCGGCCGAGTCCTTCGACGGCCTCGTGCTGCCGGGCGGTGTGGCCAACCCTGACGCGCTGCGCCTCGACGAACGGGCCGTGGCGGTCGTCCGCTCGTTCTTCGAGGGCGGCCGTCCGGTCGCCGCGATCTGTCACGCCCCCTGGGTGCTCGTTGAGGCGGACGTGGTCTCGGGCCGGGTCCTCACGTCCTGGCCGAGTCTGCGCACCGACATCCGCAACGCGGGCGGCACCTGGGTCGACCGGCAGGTGCAGGTGTGCGAGCAGGGACCCAACACCCTGATCACCAGCCGCAAGCCGGGCGACCTCAAGGCGTTCGACGAGGCGTTCCTGGAGGCATTCGCCCGGCAGGCCGCCTGACGGAGCGCAGGCCGCATGACGAAGCGACCGCCCTCGCGGGATGCGGCACCATCCGGCGCGCCTCGGTTCACCGGCGACAGCGGGAACCGAGGGCGACGGGTGCGGGCCGCAACGGGCGTGCGGGCCGGGCGAGTTCGACCCGACTTCGGTCCGTCGTTCAGCACTCCGCCGCGAGACCCCGCTCCCGGGCCCCGTCGCGTGTACGGCCCGCGGCGACGGGACGGCGCGGATGGCGGCGCAGGTACTCGCCCTCCAACTGCGCCATGCGCATGTTGTGGGTCCGCAGGGCGTCGTTCGAACCGTGCAGCAGTGTGTCGTGGCGGGTGCGGTGGATCGTCTCCAGCTCTTTCATCAGCTGCTGGTCGTCCAGCCGGTCAGGGTCGACTCCGGTCATGGTGGTACCCCGCTCGTCGTGTCCTGCGGCGCGGTCCGGGTACCCGCCGGGCAGGCGCTGCCGTGCGCGGCGCCCGAGCGGCGTCCGGGAGGAGCCGTGGATCTCGCCGTCCTCCCTCCACTCTACGAACTTCCGGGCCCCCGGTCCTCCGGGAAGCACCGGACGACCGGGCCGGGGTCCTACCGGCCCGAGTCCTACCGGGCCCGCTCCACGCGCCGCTCGTCCCACACCGGCTCCGCCGTCTCCCGGATCCTGCCGTCCGAGCCGAAGACCAGATAGCGGTCGAAGGAGCGTGCGAACCAGCGGTCGTGGGTGACCGCGAGCACCGTCCCCTCGTACGCCTCCAGTCCCTCCTGGAGTGCCTCGGCCGACTCCAGGTCGAGGTTGTCGGTGGGCTCGTCCAGCAGCAGGGCCGTGGAACCCTCCAGCTCCAGCAGCAGGATCTGGAAGCGTGCCTGTTGGCCGCCGGAGAGCTTCTCGAAGCGCTGCTCGGCCTGGGCGGTCAGCTCGTAGCGGCGCAGCCGGGACATGGCGGCGCCCCGGTCCTGGGAGTGCTCGCTCCACAGGATGTCGAGAAGGGGGCGGCCCTGGAGCTCCGGGTGGGCGTGCGTCTGGGCGAAGTGTCCGGGCACGACGCGCGCCCCGAGCTTCCACTCGCCCGTGTGCGCGACGGTGTCGCCGGCGAGCAGGCGCAGGAAGTGCGACTTGCCTGAGCCGTTGGAACCGAGCACGGCGACCCGCTCGCCGTAGAAGACCTCCAGGTCGAACGGGTTCATCAGCCCGGTGAGCTCAAGTCCCTTGCAGGTGATGGCCCGTACGCCGGTACGCCCGCCGTGCAGACGCATCTTGATGTCCTGCTCGCGCGGCGGCTCCGGCGGCGGGCCGGCCTCCTCGAACTTCCGCAGCCGGGTCTGCGCCGCCGCGTACCGGGACGCCAGCTCATGGCTGATGGAGGCCGCCTGCCGCAGATTCAGCACGAGCTTCTTCAACTGGGCGTGCTTCTCGTCCCAGCGCCTGCGCAGCTCCTCGAACCGGGCGAACCGCTCCTGTCGCGCCTCGTGGTACGTCGCGAAGCCGCCGCCGTGCACCCATGCGTCGGCGCCGGTGGGGCTCGGCTCGACGCTGACGATCTTCTCGGCGGCGCGGGCCAGCAGCTCCCGGTCGTGGGAGACGAAGAGAACGGTCTTGCGGGTCTCCTTGAGCCGCTCCTCCAGCCAGCGCTTGCCCGGTACGTCGAGGTAGTTGTCCGGCTCGTCGAGGAGCAGTACCTCGTCGGTGCCGCGCAGCAGGGCCTCCAGCACCAGCCGCTTCTGCTCTCCTCCGGAGAGGGTGCGCACCAGTCGCCACTGCGCCTTCTCGTACGGGACGCCGAGCGCGGCCATCGTGCACATGTCCCAGAGCGTCTCGGACTCGTATCCGCGTACCTCGGCCCAGTCGGAGAGTGCCTGCGCGTAGCGGAGCTGGGCGGCCTCGTCGTCCACGGTCATCATCGCGTGCTCGGCCGCGTCGACGGCCTTGGCGGCCTCCTGTATGCGGGGCGGCGCCACGGAGACGAGCAGATCCCGCACGGTCGTGTCGTCTCTCACAGACCCCACGAACTGCCGCATCACGCCCAGACCGCCGGTCACGGTGACGGTGCCCCCGTGCGGCTTCAGCTCCCCCGAGATCAGCCGAAGCAGCGTGGTCTTGCCCGCTCCGTTGGGGCCCACCAGCGCGACGACGGCCCCTTCCCCCACCCGAAACGACACATCGCCGAGCAGCGCCCTCCCGTCGGGAAGGTAGTACTCAAGATGTGCGGCTTCGAGATGTCCCATGGGCAGGCATTCTGCGGCCCCCCGCCCCACGGAGCAAACGCATATCCCCTACGAGCTCCCACGCCCCGGCCTGGGGCTCCGCCCCCAGTCCCCCGGATAGGTTCCCGTCCGGCGCTTGAGGACGAGGAAACGGTGATTCGGCGGGTACGGGGATCTCATGACCGTCATCCCGGATATCGACCTCACGACCCGCCCCTCGAACCACCGCACCCTCCGAAACCACTTCCTCGCAGCGGACTCCCGCCTCTTCGAGGCCATCGCGTCCCGCCACTGGCCGGGCTGCGACCCCCTCCTGCCCAAACTGAGCCGCAGCGCGAACCACGGCCTGCTGTGGTTCGCCACGGCCGCGGCACTCGCAGCGACCCGCACCCCCCACGCCCGCCGAGCCGCCGCCACCGGCCTCGCCTCCCTCACCCTCGCCTCCGCCACGATCAACACCGTGGGCAAGCGCTCGGTGCGCCGCCCCCGCCCACCCCTCGCCCCGGTCCCGCTGGCCCGCCAGCTCAAGCGACAGCCGATCACCACCTCGTTCCCCTCGGGCCACTCCGCGTCGGCCGCCGCCTTCGCCACGGGCGTGGCACTGGAGTCGCACGGCTGGGGCGCCGCGGTGGTACCGCTCGCCACCGCCGTGGCCCTGTCCCGCGTCTACACCGGCGCCCACTTCCCGAGCGACGTCCTCGCGGGCGCGGCGCTGGGCACGGCAGCCGCGTACGCCGTACGTGGCCTTCTCGCACGCCACCGACCGTGACTCGTCCGGACCCCTCACCACCGTCAACACTCAGGCCTCAACACTCGACTCGTCCATATGGCAAGACGTGGGTCTCACCATGCGACATGCGGGCGTACGGTGATGCGCAACCGACGAGACGACGCGAAGGGGAAACGGTCATGTCGAAGTCGCAGGAGACCGCCGTCTACACACACGGCCACCACGAGTCCGTACTGCGTTCGCACACCTGGCGCACGGCCGCCAACTCGGCCGCCTACCTGCTCGACTCGCTGAAGCCCCACATGAAGATCCTGGACATCGGCTGCGGCCCGGGCACCATCACCGCCGACCTGGCGGAACTGGTCCCCGAAGGCCACGTCACCGCCGTCGACCACGCCCCCGGAATCCTGGACCAAGCCCGCGCCGTGGCCGCCGAACGCGGTCTGGACAACGTCGAGTTCGGGGTCGCGGACGTGCACGCCCTGGACTTCCCGGACGACACCTTCTGCGTGGTCCACGCCCACCAGGTGCTGCAGCACGTGGGCGACCCGGTGCAGGCGCTGCGCGAGATGTACCGGGTCACCAAGCCGGGCGGTTTCGTCGCCGCCCGCGACGCGGACTACTCGGCGATGGCCTGGTATCCCGAGGTGCCGGGCCTGACCGACTGGCAGGACCTGTACCTGCGCGTCGCCCGGGCCAACGGGGGCGAACCGGCGGCCGGCCGCCGTCTCAAGTCGTGGGCACTGGCGGCCGGCATCAAGGACATCACGGCGACGTCGGACACCTGGACCTTCGCCACCGACGACGAGCGGGAGTGGTGGGGCGGGCTGTGGGCCGATCGTACGCAGGCCTCGGTGTACGCGGAGCGCGCCACGGAGGGCGGACACGCGACCCCCGCGCGACTGCGGGCGGTTTCGGAGGCGTGGCGGGAGTGGACGCGGCAGGAGGACGGCTGGTTCTCCGTCCTGCACGGAGAAATTCTCTGCCGAAAGGGAGCGTGATCCGCCTGCTTCGGGAAACACGGACGGCAGGAGGTACACATTATGGTTCCCATTCTTCTGGTACTACTGCTGGCCCTGCTTCTCTTCGGCGCCGGATTCGCGATCAAGCTGCTCTGGTGGGTAGCGCTGGTGGTCATTGTCCTGTGGCTGCTGGGATTCCTGGTGCGCGGAACGAGCGCCTCGGGGAGCAGGGGCCGCTGGTATCGCTGGTGAAGCCATTCCCGTAAAGCTGTTTCCGGAGTCGGCCCGAGGCCTTGACAAGGCCTCGGGCCGCAGGCATTTCACGCGGACGTTTGACAAGCCGCATTTCACAGGCGGCCATTCCACAGGCCCAATTCAAATTCGGCATCGGATCCAGCGGGTGCGGCGGATCCAGCCGGTGCGGCTCAGCGCACGATCGCCGTCTCCACCAGCAGCCGCGCCGCCGCCGCGATCGACTCCGCGTCGATGCCGGCGGCGTGCAGTTGCTCGGCGGGGGTCGCCGAACCCGGCATCGTACGGACGGCGAGGCGGACCAGGCGCGGCACCGGGCGGCCGTCGAGGAAGGCGTCGAGGATCGCGTCGCCGATGCCGCCCTCCTCACGGTGGTCCTCGACGGTGACGAGGCAGCCGGTCTGTTCGGCGGCCTCGCGCAGGGTGCGGCGGTCGACGGGCTTGACCGAGTAGAGGTCGATGACCCTGACCTGGATGCCCTCGCGGTCGAGCGACTCGGCGGCGGCCAGCGCCTCGTGAAGGGTGACGCCCGCGGCGACGAGCGTCAGCCGGTCCTCGTCACTGGCGCGCAGTACCTTGCTGCCGCCGACGGGGAACTCCTCGGTGGGGCTGTAGATCACGGGGGTGTCGCCGCGTGAGGTGCGCAGATAGCGGATGCCCTCGCGGTCCGCCATCGTGGCGACGAGCTTGGCCGTCTGGTTCGCGTCGCACGGGTAGAGCACGGTGGTGCCGTACAGCGCCCGGAACATCGCCAGATCCTCCAGGGCCATCTGCGAGGGGCCGTCCTGGCCGATCGAGACGCCCGCGTGCGAGCCGACGAGGTTGATGCCGGAGCCGCTGATCGCTGCCATCCGGATGAAGTCGTGGGCCCGGGTGAGGAACGCCGCGAACGTGGTGGCGTATGGCACCCAGTCGCGCGCGGCCATGCCGACGGCAGACGCGACCAGTTGCTGCTCGGCGATGTAGCACTCGAAAAAGCGGTCGGGGTGTTCCTTGGCGAAGAGCTCGGTGCGGGTGGAGTCGCTCACCTCGCCGTCCAGGGCGACGACGTCACCACGGGCGGTGCCGAGCGCGGCGAGCGCCTGTCCGTAGGCGTCGCGGGTGGCGGCCTTGTCCCCGATGTCGTAGCGGGGCAGTTCGAGGTGGCCGGAGCGGACGGCATGCAACACCCTTGCCGGGGGCGGCTGTTGGACTTCAACGTGCAGGTTGCGCACTCCACCGAGTTCGGCGATCGCCTCCTCGGCATCCGGCAGCGGTTTGCCGTGCAGGCCCTCGCGGTCCTGGACGGACTCGACACCCTTGCCCTTGAGCGTGCGGGCGATGATCACGGTCGGCTGCCCCTTGGTGGACTCGGCCTCGGCGTACGCGCGGTCGATGGCGTCGACATCGTGTCCGTCGATCTCCACGGTGTGCCAGCCGAAGGCCTGGAACCGGCGCGCGTACGCGTCGAGGTCGTGACCGTGCCGGGTCGGGCCGCGCTGGCCCAGCCGGTTGACGTCGATGATCGCGACGAGGTTGTCGAGGTGCTCGTATCCGGCGTGCTCGGCGCCCTCCCAGACGGATCCCTCGGCGAGTTCGCTGTCGCCGCACAGCACCCACACCCGGTAGCCGGTGCGGTCGAGCCGTTTGCCGGCCAGTGCGACGCCGACCCCCACGGGCAGCCCCTGGCCGAGCGAGCCGGTGGCGGTCTCGACCCACGGAAGCCGCCGGGGTGTCGGATGCCCTTCGAGCCGGCTGCCTAGCTTGCGGAAGGTGAGCAGTTCGGCCTCGCTGATGGCCCCGGCCGCCCTGTACGCGGCGTACAGGAGGGGTGAGGCATGGCCCTTGGAGAGGATGAAACGGTCATTGCCGTGATGCTGGGGGCGCTCGAAGTCGTAGCGCAGGTGCTTGGCCAGCAGGACCGCCATCAGGTCGGCCGCCGACATCGAGGACGTGGGGTGCCCGGATCCCGCGGCGGCGGCGGCGCGCACGCTGTCGACACGCAACTGCTGTGCCAGTTCCTTGAGTTGACGGGTTTCCATGGCGTTCACGGTGGTGTTCATGACTCTCCTTCCGGACGGCTCGCGAAGTCGCCGGGCGCACCGGCCACCCGTGCCAGTTCCGGCGAGGCGGTGTCCAACGGCACCGACCACGAGCGGACCAGGCCCAACTGCACGGCCTGGCGCGGCAGTACGGCGTTCAGCAGCCAGTCGGCCGCGACGCGGACGCGGTTGCCGGGCATCGCGGCGAGGTGGTAGCCGCGGGTGACGGCCCCGGCGAGGGGGCCGGACAGCGGGATGCCCAGGGGGTTGGCGGCGGCCTGCGCACCCCCGAGGTCGACGGTGAAGCCCAGGTCGCGGTGGCGGTAGGCACGTCGGCTCCCGATACCGAGCGAGGCGGCGACATTGCGCCCCGCGACCCTCCCGTGCCGCCAGGCGTGCTGCGCAGTCATCGGCGTGTACTGGCCGGGCCGCTCGAGATCCGGTACGGCGGCGGCGTCGCCGCACGCGAACACCTCGGGACGGCCCGGCACCTGGAGATACGGGTCGACGAGCAGCCGCCCCCGTTCCAGGGGCTGCCCGAGCGCCTCGACGAACGGATCGGGCCGTACGCCGACACACCACACCAGCGTCCGCGTGTCGACCAACTCCCCGTCGCTGAGGCGGACGCCGCTCGGGGTCGCCTCCTCGACCGAGGTCCCCGTGCGCACGTCGACGCCACGTCGTCGCAGGACGCGGTCGGCGCTGCGGGAGAGCCGCTCGTCGAGCTCGGGCAGGACGCGCGGCGCGACGTCGAGCAGCATCCAGCGCGGCCGCACGCCCTCCCGCAGCGGTTGCCTGCGTACCAGCGCGTCGGTGAACAGCTGTCCCTGGGCCGCGACCTCGGTCCCCGTGTACCCGGCGCCGACCACCACGAACGTGCACCGCGCGGCACCGCTCTTCGGGTCGTCGGACGCGGCTGCCAGTTCCACCTGCCGGGTCACGTGGTCCCGGAGGTACAGCGCCTCGGGCAGTCCGCGGAAGCCGTGCGCGTACTCGGCGACACCGGGCACGGGCAGCAGCTTGTTCACGCCGCCGACGGCCAGCACGAGACGATCGTACGTCAGGGTGCCCGGCTCGCTCTCGGGATCCGTGTAGTGCACGGTGCGTGCGTCGAGGTCGATGCCGTCGGCCTCGCCGAGCACCAGGCGTACGTGGGGCAGGGTGCCGGGGAGCGAGATGGTGACACGGCGTGGCTCCAGGACTCCGGCGGCCACCTGGGGCAGCAGGGGCAGATACAGAAAGTAGTCGGTCGGGTTGAGAAGGGTGATGTCGGCCTTGTGCCGGGTCAGCCGCGCCAGCGTGCGGGCGGTTCGGTACCCGGCGAAGCCGGCACCGACGATCACGATGCGGGGTCGACTCACGGTTTCGCCTCCGGCGATGTCGCTCGTACCTCGTACGGGGCTTTCCGCGTCCCCGCGGTCGGGGCGCCCAAACCCGGAGGGCTCCGGTGTTTCCTCCTCGCCACGGGAGGTCATTCGGCCGTCCGGAGGAGACGTCCGAAACGATCTCGTCCTCCGGCGTGCCCAACTAAGCTCGTCCGCATGGAGATTCTGGGAGCCACGTTAAGGATCTGCGTCGACGACCTGGAGGCTTCGGTCCCCTTCTACGAAAGACTCGCGGGTGGGCGGGCCCTGCGGTTCGAGCGCGGCGGTGTGTCGGTGGCGGCGGTGGGCTGTTTCCTGCTCATGAGCGGACCCGAGGCCGATCTGGAGATCCTGCGGAAGGTCTCCGCGACCATCGCCGTCAAGGACGTCGAGGACGCGCATCGGGTGCTCAGTGAGCTGGGCGCGCGGATTCTGGCGGGACCGGTGGGGACGCCGGCCGGGCGCAATCTGATCGCCATGCATCCGGACGGCGTCGTATACGAGTACGTCGACCGCGGAGCCACATCACTGTGACCACCCCGCCCTGAATCGCCCCGGTGCGGCCCGGCGGGGGCTGATCGCGCGGTTCCCCGCGCCCCTTGAGAGCGCCGGCGCTCATCTTTCAGCCCGTCGGGGGGCGAGGAAAGGCTAGTTGGAGGGCGGGCGCATGCGGAAGTCGTAGTGGGGCGGGAGCGGCTCGTCCGTCAGGCGGGTCCACAGGGCGGTGATGGTCTCCGCCCCCTCCCGCAGGTCGGCGACCTCGAACGCCTCGTCGAAGACAGCCCGCGCCCCGTCCCGGTCCCCCTCCGCGAGGAGCAGCTCCACCTCCAGCAGCCGGAACCGGCCGCGCGCCCGCGTGACGGGCCGCAGTCGATCCCAGACCCGCCGCGCCTCCCCGGTACGCCGCACCGCGAGCAGCGCCCCCACCGCCTCCCGCCCGAGCGCGGCCGTGGCCGCGGTCCAGGCCGGACCGTCGTCACGCCGCTCCTGACACAGATCGTCGAAGGCCTCGGCGTACCGGTCGGCGGCCCGCTCCCGGTTGCCGGCCTCCTGGTCGGCGACGGCCAGACACCGCAGCAACGGCCAGAGCGAGGGGGCGAGTTCGAGCGCCCGCTCCCAGCTGCGCACGGCCTGTGCCAGGTCCCCGGCATGCCACTGCGCGACGCCGAGGTGGTACTCGGTGAGCGGTTTGGCGGGCGCGGTCTCCAGCATGTCCCGCCAGTGCGGAGCGACCAGGCTCTCACCGGGTGGCCCGACCCGCCGCGGCTCCGGGAAGGCACCGGTCCGCAGGAGCCTCGCCCAGGGCGCCTGCGCCTCCCCCAGCGTGGACTCCTCGAACGGCGTCCCGGGCAGCTTGTAGGAGGCGCGGAGCACTTCGAGCGCACCCCAGCCGGACCCGACGGCCAGCACCTCACCGGGTTCGGTGTCGGCGCACGGCAGCCACTCCTCGTACGCCGCGTCGACGTCCCCGCGGGGGAGGACCTCCGACAGCCGGCGTTCCGTCTCCGCCCGCGCGAGCGCCCAGTCCGGCCCGTGCACCGCCCCCGCATCCGTCGCCAGCGGCCCGTACGCCTCCAGCCAGGACACCTCGCTCTCCGCCTCCAGCCGGACATGTTCCAGCTGGGTGCGGGCGAGCCCGGCCTGGATCTCGCAGTAGCCGCCGGTGCCGGGTTCGGTGAGCCACTCCTGCCAGCGCCGTCCGCCCGGACCGGAGCCCCAGACGAACAGCTTGCGCCCGCGCAGCACGTCGGTGGACGTCTGCACGAGCCCGTCGCCCGCGTCGTCGAGCGCGGCGATCCAGCGGCGCTGCCCGTCGGGCATCTCGTAGAAGTAGTCGGCGGGGAAGACGCTGCGCGGCGGATACGTGCGGTCCACCCCCTCGTACTCCGGTACCGGCTCCCTCCGCAGCCGCCGCTCGTACCCGAAGTGCCAGGCCTCGTCCGCGGGGGCGAGTACCCGGCGTTCCTCGGGGACGGCGATGTTGGACCACCAGTACAGGGGCGCCGGCTTCTCGTGCGGATTGCGGACACGGACGCCGACGTGGAGGAAGTCGGAGCCGTCCGGGAGCCACAGGTCGACCTGGAAGGGCAGGTCGCGCAGCCGCTCCCACTCCCACAGGCGGAGCATCTCGCCGCCGTCGGGGGCGGGGACACGGGCGGCGTGCACGGGGGCGCAGGACAGGGTGGTGTGGCCGGTCGCGCCGATGTTCCACTCGATGCCGCCGGAGAACCAGGCTCCGTTGAGGGCGAAGCAGGCGGGCTGCACCACCGGGTTGCGGTAGAGGAGTTCGCGCTGTGAGGGCTTGTGGAACAGCGAGGCCACCCGGCCGCCGTAGCCCGGCAGCACCACCGCCCGCAGCCGGTCGTTCTCGATCACGATCGTGTCGATCCCGCGCGGCTCGCGCCGTCTGTCGTATCCGTCCCGGACGCGCTCGGGCAGCACGCTGCGCAGCGGCTCGTAGCGGATCTGCCGGGCCATGTCGCGCGGCAGGTCGGCGCTTTCGCGGTCGTCGACGCGGTGTGTCTCGTCGAGCGGCCGCAGGGGCGGCAGCGGGTTGTCCGGGCCCAACTCCGCTACCGGCAGGGTCAGTACGTCACGTCGGATCGTCGTCACGATGACCATGGAACAGGGACATCGACCACCTGACCAGGGTGTCCGCTCGTCAGGATCCGGTCAGGATTCCGCAAAGGCGACGACGCCGGTGTGCGAAGGGAGGCTCGACTCGGGGGGGAGGTTCAGGTCGAAGTGAGCATCTCCGAGGTGATCGCCCATCGCTCGTGGTCGCGCCACGCCCCGTCGATGTAGATGAAGTCCGGCGAGAACCCCTCAAGCCGGAATCCGCAGCGCCGGGCGAGGGCGATCGAGGCCGCGTTCCGGGGCTGGACGTTGATCTCCAGCCGGTGCAGCCCCATCGCCCCGAAGGCGTATCGGACCACGAGCCCGAGCCCCTCGGCCATCAGCCCGCGCCCGGTGGCGTGTGCGAAGACGCCGTAGCCCAGCGCCCCGCACAGGAATCCGCCCTCGACGATGTTGTTGATGTTGATGAAGCCCGCGATGGCCCCGTTGTCCCGTTCGCAGACCAGGAACCCGGCCTTCGTACGGTCCTCGATGAGCCGCCCCGCGTAGGCGGCGTAGGCGTCGACGCTGCGGGGCGGGAAGAGCCAGGGCTGGTGCAGTGCCTTGCTCTCCCGGGCCCGTGCGGTGAACTCGGCACCGTCCTCGAGGGTGAAGTGCCGGATGCCCACGCGGGGGCCCTCGGCAAGATGGACGGAGGCGTTCTCAGGCATCCCGACACAGTACGCGACGACGGCCTTCACGACAGGTTCTGGGCGAGCGCCGGCTCCTCCAGCGTCAGGGTCCCCGCGTCCGCGTCGAGCTCGGCCCGTACCCCGAAGGGAATCGTCAACGCGCCCTCGCCATGTCCGAATCCGAACTCCTCGACGACCGGCACCCCGAGGCCGCCGAGCCGGTCGGTGAGCAACGTCCGCACGCGCTCGTACGGCGAGCATTGCGCCCAGGAGCCGAGCAGGATCCCGGCGACCCCGTCCAGCCAGCCGGCCCTCAGGAGTTGGGTGAGCGCCCGGTCCAGGCGGTACGTCTCCTCACCCACGTCCTCCAGGCAGAGCAGGCCGCCGCGGGCGGAGGTCCGGCCGTGCGGTGTGCCCAGGTCGGCGGCGAGCATGCTCAGGCATCCACCGAGGAGGACACCCGAGGCGCGGCCCGGCACGAGCGGTGCCGCTCCCCCGCCGGACTCGATCACCCGTACCGTCTCCGGTTCGAAGAGCGTCGCCCGCAGATGTTCCTGTGTCCGCGCGTTCTTGATGAAGTCGACGGCGGCGACCATCGGCCCGTGCAGCGTCGCCAGCCCCGCCCGGCCGGCGAATGCCTCGTGCAGTGCCGTGATGTCGCTGAAGCCGAGCAACACCTTGGGTCCCGCGGCCCGTATCGCGTCCCAGTCGAGGAGGTCGACCATGCGCTGGACGCCGTAGCCGCCCCTGGCGCAGAGCACCGCGGCCACGTCCGGGTCGCACCAGGCGGCCTGGAAGTCGGCGGCCCGGTCGGCGTCGGTGCCCGCGAGGTAGGTGAACTCGGGGTGCCGGTCCAGGACATGTGGTGCCACGACGGGGTCGAGGTCCCAGCCGCGCAGGATGTCGAGGCCTGCCGCCAGCCGCTCCTCGACCACGGGCCCGCTGGGCGCGACGACGGCGACTCGGGCCCCGGGGGCGAGACGTGCGGGACGGGTCAGGGCTTTCACTGGGTGGACTCCACGATCGGTGGGACGGATCCCGTCGGCGCTGTGACGGGCTCTTCTTGGGCGGTGAGGCGCAGGGTGGGGATGCCGGGCGGACGCAGGCCGAAGACCTGTGCGTACAGGGAGAGTTCGGACTCCAGGGCCCGCACCATGGTGTCGGCCCGCCGGAATCCGTGTCCCTCACCCTCGAAGGTGAGGTAGGCGTGCGGTACGCGTCGCCCGGTCGACCGGGCCAGCCTGGCGAGGAACCGTTCGCACTGCGCGGGCGGACAGATGACGTCGTCCAGGCCCTGCAGGATCAGGAAGGGCGCGGTGATGCGGTCGGCGCGCTCGGTGGGCGAGCGTTCCACGTACCGGGCCGGCACTTCGGCGATCGGCCCGATCAGCGTCTCCAGGTACTGCGACTCGAAGTCGTGGGTCTCCCCCGAGCCCCATTCGCCGAGGTCGAGGACGGGATACAGGATCGTGCCGCAGGCGTAGACGTCGGTGCTGGTCAGGGAGGCCGCGGTGGTCCAGCCGCCCGCGCTGCCGCCGCGGATGGCGAGCCGGTGCCGGTCGGCGGTGCCCTCCTCGGCGAGGGCGAGCGCGACGGCCGCGCAGTCCTCGACGTCGACGACGCCCCACTGCTCGCGCAGCCGGTTGCGGTACTCCCGCCCGTGCCCCGCCGATCCGCCGTAGTTGACCTCGGCGACGCCGATGCCGCGCGAGGTGAAGTAGGCGATCTCCAGGTCGAGAACGAGGGGCGCGCGGCCGGTGGGTCCGCCGTGCGCCCACACGACGTAGGGCGGCAGTTCGTCGCCGGGTGCCACGTGGTCGGGGTGGTGCGGCGGGTAGATGTGGGCGTGGACCTCGCGCCCGGCGGGGCCGGTGAAGGTGCGGATCTGCGGCTCCGGGTAGTGCGCGGGGTCCACCGGGTCGGCGTGGCCGGCGCCGATCACCCTGGCGCGGCCGGTGCGGGCGTCGAGTTCGACGACCTCGTACGCGCTGCGGGGGCTGGCGGCGACGCCCACGATGCGGCTGCCGTGGACCGCGAGTGTCGGGGTGAACTCGGTCCAGGGGCCGGCCGCGTCGACGACCTCGCCGGTCTCCGGGTCGAGTATCCCGAGGGCGGTGGCGCCCCGGCCGTGCACGACGGCGACGAGCCCGCTCTCCAGCGGCGCGAACCAGCGGTACCCGATCTTCCACAGCGGGCCGCCGAACTCCTCCTCCCGGGGGCAGACGGGCGTGTCCTCCCCGAGCCGGTACAGGTTCCACCAGCCGGTGCGGTCACTGGCGTACAGGAGGGTGCCGTCGGAGGTCCAGTCCGCCTGGGCGATCGACTCCTCCGGTCCGCCCGCGACGGCCCGCGCGCCGTGCAGGATGCCCTGCTCGGTGACGTCGGCGAGGATCAGTTCGGTGCCGTCCCAGGGCATGCGCGGGTGGTCCCAGGCGAGCCAGGCCGCCTGCCCGCCGTCGGGCGAGAGCCGGGGCCCCGTGACGAACCGGTGGCTGCCGTCGGTGAGTTCGCGCACCGCGTCGCGGTCCTGCGCCGCCGACCCGTCGAGCGGCACCGCGGCCACGACCCGGCGTACGTCGGTGGGTCCGTCCCCGGTGAACTCCTCCAGCACGCACCACACTTCGCCCAGCTCGGGGCGCAACCGCGGGTCCACCCAGCGCAGTCCGCCGCCCACCGGGGACAGGGGGGTCAACGGGCGGGGCCGCGCGTCCGGGGCATCGGGCTCGTAGGCGTAGAGTCGCTGGTCGGCGAAGTTCACGAACACCACGAACGGGCCCTCGGGGCGCATCTCGCCGGCCCACGGCTGTCCGCCGTACTCGATGACCCGGCTGCGCACGTTCCAGGGGGCCGGCAGCACCGGCTCCTGGGTGCCGTCGGCCTGTCGGCGTACGAGCGTGCGCCGTCCGCCCTCCGTGGGCCGGGGTTCGGTCCACCACGCCTCGTCGCCGACGAAGCCGACGAACTCGGGATGCCCGTCGTGCGCGGCGGCGAGCGCCGCGTCGATGGGCGAGGGCCACGATCCGTACGCCAGGTTCTGCATCCTGTCCTCTCTAGGCCGTGCGCAGGAAGCGGTCGAGGACGCGGACGCCGAAGTGCAGCGCCTCGACGGGAACGCGTTCGTCCACTCCGTGGAAGAGGGCCTGATAGTCGAAGCCCTCGGGGAGCTTGAGCGGGGCGAAGCCGTAGCCGGTGATGCCGAGGCGCGAGAACTGCTTGGCGTCCGTACCGCCCGACATGCAGTACGGCACCACGTGTCCCTCCGGCGCGAACTCCTCGACGGCGGCACGCATCTTGGCGTACGTCGGCGAGTCCACCGGCGACTGGAGGGCCACCTCGCGGTGGTGGAACTCCCACTCCACGTCCGGTCCGGTGAGCCGGTCGAGGGTCGTGCGGAACTCCTCCTCGCCGCCCGGAAGAAAGCGGCCGTCCACGTGGGCGACGGCCTCCCCCGGAATCACGTTGATCTTGTAACCGGCGCTGAGCATGGTCGGGTTGGCGCTGCCCCGGACGGTCGCCTCGACGAGCGCGGCGGCGGGCCCGAGCTTGTCGAGGAGCCCTTCGACGTCGTCCAGGTCGGCGTCGATGCCGTACAGCGTGGCGAGTTCGGTGAGGGCGGCGCTGACGGTCGGGGTGAGCCTGAGGGGCCACTCGTACGCGCCGATCCGGGCGATCGCCGCGGCCAGCCGGGTCACCGCGTTCGCCCGGTTCACCTTGGAGCCGTGGCCCGCCCGCCCGTGCGCGGTGAGTTTGAGCCAGCCGGTGCCGCGCTCCCCCGCCGCGATCGGGTACAGCTCGCGGCCCGCGCCGTCGTGGAAGGTGAACGCACCGGACTCGCTGATGCCCTCGGTACAGCCCTCGAACAGCCCCGGATGCAGGTCGGCGAGGAACCCGGAGCCGTCCTCCGCGCTCGCCTCCTCGTCGGCCGTGAACGCGATCACCAGGTCGCGCCGGGGCCTGACGCCGAGGCGGGCCCACAGGCGTACGACCGCAAGGATCATCGCGTCCATGTTCTTCATGTCTACCGCGCCGCGCCCCCACACAACCCCGTCGCGGATCTCCCCGGAGAACGGGTGCACGCTCCAGTCGTCGGCCTGCGCGGGTACCACGTCGAGGTGACCGTGGACGAGCAGCGCGTCGGCGGACGGGTCGGTGCCTTCGAGACGGGCGACGACGTTCGTACGGCCCTTGGTGCGCTCCAGCAGTGTGGGTTCGAGGCCCGCTTCGGCGAGGCGCGCGGCGGCGTACTCGGCGGCGGGGCGCTCCTGGCAGTCGCCGCCGCCCCGGTTGGTGGTGTCGACGCGGATGAGGTCGGAGGTGAACCGTACGACCTCGTCCAACGCCCGCTCGTCCACGGCCCGTTCGTCGGTGGCCCGCTCTTGCGCAGCCCGCTCGTTCATGGTCCTCTGGTCAGCCATACTGCTCCTCCACCGCGGCCGAGACGATCGTGGTGACCGCCTTGAAGGTGCGAATCCCCTCGTACATGGTGTCGCTGGTGTACACCACCTTGCGCTCACCGACGCGCCGCACGCCAGGCACGACGGTGGCCGCCATCGACAGGTGTTCGGCGTCGAATTCGAGC
Source organism: Streptomyces sp. NPDC090798 (assembly GCF_044768965.1). Lineage (NCBI taxonomy): Bacteria > Bacillati > Actinomycetota > Actinomycetes > Kitasatosporales > Streptomycetaceae > Streptomyces > Streptomyces sp. NPDC090798. The sequence continues at coordinate 148,289 of NZ_JBIVXA010000021.1, forward strand.
GCCACCGTGAACGGGTCTCCCACCAGCGGTTCCTGACGCACTGCCAGGGCTGCCGCCTCCTTGGCCGCGGCCCGGATGTCGGCGGCTGTCCTGGCCGGCGTGCGGCAGACCGCCGCGTACCGCGACACATGGTCCTTGACGGCGACCTTGAGTGCCTCCGGCGCGTAGCCCAGCGCGTCCTCGCAGGTCAGGTCGTCGCCGGTGACGAGCACGACGGGTACCCCGAACTCGGCCACGACATGGGAGTTGAGCAGTCCCTCGCTGGCCCGTACGTCGTTCACCCACACTCCGGTGATCGAGTTGGGGAGGTAGGTGTGGGCGAGGACGCCCTCCGTGCCGGCGCCCGTGTGATAGCCGATGAACGCGATCCCGTCGACGTCTCCGTGCTGGACGCCCTCCACCATGGACAGCGTCTTGTGGCGTCCGGTGATCATCTCGGCCCGGTCGTCGAGCTGCTCCAGCAACAGATTGCGCATGGACCAGTGCGCCTCGTTGATCAGCACCTCGTCGGCGCCGCCGTCGAAGAAGCCGAGGACGGCGGCGTTGACGTCCGAGGTGAACATCGGCCGGCAGCGCTCCCACTGCGGCGTCCCCGGCAACACGTCGGCGGGCCAGGTCACCCCGGTGGCGCCCTCCATGTCGGCGCTGATGAGGATCTTCACGACACACCCTTCCGGCACAGGTCAGCGGCTGTCTCCATGTCGTGTCACGTTACGTGGCGCCGCACGGCCGGGCCAGGAGGCCGTTCGCGGAGGTCACTACCGTGACCGGCCGTGACCGGCCCCCGTCAGGCGAGGAAGGCGGTGATCTGGGCGCGGCCACGGGCGGTGATCAGCGGGTCACGTTCTCGTTCCGGCACCTCATGGCCGCGACGTTGCCCTCGCCGCCGAGGTCGGCGTCGGTCGGTGGCGTCCTCGGGTGTACCGGTCGGCAGCGCGCGGGCGTGGGCGAGCACCACGGGGTTGTTGTCGACGTACACGATCCGCGACTCGGGGGCGGTCCGCCGGGCGAGGTCGTGGGTGTTGTCCAGGGCCGGCAGTCCGGTGCCGGCGTCCGGGAACTGCCGTATCCCGCGCTCCTCGGCCAGGAAGCGGACCGCGCGGCCCAGGAAGTCGCGGCCGGCCCGGGCCACGGCGCGGATCAGCGGGCTAGGTCCTGTCCGGATCAGTCCTCGTAAACGGTCAGCACGACACCGTCGAGTTCGATGCGGCGCGGTGTGCCGCCCTCGCCCCGGACGAGGGCGTCCAGGCAACGCCGGAAGAGTTTCAGCTCCTCCTCGTCGAGGACGGCCGCGGCGAGGTCGAGGAGTTCGGTGAGTGCGCCCTCGGTCAGTATGTCGGGCAGCTCACCGGAGAGGAGGACGACGGACTCTCCCGTACTGCCCCGCACCACTGCCGTGGTGGGTCCTCCGTGCACGAACAGCACATGTCCCCCTGGGTGACACAGGGGTCGTGCGGCTCACGTGCCCCGAGCAGAATGAGAGACTAGCTGCGGATCTTGGGTGTTTCGGCCGTTCTGGATTCTTTTACCGGGAACCCCGGGAAGCGGAACCGGAGCACTCGGACGGGCGTCTTCGCCGTACGGCCCTTGACCGGGCCAAAGCCTCCGGGGCGCCTCCGCCGGGGCAACCGTACGGACCGGACCGAGGTCAACGAGCCCTTGACGAGGGGCTCCGACATCCGACGCAGACCCCCGGAACACCACCGCCGCCCAGGTCCACCCGCCCCTACGGCGCCACACCGCCCCCCATCACCCGAATGCGGGCCACCCCCGTAGACGCGGGCACACGCCGACGGAGACCGGTCCGCCCCCGCGTGCACGAGCGCCGCCACCCTCCGCGCGCCCCGGTGAGGACGGCTCCTGCCGGCCGGTGCCGGCCAGCGCCCGCCGGGGGCCACCCCCGACGGCGCACCCCGGCAGGACCCAGTGCCCCAACAGGCAACGTTCGCCCCGTCGGCGAACGTTGCCTGCCGCGGCACTATCCGCGTCGCGCGTCGCGGCCCAGCAAGGACTCGACCAGGGCGGCGACATGGCGGCGGTCGTCGGCCGAGAGTTGCTGGACGCTGGCGATGAGCAGGTCGACCTCGGGGTCGGCGGGCGCGCCGGGCGTGCCACCGGCGGGTGGGGCGTCGGCCGCGTAGACATGGATCCCGCACGCCTCCGCGGCGGCCCGCCGCACGGTGTCCAACGACAGTCCAAGCCCCTTGGACAGCCCCTCCAGCGTGCTGGGCTGGGGCATGCGCACCACCCGCTCGGCCGTGGCCAAGTGGTGGACGGTGGAGCGCGGAATACCGCCTCGACGTGCCACCTCGCCGTAGGACCAGCCTTCGCGGTCGAGGCGATCTCTGATGATCTGCTGCAGTGCGTTGGCCACCGATGGTCACTTCCTGCTCGCCGCCGGGCGGAACTCTTCCAAGCGGGATCGATTCTACGGGGGGCTTCGCTCCGGCCCCAGAAGTCTTTCCCCGAACCGCTTGCGCGGCGAGCTCCAGGGCTACTACTGTCCAATCTCGTTGGACAGCACGTCCGACCAGATTGGACAGAGTTTGGGGGGAACCAGCCTCTGTCCGATCGGAAATGCCCATCCCTGAGGGGGAATTGATCATGATGGACAACCGTGAACTCGACACCGAGACCGCCGAGCTGCTGCCGGGTCGCGAGGCCCTCGGTCGGCTGAAGTTCAGCTTCGGCAAGACCGTCAACGTGACCAAGCACGTCGCCAACATCGACGCCTCCAACCAGTCGGCGGCCCTGAACGACCACTCCAGCTGGTCGGACGCGTCGTCGGGCGCCTCGCAGGCCATCAACGTCCACCAGTAGTCGGCATCTCCACCAGTAGTCGGCATCGGAGGCTCGCCCGCCTCCGCGTCACCGGATGCTCGCCCGCATCCGCCGCTGTGCCATCACCACACCCGCATCAACGAACCACGTCCCGAAAGGACATCCCATGAGCATGGACATGAACGAGCTGCAGTCCGAGTCCGCCGAGCTGCTCCCCGGCCGCGAGGCCCTCGGCCGCCTGAAGTTCAGCTTCGGCCGCACCACCAACGTGACCAAGCACGTCGCCAACATCAGCGCCCACAACGAGTCGGCCGCCCTGAACGACCACTCCAGCTGGTCGGTGGCCGAGTCCAGCGCCAACCAGGCGATCAACGTCACGCAGTAACACCCGCCACGCGCAACGGCTGTTCGGCGGACCGCGCCCGGGGGCGGGCGCGGTCCGCCCTTGGGGGGGAAGGACCAGAAATGACCGCACTGGGGGACGGGCCCGCGTTGCTGTACGACACCGGGTCGCCGGTGCCGGGACCGGGGGGAATTCCGGTCACCTACGAGCAGTTCGCCACGGGAAGCCTGCCGGTTGTCGGCGCCGGCGTCGAGGTGCTGCCCGTGCCTCGGCTGAGCTCCGGGCTCAAACTGCACGGGGAGTACCAGGGTTCGGGCTTCACCGAGCCGAAGTACATCGCGCGCCGCGGAGACGGCCAGGTCGTGCAGCTGTCACGGCTGCTGTACCTGGTCGCCTCCGCGATCGACGGCGTGAACGACATCGAGACCATCTCGCACCGGGTCAGCGCGCGCTACGGCCGCGAGCTCAGCTCCGACAACGTGCGTTTCCTGGTCGAGGAGAAACTCGACCCGCTCGGCGTCACCGTGCCGGAGGGCAAGGAGGAGGACGAGGTCTCGGCGCCGCGCTCCGACCTGCTCCTCGCCCTCAAGGGGCACCGGATCATCTTCAACGAGCGCAGGTCGGGCCGGATCGCCCGCTCGCTGGCCTGGCTGCACCGCCCCACGGTGGTCGTGCTGATGCTCGCCGCGGCCGTGGCCATGGACGTCTGGCTGTTCGGCTTCTTCGGCGCGGTGGAACCCGTGCTCCAGGTCCTCGACCAGCCGGTCCTGATGCTCGTGGTGTTCGCGCTCACCGTGGCCTCGCTGGTCTTCCACGAGTTCGGCCACGCCTCGGCGTGCAGATACGGGGGCGCACGGCCGGGCTGCATCGGCTGCGGGCTCTTCCTCATCTGGCCGTCCATGTACACCGACGTGACGGACATCTACCGGATCGGCCGGGCCGGACGGCTCCGTACCGACCTGGGCGGGGTGTACTTCAACGTCGTCTTCATGCTCGGGATGGCGGGCGCGTACTTCGCCACCGGACAGCAGTTCTTCCTGGCCACGGTCTATCTCGGGCACTTCGAGATCCTGGAGCAGCTGATGCCGGCCGTCCGGCTGGACGGCTACTACATCCTGGGCGACCTGGCCGGCGTCCCGGACCTCTACGGCAAGATCAAACCGATTCTGCTCAGCACGGTGCCGGGCCGGCGCGGCAAGGCGGCGCGTGCCGAGGTCGTCGGGCTCAAGAAGTCGTCCCGGACCATCATCACCACCTGGGTCCTCACCATGGTGCCGCTGCTGATCGGCGAGCTCGGCTACGCGCTGTGGAACCTGCCGCGGATCGTCGCGACGATGGTCCGCTCGCTCACCGACCAGGTCGTGGGAACCGGGGACGCCTTCGCGGGCGGTCAGGTCGCCGCGGCCCTGATGGGCGTGATCGGCTGCTTCATGCTGCTGTGCCCGATGGCCGGTGTGGTCTATCTGTCGCTCAAAATGGGCGGCCGGGTCTTCCGCGCCGCGAAGCGGTCGACGGCGGACAAGCCCCGGCTGCGGGTGGCACTGTGCGCGCTGGCCCTGCTGGGCCTCGGCTCGCTGAGCTACGCGTGGGTGTCCGGTGTGACACCCGAGCCGCTGCCGAAGCGTCCGCCGATCGCGCCGATCCTCCAGCCCGGCGTGTCCACGGCCGAGCCGCCCGCCCGGCCCGCGACCGCGCCCCGGCCGCACACATCCCCGTCCGACACCTCGGCGGCCCTGCCGTCCGGCGCCGCGTCCCCCGGCTCCACGGCCGCCACCGCGCCGAGCGCGTCGGCCTCGCCCAGCGCGGACGCCAGCGCGTCCACGTCACCCGGCGCCTCCCCGTCCAAGAAGCCGACCACACCGGCCGGCGGTCCGGGCACGAGGGTTTCCGTCTCGGCCGGTCCGCCCGCGGGTCCGTCCGAGCCGCCCGGCCCGTCGCCGTCCGTCTCGTCGTCCGCACCGGCGCCCTCGACGGATCCGCCGACGCCGACCGAATCCGTCAGCGCGACCGGCGCACCGAGCCCGGCCACCCCGTGACCGCCCTCGGCGATCACCGCCCGGTGGCCGTCGTCCCGCCGAACCACGAACGCAGGAGACCCATGTGAGTACCCATCCGAACACGCACCGGAAGCCTCGCCCAGCCGGCCGGAGCCTCTCCCAACGAGCCATGCGCGTAGGCCTGTTCGCGGCCGGCGCGGCCGGCATCGCCGCGGCGGTCCCGGCCCAGGCCGCCACCGCCGCGGCGGGCTCCGTCGCCCGCCACGCCGTCGCGGAGGACCACACCTTCAGTCACGCCGACCGGGCGCATCCGACCCAGGTCAAGGACTCCTTCACCGTGCGGCAGCTCGGCACGGCGAAGGCGGTGGGGGTACGCAACCAGGCACGCGCGGTCTCCGTCGGCTGCTCGGTCGACGCGCACTGCCGGTCGGTCGCGCTGTCCTTCCAGATCGTCACGCTGGCGGGCCAGAACACCCACCTGAACGCGGTGAACCTCAGCGACGCGGCCAACGAGCACTGCGACGGCTGCCAAACTCTCGCCGGCGCCTACCAGTTCGTGGTGTCCACCGCCCGTCCGTTCACCCTGGACGCGACCGCGCAGCACAAGCTCGCCGACATCCACCGCAGGCTGGACGACCTGACCCGGTCCAAGATCCCGGCCGCCGACCTCAAGGCGCAGGCCGACTCGCTGGCCGCGGAGGTCGCCGGCATCCTGCACGACGCGGTGGCGGGCGCACCGAAGGCCCCGGACGCGCCCGCCGTCGCGGTCCACCGTCACCTGGACGGCTGGCCCGGCCACTGACCCAACGGCCACCATGAAGGGGTACGGCGTCACCGACCGGCAGGTGACGCCGTACCCGTGCGCCCGGCTCAGCCGGCCGTGCGCCCTGCCACCAGCCACTTCGACGGCAGCTCGATCCGCGCGCCCTCGGGCGTGAACTCGGTGGTCACGAGCGGGAGTTCACCGCTCGCGAGGACGGTCAGGCCCGCCGCGCGGAGGTAGTCGGGGACCGCGTCGTCGGACACCTCACCCGGCGCGATGCCGTGCCGGAAGATGGGGGCCAGCTTGGGCGGCGGTCCGTCGGAACTGCGGGCCAGGCCCATCAGGACCGGCCGGGCGGCTTCGGAGAGTTCGACGAGAAAGGCGCGGCCACGCTCCCCCACCAGGGTGGCGAGGGCGTCCACCAGCGACTGGCGGTCGTCCGGCTCGCACTGGTGGAGCACGCCCCGCATATAGACGTTGGCGTCGCCCAGCTCCGCGTGCAGGGTCTGCGCCTCGGTCTTCTCGGCCGCGTCGAGCAGCCGGTACGTCGCCTGGGCCGCCGGATCGGCGAGGCGGGCGTGCTCGAGAGCGGCGGCCGAGAGGTCGGCGCCGACCACATGCCGGAAGCGGTCGGCCAGGTAGCGGGTCTGGGTGCCGTTGCCGCAGCCCAGGTCCACGACCGGCAGATCGTGAGCCGACAGGTACGGCTCGAAGAGGGCGAGGTGGACGCCCGCGGTCAGTGCGGGGTCCGCGTCCCAGAAGACGGCTCCCTGCTCGTCGGGGGCCTCGCGCCAGAAGCCCTCCCAGGCCTCCCTGTACCGATGTGTCACGCTCATGCCCGCTCCCCAGGTCGCCACCGCGGCCCGCCGAGGATGGCGGGCGGAATCGGTCTATCGCGCCGGGCGCGCGTCGACAAGCGTGCGGCGCATTCCCGCACGGTTCATTTCGATCCATGTACGCCGGTACGCGCCCCCGTGCGCCCCCAGGAACGCGGGATCAGCGCCTTGGCAGGGTCAGTTCGAACCACACGGTCTTGCCGGCGCTGGTACGGCTCGTGCCCCACTCGCGGGCCAGCGTGCTGACGATACGCAGACCGCGGCCGAACTCGTCGCCGGGGCTCGCGCTGAGCAGCGTCGGCAGGGTGTGGTCGTCGTCGGCCACCTCGCACAGCAGGGTGTCCCCGCGCACGAGCCGCAGCTCGATCCGGCGGCTGTGCGTGTGCCGTACGGCGTTGGCCACCAGCTCGCCGACCATCGACTCCGCCGGGTCGGCCAGCCGGGCCAGGCCCCAGTCGTGGAGTTGTTCGCGGACCACGGTGCGGGCCCGGCGGGCCTCGACCGGGTCGAGCGCGAGCCGCCACTCGGCGACGTCCTCGGGTTCGATGCCGTTGAGCCGGGCCATCAGCAGCGCCACGTCGTCCTTGCGGCCGCCACGGGTGTTGAGGGCGCGGATGATCGTGTCGCAGGCGTCGTCCATGGACGCGGCCGGGTGGGCGGCGGACTCGCAGAGCGTGGCGAGGCCGACGCCGATGTCCTCGCCGCGCACCTCGACCAGGCCGTCGGTGCACATCACGAGCCGGTCGCCGGTCGCCACCGGCACGCGTACCGCCTCGAAGGGCACACCGCCCACCCCGATGGGCGCGCCGGTCGGCAGGTCGAGCAGTTCGCTGTGGCCGTCCTCGGCACGGACCAGCACGGGCGGGATGTGGCCCGCGTTGGCGATGTGCAGCTCGCCGGCGATGGGGTCGTAGACCGCGTACAGACAGGTCGCGAGGTAGTGCTCGCCGAGCCGCTGGGCCAGATCGTCGAGGTTGCGCAGGAGTTGGGCGGGCGGCAGGTCGAGCGCCGCCATGGTCTGCACCGCCGTACGCAACTGGCCCATCATCGCGGCCGAGTTGAGGCCGTGGCCCATCACGTCACCGACGACGAGGGCGGTGCGGGAGCCGGGCAGTTTCACCGAGTCGAACCAGTCGCCGCCGACGCGTCCCAGCAGGGTGCCGGGCAGATAGCGGGTGGCGATGTCGCAGCCGGCCATGCGGGGCGCGATGTGCGGCAGCATGCTGTCCTGGAGGGTCTCGGCGACGCTCTCCTGGTAGGTGTACATGCGCGCGTTGTCGAGGACGAGGCCCGCGCGGGCCGCGAGTTCGGCGCCGGTGACCCGGTCCATGTCGTTGAACTCGACGCGCTCCGGGTGGCGCAGCAGGATCATGAACCCGAGGACCACGTTGCGGGCCTTCAGGGGGACGAGCAGCATGGAGCGGTTGGTGATGAGCGGCCTGATGTCGCGCTTCTCGAACTGCGCGGCGATCATGTGCCCCATCTGCTCACTGATGCGCGGCACGAGGACGGGTTCACCGGTGGTCATGCACTGGAAGAACGGTGTGTGCGCGGGGAACGGCATGGCCTCGCCGACCGGCACGACGTCGTCCCAGCGGCCCGGCTCGTCGGTGTGCTCGACGGCGACGCGATGCCACATGGTGGTCGTGTCCGGCACGCCGTCGGGGAAGCCCTCACCGGCGACGACCTGTTCGCGCAGATAGGTGCCCGCGACGTCCGTGAAACGCGGCACCACGGCCCGGCTGACCTCGAGGATCGTCTGCGCGAGGTCGAGCGAGGTGCCTATGCGCCCGCTGACCTCGTTGAGGAACTCCAGGCGCTCGCGGACGGCGACGTACTCGAGATCCTCGCCCTCCTCGTCCTGGAGCTCCTGCGCCAGGGGCTCGCCGGTGGCCGCCGCGCGCGCCGCCCACTCACGGCGCGCCTTGCGTTCGATGCGCCGGGGCACACCCCAGTCGGGAGTCACCGGCACCCGGTCGTTCTGGCTGAACTCCAGGACGGGGTAGCCCAGTTCGAGGACCTGGGAGACGATGCGGGCGCCCTCGCCCACGCTCATGCTGGGCAGGATCTCGGGCAGCCTGCGGGCCAGTTCCTCGGCGCCGGGGAAGTCGGTGTGCAGCGCGAAGCCGGGCGCGATGCGCTCGATCGCCACCTCTTCGTCCTCATGGCGCAGCGCGTCCGCGTCGGCGGCGAGCACGAGCAGCCGCTCCGGTCCGGGGCCGATCAGCGGGTACGCCCACCACAGGACGTCCACGCGGTCCCGCTCGGGCACGGTGAGCCGGGCGCGTCCGGCGGCCGGGTAGGAGAACCGTCCGCCGAGCGAGGACTCCAGGCCGGGGCCGAATCCGTCGTACGCCGCGTACGCCCCGTAGGGCGCGATCTCGTCCTCTTCGGGGAGCGCGCCGGAGACGGGAAGCAGGTCGACGGCGGGGCGCCCCACCGCCTCCTCCTTGGGCACGCCGAACTGCCGCCGGGCGCCGGTGCTCCAGTGCGAGACCAGTCCGTCGCGGTCGACGACGACCACGGCCAGCGGGATGCGGCCGGCTTCGGTGTGCTCCACCGCGCCGTCCCCAGCTCCGCGGCTGAGAGGTGCGCCCACTTCGGTGCCACTTGCTGTGCCGCTATCCATGGCCGAGGCCCTTTCTCCCCCACGGCTCCGCAAGATCTGTGCCGCCTTCACTACCGTACGGCTGCGGCCCGTCGCGATGTGTGGCAATACGGGAATTGACCTTTCCAGGGGGCGGCTCCGGCGCACCGGCCGCCTCCGCGAAGGTTCCCGCGGTGGCCGTTCAGTCTTCGTGGCCGAGCTGCAGATCCCGCTCCGTGCGCCCCCCACCGGCCACTTGCAGCACGGTGGCCACCGGCGGATAGCCCGCCGCGATGACGGTGTACTCGCCGGAGGACAGGTCGACGAACCGGAACGCCCCGTCCGCACCGGTGGTGAGCGTGTCCACCACGTTGCCCGCGGCGTCCAGGAGTGTCACCCGCGCGTCCTCGACGGGCCGGCCGCCGCCCGCACGCACGGTGCCGCGCAGCACGGCTCCGCCCGCGAGTTCGACGTCCTGGCGGGTCTCGCGCGAGGCCTGCACGCTGACGGGGAGGGCGGCCGGGCGGAACGCCGGCGCGCTGGCGGCGAGGGTGTACTCGCCCGCCACCAGCTCCGTGATGACATAGCCGCCTTCGCGCCCGCTGCGGGTGGTGGCCACGACTTCCCCGTGGACGTTGGTGAGCGTGACGGTGGCGTCGCGCACGGGGGTGCCGTCCGCGGTCAGCACGCTCCCGGCGAGGCGTCCCGCGCCGCCGAGGACGACGTCCAGTTCCACGGGCCGCTCGCCGATGGTCACCGAGACGGCCTGCGGCTGGTGGCCGCCGGCCGCGGCGATCAGGACGTACGACCCCGATCCGGGCGTGGACAGCGCGTACCGCCCGTCCTCGCCGCTGGCGCCCCGCCCGATCTGCTGTCCGGCGATGTCGATGAGGGTGAGCGCCGCGCGCGGCACGACGGTCCCGTCGGGGTGCTGCACGGTGCCGCAGACGGGGATCCCTGCGGCGTGGGACGAACGGGCCTGCGGGATCGGGGCGTTCATCCGCGCGGTCTCCGGGTCGGCGATGGGGGCGTTGTGGGACACCAGCGGTTTCTCCTTGAGGAAGCAGGCGATGAGCAGGCCCAGGACGAGCACCGGGACGAGGTAGAGGAAGATCCGCGGCATGGCGTCCGCGTAGGCGCGGATGTAGTCGTCGCGCAGGGCCTCGGGCAGGGAGTGGACGAGCTGCGGGGTGATGGACTCGGGGTCGGGCAGGCCGGTGACCGCGCGCGGGGGCAGGCGGTCGGCGAGCGCGTCCGAGAGCCGATGGGCGAACAGCGTGCCGAAGATGGCGGCGCCGACGCTGCCGCCGATCTGCCGGAAGTAGTTGTTGGCGCTGGTCGCGGTGCCGAGGTCGGCGGGGCGCACGGAGTTCTGCACGGCGAGGACCAGCACCGGCATCACCATGCCGATGCCCACGCCGAGGATGGCCATCCAGATGCTGTACTGCAGGCGGGGCGTGTCGACTTCGAGGCGGGAGAGCAGCCACATGCCGAGGACCGACAGGGCGCTGCCGAGGACCGGATAGATCTTGTAGCGGCCGGTGCGGCTGATGAGCTGTCCGCAGACGACGGAGGCGCCGACGATGCCGCCCATCATGGGGAGCATCAGCAGTCCGGACTCGGTGGCGCTGGCCCCGTCGACCATCTGCAGGAAGGTCGGCAGATAGCTGGCCGCTCCGAAGAGGGCGACGCCGATGACGAGTCCCACCAGGGCGGTGATGTTGAAGACGCCGTCCTTGAACAGCCTCGGCGGGATGAGGGGTTCGGTGGCGAAGCGCTCGGCGACGAAGAAGAGAACGGTCGCGACGAGCGCGCCCGCGCCGAGCCCCATGATGACCCGTGAGCCCCAGGCGTACTCGGTGCCGCCCCAGCTGGTCAGCAGGACCAGGCAGGTCGACGCGGCGGCCAGCAGCAGCACACCGAGTACGTCGACGCGTCCGCGCGCGGGGGGCCTGGGCAGCTTCAGCACGACGGTGACGACGGCCAGGGTGAGCAGGCCGAAGGGCACGTTGATGTAGAAGCACCAGCGCCAGGAGAGGTGGTCGGTGAAATAGCCGCCCAGGAGGGGCCCTGCGACCGAGGCGAGGCCGAAGGCGGCGCCGATCAGGCCCATGAAGCGGCCGCGCTCGCGCGGCGGCACGATGTCCGCGATGATCGCCTGCACACCGATCATGAGGCCGCCCGCGCCGACGCCCTGGATCGCGCGGAAGGCGATCAGCTGGTCCATGCTCTGGGCCCGTCCGGCGCACGCCGAACCGGCCACGAAGACGACGATCGCGAACTGGAAGACGCCCTTGCGGCCGAAGAGGTCGCCGAGCTTGCCGTAGACGGGGAGTCCGACGGTGGAGGTGAGCAGATAGGCGGTGATCGCCCAGGACATCCTGCCCAGGCCGTGCAGCTCGCCGACGATCTTCGGGAGCGCGGTGGCCACGATCATCTGGTCGAGGGCGGCGAGCAGCAGCGCGAGCATGAGCCCGAAGAAGACCAGCCGCACCTGGCGCGGGCTCAGCCGGGCGGTCCCAGGGGCCGGTGGAGGGAAGTGCTGTGGGGGCGCGGCAGCCGGTTCGTCCTGCACCAGAGTGATCCCGCCCACGTACCGCTCCCCTCGTCGCGCCGACCGCACAATTCCCGCTTATCGCGACAACTGTGAGCAAGCGCGACGAGTTACGGCGTACCGCCGCGTCGCGAGGAGATCCACTCGAACCGGTGAGGTCGACAACCCGCCCCGGAGAGTCGCCTCTTGGGCCGTACGGCCGTCAAAGAGGCGTGCGCCCCGGCTACTTCTGCGTCTCGGTGGCGAGCTTGTCCAGCACCAGGTCGTAGATCCTGCCGAGGCCCTTGGGCGCGAAGGTCTTCTCGAAGAAGCCGCCGATGCCGCCCGCGCCGTCCCAGACGGTGGTGACGACGACGCGGGACTTGCCCTCACCGGCCGGGGTGACCCGCCAGGTGGTGACCATGGAGGAGTTGCGGTCCTTCTCGACGAGCTCGCCGTCGGTGGGCTCGGTGACCTCGAGCAGGCAGTCGCGCACGCGCTTGCTGGTGGCCTGGAGCTTCCAGTGGACGAGGGTGCCCTCGCCGTCGCCGCCCTCGCGCACCTCGTACTCGCTGAAGTGCTCGGGCAGCAGCTTCGCGCGCGTGCCGCTGTAGTCGGCCAGGGCGTCGAACACCGCCTCCGCGTCCGCCGCGATGACCCGCTCCGTCGTGGCCTCGACCTGCGCCATTGCACTTCCTCCAGCACTTGGTGACTCGGGGTGTGCGGCAAGCCAACCACCAGGCGGCCCGACCCCCCAAATCGGGGCCCCGGAATACCGGTCGCACGATCAAGGGAACATGTGTTCTATTCTGTGGCCAGTGCTATCGAGGAGGCGTCATGCGCTGGGACAACCTCACAGCGGACCCCGCCGGGGACCGCGCCCGGGACGCCGCGCTGTTCGGCGCGGACGCGGTGACCACCCGTACGTTCGACACCCCGGAATTCCGAGGTATCACGTTCCACGAGATCCGGGCCCGCTCGATCGTGAACCGGGTACCGGGGGCCTCGCGCATGCCCTTCGAGTGGACGGTCAACCCCTATCGGGGCTGCACACACGCGTGCGTCTACTGTTTCGCCCGCAAGACCCACAGCTATCTGGACCTCGACACCGGACTCGACTTCGACTCCCAGATCGTGGTGAAGGTCAACGCTCCGGAGCTGCTGCGCCGCCAGCTCGGCTCACGCCGCTGGCAGGGCGAGCACATCGCGATGGGCACCAACGTCGACTGCTACCAGCGGGCCGAGGGCCGCTACGGGCTGATGCCCGGCATCATCGCGGCCCTGCGCGACCACGCGAACCCCTTCTCGATCCTGACGAAGGGCACGCTGATCCTGCGCGACCTCGACCTCCTGAAGCAGGCCTCCGAGGTCACCGACGTCGGGATCTCGGTCTCCGTGGGCTTCACCGACTCCCAGCTGTGGCGCACCGTCGAACCGGGCACCCCGGCCCCGGAGCGCCGCCTGGACGTCGTGCGCACCCTCACGGACCACGGCATCGACTGCGGGGTCCTGATGGCCCCCGTGATCCCCTTCCTGGGCGACAATCCGGCGCAACTGCGCGCCACCGTGCGGGCGATAGCGGCCTCCGGGGCCACCTCGGTGACCCCGCTCGTGCTGCATCTGCGGCCCGGTGCCCGGGAGTGGTTCATGGCCTGGCTGGAGCACCACCACCCGTATCTCGTACGGCGTTACGAGCGGCTGTACGCGGAGGGGGCGTACGCCCCGAAGTGGTACCAGCGCCGGATCACCCGTCAGGTCCACGAGCTGGCCCAGGAGTACGGCATCGGTCCCACGCGCGCGGGGATGCCCCGCAGGATCGCCGCGCCCGCCGAGCCCGCCGCGCCGGTGGCGCCCGCCACTCCGGAGCCGACCCAGCTCACCCTGCTCTGACCACGGCGAACGACCGCTGCCCGGCCCGTTCCTGACGGCATCCGAGCGGATCACACGGCTCAATTGGGTCAAGACTTTCCAGAACGAGTTCTTCCGGGGCCCCTTTCCGGGACGATGCGGCGAAGGCCGTGGCGTGCACGGCTCAAAATCCTCCGTCCTTGGGAGGCTCTGTGAAGAAACGCGCAGCTGCTCTGTGCGGGGCGGCCGCCGTGCTGGCCGGGATGATCACGTCGATCCCCGCCGACGCGAGCGCCGGTTCCGCGACCGCACCGCGCACCACCCGCACCACCGCGAAACCCACCTGGAAGAAGTGCGGGACCAGCAGCTATCCGACGCTCCAATGCGCGTCCCTGAAGGTGCCGCTGGACCACACCAAGCCTCACGGCCGGCAGATCACCCTCGCCCTCTCACGCGTCCCGCACACCGCGAAGACGTACCAGGGGCCGCTGCTGGTGAACCCGGGCGGTCCCGGCGGCAGCGGGCTCTCGCTGGCCGGATTCGTCGCTTCCTCGCTGCCGAAGGCGGTGGCGGCGCAGTACGACGTCATCGGCTTCGACCCGCGCGGTGTGGGCGCCAGCAAGCCCGCCCTGGACTGCAGGCCCGGGTCCTTCAACCCGGTGCGCCCGGACTCCGTGCCCAGCACCCCCGCGATCGAGAAGGCCAACCTCGACCGCGCCAAGGCCTTCGCGAAGGCGTGCGGCAAGAAGTACGCCGACCTGCTGCCGTACATCGACACGGTGAGCGCGGTCCGGGACATGGACTCGATCCGCGCCGCGCTCGGCGCCAAGAAGATCAACTACTTCGGTTACTCGTACGGCACCTACCTCGGCGCCGTGTACGCGAAGCTCTACCCGCAGCGCGTACGCCGTCTGGTGCTCGACTCCATCGTCGACCCCAGCGGTGTCTGGTACGAGGACAACATCGGCCAGGACTACGCCTTCAACGACCGCCATCAGGCGTTCATGGCGTGGGTCGCCAAACACAACGCGACCTACAAGCTCGGCACGGACCCGGCCAGGGTCGAGGCCAAGTGGTACGCCATGCGGGGGGCGCTCGCCAAGAACCCCGCGGGCAAGAAGGTGGGCGCCTCCGAACTGGAGGACACCTTCATCCCCGGCGGCTACTACAACGGCTACTGGCCCTCCCTCGCCGAGGCGTTCGCGGCCTACGCGAACGACAAGAAGACGGCCCCGCTCGTCGCGGCCTACGAGAACCTCGGCGCCATCGACGCCTCGGGCGACAACGGTTACAGCATCTACACCGCGGTGCAGTGCCGTGACGTGTCCTGGCCGCGCGACTGGAACCAGTGGCGCAAGGACAACTGGGCGGTGTACGGCAAGGCGCCGTTCATGGCCTGGAACAACGCCTGGTACAACGCGCCGTGCGCGTTCTGGCCGACGAAGACGCTGCGGCCGGTGAACATCGCCAACAAGGCGCTGCCGCCGACGCTGCTCTTCCAGGCCACGAACGACGCGGCCACTCCCTACGAGGGCGGCGTGACGGTCCACCACCTACTGCGCGGCTCCAGCCTGGTGGTCGAGCAGGGTGGCGGGAACCACGGCATCACGCTGAGCGGGAACTCCTGCCTGGACAAGTACCTGGCGACGTACCTCACCAACGGCAAGGTGCCGCACGGCAGCGGTGTGGCCGACGCGGTGTGCAAGAAGCTGCCGGACCCGGAGCCGCAGAGCACGAAGGCGGCGTTGTCCACCGCCTCGGGCGGTGCGTCCTCGGCGGGCGCGACGCTGCACGGGCTGCTCGGCCACCGCGGCTGAGCACGCCTTGACGGCCCGTCGGGGGCGTTGTCAGACCCATGGTCCACCATGGACGCATGAGTGAACTGACCCGCATTCCCGCCCCCGACGGGGTCGCCCCCGCCGCCGCGTACGCGCATGTCGTCCTCGGCACGGGACGCTTCGTGGCGGTCTCGGGGCAGCTCGCCCTGGACGAGGACGGCAAGCTCGTCGGCGCGGGCGACCCGGCGGCGCAGGCCCGCCAGGTGTTCGAGAACCTGCGCCGCTGTCTGGCCGCCGCCGGGGCGACCTTCGACGACGTCGTCAAACTCACCTTCTTCGTCACGGACATGGCCCACATGCCGGCCGTCCGCGCGGCCCGCGACGCCCACATACCCCCGGACCGCCTCCCGGCCGCGTCGGCGGTCCAGGTCGCCGCGCTGGTCCGCCCCGAGTTCCTGATGGAGATCGAGGCGTACGCGGTAGTGGGCGAGTGAGCGCGGTCCCGGTCCTGATCCGGGAGATGGTCCTCCCTGACTGCGAGCGGGTGGCCGAGATCCGTATCCGCGGCCGGCGGACCGCGTACCGGGGGCTGATGCCCCGGTCGTACCTCGACGCGCTCAGCGTGGCCGAGGACGCGGCCCGGCGGCGCGAGCGTTTCGGACGGGGCGGCGGCGCGATCGTGAACCTGGTCGCCGAGCGGGTCGGGGCCGGGGTGGGCCGCGCGCTTCTCATGGAATCGACCGCCCGCTGCACCGCCGCGGGGCACGAGCGAATGCTGCTGTGGGTGCTCAAGGAAAACACCGGGGCGCGTCGGTTCTACGAACAGGCCGGGTTCGGTCCCGACGGTGGCGAGGAGCCGTTCGAGGTGGACAGTGTCGCGGTGCCCGAGGTCCGGTACGCCCGCACCCTCACGTGCCCCGGCGCCGAGGGACGCCGGTAAAGCGCGGGAACATCTTTGCTGTTCCGACCGTTCCGGTGCGGACGTCACGGACTACGCTCGAAGGGCCGCGTCCGGAGCGCGACGACACGGTGAGCACGGTCGACGAGGCGCTGCGGGAGGCGGCCCGTCGGCCGCCCGCCGTGTCACCCGGGCAGTCGGGCCAGCGCGTGCACCGCCGCCTCGGCGAGTGCCGGATGGGCGAGCGCCTCGTTCAGGACGGATCTCGCGCGTACGTCCCCCAGCGCCCCGAGCCCCTCCACACAGGCGAGGGCGACTCTGCGGTAGGGGTCGTGGGGGCGCAGCCTGCGCCCGAGGGTGGTGATCAGCGCCGGTACGGCCTCGGGGGCGCGCAGCTCGACCAGGAGCCGTACGGGATGCAGCGCGTAGGCGACGCGCAGTTCGTTGGTGGCGAGCGCGGCCGCCGCGCGGGCCGTGCGCGGATCGCCGAGGCGGGCGAGCGCGTGCGCCGCGGACGCGCAGCGCTGCGGGTCGCGGTGGTTCAGCAGCAGGACGAGCGCCTCGAAGGCCCGTCGGTCTCCGGCGAGTCCGAGCCGGAAGGCGACCAACTCCCTTGCCCACAAGGGCTGTCCAGGCGCGGTCAGCGCGGCCGCCAGCACATCCGGGTCCTCGGTCGCCGCGAGTCGCTCGTACGCCGGAGAAGCCCCCGCCTCGTTTCGTAGACGCTCCGTGAGTGATCGCAACTCTTCGTCCATGAGGCCGAGCCTAGGCGCGCCCCCCTGGCTCCGGGACGTACATCACAAACTCGGGGGCTGGCGCGCTCGTTACCGGCGAGTTAAGCTCAGACGAGCGAGTTACCCACTCGTGTCTTGCTTGCGGTGGCCTGGTGACGCAGCCACCGTGAGAGCAGTCGGTTCGGTACCTCAGGTACCTCAGTACGACACGGCCCCGGGACAGGGCCGGTCGGCTTCACCGTTCCCTGGGTGCGCCCCCGCGGGCACCCCCCTTTGGACGGCACCGGGCGTGTGCGCTCGTCAGCCCGGCAACACCCGCACTCTCCGCACTCCGTGCGCCTCCTGGGCGTACCTGCGTGCGCTCCTCAGTCGTCACCCTCTTCCTGGAGTCCCGCGATGGCAACTCCCCTGTCCGACACCCCTCTGTCCCCGCTCAAGACCGTTGCCGTCGTCGGCCTCGGCACGATGGGCACCGGCATCGCCGAGGTTCTCGTCCGAGCCGGCCGCGACGTCATCGGCATCGACATCAGCGAGGCCGCGGCCGCCCAGGCCGTCTCCGCCCTCGAAGCCTCCACCGCCCGCGCCGTGCGACGCGAGCGCCTCAGTGAGCAGGAGCGCGCCGACGCCCTGGCCCGCTTCCGCGCCTTCACCGACCTCTCGGCCGCCGCCGACGCCGATCTGGTCATCGAGGTGACCCCGGAGTCGTACGACATCAAGCAGCAGGTCTTCCGCGCGCTGGACGGCATCGTGCGCCCGGACACCATCCTGGCGACCGGCACCAACGCCCTCTCGGTGACGCGCCTGGCCGCCGACTCGGCCCGCCCCGAGCGCGTCCTCGGCCTGCACTTCTTCAACCCGGCCCCGGCGATGAAGCTGGTCGAGGTCGTGTCGTCCGTGCTGACCGCGCCCACGGCCGTGAGCGCGGTCACCAACCTCGCGCTCGATCTCGGCAAGGAGCCCGTCGCGGTCGGCGACCGCCCCGGCTTCGTCGCCGACGGGCTGCTGTTCGGCTACCTGAACCAGGCCGCCGCGATGTACGAGGCCAAGTACGCCTCCCGCGAGGACATCGACGCCGCCATGAAGCTCGGCTGCGGGCTGCCCATGGGCCCGCTCGCGCTGCTCGACCTGATCGGCGTCGACACCGCGCGTACGGTCCTGGAGGCCATGTACGCCGAGTCCCGCGACCGGCTGCACGCCCCCGCGCCCATCCTCAAGCAGCTCAGCGAGGCAGGCCTGACCGGCCGCAAGTCGGGGCGTGGCTTCTACTCCTACGAGGCGCCCGGCAGCGCGACGGTCGTGCGGGACGCGCTGACCCCCCTCTCCGGCGGCCCCGAGGTCCCCGGCCGCACGGTCCGCTCCGTCGGCGTCGCGGGCTCGGGGACCATGGCGTCCGGCATCGCCGAGGTCTTCGCGAAGGCCGGGTACGAGGTCATCCTCGCCGCCCGTACCGAGGAGAAGGCACAGGCCGCGAAGGCCCGCATCGGCAAGTCGCTGGCCCGCTCGGTCGACAAGGGCCGGATGACCGCCGAGGCCGCCGCGAGCACCCTGGACCTGATCGTCCCGGCGGGCTCGTACGACGCCTTCGCCGACGTCGATCTCGCCCTGGAGGCGGTGGCCGAGGACCTGGAGGTCAAGCAGCAGCTGTTCGGGGTGTTCGACAAGGTCTGCAAGCCCGGCGCCATCCTGGCCACGACCACCTCCTCGCTGCCCGTCGTCGCCTGTGCCCGCGCCACCTCACGCCCCCAGGACGTGATCGGCATGCACTTCTTCAACCCGGCCCCGGCCATGAAGCTGGTCGAGGTGGTCCGGACCGTCCTGACCACGGACGACGTGCACGCCACGGTCCGCGAGCTGTGCGGGAAGATCCGCAAGCACCCGGTGGACTGCGGGGACCGGGCCGGTTTCATCGTGAACGCGCTGCTCTTCCCGTACCTGAACAACGCGATCAAGATGGTCCAGGAGCACTACGCCACCCTCGACGACATCGACGCCGCGATGAAGCTGGGCGGCGGCTACCCGATGGGGCCGTTCGAGCTCCTCGACGTCGTCGGTCTGGACGTCTCGCTCGCCATCGAGAAGGTGCTGCACCGCGAGTTCCGCGACCCGGGTCTCGCCCCCGCGCCGCTCCTGGAGCACCTGGTGGCCGCGGGCTGCCTCGGCCGCAAGACGGGCCGCGGCTTCCGCGAATATGCCCGCCGCTGAGCGTCCCGGCGACCGGCTGCCCGACACCGCCGACTGGGGCGGACTGCTCGGCCCGGCCGGAGGCCCCCCGCCCGTCGAGGGCGGGGGGTTCTCCGGACATGCGCGTTCCCCTGCGCAGATGCAGTACGTTCGGGTCATGTCCCAGCCCGCCAAGTCCTCACGTACGCCAGCCACGCCGGACGCTCCGGAGAGCGCGGCGGGCAGTCGCGCCGCCGCCCAACGGCTCAAGATGCGCCGAGAACTGGCGGCCGCGGCCATGGAGCTGTTCGCGACCAAGGGGTACGAGGCGACCACCGTCGACGAGATCGCGGCCCGGGCCGGGGTGGCCCGCCGCACCTTCTTCCGCCACTTCCGCTCCAAGGAAGAGGCGATCTTCCCCGATCACGACGACACCCTGATCCGTGCGGAGGCGGTCCTCAACGCGGCTCCGGCGCACGAGCACCCGCTCGACACGGTGTGCCGCGGCATCAAGGAAGTCATGACGATGTACGCGGCCCAGCCCGAGATCTCCGTCTCGCGCTACAAGCTGACCCGCGAGGTGCCCACGCTCCGGGAGGCCGAGATCGCCTCCGTGGCCCGCTACGAGCGGCTCTTCACCCGCTATCTCCTGGGCCACTTCGACGAGCACGCGCACGACGACGACGCCAACGACGATCCGCTGCTCGCGGAGGTCGCCGCGTCCGCCGTGGTCACGGCCCACAACCACGTCCTGCGGCGCTGGCTGCGGGCGGGTGGTCAGGGCGACGTCGAGGCGCAGCTGGACCACGCCTTCTCCATCGTCCGCAAGACGTTCGGGACGGGGATCGGGGCCGGGCGGGAGGCCACGCCCCGTACGGCGCCGGCGTCCGCCTTCACCGAGGGCGACGTTCTGGTGACCGTGGCCCGGGTCGACGCGCCCTTGGACCAGGTCATGCGGACCATCGAGCAGGCGCTGCGCGAGCGGTCGTAGCACGCGGCCCATGGCGGCGCCGCCTCCCGGTGACAGCCGGGAGGGGTGCCCGCTGGGAAACCCCCAGAGCCCTCGCCCCGGCCCGCCACCGAGGCTTACAGGCGCCCCGCCCAGACTCACTACGCACTCCGGCCCCGCGGGGACTCGCGGGGCCCTGCGTCCCGTCGGACGCCCGGCGCTCCCGACGTCCGGCGTTCCCGGGGATGAGCGCCGGCCCCCTGCAACGCCGACTCACCCAGCCCCACCCCTGCACGCGTCCCCATGCCCGCACCCTCACGCCGTGCCACCGACACCAGGTGTTCTCCGAAGCGGCCCGCCGGCCCGCCCTCACGGCCCCCGGACCGGCCCGTCCATACGGCCCCTGACCAGTGCGTTTTGATCGATCATCGGTCGATCTGATCGATCATCGCTCACGTGTTACGTAAAGATTTCACCTGAGCGAAACTCATGGCACTCCGTGCCTTGCACGGTGACACGGCGTGCCATACGTTGATGTTGTCCGGGCGGCCGGCGTGCAGAGACCACTCGTACGCCGGCTGTCCCCGCAAGCCACGGCGAGCGCGCCCGGACGCCTGCGTCACAGGCAACCTTTTGCGCCAAACCCGGCGCTGCCACCGCACCACCACCCTCCGCCGAACCGACGGCACACCCCTCAGTCCCAGCAGCAGCACCGACGTAACCCTCAGTGTCTTCCCTCAAGACGCTCATCGCCGGAGGCAACACCGTGAAGGAAATCCTGGACGCGATTCAGTCGCAGACGGCCACGTCCGCCGACTTCGCCGCTCTTCCGCTCCCCGAGTCGTACCGCGCGATCACCGTGCACAAGGACGAGACGGAGATGTTCGCGGGGCTCACCACCCGCGACAAGGACCCCCGCAAGTCGATCCACCTGGACGACGTGCCGGTGCCGGAGCTCGGCCCGGGCGAGGCCCTGGTGGCCGTGATGGCCTCCTCCGTCAACTACAACTCGGTCTGGACCTCGATCTTCGAGCCGATGTCGACCTTCGGCTTCCTGGAGCGCTACGGCAGGCTCAGCGAGCTCACCAAGCGCCACGACCTGCCGTACCACATCATCGGTTCCGACCTCGCGGGCGTCGTCCTGCGCACCGGCCCCGGCGTCAACGCCTGGAAGCCCGGTGACGAGGTCGTCGCGCACTGCCTGTCCGTCGAGCTGGAGTCCAGCGACGGGCACAACGACACGATGCTCGACCCCGAGCAGCGCATCTGGGGCTTCGAGACCAACTTCGGCGGCCTCGCCGAGATAGCCCTCGTCAAGTCCAACCAGCTGATGCCCAAGCCCGACCACCTGTCCTGGGAGGAGGCCGCCGCTCCCGGGCTCGTGAACTCCACCGCGTACCGCCAGCTGGTGTCGAGGAACGGCGCCGGCATGAAGCAGGGCGACAACGTCCTCATCTGGGGCGCGAGCGGCGGCCTCGGCTCGTACGCCACGCAGTTCGCGCTCGCCGGTGGCGCCAACCCCATCTGCGTCGTCAGCAGCGACCAGAAGGCGGACATCTGCCGGGCGATGGGCGCCGAGGCGATCATCGACCGCAACGCCGAGGGCTTCAAGTTCTGGAAGGACGAGCACAACCAGGACCCGAAGGAGTGGAAGCGGTTCGGGAAGCGCATCCGCGACCTGACGGGCGGCGAGGACGTCGACATCGTCTTCGAGCACCCGGGCCGCGAGACCTTCGGCGCCTCCGTCTACGTCACCCGCAAGGGCGGCACCATCGTCACCTGCGCCTCGACCTCGGGCTACAACCACGAGTACGACAACCGCTACCTGTGGATGTCCCTGAAGCGCATCATCGGCTCGCACTTCGCCAACTACCGCGAGGCCTGGGAGGCCAACCGGCTGGTCGCCAAGGGCAAGATCCACCCGACGCTCTCCAAGGTGTACTCCCTGGAGGAGACCGGGCAGGCCGCGTACGACGTCCACCGCAACCTCCACCAGGGCAAGGTCGGCGTGCTCGCGCTGGCGCCCCGCGAGGGCCTGGGCGTGCGCGACGAGGAGAAGCGCGCCCAGCACATCGACGCCATCAACCGCTTCCGGAACGTCTGAGGTCCCGAGATGACTGAGCGTCAGAACGCCGCTGGACGGCGGGAGAAGGACCGGCCGTGGCTCATGCGGACCTACGCCGGTCATTCCACCGCCGAGGCGTCCAACGAGTTGTACCGGCGCAACCTCGCCAAGGGGCAGACGGGTCTCTCCGTGGCCTTCGACCTGCCCACGCAGACCGGGTACGACCCCGACCACATCCTCGCCCGCGGCGAGGTCGGCCGGGTCGGGGTGCCGGTCTCGCACCTCGGTGACATGCGCCGGCTGTTCCAGGACATCCCCCTGGAGCAGATGAACACCTCGATGACCATCAACGCCACCGCCATGTGGATGCTGGCGCTCTACCAGGTCGTCGCCGAGGAGCACGGCGCCGACATCACCAAGCTCCAGGGGACGACGCAGAACGACATCGTCAAGGAGTACCTGTCGCGCGGTACGCATGTCTTCCCGCCGGGGCCCTCGCTCCGGCTGACGACGGACATGATCGCGTACACGGTCTCCCACATCCCCAAGTGGAACCCGATCAACATCTGCTCGTACCACCTCCAGGAGGCGGGGGCGACCCCCGTCCAGGAGATCGCGTACGCGATGTCGACGGCCATCGCCGTGCTGGACGCCGTCCGCGACTCGGGGCAGGTGCCCGCCGAGAAGTTCGGTGACGTCGTCGCCCGTATCTCCTTCTTCGTGAACGCGGGTGTCCGCTTCATCGAGGAGATGTGCAAGATGCGCGCGTTCGGGCGGATCTGGGACCAGGTCACCCGCGAGCGGTACGGCATCCAGGACCCCAAGCAGCGGCGTTTCCGGTACGGCGTCCAGGTCAACTCGCTCGGCCTGACCGAAGCCCAGCCGGAGAACAACGTCCAGCGGATCGTCCTCGAGATGCTGGCCGTGACGCTGTCGAAGGACGCACGCGCGCGTGCCGTGCAGCTGCCCGCCTGGAACGAGGCGCTGGGGCTGCCCCGGCCCTGGGACCAGCAGTGGTCGCTGCGCATCCAGCAGGTGCTGGCGCACGAGAGCGACCTGCTGGAGTACGAGGACATCTTCGAGGGCTCGCACGTCATCGAGGCGAAGGTCGCGGCCCTCGTCGAGGAGTCGCTCGCCGAGATCGGCCGGATCGACGAGATGGGCGGGGCGATGGCCGCCGTCGAGTCGGGCTATCTGAAGTCGCAGCTCGTCTCCTCGCACGCCGAGCGCCGGGCCCGGATCGAGGGCGGCACCGAGAAGATCGTCGGCGTCAACATCTTCGAGTCGACCGAGCCGAACCCGCTCACCGCCGACCTGGACGCGGCGATCCAGACGGTCGACCCGGCGGTCGAGGCCCGTGTCGTCACCGCGCTCCAGCGGTGGCGCGACACGCGCTACCAGCCGCCGTTCAACCACCCGCGCCCCTGCAAGGCGCTGGAGCGGCTGAAGGAAGCTGCCCAGGGCACCGACAACCTCATGGAAGCCACCCTGGAGTGCGCCCGCGCCGGGGTCACGACCGGCGAGTGGTCCGAGGCCCTGCGCGAGGTGTTCGGCGAGTTCCGCGCCCCCACCGGCGTCTCGTCCGCGCCCGTCGCCGTCACCGCCGAGGAGGGCACCGCGATGGCGCTGGTGCGCCGCAGGGTCGAGGAGACCGCCCGGGAACTCGGCGTCGGCAAGCTCCGCTTCCTGGTGGGCAAGCCGGGCCTGGACGGGCACTCCAACGGCGCCGAGCAGATCGCCGTGCGAGCCCGCGACGCCGGGTTCGAGGTGGTCTACCAGGGCATCCGGCTGACGCCCGAACAGATCGTGGACGCGGCCGTCGCCGAGGACGTGCACGGCGTCGGCCTGTCCATCCTCTCCGGCTCGCACGCCCAGTTGGTGCCTGACGTGCTGGAGCGGCTGCGCGAAGCCGGCGCGGCCGACATCCCGGTGATCGCCGGCGGGATCATCCCGAACGCCGACGCCGAACTGCTGCGCGCCGCGGGAGTCGCCGCGGTATTCACACCGAAGGACTTCGACATCACCGGAATCATCGGCCGTATCGTCGACGAGATCCGGAAAGCGAACAAGCTCGACCCCCTGGAGGTCCCCGCATGACCACGCCCGTCAACCGCCTTCGCCCGCGGCGTTCCTGCCTGGCCGTGCCCGGCTCGAACCCCCGCTTCCTGGAGAAGGCCCAGGGCCTCCCCGCGGACCAGGTCTTCCTGGACCTGGAGGACGCCTGCGCCCCGCTCGCCAAGCCCGACGCGCGGCACACCATCGTGAAGTTCCTGAACGAGGGCGACTGGACCGGCAAGACGCGGGTCGTACGGGTGAACGACTGGACGACGCACTGGACGTACCGCGATGTCGTCACGGTCGTCGAGGGCGCGGGGCAGAACCTCGACTGCATCATGCTGCCGAAGGTCCAGGACGCCCAGCAGGTCGTCGCGCTCGACCTGCTGCTGACGCAGATCGAGAAGACGATGGGCTTCGAGGTCGGCAAGATCGGCATCGAGGCACAGATCGAGAACGCGAAGGGGCTCGTCAACGTCGACGAGATCGCCGGGGCCTCACCGCGTGTAGAGACCATCATCTTCGGCCCGGCCGACTTCATGGCCTCCATCAACATGAAGTCGCTGGTCGTGGGCGAGCAGCCGCCGGGCTACCCGGCGGACGCGTACCACTACATCCTGATGCGCATCCTGATGGCCGCCCGTACGCACGACCTCCAGGCGATCGACGGCCCCTACCTCCAGATCCGCAACCAGGAGGGCTACCGCGAGGTCGCCCGGCGCGCCGCCGCCCTGGGCTTCGACGGCAAGTGGGTGCTGCACCCGGACCAGGTCGCCGCGGCCAACGAGATCTTCTCGCCCTCCCAGGAGGACTTCGACCACGCCGAGCTCATCCTCGACGCGTACGAGTACTACACGTCCGAGGCGGGCGGCAAGAAGGGCTCCGCGATGCTCGGCGACGAGATGATCGACGAGGCCAGCCGCAAGATGGCCCTCGTCATCTCGGGCAAGGGCCGGGCGGCCGGCATGCAGCGCACGTCGAAGTTCGAAGCCCCGGAGGCCTGAGCACCATGCAGTTCGGACGCACGTACGAGGAGTTCGAGGTCGGTGCGGTCTACAAGCACTGGCCCGGAAAGACCGTCACGGAGTACGACGACCACCTCTTCTGTCTCCTGACCATGAACCACCACCCCCTCCACATGGACACGAACTATGCGGAGAAGACGACGGACTTCGGCAGGAACGTCGTCGTGGGCAACTACATCTACTCGCTGCTGCTCGGCATGTCCGTCCCGGACGTCTCCGGGAAGGCGATCGCCAACCTGGAGATCGAGTCGCTGAAGCACGTGGCGCCGACCTTCCACGGCGACACGCTCTACGGCGAGACCACGGTCCTCGACAAGACACCCTCGAAGTCGAAGAGCGACCGCGGGATCGTCCACGTCGAGACCAAGGGCTACAAGCAGGACGGCACGCTGGTGTGCGTGTTCCGCCGCAAGGTCATGGTGCCGACCGAGACGTACATCAAGGAGCGCGGGGGCGAGCAGCCCGGCCGTCCGGAACTCAAGCAGCAGGAGAAGTAGCCATGGCGCGACTCGCCCAGACCGCCGGTCTCACCGACGTCCAGCAGGAGATCCTCTCCACCGTCCGCGACTTCGTGGACAAGGAGATCATCCCGGTCGCGACCGAGCTGGAGCACCGCGACGAGTACCCCCAGCAGATCGTCGACGGCCTCAAGGAGCTGGGCCTGTTCGGCCTGATGATCCCCGAGGAGTACGGGGGCCTGGGCGAGTCCCTCCTCACCTACGCGCTCTGCGTCGAGGAGATCGCCCGCGGCTGGATGTCGGTCTCCGGCATCATCAACACGCACTTCATCGTGGCGTACATGCTGAAGCAGCACGGCACGCAGGAGCAGAAGGACCACTTCCTGCCCCGGATGGCGCTGGGCGAGGTGCGCGGCGCGTTCTCGATGTCGGAGCCGGCTCTCGGCTCGGACGTCTCCGCGATCACCTCGAAAGCGGTCAGGGACGGCGACGAGTACGTCCTGAACGGTCAGAAGATGTGGCTGACGAACGGCGGCTCGTCGAACCTGGTGGCCGTGCTCGTACGAAGTGACGAAGGACACCCGGAGGGCACCGCGCCCCACAAGTCGATGACGACCTTCCTGGTCGAGAAGGAGCCCGGCTTCGGAGAGGTCCGCCCCGGCCTCACCATTCCCGGGAAGATCGACAAGATGGGCTACAAGGGCGTCGACACGACCGAGCTCATCATGGACGGACTGCGCGTTCCGGCCAATCGGGTACTCGGCGGCACCACGGGTCGAGGGTTTTACCAAATGATGGACGGAGTCGAGGTCGGCCGCGTCAACGTGGCGGCACGTGGCTGCGGTGTCGCACAGCGTGCCTTTGAGCTGGGTGTCTCCTATGCCCAGCAGCGTCACACTTTCGGCAAGCCGATCGCTCAGCACCAGGCCATCCAGTTCAAGCTGGCCGAGAT
Source organism: Streptomyces sp. NPDC090798 (assembly GCF_044768965.1). Taxonomy (NCBI): domain Bacteria; kingdom Bacillati; phylum Actinomycetota; class Actinomycetes; order Kitasatosporales; family Streptomycetaceae; genus Streptomyces; species Streptomyces sp. NPDC090798. The sequence continues at coordinate 175,051 of NZ_JBIVXA010000021.1, forward strand.
GGCTACCAAGGTCGAAGCGGCCCATGCAATGATGGTGAACGCGGCCCGCAAAAAGGACTCCGGTGAACGAAACGACCTCGAGGCAGGGATGGCGAAGTACCTCGCCTCCGAATACTGCAAGGAGGTAGTCGAGGACGCCTTCCGGATCCACGGCGGCTACGGCTTCTCCAAGGAGTACGAGATCGAGCGTCTCTACCGCGAGGCACCGATGCTGCTGATCGGCGAAGGTACCGCCGAAATCCAGAAAATGATCATCGGGCGCCGACTGCTCGAAGAGTATCGACTTCAGGGTTAAGCAGGGTTGGATGCCCCAGTTCGGGGTGTTTTCTTCGAGAAGAAGATCACACCCCGTCAACACTCTTCGGCCGCCGACTCGGCTTCCTGGCTTGCCCAGTTGTGGCCCGCGACCGGTACGATCCCGGGAAAGCCGCCGTCCCCCGTTCCAGCGCGGCATCATCCGCTACGAAGGTCATCCATGCCCCACAGCCAAACCTCTGCACCTCGCGGCCGGGTCCGCCTCGCGCGCGGAGCATCGCCGTGGCTTCTCCCGACCGTTGCCACCGCAGCACTCAGTCTGGCCAAGGCGCGCCGCTCCGGCGCCGCCAAGGCCGTGGCCGTACCCGCCACCGCGCTCGCGGCGGGCATGCTGTGGTTCTTCCGCGACCCCGAGCGCGAGATCGCCCCGGGCCGGGTCATCTCGCCCGCCGACGGTGTGGTGCAGAGCATCATGCCGTGGAAGGACGGACGCACCCGCGTCGCGATCTTCATGAGCCCTCTGAACGTCCACGTCAACCGGGCGCCGCTCTCCGGCACGGTGACCTCGGTCGAGCACATCCCCGGTGGGTTCGTTCCGGCGTTCAACAAGGAGAGCGAGAACAACGAACGCGTCGTCTGGCATTTCGACACCGAACTCGGTGACATCGAGATGATCCAGATCGCCGGCGCGGTCGCCCGCCGTATCGTTCCCTATATCCCGCAGGGTACGAAGGTCGAGCAGGGCGACCGGATCGGTCTCATCCGCTTCGGCTCGCGCGTCGACATCTACCTCCCCGAGGGTGTCGAGGTCGATGTGGAAGTCGGTCAGAAGACCGTGGCTGGGGTGACTCGAATTGACCGTGATTGATCCTGAGACTCAGGCCGGCTGGGTGCCGGAGGCCGACGAGGCGGACGACGAGGAGGAAATGCCCCTCTCTCTCCGCCTCTCAATAGCGGACACCCTCACCCTCGGCAACGCCACGTGCGGCTTCATGGCGGTGTACTTCACCACCACGGGCATTCTGATCCCGCACCTCACCGGCAGCCAGGAGTCGGGCATGGCGCGCCACAGCGCCGCCACGGCCGTCATCCTGATGCTCTGCGCCGCGGTCTTCGACCTCTTCGACGGCCTTGTGGCCCGCAAGCTGCGCTCCTCCCCCATGGGCGCGGAACTGGACAACCTGTCGGACCTGATCAGCTTCGGTCTGGCGCCCGCGTACTTCGTCCTCGTCTACGGCATGGTCGCGGACGACGCGCACCAGAGAGTGGCGGCGCTCGGCGCGATCGTGGTGTTGCTCGCGGTCGTCCTCCGCCTTGCCCGCTTCTCCTGCGTCACGGTGAAGGACGGCACGTTCCAGGGCATGCCGTCGCCGTTCGGAGCGCTGACGGTGGTCTCGATCGTGCTCCTGGAGCTTCCCTTCGCGGCGACGCTGATGGCGATCCTCGGCACGGCGTGGCTGATGGTGAGCCGGGTGGAGTACCCGAAGCCGCGGGGGCGCCTCGCGGTGGCGATGCTCTCCTGGATCGTCCTGTCCATGGGCCTGCTGGCGGCCTGGGCCTTCGACGCCCCCGGCGGTCAGCTCCTGCTCCAGACCGGCTGTGCGCTGCAGCTCGTCATGGGTGCGGTGATTCCGCTGTTCGCCACGGCTCGGCGGGTGAACAACTTCCGCGGCAACCGGCGTGAGGCACGGGCGGCGCAGCTGCCGTAGCTTTTCCTCGTACACGCCCGAAGGGGCCCGAACCGGACAACCGGTTCGGGCCCCTTCGTCGTACCTCGTCGTCCCCTGGGACGGGTCAGGTCAGGAAGTCTCGGGCGATGTTCTGGGCCACCGTCTCCAGGATCGGCCCCGCGTCGGAGATGCACCGCGCGATGTCGGGCTCGACCTCAGTGAGGGGGTACGCGCGCCGGATGCCGGCCGTGCCGAGCGCCTCCGGGCGCAGCGCCAGGCGCCCGCACACCGCGACGACCTCCTTGCCCGCGGCACGGGCGGCCGCTGCCACCCCCGCCGGAGCCTTGCCGTGGAGGGTCTGTTCGTCGAGGGACCCCTCACCGGTGATCACCAGGGTGGCCCTCTCCAGCGCGGGCGCGAAGCCGAGGACGTCGAGCATCACCTCGATACCGGGACGGAACCGGGCGCCCAGGACCAGCGCGCCGTAGCCGATGCCACCCGCGGCCCCCGCCCCCGGCGCCGCGGCGTACTCCGTGGCCCTGGATCCGATCGACTTCTCCAGAACCGCGGCGAAGTGCCCGAGGGCCGCGTCCAGGATCTCCACGTCGTCGGGGCTCGCCCCCTTCTGGGGGCCGTACACGGCCGGCGCGCCCTTCGGCCCGGTGAGCGGGTTGTCCACGTCGCTGGCGAGGACGAAGTCCACGGAGGCCAGGCGGGGGTCCAGGCCGGACAGGTCCGCGGTCGCCACGTCACTCAGCGCCGCACCGCCGGGAGCCACCGGCTCCCCCTCCGCGTCCACGAACCGCGCCCCGAGCGCGGACAGCATCCCCGCCCCGCCGTCCGTCGTCGCGCTCCCGCCCACGCCGAACACGATGGTCCGGGCCCCGGCGTCCAGCGCGGCCCGCAGGAGCTCGCCGGACCCGTACGTGGACGACCTCAGCGGCGCGAACACCCCGGCGGGCAGCCGCTGCAATCCGCTCGCCTCCGCCATCTCCACCACGGCGGTGTCGCCACGCAGCGCGAAGGCGGCGGTGAGCTCGTCGCCCAGCGGGCCGGCGACCCGCACCTCCCGCCGTTCGAACCCGGCCGCGACCGCCGCGTCCACGGTCCCGTCGCCGCCGTCGGCCACGGGCAGCGCCTCGACCTCGACACCCGGCACGACGCGGCGCAGCCCGGCCATGACGCGCTCCGCGACCTGCACGGCGGTCAGCGACCCCTTGAACTTGTCCGCGGCGATCAGCACGCGCGGGACACGCCCGGTGCCCGCACGTGTCGTCTTCACAGCAGAGTCCGCCACCTTGCATTCCCCTTGCTTTCCGGCCTCGCACACGTCAAGGCAGTCGCGCCGCTGCGACCTTAACCGGAGGACGCCCCCGCCGTCATGCTCCGACCGGACCGTGGAACACCGCACGCTCTTGCCCGGAATTGGGTAAACCGGAGCTATGACCCCTGTGGGCACTGAGCTCGCGGACCGCATCCTCGGGGGCTGGCTGGGCCGGATCGCGGGCAACATGCTCGGCAAGCCGGTCGAGCAGGGCGACCACTGGACGCGGGACCGTATCGACCGCTATCTGCGCCGGGCCGCCGCCCTGCCGCTCACCGACTACCTCCCCGAGCCCGCCGCCGGCGACGGCGACGAGTTCGAGCTGCGGCCCGAGTGGCGGCGATGCGTGCGCGGCCGCATCCACGGCAGCTGCCGTGACGACGACGTCGACTACGCGATCCTGGGCCTGCACCTGCTGGAGACGCACGGCTTCGGTTTCAGCACCGAGCAGGTCGGTGACCTGTGGCTGCTGCGGCTGCCGTATCTGCAGACGTTCACGGCGGAGCGGGCCGCGTACCGCAACCTCGCCAACGGCATCAAACCGCCGCTGACGGCGACGTACGACAACCCCTACCAGGAGTGGATCGGCGCCCTGATCCGCGCCGATGTCTACGGCTGGACCAGCCCGGGTACGCCGCGCCGGGCGGCCTCCCTCGCCCGTCGGGACGCCGTGCTGTCCCACACCGGCAACGGCGTGTACGGGGCGATGTGGGCGGCGGCGCTCGTCTCGGCCGCGTTCACCGCGCCCACGGTCCGCCACGCACTGGACACGGCACTGACCGTCATTCCCGCGAGCAGTCGCCTCGCCCGCACCGTACGACGGGTGCTCACGCTCCACGAGACCCGGATGACCTGGGAGGACACGCTCACCACGGTGTCCGAGGAGACCGCGGGGCTCGGCTGGATCCACACGATCCCGAACGCCGCCGTCCTCACGGCCGGGCTGCTGTACGGCGACGGCGACTTCACCCGGACCATCGCACTCACCGTCCGCGGCGGCCTGGACACCGACTCGAACGGCGCGACGGCGGGCTCGGTGGCCGGGGTCCTGTGCGGGGCCGCGGCCATTCCCACGCAGTGGAAGGACCCGCTGGAGGACACCGTACGCAGCGCGGTGTTCGGCTTCGACGGCGTACGGATCAGTGAGCTGGCCACGCGGACGCTCGCACTGACGGAGACGGAGGGCGGGACCCCGGAGACCCAGGACCCGTCCGGTGCGGGTCTCGACGTCCAGGGCTTGTCCTGAGGCCTGTCCGGCGGAGGGCGGGGGCCTCGTCGGCGCCCTCGAAGTCTCGTACGTACGGCTGGCGTTGGAAGAGGTACCCCGGTTCGCCCCGAACTGCCGCTTCGCCGAGCCGGGCGGCACGTTTGGGGAACGGCTGCGCAGGCTAGTTACGCTTCGGGGATGACCACTCCAGACTTCGCCGCGTACATCGCGGGCCTCCCCCGTGTCCTCGCCGGTGCCGCCGCGCTCTTCCGCGACGGTGACGGCCGGGTGCTGCTCGTCGAGCCGAACTACCGCGAGGGCTGGGCCCTTCCGGGTGGCACCGTCGAGTCGGACGACGGGGAGACCCCGCGCCAGGGCGCGCGCCGCGAGACCGCCGAGGAGATCGGGCTCGACATCGAACTCGGCCCGCTGCTCGCGGTCGACTGGGTGCACGGGACGGCGCGGCCCCCGCTGGTCGCCTACCTGTACGACGGCGGAGTCCTCGGCGAGCGGGAGCTCAAGGCGATCCGGTTGCAGGAGGAGGAACTGCTGTCGTGGCGGCTGGTGCCGCGGGAGGAGCTGGCCGAGTATCTGCCGGGCGCACTCGGCCGCCGGGTCCTCGCCGCGCTGGACGTGCTGACGGAGGGCGGCGGAACCGCGGAGCTGGAGAACGGCCACCGGGTGGACAAACATTAGTCCGCTGGCTCGGACTCACCTGCCGGGGAGCAACGCTCGCGACAAGGTTCAGTCCGGCTCGGTCAGGCCTCAGCGCTGCTGCTGTGGCTATGGTCCGCCCCGCGTGTCCACAGGGACAGATCGCTGCTCGTCGCGATGGCGAGGGTCTGCCCGGAGGGCGAGAAACCGAAGGCTCGAAGCTCGGAGTAGTAGGAGTGGAAGAGGTGCCACCATCGCTCTCCGTGTGGACCCGAGTGGGGCATTCCGCCGTCACGGGAGAGCAGGACACGCTCGTCGGGCCAGGCCGGGGAGGCGACCTCCAGAGTCCAACTGTCCGCGGTGGTGGTGTGCAGTCCACCCCCGAAGAGCCCGGCGATACGCACCCTGTTGCCGGCAACCGGCCCCAACCCGGGGCACGACAGATCGGCGGTTTCCTCGGGAGTGCTGTCCTCGGGATCCGGGTCGCGGTCCCGGGCGATCTTCTCCCCCGTGACCGCGTCGAAGAGTCCGTGACCATCGCGCGAGACGACCATCACCAGGTCGTGGCCGCTATCGGGGTGCGACGCGAAGCCGATCCCGAGGAGTCCGCCGACAGGGACGCCGTACTCGTACTCGAAGACGGGCCGCCAGGGTTCGGGCGCGGGTACCACGGGGGCCGCGAGAAATCGGTCGCGCAGAGCCTGTTTGTAGGCGGAGAGCTCCAGCGCAGGCCCTGGTTGTTCCACCGGCGCTGCCTTCTCGGTCCGCTTCGTCACCTCCCCATGATCCACCCGTCGGTCCCGTGCCGTGCGACTGGCCGTCCTTTACCGCCTGACCGAACGGGAATCGCGTGAGAGCGGCTCAGCCGCTTCCTCTCCCGGGAGACAGCCGACGCCCGTGCGGGACATGGACCTCAGCCGACCAGCGCAGCCGACGCGCGAGGGGCAGGCCCCGATATCCACTCGCTCTGGCCAGGCAGGCGTCCTACTCTCGGCCCATGGGCAGCCCTCTAGTAGCCATCCTCAGTGGCGCAGGTATTTCCACCGATTCCGGAATCCCCGATTATCGCGGGCCGAACGGGCTGTGGCGGCGCAATCCCGAGGCCGAGAAGCTCGTCACGTACGAGTACTACATGGGCGATCCGGAGATCCGGCGGCAGTCCTGGCAGATGCGACGCAAGAACCGCGCCCTCCAAGCCGAGCCGAACGCCGCGCACCGGGCCGTGGCCGACCTGGAGCGGACCGGCGTGCCCGTACGGGTGATCACCCAGAACGTGGACGGACTGCACCAGCTCGCCGGCATGCCCGCACGCAAGGTCCTCGAACTGCACGGGACCGCGCGGAGTTTTGTGTGCACCAAGTGCCACGAGCGGGGCCCGATGGAGGACGCGCTCGCCCGCGTCGAGGCCGGCGAGGACGATCCGCCGTGCCTGGAGTGCGGCGGCATCCTCAAGTCGGCGACCGTGATGTTCGGCGAGCGGCTCGACCCGGTGGTCCTCGGCGAGGCGGTCGCCATCACCAAGGCGTGCCAGGTGTTCATCGCCGTCGGGAGCAGTCTGCAGGTGCAGCCCGCCGCCGGGCTCGCCGGTGTCGCCGCCGATCACGGAGCACGGCTGGTCATCGTCAACGCCGAGCCGACGCCGTACGACGACCGGGCCGACGAGGTCGTACGAGGGCCGATCGGCACCGCCCTGCCCGCACTGCTGCGCCGGCTGAGCACCGACAGCGACTAACTGATCCCTACGTTGTTCTGCGGGACGCGGTGAGCCCTTCGTATGGTTCACCCACCCAGGGGCGCTGAGTGTGGCTCTAACTGATCTGCTG